>JBBEBI010000051.1:0-15793 GCA_040882365.1 Anaerolineales bacterium
CTGTGGGCCCCATGGCCGGTGTCACCTCCGCCTCGATGATGGTCTACATCATCGAGAACGAAACGCATGGCAACAAAGCCTATTCCAACCTCAACGAGGGCTACGGCAAGGTGCTGCGCTACGGCGCTTTCAGCGACGAAGTCATCGCCAAGCTGAGATGGATGAACGACAAGATGGGGCCTGTGCTGGCCAAGGCAATCGAAGCCAGCGGTGGCCTGGATATCCGTGCCCTGCTCTCCGAATCGCTGCATATGGGCGACGAGGGCCACAACCGCAACAAGGCCGGTTCGATCATCTACACCGCCAAGCTGGCACCCTGGATCGCCAAGGTGGCCGAGGATAGCGCGCTGGAATCCGAAATCCTGAAGGCTCTTGGTGACAACGCGCTCAGCGTACTCAACCCGGTCATGGCCTCCTGCAAGGCCATGGCCGATGCCGCCCACGGTATCGAGGGCAGCACTCTGGTGACCACCATGGCGCGCAACGGCACCGACTTCGGCCTGCGCGTCAGCGGTCTGGGCGAGGCTTGGTTCACCGCTCCTGCAGGGATTCCGGACGGGCTCTACTTCCCCAGCTTCACCAGCAAGGATGCGAACCCCGATATCGGCGATAGCACCATCACCGAAACTGCCGGCATTGGCGGCTTCGCCATGGCGGCCGCTCCCGCCATCGTGCAGTTCGTCAGCGGCACGCCACAGGACGCGCTCAACGCCACATTGGAGATGTACGAGATCACCATGGCGGAGCATAAGCACTTCACCATTCCGCAATTGGAATTCCGCGGCACACCCACCGGCATTGATATCCGCAAGGTGGTCGAACTGGGCATTACGCCGCGCATCAACACCGGCATCGCGCACAAGGAAGCCGGCGTCGGCCAGGTCGGGGCGGGCCTGGTGCGCCCGCCCATGAAGATCTTCGAAGATGCGATCAGAGCATATGCAAAAAAGTACCAACTCTAGGAGAGCTATGAAAGTCCACGATCTGTCCCAGCCCCTCAACCAAGATGCCTCGTTCTGGCCGTTCTACCCGCCGTTCGAGGTCAAATACATCAAGCGCAAGTCCGAACACGGCGTCAATGCCCAATACATCCAGACCTCCAATCACATGGGTACGCACCTGGATGCGCCGCGCCACTTCGTGACCAAAGGCAAGACCATCGATCAGTTGCCCCTCGATTGGCTTTACGGCGAAGGCGTGATCGTGGACCTGAGCGACCAACTCGACGACCTGGACGTGTTCACCCCGGAGATGATCGAGAAGAAGGCCAAGATCAACAACGGCGATATCCTCTTCATCCATACCGGCTGGTCGAAGTATTCTTTCTTCAGCGAGGACGCCGACGAAGAGCGCTATATCCAGCGCCACCCCGGCCCGCACCACAGCATCTGCGAATGGCTGCTCGACAAGAAGGTCCACCTGTGGGGTGTTGATATGATCTCCACCGACCATCCCATGAACCTGCCCATCGGCCGCTTCCTGGGCAAAGGCGGCCTGGAGCATTGGGCCAAGGTGCGCGCCATCGTTGAAAAGAAATTCGGCGGGGCCAAAAAAGTGGATGAAATGTTCCCGCCCGAAGCCTACCAGCTCACCCACAACGCGCTCTTCCCCCACGACTGCGTGCATGTAGAGAATATGGGCGGCGAGATGAACAACCCGGCCTTGCACAACAAGCGCATCGTGCTCGGCGCGTTTCCCTGGATGTTTAAGGGCGGCGAGGCCGCCTTCTGCCGCGCGGTGGCCTTCACCGAGAACTAACGAGCCATATGGCAACGCGCTATTTCGGCGAACGCATCAAACGCAACGAGGATCCGCGGCTGCTCACCGGCCGCGCGCTATTCGTGGATGATGTCAATTTGCCGGGCATGGCGCACGTCGCCTTTGTGCGCAGTCCCTACGCGCATGCAAACATCAGGTCGATCGACGTAACCGCCGCCAAAGAATTGCCCGGCGTCCTTGCCGTCTACACGGCTGCGGACCTGGGAAGCTACTGGCGCACCGGCATCCTCAACGTCGGCCTGCCTCCCATCAAAGATGCTGTTTTCAATGAGCGTCTCCACCCGATTCTGGCCAAGGACAAGGTGAGGCACGTGGGCGAGCCAGTAGTGTGTGTGGTAGCCGAGACTCGTTACATCGCCGAAGACGCGGTCAACCGCATCCTCGTGGACTACGAAGCGCTTCCTGTCCATATCGACCCGCGCAAGGCGCTGGCGGCAGATGCGACATTGCTACACGAAGATCTGGAAAACAATATCGCGGCGCATGTCGTGCAGCGCAAAGGTGACTACGAGAAGGCGAAAGCCAGGGCGGATATTGTCATCAAGCGCGAATTCTTCTATGACCGGGGAACCGCGGCCGCCATGGAGAACCGCGGCATCGTGGCCGCCTGGGATGCCAAAGCCGACAAGCTCACCATATGGGATACGACCCAGGCGCCGGTCATCATCCGCAACGGCATCGCCGGCATGCTGGGACTCTCCGAGCACCAGGTGCGCTTGATCGCCCCGTTCATCGGCGGCGGTTTCGGACCCAAAATCTTGATGTTCTACCCGGAGGAGATGCTGCTGCCGTGGATCTCGATGCAAATCAACCGGCCCGTCAAATGGATCGAAGACCGCTCCGAGAATTTCTACGCCACCACGCAAGAGCGCGGCCAATTCCACGAGGCCGAGATGGCGCTTACCCAGGATGGCACCATCCTCGGCGTCAGGGATGTGTTCTGGCACGATAACGGCGCCTACGATCCCTACGGGCTTACCGTGCCGATCAATACGCAGTGTACCTTGCTCAACATGTATCTGATCCCCAACTATTACAGCGAATTCACCGCGGTTTTCACCAACAAGCCTATGGTCAGCCCCTACCGCGGTGCCGGCCGCCAACACGGTATTTACGTCATGGAACGCTTAATGGACGCGGCCGCAAAAGAGCTGAGTATGGATAAGGTGGAATTGCGCCGTAAGAATCTGATCCCCCCTGACCAATTCCCGCACAAGCATCAGATCATTTATCAGGACTTTAGCGAGCTCACTTACGACAGTGGCAACTACGAACCGCTGCTCGACAAAGCGCTAAAGATGATCGAGTATGACAAGTTTTACAAAGAGCTCAAACCTAAAGCCGAGAGAGAAGGCAAGAAGCTTGGGCTCGGCTTTGTGTGCTACGTCGAGGGCACCGGCATCGGCCCCTACGAGGGCGCCCGCATCCAGGTGCAGGCCAACGGCCGCGTCAGCGTGGCTACGGGCATCGGCACCCAAGGTCAGGGCCATTTCACCAGCTATGCCCAGATAGTAGCCGAGCAGCTCGGCGTGCCCGTCGACCAGATCGACATAGTCACTGGCGACACCGACCAGTTCCATTGGGGAGTGGGTACCTTTGCCAGCCGCGGCGCGGTGGTGGCCGGGAATGCCATCAATGCGGCAGCAATCAGCGTGCGTAAAAAGATTTTGGCCAAAGCGATAGAAGAGTTCGAAGGCGAGGTCACCGCCGACAAACTCGAGTTAGTGAATGGCAAGGTCCAAATTCTCGGCGCACCGGAGACGGCCATCTCGCTGGGCACCCTGGCGCAAAAGGCCAACCCGATGCGCGGCGCGGTCAAACCCGGCACCGAACCCGGCTTGGAGGCTACCGATTATTTCGGCCCGGAAATGGGTGCCACGGCCGCCGGTGTGCACGCCATGATCATCGAAATCGACCCAGAAACGATGATGCTCGAGATCAAGAAGTACGTCACCGTACACGATTGCGGTAACGTCATCAACCCGCTTATCCTCGATGGCCAGATCCAGGGCGGCGTGGCTCAGGGCATCGGCAACGCCTTCTACGAGCAACTCATGTTCGATGACATGGGCCAGATCGTGAACGCATCATTCATGGACTATCTACTGCCCGGTGCCAACGATGTGCCGCGCATCGAGATCGGCCATCAGGCCACCGCGTCCCCGCTCAATCCGCTGGGGGTCAAAGGCGCAGGCGAAGCAGGCGCCATTCCGGTCGGCCCGCTGTTCGCGCAGGCTATCGAGGATGCTCTTGGCATCGAAGGCCTAGAATTAAGAGAGATCCCGCTGAGTCCAAACCGGCTTTGGGAATTGGTCAATCAGCACAAGGCAGCGAACTAGCTTCGTCCTCAATCTGATATCCTAGCTGAATGAAAAGTTCTGCCCGCCGTTTGCGCGTGGCATGCATGGCACCGCGGGCGAAAAATTGGCTGAAAGAGGCGCGGCAGGCCCACGTCCTTTATGCCTTTGAGCGCGTGATCAACTTCGTCAATCAAGAAGGCGATGTGCTCTCGCTTGTCGAAAACTCCATAGGCAATGGTCCCTTTTCTTTGTTGATGGCGGAAGGTCCTTTTCCGGACAATATCCAGGTGGGGGTGAGCCTGCTGGCCTTCGAAAATGGCTTCTGGCTGGACGATTGGCTCATCGATGCCGAGAGTGCGACGCTTTGGGAACCGAGGCCAGACTGGGATGCGGCTCGCCGCCAGCCCGCCAACCTCAAACTCGCCGCGCAGCTAATTACCGATTTGCTTAGGGAGCACGCAGAAGTAGATAGTTTCGCCCAGCTAATCCTGGACCCGACGGCCAATTCCCCATTGCCCGCGCGCATCCTGCAGGCAGCGGAACAGAATATCCCACTGCTCCTCTCTGGAATCCAGCAAAGTGATTTGGAAGCGCTGACCCTGGCGGCCAAGGGCTTAGCCGGCCTCGGGCCTGGCCTGACACCAGCCGGGGATGATCTCCTCCTGGGAGTCCTGCTCGGGATCTGGGCCGTCAAGACACCAGAAAGGGCCATGCAACTCAGCGCCGCCATCGTGAGGACAGCGGCCCCGCGGACTCACGCTCTTGCCGCGGCCTGGCTTACGGCGGGAGCCGCCGGCGAGGCTGCCGCGCCCTGGCATGAACTTGTCAATGCAATAACCGTCGGTGACACGCAGGCTGTGCAAATCGCAGCAATGAGCATCCTGCCGACCGGGCACACATCGGGTGCGGATGCCTTAGGCGGATTCCTGGGTGTAATTAAAAAGACTGTCTAGACAAAGCTTGACGAAAATAAGAATTTACATAAAATAAATGGGATATGCTTGTAGTTGATAGGCTCAATTTCCAACCCCCCGCGCCCAAGAGTCTCATTCTCTTGGGCGCTTTTTTTATGCCTGGTTGCCAATGCTGACCCGAGTCCCCGGCCTCACCGATGTTCATGTGCATTTGCGCGAACCGGGCGCGACGCATAAAGAAGATTGGGACTCCGGCACCTCTGCCGCGCTGGCGGGAGGCTTCACCACCGTATTGGCCATGCCAAATACGAACCCGGCGATCACAGGCGATGAGACTTTGAAGACCTCATTACGCGCGGCCCAAGCCAAGGCCCACTGTGACTATGCGCAATACATAGGAGCGGGCCTTACTAACTCTGATGCAGCACCCACCTTGGCGGGCAAAGCCGCCGGTTTGAAAATGTACCTAGACCAGACTTATGGCAATCTCAAACTGGATGATATGACGTCCTGGATGCCGCACTTTGCCAACTGGCCAACGGATTTTCCTCTGTGCGTCCACGCCGAAGGAAAAACCATGGCGGCAGCCATCCTGTTCGCGGACATCTTCAAGCGATCCATCCACATCTGCCATGTCTCGCGGTGTGAAGAAATACGGCTAATCCGCGCGGCCAAAGAGAAAGGGCTGCAGATTACCTGCGAGGTCACCCCTCATCACCTCTTCCTTTGCCAAGACGACATCCCCGCATTAGGCGCTGGCCGCAGCGAAGTTCGCCCGAGCCTGGCGACCGAGGCAGATCGCGAGGCCCTGTGGGAAAACCTGGATGTGATTGACTGCTTTGCCACAGACCATGCCCCGCATACGCTCGCCGAAAAGGAAGGTCAGAATCCACCGCCTGGATTTCCAGGCTTGGAAACCATCTTTCCTTTGCTTCTCACCGCGGTCAAGGAGCGTAGACTTACGCTGGAGGATTTGCTGCTTCGCTTGCACACCAATCCGCGCAAAATCTTCGGCCTGCCGGAGCAGCCCGACACCTACATCGAAGTAGATCTGGATGCAACTTACGAGGTCCGGGCCGCCAACCAACACACCCGTTGCGGATGGACGCCCTTCGAAGGTTGGCAAGTCACCGGCCGCGTGGAGCGCGTGGTGTTGCGCGGCCAAGTCGCATTAGAACACGGCCGCGTGCTCGCCGCGCCAGGTTTTGGAAGAAACGTGAGGCCGTATTAGAAACGGAGGAATTACCATGGCAACCCTGGCAAACCATAAATCGATTGGCAGTACTCATCTCCCCTTTGGCGACCAACGCAGCTCGCCTTTCTATGGGAAAGATATTCTTTCCGTAAAGCAATTCTCGCGCCAGGACGTGAATTACATTCACGAAGTGGCACACGAGATGCGCGAGATGGTCGCCCGCGTAGGAAGCTTCGATTTGCTGAAAGGCAAGATCCTGGCGAATCTTTTTTATGAGCCATCCACGCGCACGTCGTCATCCTTTACGGCTGCCATGGAACGTCTCGGCGGCTCGGTAATTCCCATCAACGAAGTGCGCTATTCATCCGTTTCCAAGGGCGAATCGCTCCCCGATACGGTGCGGACATTGGAATGCTACGCCGATGTCATTGTATTGCGCCACCCGGAAGTGGGCGCCTCCGCCCTGGCCGCCCAATACGCGCGCAAGCCCATCATCAATGCCGGCGACGGCATTGGCGAGCATCCCACCCAGGCCTTGCTGGATTTGTTTACCATCATTGAGGAACTCGGCAGCGCCGAAGGCTTGACCGTCACCATGCTCGGCGACCTGAAGAATGGTCGCACGGTGCATTCACTTTCCCGCCTGCTTTCCCTCTTCAACGCCAAGCTGAATTACGTCTCGCCTGAGGTACTGGAGATGCCTGCTGAAATCATTTCAGAGCTGGCCGATAAAGGCATGCACCAGCACGCCTTCACAGACCTGGACGCGGTGATTGCCGACACAGACGTCCTTTATGTGACGCGTGTGCAGAAGGAAAGATTTAGCGACGAAAGGGAATATGAAAGAGTTAAGGGCCTGTATGTGATCAATAACGATACTCTTAAGCTGGCCAAGCAAAAAATGATCGTCATGCATCCGCTGCCTCGAGTAGGAGAGATCGCTCTTGAGGTAGATGAGGACCCGCGCGCTGCATATTTCCGCCAAATGGAGTATGGCCTTTATACGCGTATGGCGTTGCTTGCCCTGGTGCTGGGAAAGGCTTAGTGCCTCCATCGTTTTTTGAATTCCTCGAGCAGCGCGTTAGGGAAATCGACTCGCTGCTTTGTATCGGGCTCGACCCGCATACGGATCAGCTGCCGGAAGCCAACCCCGGCGCAGTTCGCGGCTTTTGCCTGGGCCTCATCGAAGCCACCGCCCCATTCGCGGCGGCCTTCAAGCCCAACAGCGCGTTCTTCGAAGTCTTCGGCGCGGAGGGAATTCAAGTCCTCAAAGAAGTGATCCGCGCCGTTCCCCGGGGCATCCCGGTGATCCTGGATGCCAAACGCGGCGATATCGGTTCTACCTCTCAAGCTTATGCCCACGCAGCTTTCAAAGAGTTGGGCGCGCATGCCATAACTGTAAGTCCTTATCTCGGCCAGGACTCCGTGGCGCCGTTCATTGCTGATCCGGCCAAGGGTGTGTTCCTTCTTTGCAAGACCTCCAATCCGGGCGCGGCCGACCTGCAGGATTTGTCGGTCCGAGAGAACCCACTATATATACACATTGCTCGCTTGGCACAGACGTGGAATTCCAATGGGAACATCGGGTTGGTGGTTGGCGCTACGTACCCCAAGGTGCTTGCTGAATTACGCGCCGAGCTACCTGACTTATGGTTCCTGGCGCCTGGCATCGGGATCCAGGGTGGCGATCTGGGTGCCGGCGTGGCTGCCGGCCTTCGCACCGATGGCTTGGGCATGCTGATGCCGATTTCGCGCGCCGTTAGCACAGCCGACGATCCGGCCCAGACTGCGCGCGACTTTCGCGATGCCATCAACGAAGCGAGAAAAAAGCCACGTCCCGCCAAGGCCGCGTTCCAGCATGCCCGATTGGCGGACGACTTGCTGCGCCTAGGGTGTGTGCAATTTGGCCAGTTCAAGCTCAGATCGGGCATAGTCTCCCCCATTTACCTCGACCTGCGCCGCCTGGTAGGCGATCCGGCCGCGGTGGCCCGCGCCGCCGCGGCTTACTTGCCTTTGCTTCGCCCCCTAAAATTCGACAGACTGGCCGCCTTACCTTACGCGGCCTTACCCATTGCCGCGGCCATTTCCCTTCAGACGGGATGGCCACTAGTGTACCCGCGCAAAGAGACAAAGGATTATGGGACCAAATCGGCCATCGAGGGCGTATACGAAGCGGGGGAGACAGCTGTGGTTATCGACGATCTGGTCACAACCGGCGAAAGCAAATTCGAAGGCATCGAGAAGCTTAAAGCCGCTGGCCTGGAAGTTCGCGACATTGTTGTGTTGATTGACCGCCAAACGCCAGGCTCCGATGCCTTTGCCATGCGCGGCCTGACCCTCCTTTCTGCGCTTAATCTTGCTGATCTATTGCGGCATTGGCACGACACTAGGGCCATAACCCGCGAACAACACATGACAACGCTTTCTTTCCTGCAGCAAAGCTGATGTATCGGCTTCTCCGCCCTTTGCTGTTCAGCCTGGATCCCGAGCGCGCCCACGCCGCGACCCTGCGCCTGCTTCAACTGGTTGGGGCTATTCCGCCCCTGGCTCGCCTCATTCAGAGGCTTTACAGGGCGCCTGAAGCTCCTGTAGACCTGTTTGGACTGCGCTTCCCCAATCGCGTAGGCCTGGCGGCTGGCTACGATAAGGATGGCCTGGCCTGGCGCGGGTTGGCCTGCCTGGGTTTCGGGCACATAGAGATCGGAACGGTTACTCCGCGACCCCAACCCGGCAATCAGCGCCAGAGGTTATTCCGCTTGGTCGCCGACAACGCCTTGATCAATCGGTTGGGTTTCCCCAGCCGCGGTGCCGATTTTGTGGCCAGGCGCCTGCGCGGCCGCCGCGGGAGCAGCCTGGTGCTCGGCGTAAATCTGGGGATCAATAAGGACACGTCATTGGAACAGGCCGCTTCTGATTACGCGGCTTTGATAGCCATATTTTCATCGCTGGCCGATTATCTGACCATCAATGTGAGCTCGCCCAACACACCGGGCCTGCGCCTTTTACAGGGGGGTAAGCAACTGGACGCGTTGCTCAAAGCGGTCGCCCCCCGCAGAGAGAAACCACTGCTTGTAAAACTCTCGCCCGATCTGAACGAAGCGCAGCTAGATAAGGCCTTGGATGTCATCCTACAAAACAAGGTCGATGGAGTGATCGCCACCAATACCACCCTCGGACGGCCGCCTTTGCGTTCGCACCACGCCGCCGAGGCGGGCGGCCTCAGCGGCGCCCCGCTGGCCGCGCTTTCGCTAAAGATGGTGGGCCACATATATGCTCGCACGCAGGGCCAGCTCCCCATTGTGTCGGCTGGCGGCATTATGAGTCGCCAGGATGCAGATGCGGCTGTTAACGCCGGCGCCAACCTGGTCCAGGTTTATACCGGCCTCATCTATCGCGGGCCGGGTCTCGTTAAGGAGATCCTCGAAGCCGAATAAAATAGCTGCATGATCCTGGTTACTGGAGCAGCAGGCAAAACCGGTTTGGCCTTGCTTTGCGCCCTAAAGCAGCGCGGCGCAACAGTGCGCGCCTTAATTCGCCGGCAGGAGCGAGAAACCGAAGTGCTTGAGGCTGGCGCCCGCCAAGCCCAGCTTGGCGATCTACTTGACGCGGGCTCGCTAAGTGCCGCCTTCGCGGATGTGGGCGCGGTTTATTTGATCTGTCCCAACGTTCATCCCCGGGAATTTGAGATGGCCAGGAATGCCATCACTGTTGCCAAGCAAGCGGGGGTTCGCCGCATCGTGTATCACTCGGTGCTGTATCCGCAAATCGAAGCCATGCCGCACCATTGGCAAAAACTGAAAGTTGAGGAAGCCCTGATCCAGAGCGGGTTGGAATTCACCATCCTGCAACCGGCCAGTTATATGCAGAATATCCTTCCATATTGGGAAGCAATCACCACCACGGGCGAATACCGCGTTCCCTATAGCGTTGACTCCGCCTTCAGCCCAGTGGATTTGGGAGACGTGGCGCAAGTAGCCGCGGCCGCGTTGCTAGAGTACGGATCTGCGGGCGGCATTTACCCGCTGGCTGGGCCCCAACGAATGAGATCCGCCACGATGGCGGCGGAGATGGCTCAGGTTCTGGGGCGAGATGTCCACGCCGTTCAGCAGCCGCTTGCAGAATGGATAGAAAATGCCAAGAAGGCTGGGTATTCTGGTTACGCAATCCAAGCCCTCAGCGCAATGTTTAAGTATTACGACCAGCATGGATTTGCCGGGAATTCCGCCGTTCTAGAAATGTTGTTAGGACGACCGGCGACAAAGTTAAACTCATTTCTGAGCAAGGCGAACAAAGAAATAAGTTAGCTGTCGCTGACAAAAAGAGGAGCAGTTACCTGCTCCTCTTTTTTCGTGGCAGTGAAAGGCTAAGCCGCCCCGCGCGCTCGGCGAGTGCGCACCGCTGGCCTTGCTGCGCGACGAGAGAATCTTCTTCCTTCAGGTTCGAAGACGAGGAAGATCAAATTCATCAGAATGCCGGCAACCGCCGCCGTGGCAATGGCTGGCAGGCCTTCCGGAAACACGTCAGTGAGGATAGGGATCGGAAGCAAACCCCCGTACCCGATGTTGCCACCAATGCCGATGACCATGCTCACGGCGCCAACGGCCAGGTTACGCGGGACGAACATGTTCACTTCATGTTCCTGCCTCAAAGCAATACCCTGCATGCCTATGACTCCGAACAATAGACCGAGAACAGCACCGTGAGCATCAAGGTCACAATAGCCACCCCCCATTTCGCATTAGCCAAGTCCGGGGCGGCGAAGGCCAAACCGAAGCCGATGATCGCCGCCACCAAGCCTGTGATCATCGGGGGCAGGATGCGGTCGATGGCCTGCTTTCCGACCGAACGGATGATGGAACCAACGATGATATTAAGGATGCCGGTAACCACGATACCAGCCTGCAGCGTGCTGAGCACCTCATCTGCCACCGGCACGCCGAACTGGGGTGTGGAGCCGGTCATCTGACTGATGAATCGTGATATAGGCGGCGATGTGACTGATACCTGATCCGTAGAACAGGGGGATGTAAGCGCCCACCCCGCGCTTGGAAAGAAACAAGGCCACAATGGTGACACACCTGAGGCGAGCAACACTGTACCCATGTGGAAGCCGCAGAAGGCGGCTACGAACACGGTGGCAGGGAACTTCGTCAAAACGTGCTGGAATCCAAGAAGAATTAGCTGGCCCAGTGGGGCAGTTTCATTGGGAAGGTAACCGGTAATTTTGGATATTGCCATCAAGAATCTCCTCTCTAAATCGTAGTTTTGGCGAAATACTGGATTTCTCTTGTGGGCCAGGCACCTCCTTGCAGCACCTCTGAAGCGATTTAGAGATAGAACACGGCTTTTTGTGCCTGATGCGCCTGAAATATAGAATATTTGAACTATAATGATTTCCGCGAGGTGATTCATGGCTGATAACCCTAAGGGGTTGTTGCAGGGCGTTCGCGTTCTCGACCTGACCCGCGTTCTGGCTGGCCCCTACTGCACCATGGTCTTGGGGGATCTGGGGGCTGACATTATCAAGGTCGAGGAACCTGGCAAGGGCGATGACACGCGCCAATGGGGGCCGCCCTTTATCAACAATGGCCTTTCGGCCTACTTTCTCTCCGCCAACCGCAACAAACGCAGCCTGACCCTAAACTTGCGCACTGAGGATGGCCGCCTAGTCTTGCGCGAACTGGTGCACCGGAGCGATGTGCTGGTGGAGAACTTTAAAACGGGCACCCTGGACCGGATGGGCCTGGGCTGGGACGAGCTAAAGCGGCTGCGCCCAGATCTGATCTATTGCACTATTACGGGTTTCGGTTACACGGGTCCCTACAAAGACCGTCCAGGATACGATTTCATCACTCAAGCGCTCGGTGGTCTGATGAGCATCACCGGCGAGGAAAATGGCGAGCCGATGCGAGTAGGTGTCGCAATTGTCGACATACTGGCCGGACAAAATGCGTGCAATGCAATCGTTGCCGCGCTTTTCGCGCGCGAGCGCCAGAAAACGGGGCAACGCATCGATATTTCGCTGCTCGATTCTCAGCTGGCGACTCTGACTTACGTGGCAAGCAATTACCTGGTTTCCGGTAAAGCGCCGAAGCGTTATGGCAATGCCCACCCCAACATCGTCCCCTACCAGATATTTGCTGCCAAGGATGGCTACTTTGCCTTTGCGGCTGGCAACGACCTGCAGTGGAGCCGTTTCTGCAAGCAGATCGACCACGAGGATTGGGCTATGGACGAGCGTTTCCGGACCAATCCCCAACGCGTAGCCAACCGCGGTGAACTGATCGTGGCTCTAGGTGAGCTTTTCGCCAGGAAAACAATCGAGGAATGGTTGGAAATCTGTGAGGCTGCCACAGTCCCAGCCGCCCCGATCAATAGCATCAACAAGGCCTTGGCGCTATCCCAAACTCAGGCGCGGAAAATGGTGAGTGTGGTGCAGCAATCCGGGGGTGAGAGGGTAAAAATGCTTGCTTCACCCCTGAACATTCCTACGCAACCTACTTTCCTGCGCTATCCACCGCCTATGCTTGGCCAGCATACTTCAGAAATTCTCAAAGAAATCGTCGGATACGACGATTCTCGGATCGAGGGATTAAAAGAACGAGGAATTATCTAATCTTTCCTCGTGGCTATACGCAGCATGGTCATATATGGGTAAAGCACTCCCTCTTCCCCGTAAAATAATTCACATCGATCTTGACGCGTTCTTTTGCGCTGTAGAAGAGTTGCGTGATCCATCATTGCGCCACAAGCCTTTTGCTGTAGGCGGCGCGCCCGACCATCGCGGCGTTGTCGCCTCCTGTTCTTACGCAGCTCGCAAATACGGCATCCGCTCGGCCATGCCCATGGCCAGGGCTGTGAGGCTTTGCCCTCAACTCATTTCCGTCCGGCATCATTTCAAGGATTACATTCGCTTCTCAGAGCAAGTTATGGACGTGCTGAATTCGTATTCTCCGCTCGTCCAGCCCATTTCCATTGATGAAGCTTTCATCGATCTCAGTCATCAATCGGCAAAGCCCGTCCTTTACGCCATGAAGATCCAGTCCCAGATCCGTCAGAATTTGGGGTTGCCGGCCTCTTTTGGAGTGGCAACCAACAAGCTAGTAGCCAAGGTTGCCACCAATGTGGGCAAAGCTTCCAGTCAAACGGATGACTACCCGAGCGCCATTCAAGTCGTGCCCCCCGGCGAGGAGGCCGCTTTCCTGGCTCTCCTGCCCACAGACGCCCTATGGGGAGTGGGCCCGAAGACAGCCGAGAAGCTGGCCCAGCTCGGTATCCATATAATCGGAGATATTGCCGCGTACCCCTTGCGTGAACTGGAGCGCCTCTTCGGCCAGATTGGCAGCGATGTCCACCGCCGCGCCCAAGGTATCGATACCAGTCCCGTTCACGTCTCGCACGAGACCAAGTCGGTAAGCCACGAAGAGACCTTCTCCCGAGACACAGATGACGAGAAGCATCTTCGGGGGGTGATCCACGAACAAGCGCAAGCCATCGCCCGGCGGCTGCGCCATCTGGAGCTCTACGGCAGCACCGTAAAGCTGAAGCTGCGCTGGCCTGATTTCACTACTATCACGCGCCAAGAGACGCTGCCTAAACCAACGGACGACGCCCGCCAAATCGAAACCATGGCGCTGGACATATTCAGTAAGCAGTGGAAGCGCGGCCGCAAAGTCCGTCTGCTGGGCGTCGGTGTTAGCAATTTGGGGCCGCCCGGCCGCCAGTTGATCCTGTGGGACTGGAATCCCAAAAGCGCGGAAAAACAGGAACGCTTGCAAGAGGCCATTGAAGCACTGCAGGCGCGCTATGGCGCAACCGCTGTGGGCAAGGCCAGCAAGCTCAAAGTTAAACAATGACGACAAAAACGATCGGGACCCTGCGCGAGCAACAACTCCATGCGGCTCTCAAAACCTGGCTGGGTAAACCCGGCGATACCTTCGAGCAGAAGGTCGAAGGCTATCACATCGATATCGTTCGCGGCGACCTGCTCATCGAAGTGCAAACGGGCAGCTTTATCAAGTTACGCACGAAGCTGGGCAGGTTGCTGCAGAATCACCAGGTTCTGCTTGTCTACCCTATTGCCGAAACTAAATGGATCTTGCGTCAAACCAAACGCGGCCGGCAGGTTGCGCGGCGAAAATCCCCCAAGCGCGGTCGAGTTGAGCATCTCTTCGAAGAACTCCTTTACATCCCCGATATCGCTTGCCACCCGAACTTCCGACTCCTGGTCCTACTTACCCAACAGGAGGAGATCTGGCGGGATGATGGGCGCGGTTCCTGGCGCCGCCGGCATTGGAGCATCGCCGACAAGCGGCTCGTGGAAGTGCGTGGCAGCGTGGAATTCGATACCCTGAGCGATTATTCAGCGCTGATCCCGGCCGGATTGCAACAACCGTTCACGCATCGCCACCTTGCGGAGGCGCTGGGTGCGCCGCTCTGGGTCAGCACGCGCATGAGTTATTGCCTGCGCAAGATGGGCTGCCTGGAAACGCGCGGCAAGGCCGGCCGCAGCCTGCTGCTTGCTCAAGCGGCGCGCTGATACAATCGAACAGCTATGTCCGGCGAACTAAAGGCCAAGGGCCTGCGAATTAACCTTGGAGATTATTTCGCTGAAGTCGAAGCTGCAATCCATAGGGCTGAATCTGCTCAACTGATCGAGAGGATCTGGGCACGTGACCACACCGTTTGGAATCCTTCCCCTACGGAGATCAGCAACCGCCTCGGTTGGCTGGATATCGCCAGGCGCATGCGAGCAGAAGTTCCCTCGTTGCTCACCTTCACAGCGGAAGTAAGGAACGCGGGGATGACGAGTGCCCTGCTACTTGGCATGGGCGGCTCCAGCCTTGCTCCCGAATTATTTGGCAAGATGTTTGGCAGCGAAACCGAAATGAAATTGAGCGTCTTAGACTCCACGGATCCAGACGCCCTGCGCGCCAAAGCCCTTCGGCACAACCCCAACGCTACTCTTTACATCGTCTCCAGCAAATCCGGTGGAACAGTGGAGACTTCCTCCTTCTTCAAGTATTTCTATAATCTTGTGAAGGAAAAGCTTGGAAGTGAACAGGTCGGCAAGCACTTCATCGCCATCACGGATCCCGGCAGCGGGTTAGCCAAGACCGGTGAGCAATATGGCTTTCGGCGCGTATTTCTTGCCGACCCCCATATCGGCGGACGCTACTCGGCCCTCTCGCATTTCGGATTGGTGCCGGCTGCCCTGGTGGGCGTCGATCTGGAGCGGTTATTGAAAAAAGCTGAGCAGATGATGGGGCACTGCCAAAGCAAAAACCCGCAGGAAAACGCGGGTGCACTGCTCGGACTGGCTCTGGGGACTCTGGCACTCAAGGGCCGGGATAAGGTCACCTTTGCGCTGCCTCAGCGCCTGGCGAGCTTTGCTGACTGGGCCGAGCAGTTGATCGCCGAGAGCACAGGCAAGCAAGGCAAGGGCATCCTTCCGGTGGCCGGCGAGCCGCCCTTGAAGGCCGAGCAATACGGCGAAGACCGGGTTTTCGTCGGGCTGGGCGAGATGGTCACTCCCGAGGAAGCACCCCGTATCGAATTGGCCTGGCACAACAATTACGCCGTCGGCGGGCTCTTCTTCCTTTGGG
>JBBEBI010000052.1:0-15561 GCA_040882365.1 Anaerolineales bacterium
AAAAGAAGGGTGGTGTCCGGACACTGCCAAAAGAAGTCAGCTTTTACGGGTGTGGCTTAAGAATAAAAAGAAGAACCAGCCGAGCTCGCCCTTCTTTAGCACCACACTGGAAATTAAGCGGAGGCTTCCTGGCTCATAGCGACAGGCAGCGGCCTCCGACCTATGGCCAAATACAGCGCGACGAAATAAAGCGCGTAGCCGATCAACTCTGTGAGAGAAGGGTTGCCATTGTAGCCGAAGAGGGTTTTCAGGATCTGGCCGGGAATTGAATTCTCATCCAAAATCCCGTTCACGTCCCACACGTGCTCGACAACCCCGGGGATCAGACTGGCTTCATTGAACTCGTGCATGCCGTGGGCCACCAGACCGGCTGCGAAGAAGATCAATAGAAAACTGGTTACCCGGAAAAAGCGTTTGATGTTCAACTGAATCGAAGCACGGAAGATCCCCCAGCCGATCAAAACGGCTGCAGCGATCCCAACCGCCGCCCCAACCAAGGTCTGCGCCATATTACTGGCGAAAACTGAGGCGGTGAGGAAGAGCGCCATCTCAATCCCCTCCCGCAAAACGGCAATGAAGGCCACTAAAAAGAGGGGCAGCTTGCCCAAACGGCTGGCTGCCCCGACTTCCTTTTGGAGTAGTTCTTTGATCCGGCCAGCGCGCGATTGCATCCACAGGATCATCCAGGTGAGGACCCCGGCCGCGGTCCACATCATTACCCCTTCGAAGATCGCCTCAGACCTTCCCTGTAACGAGGCTCCAAATAGGTTCAGCAAAGCAGCAGCCAACAAGCTGACCAGAACGGCCCCGGCTACTCCCAGGCGTATCGTTGAAAAAAGATCCGTACGCTTGAATTGGTGCAAGGCGCCGAACAGGATGCCCACAATCAGGGCGATCTCCAATCCTTCACGTAAGGCGAGCAAAAACGAAGGCAGCATCGATTCTCCTAAATAAAAATTGTGCCTGGGATTTTGGCCCTTGCACCGCCACCATAGTAGCCGCAGCCGCCTACCGCATCTAGACCTGCATGTGGACTCTGGAACAAACCACCAAGAAGTCAGGATTGAACCAGGGTGATAAATTCGTTGCTAAAACCCCTCCAAAAAATAAAAATAGCAGTTGACAAAACTAGTAACCTGTTATATATTTTCCTGTGAAAGTACTAACTTGTAGAGTAATAAAAGCTTGTCAGTCCGCAACGCCATCCTCGGTTTACTAGCACAGCACCCGCGCCATGGGTACGAGCTGCGCGCCGCCTTCGAAGCCCTTGTTGGCGGTGAGGGGATCTGGGACGTGAAGCCAGCCCAGATCTACACCACCCTCACCCGCCTGGAAGAAAGCGGGCTGGTGGCCGAGGAAGAGTTGGGCCAGGATGGCGGCCCTGAAAAACGAATCTACGGGATCACCCCGCAGGGCCGCAGCGAACTGAGCACCTGGTTCGCTTGCGGCGTGGAAGGTGAACACCAGCGCGATGAATTCTTCATCAAGCTGATGCTCAGCATCGACGACGAGAAGGCAGACCCGTATCAGGTCCTGCGCGCCCAGCGCAGCGTACTCTACAAGGAGCTGCATGACCTGACCAACCGGCGCAATGCAGCCAACCCCAAGTCCGAGTTGGCCCAGATCTTCTTACTGGACAAGATGATCATGCACCTGGAGGCGGACCTGAAATGGCTGGACCTGCTGGAAGCCCGACTGGACGATATTCGCAAACAGCCGGTGCCGCAGCCGGAAATCCGGCCCAGGGGTAGGCCGCGGAAGCAGGGCTAGCGAGATAGTAAACAACCCGCCCAAGGGCGGATTGAGAGAGAAGGGAGAACCATGAATCTAGTATCGGCAACCAACCTGAGCAAAGTGTACGGCACCGGCCCCGTGGCCGTGACCGCGCTCAATAACGTTTCGCTGGAGATCAACCCCGGCGAGTTCGTGGCCGTGATGGGCCCCAGCGGCTGCGGCAAGTCCACCCTGCTGCATTTGCTCGGCGGCCTGGACCGGCCCAGCAAAGGCCACGTGACTATCGACGGCCGCAAGCTCACTGACCTGAACGATAACCAGCTCACCGAACTGCGCCGTCGCAAGATCGGCTTTGTCTTCCAATTCTTCAACCTTATCCCGGTGCTGGACGCGGTAGAGAACGCCGCCCTGCCCACCACTCTGGATGGCGCTCCGCAGTCGCAAGCCAGGAAGAAGGCATCCGAATGGTTGGGCAAAGTTGGCCTGGCCGGCAGGCAGCATCACCGGCCCGACCAACTTTCCGGCGGTGAGCAGCAGCGCGTGGCTATTGCCCGCGCCCTCACCACGGACCCGGCGCTGCTACTGGCCGATGAACCCACCGGCAATCTGGACACGCGCTCTTCCGATGAGATCGCCGGGCTGCTGCGTCAGGTGGCCAACGAGTGGGGGCGCGCAGTGGTGGTGGTAACCCACGACCCGCGCATCGCTGCCCATGCCGACCGCATCATCTTCCTCAAGGACGGCAGCATCGTGGACGAAACCATCTTGGAACCCAAGAACAAAAAGAACGCTGAAGTGGTTGCCAAGAAGATGAGCAGCTTTAGCAACTAGGATGCAACTATGAAAATGCAATTTACTTTAGCCCTACGTTATTTAGCCGGGCGAAAACTACGCACGGTTTTGACCACGCTGGCCATTGTGTTCGGCGTGCTGGTGTTGTTCGGCATGAATAGCATGATGCCCGCGCTGGTGGAGGCTTTCCAAGCTAACGTGAAGGCCGCCATAGGCGAGGTGGACGCCACTATCACCCTGAAGACCTCCGAACCTTTCGACCAGACCGAAGCGGCGCGCGTGGCCGCCATCGATGGAGTAATCGCCATCAATGGATACCTCAGCCGCCCTGTCAACTTGCCTGTTGACTACTTCGACCGGGATCCCAACCAGCCCGACCAGGTCACACTGATCACTCTTACCGGGCTCGACCTTTCGCAGGCAACGACGATGCACGCTTACTCGCTTCAGGCAGGTCGCTTCCTCGAAGCTGGAGACAGCAATGCTGCCGTGATCAGCGAAAGCCTGGCGGACGCTCTGAAAGTAGGCGTGGGTGATTCCTTCACATTGCCTGTGGCCACCGGAGAAACAACCCTCAATGTTGCCGGCCTCCTGCCCGCCGCGGTCGGCAACGAAGTCGTCATGGTGACGCTGGGTCAAGCCCAACAAATGTTGGGCCTGCCGAACCAGGTCAATGCCATCGAAGCCAACTTCGGCAACGTGAGCAATGCCGAACGGAGCGCCATCGAGAACGACATCCTTAGCGCCATGGGGGAAAGTTACCAAGTCGGCACTCTGTCGAGCAATTCACAGTTCCTGATCACTCTGGAGTTGGCACAGGTCATCTTCAGTCTGCTAGGCGGGCTGGCCTTACTCATGGGTGCCTTCATCATTTTCAACACCTTCCGCACGGTGGTGGCAGAGCGACGCCGGGATATCGGCATGCTGCGCATTCTGGGCGCCACGCGCGGCACCATCATCGGCATCATCCTGAGCGAAAGTATGCTGCAAGGCATCATTGGTACCGCCATCGGCATGCTGCTTGGTTACGTCCTGGCCGGTATTGCCATATCCGCCATAACCCCGTTCCTGCGACAATTCATCAACCTGCAGGTGGGTGGGCCTGTCATCTCCCTGGAACTGCTCCTTAGCAGCATTGCCATCGGATTGGGAATCACACTCGTGGCAGGCATCCTGCCCGCACTATCCGCCGGCCGCGTGACGCCATTGGAGGCGCTGCGCCCTACCTTGGGCAAGGTCTCTATTCGCCGTATGGCCGGCCTCGGCTTTTGGAGTGGTGCGGCTATGATCGCCGCGGCGTTATCTCTACTGCTTAGCCAGGACATCGATCTGCTGAGTATGGGAGGACTATTGTTCATCGCCGGCCTGTTTTTGGTGACGCCCGCGTTGGTCACTCCCATCGCCAACATGTTCAGTGCCATTCTGGCAAAAGTGTATGCCCGCAGTGGCACGGCCCAACTGGCCGAAGGCAATCTCTCCCGGCAACCCTCCCGCGCCGCCACTACGGCCAGCACAACCTTGATCGCTCTGGCGATCGTGGTGATGGCCGCCGCGCTGGTCTCTAGCCTGCAGATCGGCTTCACCCAGATTTTGGAGAAATCGTTGGGGGCGGATTTTCTATTCCTGCCGCCATCGGTCGCCACCTGGGGCCTCAACGTAGGCGCAACCCAAACCCTGCGCCAGGAATTCAGCGCAGTAGAAGGGGTAGACGTAGTCAGCACCTTCCGCTTTGCCCCGGTTTTGATGGACGGCACTGTGGTGGAACTGATGGGGATCGATCCTGTCACCTTCCCTCAGGTGAGCGGCTTGTATTTCTCCGCGGGGGATGAGACCTCGGCCTACGAAAAACTGGGTGATGGGCGGGCCGTGATCATCAACGGGGTCATGGCTGCCTTGACCGGGGTAAACCTTGGCGAATCCATTGACCTTCGTTCACCCCAAGGGCCACAGACTTATTCAGTAGTGGGGGTCGCCACTGACTTCCTGAGCGCAAAGATCCCTACTGCCACCATCTCTCAGGCCAATCTGGCGGCAGACTTCGGCGTCAGTCAGGACTTGATGTTCTTAGTTGACTTGCATCCCGGCGCCGACCGCAACGCGGTGGAAGCCCGCTTCGATGATCTCCTGAACGCCTATCCGCAGTTCCGTCTGGTGGACGGGAAAGCCTACATCGACCAGAACCTGGAGCTGTTCCAAGCAGCGTTCAGCGGTCTCACAGCCATAGTACTTTTCCTGGCTATCCCTTCGTTGATCGCCATGGTGAATACGCTGGCCATCGGCGTTATCGAGCGCACGCGCGAGATCGGCATGCTGCGCGCCATCGGCGCTACTCGCAAGCAGGTACGTGCGGTGATCCTGGCCGAGGCGCTGATCCTTTCTGGCATCGGCACGCTGCTCGGCATCTTAACCGGGATCTACCTGGGCTATCTGGCCGTGCAGGCCATCGGCTCCGCCGGCTTCCCCACGGTGTTCGCCTTCCCGGCCAGCGGCATCCTGCTGGCCATCGCGGCGGGCATCGTCTTCGGCCTCGTAGCGGCGATCATCCCGGCCCGCCAGGCAACCAAGCTGCAAGTGGTGGAAGCGCTGCGTTACGAATAGCCATTCCACCAAATAAAAACGCGGAGCTCTGCTCCGCGTTTTTATTTAACTTTTGAAACGTTAGCGATAAGACGCCAGGCGCTTGGCATAACCGTCGCCGCGGCGCGCTCGGAATGGCCGCGGAGTGAAGACGCGTTCCCGTGCCGGCGGTGCAGACGACGCGCTGCGGTAATCGAAACCTTCCAGCGTGCGGCGCTCGATCTTCTTGCCCATCACGCGCTCGAGGGCGCGAAGCGTGCTGTCATCCTCTTGGGTCACCAGCGTAAAAGCGTCACCGGAGCGCTCGGCGCGGCCGGTGCGGCCAATGCGATGGATGTAGGCATCGGTGGTATCCGGCATGTCATAGTTGATGACATGCGAGATGTTCTCGACGTCCAGGCCGCGGGCGGCGATGTCGGTGGCTACCATGATCTGGAAGCGGCCATCGCGGAAGCCCTTCAGCGCGCTTTGGCGCTGGCCCTGGCTGCGGTTGCCGTGCAAACTGGTGACCGTAAAGCCCTCGTTTTCGATTTGCCGGGCCACTTTTTGGGCACGGTGCTTAGTGCGGGTAAAGACCAGCACAGAACCCGTGTCGGTGCGCTTCAGCAATTCGATCAAGAATTGGGTCTTGGAAGCCGCGGCCACCGGATACAGCGCGTGCGAAACCGTGTGCGCCGGCGCGCTGATGCCCACGGCCACGCGCTTGGGATTGTGCAGCATTTGGCGGGCCAGCTCTTCCACTTCTTTGGGGAAGGTGGCGGAAAAGAGCATGTTCTGGCGTTGGGCAGGCAGCAGTTTTAGGATGCGCTTCACATCCGGCAAGAAGCCCATGTCAAACATGCGGTCGCCTTCGTCCAGCACCAGAATCTCGACGCCGTTCAACTTGGCGGCGCGCTGATTGGAGAGGTCTAGTAGGCGGCCGGGACAGGCCACGACGATCTCGACACCGGAGCGCAGCAGTTTGATCTGCGGATTGGCGCCCACACCGCCGTAAACCGTAACGGAACGCAGCCCGGTGCCGGTGGCGAAGATGCGGATAGTCTCGTGGATTTGTTCGGCCAGCTCGCGGGTAGGCGTGACGATGAGGGCACGCGTTTGGCCGCGCGGCCCTTTGAGCAGCTTGTGCAAGATGGGCAGCACGAAGGCGGCCGTCTTGCCCGTGCCGGTCTGGGCCGTCCCGATGATGTCCTGGCCAGATAAGGCCACGGGAATGGCTTGCACCTGGATGGGAGTGGGCTGGCTGTAGCCGGCACGTTGGATGCCCGCGGTGAGGCGTGCATCAAGGTTGAATTCAGTAAATTTCATTCATTTCCTTTTGCCGCGGCGAAGGGGCTCAACGAGCTAATTCGCGAGCGCGGCCTGGTGTATTCAGAACTCAAGCAGATGTTGGGGAATGAACGAAGTGTACTAAGTTCAACCAATAACACAGGCGAGGCTGAATACTAATTTTGATAAGACCGTGCAAGCATACAGGGTAAAGAGAGGGATGTCAAGCACAATCGATAGTTGGTAGTGTCCCGGACACTACCCGATAGTTGCCAACTACGCTACTGGGCACAGAGATCGCCTTGCCGAAAGAGATCCGCAAGCGACTCAAAGAGCTTTTCGGCGAATACCTGATTGACCTTCGCTGAAGGATGCATATCTAGTTGGTTGACATAGAGAGCCGCAACTGTCACTTGGCTTAACATCTCTTCGTCGTAATTGAGCGTCCGAAATCCGGCGCTGAGGGCAGCCTGTTCTGCTTGCCGCTGCCAGCGCTGCATGTACTGATACTTCTCTACCAGCATTTCATCAATGGTAAACATTTCATTGGTGAGCACGGCGAACACAGGCATTGGGTTTCCCATTGCCTGTGTCATGGAGAAAATGTCGGCCAGGGCGGTTTCGAAATCCTTCCAAGCTTGCGAGTCGGGATCGTAATAAGCGTCATAAATTACGTACCACTCCTCAGCTGCCTCGGCTCGGACGGCAAAGCTGTGCACTGCGGCGTCCAACTTGACGGCCATGAACGGCAATCCGATTCCCTTCAGGAAGCCCGTCACGGCATTAATGGTCTCGCCATATTTCTTTTCGAAGGGATCGGCCTGGGAGCGCAGCTCGCTGCCCCTGGGAGGTTCGGGGTCGTTGTAAAAGAAGCCGACCACCACCAGATCTGGCTGCGCAAGGTCTTTGTACTCGGCCAGTACATCGCGCTCTTCTGTTGTGGCCGCACCGGACAAAGCGAAATTCAGGACTTCGAATTGCTGATCGGGGAAGGACGCGTTCAGTTTCGCTTCCACCAGATTGCTGTAGCGCTCCTCGACTGGTAACCCGACTCCCCAAGTGAATGAATCGCCCAATACCATAATACGGCAAACGTCCGCCGGCTTCGGGGTCACGATCTCCTCTTCGCGGAATCCGTAACTGTTGGTGACGATCAATTCGCCCCAGGTGTATTTACCCTCAGCGGGGATTTCCTTTCCGGCATAACATTCCGGGTGGATGTAGTAATCGTTCGTATCAAACGGTATATCCTTGCGCACCTGCACGCAATGATCCGTGGCGCGGAACACTGCCTCGAGTCCATAAAGCAATCCAGCCAGGATGAGCAGGTTGACCAGTAGAACCCCAGCCCACCTGCCAACTTTGGATCGAGCGGACCGCCCAACGCCTGCCCTTATCGCCCCAACCAGGTAGCTGCGCTTCAAGCTGACAAGGAAGACAAAAAAACCTGCGGCCCAAAGTGCAACCATCGTCAGCACGGGGGCCAGACGCATGAGAAAGGCTTTGTTTGCCGCCGCGTCGGGCAATGAAAATATCGAAGATAAGTACGTAAGGCCTGCGATCACAAGGGCAAGGCTAGCCAGCAGCACAACCCAAACCACGGCGGGCCCAGCGAGGACCTTCTCCAGCCGTGGCATCCACTTACGCAGTGACTTATCACTCCGCCCCAAGTGCAGGGCCGGCCAGGCCAGCAGCGCGGCCGAGGCCAGACAAGCGAGCAGCAAGCCGAGGCGGGACGCGGAGTAGCCAAGGAGCAACGCGTTCTTGCTATCCGCCGGGATCAGCAGCAGCCACACAGCCGCCCCAACGGCGGCCAAAGATGCGAACCAGAACAGTGCTTGGAGTTTCTTGGCCATCTGACTGACTATACCGCCACGACCTGATTCTAGTACAGGTCTGGGGCGCAGATATCGAGCAGACTACTTGCGAACGATGTGGCCGTCTAGATACACGGTATCGATATCCGATTTGTTGAAGGTGTTCAGGGCATTGGCCGGCGTGGTCACAATGGGCTCGCCGCGCAGGTTGAAGCTGGTGTTGAGCAGCACTGGCACGCCGGTCGCCTGGCCAAACAGTTCGATGGCGCGGTAGTAGAGCGGGTTCCATTCGCGGCGCACAGTCTGAATGCGGCCGGTACCGCCCTCGTGGGTCACCGCTTGGATCATGTCCCCCATACCGTCTTTGACTGAGTAGACCATTAGCATATAACGCAGCGGGTAGATGTCCTGCGGATTGGCGAGATCCGCGTAGAACCTGGTCGCTTCTTCCTCCGGCAGCACCGGCGCAAAGGGGCGGAAGGGCTCGCGGAACTTGATGCGCTCATTGACGATGGCTTTCATCTCCTGGCTGCGCGGGTCGGCCAAAATGGAGCGATTGCCCAGGGCGCGCGGGCCCCATTCGAAGCGGCCCTGATACAGCCCAATGACCTTGCCAGCCAGTAGATCGTCTACCATCAGATGCGCCTGTTTGTCCACGTCATGCTCTTCGGTATAGCCGGCTCCCGTGGCCTGGATGCTGGATCGGGTTTCCTCGGCGGAATACGCCTTTCCCCAATAGGCGTGTTCCATGACGAACTTACGCGGCTGGCCCAGCAGCACGTGGTAGGCGTACAGCGCGGCGCCTAGCGCCCCGCCTGAGTCGCCTGCGGCCGGCTGGATGTAGACGCCCTCGAATCCAGATTCGCGTTGAATGCGGCCGTTGGCCACCGAGTTCAGCGCCACGCCCCCGGCAATGCAAAGGTTCCTTTCACCGGTGCGTTGGCGCGCATAAGCGGCAAGCTTTAGAACGACCTCTTCGGTGACGGCCTGGACGCTGGCGGAAATATCGGCGTAGTGTTGATTGGTCTTGGCGGCCGCCTCGCTCCAATGCGGATGGTCCTTCTTGGGATGGGTGCGCGGGGTGTAGAAATCCGACTCGTGTACGCGCGGCGCGCCGAATAAAGATTCGAACTTACGGTTATAGGTGCGCGAGGTGGAATAGTGGTACGAGAAATAATCCATATCCAGGTGGAATGAGCCGTCTTCGCTCACCCGGACGAGCTTGTAGACATCGTCCATTCGGGTTGGCTCTCCGTAGGGCGCCATGCCCATCACTTTGTATTCGCCTTCGTTCACTTGAAAACCAAGGAAGGCGGTGAAGGCCGAATACAGCAGGCCCAGCGAATGCGGAAACTTCAACTCGCTGAATAACTCGATGTGATTCCGGGCGGGGCTTTCCGGCCGGTCTGCCCAGCGGGCAGTCGCCTTGCCCACTGTGGTGGTGGTCCATTCCCCCACCCCATCAAGCGTAAGGATGGCAGATTCCGCATACGGGGAGCAGAAGAAGGCCGAGGCGGCATGCGAGAGGTGATGCTCAACAAACAGCACTTTCTCCGCTGGGATGCCTAGTTTATCCATGAGATGACCCTTGATCCACAATTTGTCGTTGAACCAGGTGATCATCGACTCGCGGAACACGCCGTAAGGCCGCGGATACGTAGCCAGCGAGGTATTGAGGATGCGCTCGAACTTGGTGAGTGGTTTTTCGTAGAAGACGACGTAATCGAGATCAGCCCCCGGAATGCCAGCTTCCTGCAGGCAGAAGTCGATGGCGTGCTGAGGGAAGCCGAAATCGTGCTTGACCCGCGAGAAACGTTCCTCTTCGGCGGCCGCCACTAATTCGCCATCCCGCAAGATGACGGCAGCCGCGTCGTGGTAATAGCAGGAAACGCCTAGGATATGCATGGAGGGTTGGCGATCAGAACTGGCGCCCGGCGGTTTTCAGATCCACATCTTTGGTGGCCCGATCCAACCAGTAGCTAGCCTTCTTAACCTTCTTAAGATTTAAGGGATCGCCACCCAGACGCAGACCGATGCCAAAGGGTAATACGGCAGAGAAATAAAGCAGGCTCAGCACCAGGCGGCCAATGAAATCCCCAATGATATGGCCGACTTTCTTCCAGCCGGCCCAAAATATTCTAATAAAGTCCATCTGTTGCGGTAATTAGAACAACGTGTAAATGAAAGGCCCAATCCCGGAGGAGGAGGCGAAGACGATGAGCAGTCCAAAAACAAGCAGGATGATCACGAGGGGTATTAGCCAAAAGGCACGTCTCTCCCACAAGAAGGTTAGCAGTTCACCCGCCACGCCAAAATTGGTGCCCATGTTGCGAAAAAATCTCTTCATTGATGATCCTCAAATAAGTAATATTGAACCTGCAAAATTATAAACCATGGAATCTATGGCTCGATTGCCCACACCTGCAAATCGTCGAAGCTCACCGAAACGTCGCCGGCTCCTGACGTGTGCACGAAAACACCCAGCGTACCTAAATACAATTGTGTGTCTCTTACGCTGAACATGTACATATCGTTGACGAAAAAGTGCATCTGATCGCCGGAGGCCCATACCCCCAGACGGCTGCTGCTGGGCGCCAAGGCAGGGATGGCGAGGTCCTGCAGCCAGCCCGCCTGACGGGTGAGGCTGCCGCCCAGGTAGCGATCCACCTTGACGCTGCCGTCGCAATTGAGAGCCAGGCGGTAATGGTCGCCATCCTTGGCCCGCATCAGGAGCCCATATTCATCTTCTCCTTGGCACAGGCTGGGGCTGGCGGTAATTTCGGCATAGAAATCCGTAAATACCGGAGCCGTGCGCAGGCTGAAAAGATAGCTGCGCTCCTCCCTCAATGTCAGGTGAAGGTTTCCACCTGACACCGCGGCCACGCCAGCATCGTCACTCCCCGTGGTCCACGGGTCGCCTTCGGTGAACTCATCTTCCAAGAGTAAGAGGCCGATGCCGGGGCGCATGTCCGGAGTAGACGCCACGTTTGGGGTCGAAAATGGAGTTGGGGTGGCGGTTGGCGGGAACCAGATTGGGGTCGGCGTAAAAGTTGGTAGCGGGGTTGGTTCTACAGTCGGCAAGGGCGGGGAAAAGGTAACCAGGCATGCTGACATGGACAGTAAGAACAGGGCTAAGCAGCTTGTCAGAAGAACGCGGCGTTTCACAAGCGGCTATTATAGCGAGACGGCCCACTTATCCTGTCGTGTAGAATTAGCAAACTAAGAGTGAAAAATGAGGATCCTGGTACGTTCTAAGATTCATAAGGCTATAGTGACCGATGCCGATGTGAACTACATCGGCAGCATTACGCTTGACGAAGAACTGATCGAGCGCGCCGGCCTCTGGCCAGGCGAAAAAGTGTTGGTGGTGAGCAACACCACCGGCGAGCGCCTGGAAACTTATGTGATCGTGGCGCCGCGCGGCAGCGGAACTATCGCTATGAATGGGGCGGCCGCCCGCGTGATCAAGAAGGGCGAGGAGGTCATCATCATGGCCTTCGAGATCAGTGACCAGCCGGTGGAAGCCAAATTCGTGCTCGTAGATAAGAACAACAAGTTCGTCAGATATCTGTAGGAACTAGAGATTAGGGATTGGGGATTGGAGATTAGAAAATAAAGATAGGCGAGTAATAAATTAGTAACTATTACTTGGTAAATGGTAGGAGGGCTATGCTTTCAGAGTTTTCAGTTTCCACTGACACTCCGGGCAAAGGCCGGTCAAGACCAAGTGGTCCATGGTGACATCGTAACCATAGTTCTTGCGCAATAGTTCGTAAAAGTCGTTCACTATTCGCCCCTCGATATCGAATTCCCGCCTGCATTTCTTACAAATTAAATGGTGATGGGGCTCCGGTTTGGCGATCTCGTAGCCTTTTTCGTGGCCATCGAAATCCACCGACACGACCAGGCCAAGGGCTTGGAACACCTCCACGGCTCGGTACACTGTGGACATATCGATCTGGATATCTTGCTTACGCGCCCGCGCATAGATAGCGCCGAGGGTGCTGTGCCCTTTCCCTTCGCAGATGGCGTCCAAGATGGTGATGCGTTGCGGTGTCACCCGGTATCCGTGACTGCGCAAGACTTGGAAATAATCAATGTTCTGATGTGTCATTCGTTCTTGCAGATTTTTGCAATAGCCAAAAA
Organism: Anaerolineales bacterium; assembly: GCA_040882365.1. Lineage (GTDB taxonomy): Bacteria > Chloroflexota > Anaerolineae > Anaerolineales > UBA11579 > JAMCZK01. The sequence goes on from JBBEBI010000052.1 coordinate 12,333, forward strand.
CCTGGTTTGACAATCATTATACTAGCGGCGAAATTTGGATCTTTTCACGAATGCAAAGGAAAAAACGAACCCCGTTGATCCTAACCCGGCCGCATCAACATCCCCACGCGCACGACCATAAGCACGATGCGAGCGGACATGGCTTTTGGAGCAGTCTCGCCGCCGCGCTTCACCTGCCCGGCCACAGCCATTCTCATGGAAAACCCGCCAACACGGACGCTATGTTCACCAATCGCTTGGGGACGCGCACCTTGGTTTGGTCACTTCTGTTACTTTTGACGACTACGGCTATCCAGTTCATCATTTACGCCGCCAGCGGCTCGGTGGCCTTACTAGCGGATACAGTCCACAATCTGGGCGACGCACTTAATTCGGTGCCGCTGCTCATTGCCTTTTGGCTGGCGCGCCGCCTCCCCACTAAACGTTACACCTATGGCTACGGGCGCGCCGAAGACCTTGCCGGCCTGCTGGTAGTGGTCTCTATCCTGTTTAGCGCGGGCTATATATTATGGGAGGTGGCGCAAAAGTTCATCGCTCCGGCTCCCATCCAGAACAGCGGTTGGGTGATCCTGGCGGCCATTATCGGCTTCCTGGGTAATGAAGCCGTGGCCGGCCTTGAGATTCGCGTTGGCACTCAAATCGGCTCTGAAGCGATGGTGGTGGACGGGCGCCATGCACGAATTGATGGGCTGACTTCACTCGCCGTGTTACCGGCTGTATTCGCCAGTGTGATTGGCCTGCCCATCCTCGATCCCATCTTTGGAGTCCTGATCGGCATTGCTATTGTGTTCATCACTCGCGATGCGGCTATCTCCATCTGGCATCGCATGATGGACGCGGTGGACCCCAGGCTGGTCGAGCAGGCAAGCAAGTTGATCCTGAAAGATCCCAGTGTCAAGGAGATCGACTCCCTTCGTTTGCGCTGGGTAGGTCACAGCCTTTGGATCGAGGGCAAGCTGAAGGTGGATCCCACGCTGACCGGAGGCGAAGTCAAATCCCTCTTCAGTCGAATCGTCGAAAACCTTGACGAGAAGATCCCGAACCTGGGAGAAGTTACTCTTTCTATTTGAAAAGCCTGGAGGAATCGTCATGACACAACGCGTTGGGCACACCCATTCTCACCAGCCGGAAACAGCTGGCAAAGTGATCCATTGGGCTGGGATTTACGATCTGTTTGTCAACCGCATCTTTGGCCGCCGCTCTCATCGCAAGCGCGTAGGTGCCCTGCAGCTAGCAGGGCTCAAACCCGGAAGCAGCATCCTCGATTTTGGCTGCGGGGCCGGGGACCTGGCCTTCGAGGCCGAGCGGCTTCTGGGCGAGAAGGGCTCTGTCCTTGGCATTGATCCCTCACCTGAAATGGTTAAGGTTGCCAGGCGCAAGGCAGATAAAAGGAAAAGCGGCGTTGAATTCAAAGTTGAATCCGTGGAACAGATGTCAGATCCCAATGGAAGCTTCGATGCAGTGATCAGTAGCTTCGTGTTGCATCACTTGCCCGAAGACCTGCAAACGAAAGCCTTCAAGGAATTGAAGCGTGTTCTGAAACCCGGCGGCCTGTTCTTTGCGATCGACATAGAACACTCCAAGTCGTTGGCGGGTCGTTTGCATGACCACCTCGGTGGAGACATGCTTCACCTGTCACCGCGCTCAGGCAAGCGGCTTCCCGCTTGGCCGAAGCTGGCTTCACCCAGGTGCAAATTGGAGAGACGCCCTCGGCTGATGTCGGCTATCTGCGCGGGATTTCGGCTAGCGATTGACAAGCTGTTAAACAAATGCGCTCCTATCGAGCGCATTTGATGTTTACTTCTCGTTATGTTGCGTACCTTTTCCTGATGTTCGGCACCAGGTATTCGTAGAAGCAGCGCCGCAGGTCATACTCCGGTGCCCAGCCCCAGTCACGGCGCGCCGCGCTGTCGTCGATGCCCATGGGCCACGAATCTACAATTTGCTGGCGTTTCGTATCAGGAACAAAAGTGATTTCCGCGTTCGGAAAGGCCGCCAGCACTTGCCGACGAAACTCCTCTGCCGAGAGGCTAAACCCGGTTACGTTGTACGCCGTGCGACTCAGGGCACCGGCGGGCGCGGCCGCTAACCCTTGCAACGCCTTGACCGCATCGGGCATGGCCATAAAAGCGATGGTGGTGTCCGGGCGCACGAAGCAGGCATACGGTTTTCCCTTGGCCGCGGCGTGCAGCATCTCCGGGCCATAATCGCTGGTGCCGCCGGTCGGCACGGTGAAGGCGCTGATCAGCCCGGGGAAACGCAGGGCGCGGAAATCCAGCATTATTGGCTTTTTATCCACCAATTGCATGTAGTATCCCGAGTAATAGATACCTAACTTCTCGACTGCCAATTTGGTGCAGCCGTACATGGTGGCGGGAAAGTTCCACTCATCTTCCTTTACGCGCGGGTGGGCCGCCTTGGTGGACGGGTTGGGCATGCCGTAGATGGCCTTAGAACTGGGGAAGATGAATCGCACCGGCTGCCCGCGCCGCGCTGATTGCTTGGCCGCTAGCTCCAGCAAAAGCACGCTCCCGTCCACGTTTACCTGATGGGCGAGCGCAGGGGAGTGCTCGGCGCGGGTGGAGAGTAGAGCCGCCATATGGTAGATAATCTCGAATTCATATTCGCGCTCCAGGCCGGCTACCAGATGCGGGTCGGCCACGCTGCCTTTTACATGCCTGGAATATCTACTTAAATCGGAGGGGAGTTCCTGCAAATCCAATGTAACCAGATCGTGGCCACTCTCGGCCAGTTGCTTCAGGAGCGCCTGGCCAATTTCGCCAGCGGCGCCCGTAATGAGAATTGCCGGTTTTTGCATGCACTCTCCTTAGGGAAACTGCGCTCCCCAAGGGAAGAAGTTTCCCAGGGATCGCAAGGGTCTGTATTATTGCACAGCTTCGGCGAAAGGTTAAGATTGTGGAAAAGGGCCAAGGGTGCCCCCGAAACGTTAATACCTACAGCAGAAGGAGGCAATAATGGCTGAGAGCAAACAGCAAAAAGAAGAGGCGGCCAACGAGGAAGCCAAAAAAGATCTGCAGGCAGACCGAGACGATGCCCTAGGGTACTCCCGCGAGCAGTTTACTTTCGAAAAAGAAAACTCCAAAGAGACTCAAAAGCCCAGCCCCGAGGAGCCCGGCGATAAAGAATAGTAGGCGCGTAACTAATATCGTCAACCCGCTGCAATGTACACTTTAAAATGTCACACCGGTAGTTGAAGTGGGGGTCGCAT
>JBBEBI010000053.1:0-75747 GCA_040882365.1 Anaerolineales bacterium
TCTACATGCCTGAGTTTTTCTACTTTCAACTGGTACTAAAAATGGGATGTTGACACTGCTCTAATGCATAAGAATTTTTTGCAAAAGAGACTAGGATTAGCCCTCCTAAAAATATAGAGAATAAAATAGTTATAAACGATTTTATGTCTTTCCAAATAATCTTCATACCTTTTACTTTATTAGCTCACAGGCTCCGCCAATTACTGAACAGTATTGATTCAAACAAGACGCTCTCAACACATCATTAACTTCTGCCTGCGCATAAACATTAATCCCCCTCGTCACAGTTTCTTCGCCTATCCGCTGATTTTGAGGGTCAGTCTTTACTGAAACTAAATTTGATAACTCTTCGGAGCACTGGATTGCTACGATATGATTATTATCATAAATCGGGGGCATTAGGCGGCCAGGAAATATAAAGCATAAAAGCCAAATTACCATCCTCGTCTCCTGTTTTCTTCAAAATCGTCCCGGTAATCCTGTCTTTTGTCCAGTCAAATTCATTTTGGAGAACCTGCTGTTTAATAGTTTCAATGTTTGAGGTTGTTTCCGCAATTTTCTGCACTTCTTTCTGATTTCTTAAACTGAAAAAAAGATAACCAATAATCCCACTAACAAGGAAAAGTACAACTAACCAAATTACCATCAGCTTGGTTGGCATACCTTAACTATACAAATTTTAAGGAATGCTTGTAAAGCGGGTAATCTTAACGACCGGCTACACCAAAAAAGACTGGTGCATGAAGTTCTATTTCTCCAAGCATAGAAGAGTCAAATCTTCTTTCCATTATATTGTCAAAAAGACGGCGAATTTTTTCCCTGTTTTCCAGCATTCTTGTTAAACGATTTTCATTAAAAGCATTTCCGCTTTGTCGAGCCGTTTCTATTTCTGTTTCAATGTTGTTTACGTCAAACCAAACACCTGTCAAAAAGACTTCACCTCGTTCAAGTTGAGACAGGCTGAAATTGCCTTTTGCTGGAACTGTTGATGTGTCACCCTGAATATATATGTTATTACTATAAGTACGCACTCTTGCCCAAAAAGTAGACGAGGGTAAATCTTGTTCAAGCGGTAAAGTTAGGTTGGTCAACATCAAGCCCCCATCTGATTTTCCGTCTAGAGAAGCTGCCACAGGGAGAAAATCAACACCATTTTCAGTATATGTTTCTCCATTCGCCACAAAAAATCCTGTAACCATTTTAGCAGGGTCACCTCGAAATTCATATGTTAACGACACCGAATTCCCTTCTTCGTCAACCAATGGCCTTGTCACATCAACGTATTCAATGCCGGTTTCTGCCCAATCGCCGGATTCATTTTCAAGGGCAATTGGCCACTGGCCGTCAACTAGAATGGCGCTTCTGTCTACACCGTCAATTTTTAAAGTGCCAAGTGTTACCTCAACATCTTTGCCGACGATAACGTCTTCAGGTGAGTCGTAAATCCACTGGTCACCGACTTTTTCTAAACTACCCCAGTCGGCACCTAAAGTTTCGGCGGCATGAAGCATCGGGTCGGGAATTTCGGTTGGTTCGGGTGTTTCCGTCGCGGTCGGTTGGGCGGTAGGTGAAGCGGCTACTTCGGTGACTGGCATTGTAGTTTCAATCAGGCTGGCTGAACAGCTGCTTACAACAATGCTGAGACCAATCAGTATCGAGCCTAAAGTGGCTCTCAACTGTACGGCTCGACTAGGTTGGCGCACTCCTTACCCTCACGCGAATTATAAACCAGCGAGACAATCCGTGAAATCAAAAATCAGAAATAAGCAATCCGAATTTAAAAAATGCCCTCAGCCATCCCCCAGCTCTGCGGCGCGCAGCGTGTTCTCCAGCAGCATGGCGATGGTCATCGGCCCCACGCCGCCGGGTACCGGGGTAATAGCCTCAGCCACCTCGGCCGCCTCAGCACAGGCTACGTCGCCCACCAAGCGGTATCCGCTCTTCTTGGTCTTGTCCTCCATGCGGTTGACGCCCACATCGATAACCACAGCCCCCGGCTTCACCCAGTCGCCGCGCACCATCTCGGCCTTGCCTACCGCCGCCACCAGCACGTCTGCCTGGCGGCAGACCGCGGGGAGCTCGCGGGTGCGCGAGTGGGCGATGGTCACCGTGGCATCCGCCTTGATCAACAAGAGCGAAACCGGCATACCTACAATATTGGACCGGCCCAGCACCACGGCATTGGCGCCGGAAAGCTTGGCTCCGGCTTCTTCCAAGATGCGCATAATGCCGGCCGGCGTGCAAGAAACGAAACGCGGTTGCCTGCCTTTTTGGGCCAGCAGGCCGATGTTCTCCGGGTGCAAACAATCCACATCCTTATGGACCGCGATGGCGGTTTGGATGGCCATTGGGTCGATCTGTTTCGGTAAGGGCAACTGAACCAGGATGCCGTGCACGTCCTGGCGCCCGTTGAGGTCCGCAATCAAGCGCAGAAGGTCGGCTTGACTCGTGGTGGCCGGCAGCTCATGGCCAAAGGAAAGCATGCCCACTTCCTCGCTGGATTTACGTTTGTTACGGACGTACGTCTCGGAGGCCGGGTCGGTGCCCACCAGCACCGTGGCCAGGCCTGGGGCTGGCTTGCCAGCGGCCACCCGCGCGGCAACCTTGGCGGCTGTCTCGGCGCGTACCTTTGCGGCTAAAGCTTTTCCATCCAGGATCGTAGCAGGCATGATTGGTCCCTCCGTTCGAATTATAAGGTTGCGCCTTGAAGCAACCTAGAGACTTATGACCCCCTCCATCTCGGGCAAAGCTACCACGCAAAATAATAAAGGCGGCTTACGCCGGCTTATCTGCTTACTTGTTTAGTCCACCTGCGCCCTAAATATCCAAGTTCTGCACATCCTTGGCGTGCGTCAGGATGAAACGCCGGCGAGGTGGCACCGCATCCCCCATCAACATGTCGAAGGTGCGATCGGCGTCGGCGGCATCGTCAATGGTCACCTTCAACAACATCCGCTTGGCAGGATCCATAGTGGTCTGCCACAATTGTTCCGGGTTCATTTCACCCAGGCCTTTATATCGCTGGATGCTCGCCTTTTCCGCCTGTTTGCCCAGCGCTTTCAGCACGCGCGAGCGTTCTTTGTCGGAATAAGCCCATTCCACAGATTTTCCATTGGCAATACTGTAAAGCGGGGGCTGGGCGATATATAGGTAACCATCGTTAATCAGGGGTTCCATGTAGCGGAAAAAGAAAGTGAGCAGCAGCGTGCGGATGTGGCTGCCGTCTACATCGGCATCCGTCATGATGATGACGTGATGGTAGCGCAATCCGCTGATGTCGAAATTGTCGCCGATGCCGGTGCCCAGCGCCGAGATGAGCGCCTTGACTTCGTTGTTCGAAAGGATCTTGTCCAGGCGGGCGCGCTCGGTGTTGAGGATCTTGCCGCGCAACGGCAGGATGGCCTGGAAATGACGATCGCGGCCCTGCTTGGCAGAGCCGCCGGCCGAATCGCCCTCCACAATATACAGCTCACTCTTCTCCGGTTCGCGCTCCGAGCAGTCGGCCAGCTTGCCCGGCAATGTAAGGCTTTCGAGCGCGGACTTGCGGATCACCAGGTCGCGCGCCTTGCGGGCCGCGTCCCGGGCGCGGGCCGAGGTGAGGCATTTGGCCACAATAGCCCGGCCGGCGGAGGGGTTCTCCTCCAGGAACATGGAGAAGTGCTCGTTTACCACTTGAGCCACGTAGGTCTGGATCTCCGCGTTCATCAGCTTGACCTTGGTCTGGCTCTCGAATTGCGGATCGGGCACCTTGACGCTGACGATAGCGGTAAGTCCTTCGCGGGTATCGTCGCCGGTGAAGTTGGGGTCGGATTCTTTCAGCAGACTGGCCTTGCGGGCGTAATCGTTGATGGTGCGCGTGAGCGCCGAGCGTAGGCCGGTGAGGTGTGTGCCGCCGTCGATGGTATTGATCGTGTTGGCGAAGGCAAATACCGACTCGGTGTACGCGTCAGTAAACTGCACCGCCACTTCGATCACCGTGTTCTCGATCTCCTGCTCGCGGTGGAAGATGGCGTGCAACAATTCCCGGTTGCGGTTGAGATAGCGTACGAAGGATTTGATGCCGCCCTCGAAATGGAAGGTCATCTCGCGGCCTTCGCGCTCATCGAGCAATTTGATGGTGACGGCGCGCGTGACAAAGGCCATCTCGCGCAGGCGCTGCACCAGGGTCTCGAAGCGATAATCAACTTCGCCCTTGAAGATGGTCTTATCGAATTTAAAAGTGGTGCGCGTGCCGGTGCGCTGATCCTTGGCCATCTTGCGCACGGCCTTCACCGGCCCGGTGGGTTTGCCGCGTTCGTAGCGTTGGGCGTAGATCTGCCCATTGCGGGCGACTTCCACATGGCACCACTCGGAGAGCGCATTGACGGCCGAGACGCCCACTCCATGCAGGCCGCCGGACACCTTGTAGCTGCCGCCGTCGAACTTGCCGCCGGCATGCAGCATGGTCATCACCACTTCCAGGGCGGACTTCTTGACCGTGGGATGCTGGTCCACGGGGATGCCGCGGCCGTTGTCTGTCACGGTTACGCTGCTATCTTTGTGGATGGTGATCTCAATGCGGTCGCAAGCGCCGGCCAGCGCCTCATCGATGGAGTTGTCCACCACCTCGTAAATAAGGTGGTGCAAAGCCTTAATGTCCGTGCCGCCCACATACATGCCGGGGCGGCGGCGAACGGCTTCCAGTCCTTCCAGGACTTGGATATTTTCAGCCTGATAGGATCGGGGCTGCACTTTTGCCACGCGAAAACCTCCGTTATAGGCGCTGGAACTGAATTCCCGCGCAGCCCGCGCAGCGGTGAATAATCGAACCGTGGCTTGCCGCAAGGATTGTATTCAATTGGAGACGTGCTTGCTGGGTGGAACCAGGCTTGCTTCCAGCGCCAACGTTATTCGTATATATGTTCTATTTTATCATACTCGGCTTGACCGAATCAGGGCATCTATGTACAATAGATTGTTATAGGTAGCCTGCCGCCATTCGCCTAAGACTGGTTTGGGCTCTTTTCATAATCTGGCGATTTAAGAAAAGATGACAAAGCAGTTCAAACCTGCGCGAGGGCGTAGCTCTATTTATAGCTATCATGACTCGGCACAAGAAATGAGGTGAGCGTCTCCACAAATAATCGCCTACTTTGAGTTTATAACTTCCTAGGAAGAACGTCTAACTTTATGCTGCACGGAGGAGTAAGAATGTCTAAAAAACTATTTACACTACTAGGGCTGCTGACCATTTTTAGTGTGGTGTTGGCGGCTTGCGGCGGCGGCGCCGTAGTTGCCGGAGAAGGCGAAGTGGTGGTCGCCCCTGGCGAGCCGATTCGCATCGGCATTTCGTCCGGCCTCACCGGTCCCATCCCAGACCTCGGCTTGGATACGGCCAATGGCGCCATCCTGGCCTTCGATGACCTCAACGCCGCCGGCGGCTTGGAAGGTCATATGTACGAATTTGATCTCCAAGACGGAGCTTGCGATGGCGACCAGGGCACGGTTGTAGGTAACCTGTTCGCTTCCGATCCCTCGATCGTCGCAGTCCAAGGCGGCTTATGCACAGGCGAGACTTTCGGTTTGCGCGAAGTCCTTGAACCAGCGCGCATCCCCTTAGTGAGCGCAAGCTCGACCTTCCCAGGAGTTACCGCCCCGGAATGGACGGTCATGAACCGCACACCGCTGGCTGATACATTTCAATCCGATGACGATGCCGCTTACATTTACAACGTCCTTGGCATCACCTCGATCGCTTTGATCCACGACAGCTCGGAGTATGGCCTTGGCCTAGCCGTACTAGTTCAGGGGTCATTTGAGGCATTGGGTGGAACTGTAACCTCAATCAATGGTCACCAGGTAGGTGACACCGATTTCCGCACCACTCTAACCACGATCGGCACGGAGGGCGCGGGGCTCATCTTCTTCGGTGGTTACGCAACTGAGGCAGGCCTGATCGCCAGCCAAAAGAATGAAGTCGGCCTCACCGATGTAATCTTCATGAGTGGCGATGGAGCCTTAACCCAGCAGTACATCGACGCAGCCGGCGCGGAGGCCGAGGGTACCTACGTTAGCACCGGAGTCGGTGACCTTGACTTGGATAAAGCCGCGGATTTCGACGCCAAGTACACGGCGAAATTCGGCAACGCTCCCGATGGCCCATATCACTACCACGCGTATGACGCGATCATGATGATCGCGGCTGCCATCGCTGAGGTGGCTGAAGTCCAGGATGACGGCAGCCTGGTCATCGATCGCGAAGCCCTGATCACAGCTATCCGCAGCACCTCAAATTTCCCTGGGATTACCGGGACTTTGACCTGCACGGAGATCGGCGACTGCAGTGCCGGCGGCATAGCGATCTACGTTGTTGAAGATGGCGCCTTTGTGCAAGTTTCCGGCTTTGGGATGACTGAGTAAAGAATCACGGTTTACGGATAATAAAAGCTGGGGCGGGTAACCCGCCCCAGCTTTTATAACAAGCTTGAATTACAATCGCACTTTCAGCATCTAATATGGCTTCTTTCAATCCTACAAAAAAAGCCTGGCTCATTAATTTAGGGCCGTCCACCTACCGTTTGGTAGGCCTGGCGATCCTGGTGGCTGCCCTGGCCTGGCGGGTGAATGATGTCCTTAGCCATGAGGCCTACACAGCACAATATTGGATCTTGCAATTAATCAATGGGCTTATTCTCGGGGGCCTGTATGCCCTGGTTGCCATGGGCTACACCATGGTTTACGGCATCTTGTTGATGATCAATTTCGCCCATGGAGAAGTAATGATGATCGGCGGGTTTGCCGGCTATTTCGCGCTTACCGGTTTTGAAGCGTTAGGCTGGACCACCGGCAATCCACTGCAATCAGGGTTATCTGTCGTGGTGGCCGTGCTAGCCGGCATGCTCGCCTCTTTGATCATAGGCATCGCTTTGGAGCGCATAGCCTATCGCCCTGTGCGTAACGCCCCCCGCTTGGTTCCGCTGATCAGCGCGGTGGGCGCTTCGTTCTTTTTACAATACACGGTCCTATTGATCTTTGGGGTCACCCCCCATTATTATGAAAAACCAGCCATCATAAATTCCGGTTTATCGGTGGGCGATTCCGGGATCTTCATTTCATACACCGGCCTTTTTATTTTCTTCTCGTCCATTCTCTTAATGATCATGCTTTATCTGATCGTGCAAAGATCCAAGATGGGCCGCGCGATGCGTTCGGTGGCCGAGAGCAAGGAAGTCTCGGCCTTAATGGGTGTGAACGTTGACAAAGTGATTGTATTTACTTTTGCCTTAGGCTCCGTGCTGGCCGGGGCGGCGGGCGTGATGCTCGGTTTGCATAACACCGTGATGAAATTCAACAGTGGTTTTTTCCCGGGCATCAAGGCCTTCACCGCCGCCGTCATCGGCGGCATTGGCAATCTGCCCGGCGCCTTATTGGGCGCATTCTCGCTGGGCACCCTGGAGGCCTTAGGCCCAAGCGCTCTAGGGCTCCCGACAGAATATAAAGATGTGATCGCTTTCTCCGTACTCATCCTGGTGCTTGTCTTCCGCCCGACCGGCATCCTGGGCGAGGTGCTCAGCGAGGGCAAGGCCTAGAACCCATGCACACCGCTCTTAGCGGGCTGCGCCCAGCTCTGATCGCCTTTGCCATCATCCTCTACCTGAACCTCGTAGGTTTCCCCTTGAAATTTGGTTCAGTGGCCATTTGGGTGTTTGGCGCAGTCTTGTTTTTGATCTCCTTTATTGTGAGTCGCCGGGCCGCCGCATCACCCCCGGCGCTCATCCTGACAAAATCATTGATTATTGGTCTGATCCCCAGCCTGGGTTTAGCTCTGCTCACTTATGTTTTCGCCGGTATGCAGGCCAGCCAGATAACTATCCAGGACGTCTTTGCGCAGATACTCCCTCCACATACTGCAGCGTTGACCGGGTTGACCAGCGAGCAGGTCATCGCCGGCGAGTCGGTTGTACCCGGGCTATATAACCTGGTCCTGATATTGACTTCGGCGGCTGTATTGGGCGGCGGGCTTAGTCTCCTTCCCTACGAAAAGCTCAAATCCTTACAGGGGGAGAAGACTCAGGGCTTTCGTTCCACGCTGCCATTGTTGATTCCGTTGCTCCTTTTTGCTGCCTACCTTAGTTTAGGGCTGTCCAGTGTTCAGCTGTTCGGTTCACAAGAGAACAAGTTCGGGCTCCTATTGCTCTATGTGTTTTTTGGATCTTCCCTCTACGCACTACGCGTTATCCCGCAGGGGCGCCTTAAGACAGCCTTCCTGATCGTGGCGGTGTTGGCAACCATCGCGGCCCCACTGCTCAACGATCAATTCCAGAACTCGGTATTGGGCTTCGTCACCATATTCATAATCATGGGCATCGGCTTGAACATCGTGGTGGGCTTCGCCGGCCTGCTTGACCTTGGCTATGTGGCCTTCTTTGCGGTCGGCGCTTACAGTTATGGCTTGCTTTCCTCCCCAACGTCCTGGATTCTTGTGAATGTGCCCGGTTTTGAAGGCATCACCTTTTGGGCGGGGCTGCCTATCGCCATCGTCTTGGGTCTAATGGCTGGCATCTTGCTAGGCGTCCCGGTGCTGCGCCTCCGTGGCGATTATTTGGCTATCGTCACCCTCGGTTTTGGCGAGATCATTCGCCTCATACTACTCAACCTGCGCGAATTTACTGATGGTCCAAGCGGTGTCAGGGGTATCCCACCACCCGATCTTTTTGGCGTGAACTTGGGCAATCCCCGCGATTTGCTCTTTCTTGCTATGGTCGTCGCCGCTATTGTGACCTTTATCGCCTTGCGACTCAGGGACTCACGCATTGGACGCTCCTGGGTCGCCATGCGCGAGGACGAGACTGTAGCCCAGGCCATGGGCATTAACCTGATCTCCACCAAACTGCTGGCCTTCGCTTTCGGCGCCATGTTTGCGTCCCTCAGCGGCGTCCTATATGCAGCTCGCCAAGTAAACGTTTATCCTGACAATTTTGCGCTGGACGTCTCGATCAATGTACTGGCCCTCATTATCATCGGCGGCATTGGCAGCATTGAGGGCGTGGTCATCGGCGCCATCGCCCTAATCGGCTTGCCCGAGATCCTGCGCAGTGTTAACGAATATCGCGTGGTCGCCTTCGGGGCTCTTCTGGTGGCTATGATGGCGCTTCGGCCGGAAGGGTTGCTGCCTTCCTTGCGCCGCAAGCGCGAACTGCACGCCGGCGAACAAGAGAACATCGCTCGTCGTAGAAAAGTCCCGAGTAGTTAGCGCCATGGCCTCCCTACTTTCCATCGAAAAGTTGACGAAGCGCTTTGGCGGCTTGGTCGCCGTTAACCAGTTGGACCTGGACGTCGAGGAGCGCTCGATTGCCTCCGTGATCGGCCCCAATGGGGCCGGGAAGACAACCGTGTTCAACTGCGTCGCCGGGTTCTATCGACCCGAAGAAGGCCGCATTATTTTCGGCGGCGAAGAGATCCAGGGGCTTTCACCGGACCGCACCACCACAAAAGGCATTGCGCGCACATATCAAAATATCAGACTGTTCGCCAACATGACCGCTCTGGAGAACATCCTGGTCGGGCAGCACCCTCGGCTCAAGACCGGCTGGTTGCAGGCCATCTTGCGCACTCCTGGCTACCATCAGGAAGAAACGGGCGCTCTACAAGAAGCCTTCCGCTTGCTCAAGTTCGTCGGGCTCTCGGGGGTCGGAGACCACTTGGCCAGCGGCCTGCCCTATGCAGCCCAGCGCCGTCTGGAGATCGCCCGCGCCCTGGCCAGCAAGCCCAAGTTGCTATTGTTGGACGAGCCAACTGCCGGGATGAATCCGCATGAGACTGCAGAGATGACAGACTTCATTCATAACTTGCGCGACAAATTGGGCATCACCATACTGTTGATCGAACATGACATGCGCGTGGTCATGGGCATCAGCGAGAAGATCACCGTGCTGGACTACGGCTCGAAGATCGCCGAAGGCCAGGCGAAAGAAATCCAAAATAACGCCAAGGTCATTGAGGCTTATTTGGGACGTGGCGCAGCTTCCGGATTGAAGAGATCTCCGGCAGCGCAGGCTGGGGCAGTATAGCCATGGCGATGCTCGAAGTCAAAAACATTCATACCTATTACGGGAATATCCACGCCCTGAAGGGCGTGTCGCTCGAGGTGGGCCAGGGTGAAATCGTCACGCTGATCGGCGCCAACGGCGCCGGCAAGACCACCACCCTGCGCACCATCAGCGGCTTGCTGTACCCGCGGCAAGGGCACATCCTGCTGAATGGCGAAGACCTGACGAAGTATCCAGCTCACGACCTGGTCTACAAGGGGATTGCCATGGTTCCCGAAGGCCGCGGCATCTTTTCCAAACTCACTGTCGAGGAGAATTTGGAGATGGGCGCGTATAGTCTGAAGGATAGGGGCATCATTGACCAGGGCAAGGAACGCGTCTTCACTCTGTTTCCTCGGCTCAAAGAACGCCGCGTCCAAGTGGCCGGAACGCTTTCCGGCGGCGAGCAGCAAATGCTGGCCACCGGCCGGGCGTTGATGGCTCGGCCGAAATTGCTGTTGATGGACGAGCCCTCCATGGGCTTGGCCCCCATCCTGGTGGAAAGCATCTTCGAAACCATCCAGAATATCAATAAGGAAGGCACCACCATCCTCTTAGTTGAACAGAACGCGCTCATGGCGCTTTCGGTAGCCAGCCGTGGCTACGTGCTGCAAACCGGCCAGATCGTGCTCAGCGACACCGCCGCCAAATTGGCTCAGAACAAGATGGTTCAGGAAGCCTACCTCGGTCTCTAACTACCCCATGTGTCACTCCGAGCGGGCGCTGAACGCGTTACCTAGCATCGAACTGACCAGCGAGGAATCCATACCATCAACTAATCCGAATAACCTCGTTCCATGCAAGGAGTCGATTACACCTCCTTTGACGGGTTTTGCTGAATCCCGCGCTTAGTTTGTCCCGTATTAGAATCCCTTCATGCCCTCCGCTGAAATCCTGACCATCGGCACCGAGTTGTTGCTCGGGGAGATCGTGGACACCAATACGCAATACCTGGCGCGCCGATTGCGCGAGGCGGGCATCGACCTGTATTGGACCGGGACGGCAGGCGACAACGAAGACCGCATCGCCGAAGCCGTGCGGCATGCAATCAGCCGCTCGCAGATCCTGTTGTGCACCGGCGGCCTGGGCCCGACCGTGGATGATGTGACCCGCAAAGGCATCGCCCGCGCCTTGGGCGTGGAATTGGAATTTCACGAAGAGCTTTGGCAGCGAATTATGGAGCGCTTTGTCCGCTTTGGGCGCACGCCAACCGAGAACAACAAGCGCCAGGCTTATTTGCCCAAGGGCGCCCAAGCATTGGAAAATGCCGTAGGATCTGCGCCGGGTTTCGTGCTGGAACATGGCGACAGATTGATCTTCTCTATGCCGGGAGTCCCGGATGAGATGGCCTATATGCTCGACCACGGTGTCATCCCACACATCGAGAAGCGCTTCGGCAAAGGCACCGCCATCCGCACTCGGGTTCTACATATAGCCGGAGTGCCCGAGTCCCAGATCGATGAAAAGATCGCCGACCTGGAGAAGCTGGCCAACCCCACAGTAGGGCTGGCGGCGCACGCCGGCAGCGTGGACGTGCGCCTGACGGCCAAAGCCGAAAGCGCCGAGCGGGCCGTAGAGATACTGTCCGAACTCGAGACCCAAGTGCGCGGGCGGCTGGGTGATTGGATCTACGGGGCGGATGAGGAAATGCTGGCTCGCGCCGTGCTTACCCAAATCGCTGCACGTAAATTAACGCTGGCGGTTATCGAGAAGGGTCTAGATGGCACGCTTATCAAGGCGCTGACCGCACAGGGCAACGCCTTCGTGGGCGGCGAGATCCTGAACGCCAGCGTGAAGGCCAAGCCCTTGCCTGAACTGACCCAGCAATACTCCCACGAAGTGCGCGCCGATCTGATCCTTGGCGTCGAGTTACGCCCTTCTCCAACTAAGCACGAATTGGACATTGCCATCGTAGGCTTGGCCCGCGAGCACGGCTTTTCCTTCTCCTATGGCGGTCACTTCCAGCAGGCGCCGGAGTGGGCGGCCAGCCTGGCGCTTAGCATCCTTCGCCGGGAGTTGCTGAAGGAGAAATCACCCGCTTGAACGAAAGGGGCCACAACGGTAAACTAAGGCAACCAAGGAAGGAAGATTTGGCACAAAAAGCAGATGTTTTATTCACCAATGCCCTGGTCCTGACCATGGACGAGGAGCTGACCCAATACGAGGTCGGCGCTGTAGCGGTCAAAGGCGACAGCATCCTGGCTGTCGGCAACCAGGCCGAGCTACAAAAACAATTCGAAGCCGCAGAAACGGTCGATTGCGGCGGCCAGGTGTTGATGCCCGGCTTGGTGAACGCGCATACCCATGTTCCCATGACGCTGCTGCGCGGCCTGGCAGATGACCTGCGCCTGGACGTGTGGCTGCTGGGCTACGTCATGCCGGTCGAGCGCCAGTTTGTGACCCCCGAATTCGTGCGCCTGGGCACCTCCATTGGCTGCGCTGAGTTCATTCGCTCCGGGATTACATCCTTCGCGGACATGTATTATTTCGAGTCGGCCGTTGCCGAGGCGACGGCAGCCGCTGGGCTGCGCGCCGTGTGCGGGCAAACCGTGATGCGCTTCCCAACCCCAGACGCGCAATCCTATGAAGACTCGTTAGCGGCCACTCGGCAATTCATCCAGGAATGGCTCCACCACCCCCTCATCGTGCCAGCGGTGTCTCCGCACGCTCCCTACAGCTGCACGGAAGAGATCCTGCGCTCCACGGCCGCCCTGGCCGCCGAGTTCGATGTGCCTTTGCACACGCATTTGGCCGAGACGGCTTTCGAAGTCGATAACGCCCGCCGGGACTGGGAAATGCCGGTGATCCCTTATGTAAAGAAACAAGACTTATTCGATGCCAAGGTTCTGGCTGCCCACTGCGTGCACGTGGATGCCGGTGAGATCAATACCCTTTCCCACTACCACGTCGGCGTGGCCCATAATCCATCATCGAACCTCAAGCTGGCATCCGGCGCAGCGCCGGTGGCCGAAATGCTGAAGGCCGGCCTCAATGTGGGCATCGGCACGGATGGCCCGGCCTCTAACAACGACCTCGACATGTTTGAGGAAGTGCGCCTGGCGGCTTTCCTATCGAAGTACCGCACCAACGATCCCACATCGCTGCCGGCGCACACCGCGGTGCTGATGGCCACCCGTCTGGGCGCCCAGGCCATGCACATCGGGCACCTCACCGGTTCATTGGAACCGGGCAAACGCGCCGACCTGATCCTGGTTGACATCCACCAACTGCACAACTCGCCTCACTTTGCCCGTACCACCAACAGCGTGTATGCCCAGATCGTCTACGCCACGAAATCCACGGACGTGAGCGACGTGATGGTGAACGGTAAGTGGCTCATGCGAGAGCGCCAACTCCTGACCTTGAACGAAAAGGAAATGCTGGCCCAAGCCGAGGATCTTGCCAAGGACATTGACAAATTCCTGATTGCCCGTGAATCCTCGGTGCTCTCCAAGCTGATCGCCATCGGCGGGACTACGCAAGAGGAAAGCTTCGAGGTGCAGGTCAAAGTCAAGATCGAAGACCCGGCGCCTATCATGGCGGCCCTGCAGGAACGGGAATTCAAGATCATTTACGAACGGCACTATCGCGAATACGACACCTACTTCAAGTTCTCCAATGATGAAGGCATACTGCGTTACCGGGAGGACGAGTTCATCGGTGAGCACGGAGAGGTCGGCCAGGTGCGCTACCGCCTGACGTTGATGGGTGAACCGCATGAACGCGAGTTCCCCAGTGACGTGATACTCTCCCGCAGCCGTTTCCTGGCGCCGGCCAACCAAAGCTTGCGCTTCTACCGCGAATATTTCCAACCCAGAGAGGAAATCCACGTTGTAAAAGACAGGCGGCGCTGGCTGGTGCGCTTCAAGGATACAGAGTTCTATGTCAATCTGGATCTGATGGAGGAGCCCGACCTGGGCTATTTCCTGGAAGTCAAGAGCCGCACCTGGAGCCGCCGGGATGCCGACCGTAAATCGGCACTGGTCCTCGAATTGGTGGAAGCGCTGGGGGTATCCACCAAGAAAACCGAGGCGCGCGAATACGTAAGGATCGCGCAAGAGAGCAAGTAGTTTTCTCCTATCCTCCGAGGAGGGCTGCCTGGCCTTCTCGGTATGGCCTGGATGCTAATTTGCACCCTTTTTTGGCCTGAAGGCTATAATCGCCTCTCAGGCCAATTTGCTTAAATTCGGGAGTACCTGTTGAGCGAAGATCAATCCACGCGCGACTTGGACATCAAAGAAGGCGGCACTAAGTATTCGCAGCTCAAGAAAGGTGACCTGCTGCAAGACCGCTACGAGATCCAGGAGATTGTTGGCATGGGCGGTATGGGCGCGGTTTATCGCGCCCGGGACAAGAATTTCAAAGCCATTCGCCTGGTGGCTATCAAAGAGATGATCAGCCAGGTCACCGACCCTGTGATCCGGCGCAATATCTTCCAGATCTTCGAACGCGAGGCCAACATCCTGGCCACGCTGCGCCACCCGTCCATCCCCCGCATCTACGATTACTTCACCATCGGCGAGCGCGCCTATCTGGTGCTCGAATTCATCCACGGCAAGAACCTGGAGCAATTGCTGGCAGAGACCCAGGGCTTCTTCCCGGAAGAGCAGGTGCTCTCCTGGGCGGTGGAACTGTGTGATGTGCTCGAATACCTGCATTCACACAAGCCGGAACCCATTATTTTTCGGGATATCAAGCCGTCTAACATCATGAACACCATCCAGAACTACATCGCCCTGGTGGACTTTGGCATCGCCAAAGTGTTCGAGTCGGGCCAAAAGAATACGATGGTGGGCACCCAGGGTTATTCGCCGCCCGACCAGTACCGCGGCGAGGCAACCCCTCGGGTGGATATCTACGCCCTGGGGGCCACGCTGCACCACTTGCTTACCTTGCGCGACCCGCAACTTGAAGCGCCTTTCTCCTTCAGCGAGCGGGTCATCAACGAAATAAATCCCAACGTGAGCAAGGAATTCGCCGCCGTGGTTGAGCGCGCCCTCGAATACAAACCTGAGGATCGCTACGAATCCGCCACCGAGATCAAAGAAGCGCTCATCAACGTAGCCCGCAAAACAGGCACACTCCTGCACCTCAGCATTCCAACCACACCCGCCACCACGCGCGGCGTGAGCATAAAACCTTTGTGGACCTTCGAGTGCGAAGATGAGATCCGCGGCGCCCCTGCATACCATGACGGTGCACTCTATGTGGGTTGCTATGACAATAACCTCTATGCACTGGATGCTGCCACGGGCGAGTTCAAATGGAAGTACGCTACGGACGGCGGCATCCCCGGCAAGCCGGCCGTTTTCGAGGGCAACGTCTACTTCGGCTCGGAGGACACACGCCTGCATGTGGTCTCCACGCGCTCGGGGAAAGTCGTTTGGACGCATTACACGGAGGGACCGGTGCGTTCGTCGCCACGCATTGCTGAAGGGCATGTGTTCATCGGTTCTGACGATGGCAACCTGCATGCCCTAAATACGACCAGCGGCCGCCTGGCCTGGAAGGCCGACGCCGGATCTGCTGT
The DNA here is from genome assembly GCA_040882365.1 of Anaerolineales bacterium. Lineage (GTDB taxonomy): Bacteria > Chloroflexota > Anaerolineae > Anaerolineales > UBA11579 > JAMCZK01. The sequence continues at coordinate 15,598 of JBBEBI010000053.1, forward strand.
GCGTTCCACCCCCTATGTGAGCGGGGACTATGTGTACTTCGGCTCCGAGTCCGGCGACTTCACCTGCGTCGATTTCCGCGGCAACGCGCGCTGGCGCTTCAAAGCCAAGCGCGCCATCACCTCTTCGCCGGTGATTGTGGATAGCGTCGTTTATTTCGGCTCGATGGACAGCACCCTGTACGCCCTGGACGCCAACTCGGGCTGGGTGGTATGGCGCTTCCGCCTGGGCAAGGGCAGCATCTCCACCCCCGCCGTAGCGGGCAATCTCCTATACACCGGCGCAGCCGACCATGTCATTTATTGCGTGGATGTGCGCTCTGCCAAAGAGATGTGGCGCTTCACCACTGACCACCAGGTAACCGGGTCGCCTATCCTGCACCGCGATGCGGTGTTTTGCGGGTCGGTGGACGGCAACCTCTACTGCCTGGATGCCTCCAGCGGGCGCATGCGCTGGCGCTTCCAGACCGACGCGCCCATCACAGGCACTCCGGTGGCGCATGAGGACGTTATCTTTATCGGCTCGACCGACAAGAGGTTATATACCTTTGTCGCTTAAGGCCTAAACTTATGAAAAAAATCTTTCGTGGCTTGCGTAGCAAGAAGAAGAAAAAGACCACCAAGCGTGCCAATGCTCCCACCGTCCCTTTGTCCGACGCACAAGTGTGGGATACGCTGCCGGAAAGTGGTCGCGCCGCGAAATTCACGCACCTTATTTCCGGGAGCGCGTTGCACCCCGGCCAGCGGCGTGAAAATAATGAAGATGCCGTATTGTGCCTGAATGCCGCTGTGGGCAGCGGCGTTGAAAGCCCGGCCTTCGGCATTTACGTGATCGCCGATGGCATGGGCGGCCATCGCAATGGGGAAGTGGCCAGCGAAACGGCCGTGCGCGCTCTGGGGTCTTATCTGATTGGTAAATTGTATAAGCCTCTGTTCGGACCCGATCCTCAGCCAACCCAGGAATCCCTGCAGGAGATCATGGAAGCCGCCGTGCAGGAAGCCCACCGCGCCGTGAAGAAGGAAGCCCCAGGGGGAGGTTGCACGCTGACTGCCGCCCTGGTACTGGGCAACCAAATGGTCATTGCGCACTTGGGGGACAGCCGCGCCTATGCCATTTATCGCGATGGCCGTATGGAGGCGCTGACCACTGACCATTCCCTTGTCAAGCGCCTGCAGGAGATGGGGCAGCTCACCGAAGAGGAAGCGGCCATCCACCCGCAGAAGTCGGTGCTCTACCGCGCTTTGGGCCAGGGCGAAAAAGCCCCGGCCGATATTTTTACTGGTAGCCTGCCTAATCCGGGCTTTCTGTTAATCTGTTCAGATGGCCTGTGGGGCGTGGTCGCCGAGGATGATATCCAACGCATCGTCAGTTCCACCGCCAGTCCTTTTTTGGCCTGCCAGCACCTCGTGGAAGCCGCCAATGCCGCCGGAGGACCCGACAACATCTCTGTAGTGCTGGTGCGCGCAGTCAGCTGACGGGTTCATGCCTACCCATCACCTGGACAATTATTACGCCCGCCTGGGGGTCGCCAAGAAGGCGACGCTGGAGGAAATTCAGCGCGCCTATCGGACGGCAGTCCGCAAATATCACCCTGACACTAATCGCAACTCGGGGGCTAAAGAGTTATTCCTGCTAGTGCAAGAGGCTTTCAATATCCTCTCTGACTCGAATAGCCGTTGGGAATACGACTCGACGTTGCCGGAAGATATCGATGATCCGCCTGCGATTATGGTCAATGCGCTCTATAGCCGCTTGGCGGTCACGCCCGGCGAACCGGAGCAAGTCGTCTATGTTTTGTTGGACCTGATGGCAGCGGAGACCGAACGGCAAAACAAACCGCCGCTGAACATCTGCCTGGTACTCGACACCTCCACTTCCATGGCGGGCAGGCGCCTGGGCCAGGTGGTGAAGGCGGCCAACCATTTCCTGGAACGCCTCGAGGAGCATGATGTCCTCTCCGTTGTGGCCTTCAATGACCGCGCCGAAGTCGTACTGCCCGCCCAGCGCGGCCTGGATCTGGCTCGGCTGCGTTCGCGCATTAGCACCTTGCGCACCCGCGGCGGCACTGAAATGCTCCAGGGATTGCAGGCGGGTCTCACCGAGGTGCAGCGCCACACTCGCCCCAACACCGTCAACCACATCGTGCTCATCACAGATGGACGTACCTATGGCGACGAAAAGGCCTGCCTGCAATTGGCGACCGAAGCCGCCAGTCTGGGTGTTCCCATCTCGGCCATCGGCATCGGCGAAGGATGGAACGAGGATTTCATCGATGAGTTGGCCGCCAAAGCCGGCGGCAGCAGCCTGTATGCGGATGGCGGCACCGAATTTCACAAGGTGTTGGAACATAAGCTAAATGCGGTGAACCAGAGCTATGCCAATAACGTCAAGATCCAATGTATAGCGGAGGGATCGAGTCGCTTGGCTTATGCATTCCGGTTGGCACCCGAATTGGGCATGCTGGCAGCGGGCTCCCCTATTTTCCTTGGCAGCATCCCAATGGAAGGCAGTCTTAGCGTGCTGCTGGAATTCGATGTGGATGCGACTCGACTACACAAAGGTGAAGTGATCCTGGCAGAAGGCGAGCTGCGCCTGGATATTCCCAGCCGGACGATTCCCTCCACGAAAGCGCGCTTTCAACTCAACCGTCCGTTGAACGCTTCCACTCGCCCCGAAACCCCGCCACAGACATTAGTGAACGCCATCGGCAAATTGGCTTTGTACCGCATGCAAGAGCGCGCCCGCCAGGAGCTGGAGGCCGGCGACGCGAAGGGTGCGGCCAAACGCTTGCGCATGTTGGCCACTCACCTGCTGTCCAGCGGCGAAAAGGGCTTGGCGCGCACGGTGCTGCTGGCGGCCGAGGACTTGAAGGAAACCGGGGGGTTGAGTGAGATATCGGGAAAGCAGATAAAATACGGGACACGCGCCCTGATTGAAGAAGATGGCTTTGCCAGCAAGACCAGCAAGACGAGCCAGCGGAGGCGGACAACGCGGTGAGCACCAAATGCCCTAATTGCGGCCTGGAGCAAGAAAAAGAGAACCTCTTCTGCACCCAGTGCGGCACAAAACTGGTGGAAGAAAGCGGGGTCCCCACCATGGCTTTCGACCCTGCTGCCGCCGGAGGATCAGTCACCAACCGCCTGGAAGGGAATCTCCAACCCTTCACCAAACCGCTGGGTGCGGCGCGCCTCAATTTGCACATCATCCGCACCGGCGAGATCCTGCCCATTGGCGGCGTGGGCGAATACATCGTTGGCCGCGTCAGCAGCGGGCAATCCATTCTTCCCGATGTAGACCTGGAACCTTTCCATGCATATTCGGCCGGGGTTTCTCGCTTGCACGCCCGCATCAAGGTGGAAGCCTCAGCCATGTGGATCACGGACCTGGGCTCTGCTAACGGCACACGGGTGAACAATCAAAAGCTGGCGCCACATAAAGACCACCCATTGAGCAACAAAGATGTGATCCGCCTCGGTCGTTTTAGCCTGCAGGCCCTGGTTGGTGAGGAGTAATCACGATGGCCTACACTGTTCTCATTCACCTGCTTAACGAAGACCCCATCGTCGGTGAGATCGAGGAATTGCCCAACCCGGCGGACCAAAGTCTCCGCGTGCAGAACCCGCGCAAGCGGGATGGCAAGGATGTCCACTACTTACAAAGTGACGTCACCACCGTGATCTGGCCCTGGAGCCGGGTCAGCTTCGTCGAGGTGCTGCCCAGCGGCGGCGAGGATGAGATCATCGGTTTCGTACGCGAGTAAATGAACGACACCACCTTCACCAACAAACGCATCCTTGTCGTCGACGACGAAGAGCGTATAGTGCGCTTCATCCGCCTCAACCTGGAACAGGACGGCTTCCAGGTGGTCGACGCCTTCACCGGCAAGCAGGCCATGGACAAGCTACGCCAGGCCTTGCCGGATCTCATTCTGCTGGACGTGATGCTGCCCGACCTGGACGGCTTCCAGGTGCTGAAGATGATCCGCGAGAACCACGACTTGCCTGTCATTATGCTGACCGCCAAGACCGAGGAAGATGATCGCGTGCGCGGCCTTGAGCTTGGCGCGGATGACTACGTCACCAAACCCTTCAGCCCGCGCGAGCTGGTCAGCCGCGTGCGCGCCGTGCTGCGCCGCACCGAAAAGACGCGTGAGGGCAAAGAAGGAGCCATCCAAGTGGATGAGCGCCTGAAGATCGACTTCGACCGGCGCGAGGTGTGGGTGGAGGGCAAGCAGGTGAAGCTGCGCCCTACCGAGTATCGGCTGCTTTATCACCTGGTGCAGAACGCGGGCTGGGTGGTGACCCACGACCAGATCCTGGCCAAGGTGTGGGGCTACGAATACCGCGACGAACCTCATTATGTTCGCTTGTATGTAAATTACTTGAGAGAAAAATTAGAGAAGGATCCGGCCAACCCCAAGTACATCCTCACCGAGCGCGGGGTGGGCTATCGCTTCGTCGATTACAAGCGCCAGCCAGAACAAACCACCAGCAAGTCCAGGAACTAATATCCACCAGCGTTTTACGTTTTTCATATAAAGCATATGCGTTTTTTTAACGCGGCCGCGCTAGGTTAAGCATAGCTCTGTTGAGCTGGAAAATTTCAGTAATTTGGAGGTTGATATGGCAAATCTAACTCGATGGGAACCTTTCCGCGAATTCATGGAGCTGCGGCGGGATTGGGATTGTCTCTTCGACGATAACTTCTTCCGCCCCCTGTGGTCCGGCAACGGCCACGCCGCTCCGCGAGTAGACCTGTACCAGACCGCGGACGAGATCCACGTGAAGGCCGCCATGCCCGGCATCAAGCCCGAAGACGTGGAGATCCAGGTCAATGGTGACGTGCTCACCATCAAGGCAGAGAGCAAGCGGGAAGAGGAACGCAAGGACGCCACCTACCACATGCGCGAGCGCCGCTACCAGTCCTATGCCCGCTCGCTGAGCCTGCCGACACCCGTGAAGCTGGACAAGGCGCAGGCCGAAGTGAGCGACGGCATCCTGCACATCACGCTGCCCAAGGCGGAAGAGGCTCAACCCAAGGTCATTACCGTCAAGGCAACCAAGTAAGACTTCACAAGCTTTGGAGAACTCTCCCGGCGGGTTTTTTTATTCTTCTCAAGGATGTCTTAATCTAAATGACGAAGCCCTCCCCGAATATTGGATGGGGGTGCTGGGGACTACAAGATTGATGCCTCATTCCCTCCGCGCGCTTTCATCTCCTCATGCAGGGCACGCAAGTAATGCCAGTCATAGATCCCGTATTTGTGACCGTCTTCCCATTCGAGGTTGATTGCGTAATTCCCAACCGCCTCGATGCCCTTTAGCTTGGTGGCCGCGGCGTTCATCAGCGGGATGATGAACATGTTCGGGTCCGGCTCCGGCTGCATGTTCTCGTGGCCGCCGCGGCACTGGGCGCAGGGGCAGGCGTTGCGCAGCAGGTCGAAGGGGATGGCGCTCTGCTCGCCGTCACTCCATTCAATGAATAAGCGCGCCTGCTTGCGGTTTGCGGTAAAGCCTTTGGGGACAAGATCGGTCATGATTCCTCAGCTAGGGATTCGCAACGACCGACAGGAAGGCCGCCGCGGCCCAGCCGGCGCGGCCCTCGTCCACCGGCGTTACCAGATACCACCAGGTATAGCCATCGGCATCCACCGGGCCGTCACGGACTTCGAACACTTCGGCATCGTAGCCTAAGAATTGGACCTCACCAGTTAGACTCGGCTGGCTGCGGACGTTGAGGCCCACTCCGCCCGTCCCCGTGATCTGCACATAACTGCCGATGCCCAATTCGCCGCTCTCCAGCGGCGCAAAGGTGGGCGTGGTTGTGGATGTCGGGACGGATGTGGCTGTAGGCGGTTGTGGGGTATTGGTGGGTCCCGGGATCCAAGTGAAAGCCGCCAGCGGCGCCTCGTCGGCGGCGGGCGGCAGGTACCAAAACAGGGCGAAGGCACCTATCCCGGTGAACAAAATGCCGAGCGCCAGGGCGGTCAGGATTACGCCCCGAGTTGCATAGCGGCGCAGGTTGGATAAATTCACGGGACAAGGATACCCTGATTCCACAAGTCATTCTTGGCCATTAGAAAGCGATTCGGTTTGATGACAAATTCATGGCCGTTTGGAAGACAAGCTGCGAGGGATTCTTCGGCTCGCCGATCTTCACTTTGCTCAGGACAGCGGCTCCTCAGAATGACACCTTTAACAGTAGAATCCAACCGATGCCTGACGCCAAGGAAAAACTGCTGCTAAACAAGCGGTACCAGCTTGAGACCTACGTCGAGAAGGGAGGCATGGCCACGGTGTACCGCGGCCGCGACCTGATGCTGGAGCGCGAAGTGGCCATCAAGGTGCTGCGTGAGGACTACTCACGCGACCCGGTCTTCCGCGAACGCTTCCGCCAGGAGGCCAAGGCAGCCGCCAACCTCTCGCATAGCAATATCGTCACCGTCTACGACTTCGGCTTCGACGAGGACCGCCTCTTCATTGTGATGGAGTATGTGCCGGGCACCGATCTGAACACGCTTATCAAGCAGAAGCACGGCTACTCGCTGGGGGAAGGCATCCCCCTGGTGATCCAGGCCTGCAAGGGGCTGGGCTATGCCCATCGCGCCGGCCTGGTGCATTGCGACATCAAGCCGCACAACTTCCTGGTGACGCCGGACAAACGCCTCAAGGTCACCGACTTCGGCATCGCCCGTGCCCTGGCCTCCATCCATCCGGACGAAGAGTCCGAAGTGGTGTGGGGCTCGCCGCAATACTTCTCGCCGGAGCAGGCGGCCGGCAGCGCCCCCTCCCCTGCCTCAGACGTCTACTCGCTGGGCGTGATCATGTACCAGATGTTCACCGGCCGGCTGCCGTTCGTTTCCAAAGATGCCGCCGCGCTAGCCAAGGACCACCAATTCAAAGCGGTGCAGCCGCCCATGGAGCTGAACACGAAGATTCCATCGGCGCTTAATGAGATCATGTTGAAAGTGTTATCGAAGGAACCCTCGACCCGCTACCGAACAGCGGACCAGCTGGGCCGCGTGCTGCTCACCTTCGCCGCACCGGCAGAGGTTGCCGCTGCCGAGGCCTACAGCAAGCCGGGCGACAAGCGCCGCGCCACCGGCCCGCAGGCTAAGCGAGAGGCCGCTGGCCACCAAGCCCCAGTGACCGACTGGGCTGCGGTGGGCCTGGGGCTGCTGGCCGCGCTGTTGGTGGGCGGCCTCCTGCCGTTTTGGATGTGGGTGTATCTGGTCTATAACCGCCGATAAGGTAGGAACAGAAATCCGGGCCTTTTTGGCCCGCACTTACCCTTCTCAGTTCAGATTAATTAGGGGGCTTCGACAAGAGTAACAGGGTTGATGCCCCCAGATCCATTCCACCAGCCAGTAATTCTCACCGCGGCTCTATCCCCGACGCGCCTGCCGTCATTTAACCACACCACGAAGTCGTCCTCCTCGAAGAAATAGCCTAGAACGTCCATGTGGTTCGGTTCAGGGATATGAATCTTCTCCACCTCGACGATGCATATAACGATCGTTCGACCAGAATAAGAGTAGGTTGGATCTTCCATTAGATCGACGCAGTTCGCATCGGTTTCCGAAGACCAGGAGACCGAGGAGGGGAGAAAAAGATAACCCTGGATTGAAACTTTTGTTCCCTTCTCCTGCTTGTCTATGGTCGCAAAGGTAACTTCGACCCCCGGTTGGCTCCTTTCCCGCTCTGTCATGAAAAAGATAAAAGCTATGGCTGCCCCGCCAAGAAGGATCAGCACGCCGAAAATTACGAGAACCTTTTTTATTGCCGACATCTTGCTCTCCCGCGGGAACCATACCCATTAAGCGCTACACCCAAAAGTCCCAAGCAGATGCAAAAGTCCCAGTTTCCCGGGCAATAAGTAAATGAAAACACTGTGGAGGTCAAAAACAAGGCAGACCTTTCCGTAAATGGCATAGGACAGCCTATACCTTCGTGGCCGCCCACCCCTACGTTATAATCCCCCAATGGCCTCCCAGCCATTGATCGCCCCCTCCATCCTTAGCGCCGATTTCACCCGCCTGGGTGAGCAGATCGCCGAAGCCGAAGCGGCCGGCGCTGATTGGATCCACATCGATGTGATGGATGGGCACTTCGTGCCTCCCATTACCATGGGGCAGGTCATCGTGGAGGCCTGCCGCAAGGCCACCGAGCTTCCCCTCGATGTGCACCTCATGGTCGAGAATCCTGATGCCATGCTGCAATCCTTTGCCGAAGCCGGGGCGGACCACATCCATGTGCACATCGAAGCCAGTCCCCACATCCACCGCAGCCTGCAGCGCGTCCGCGAACTAGGATGCAAAGCCGGTGTCGCCATTAATCCCGGGACCCCGTCCGAGGCCGTCAAAGCTGTTCTCGAGCTGGCAGATATTGCGCTGGTGATGACCGTGAACCCCGGCTATTCGGGCCAGGTCTTTATGCTTGAAGTGTTGCCCAAGATGAGCGAAATCCGAGAAGCCATTGCAGAAAGCAATTTGCAGACCCTTATTGAGATCGACGGCGGGGTAGACGCAGAGACGCTGCCCGCCGCCCTCGAAGCCGGCGGCCAGGTCTTCGTGGCGGCCAGCGCCGTGTACCGCCATCCTCAAGGCGTGTCGGCTGGCATACAAGCCTTGCGCAGCGCATCCCGGATGGCAGTGAAACGATAACCCGCACAAATGACACGATCTGATCTCGCCCCCCACGGCAGCATCCATATCTCGCCGCGCGCTATTGCCACTGTAGCATACCAGGCAGCGATCGAATCGTATGGCGTCGTTGGTTTGGCTGCCAAGAACCTGTTCAACGGCCTCACCAATATGATCGTCAAGGATCCCACGCACGGGATCGAAGTGCACTACGAGGGTGAAGCAATCCGCATCGATATTTATATCGTGGTCGAATACGGCACGAATATTAAAGTTGTGGCCGATAGTGTGGCCAAGACCGTGCGTTTTCATGTAGAAAAAGCCTTGGGCCTTCCCATCCAGCAGGTGAATGTCCACGTGCAAGGGTTACGCGTGAATGAAAAAGAATAAATCCACCTCGGGGCCTGCCGTGGAACTTGACAAACCGCCTGTGCGCGAAAAGCGCATCTTCGTGCTTCAGCAGTTCCCGGTGAACGGCAAGGCGGTGAAGCGCCTGGCCATTGCCGCCTACACCTGGCTGGAAGCCAACAAACAGACGGTCAATGCCCTCAACGTCTTCCCTGTGCCGGATGGAGACACGGGCACAAACATGGCCCTCACCATGAAATCGGCCATCGACGAAATCAAGAACGTTTCCGAAGACAAAGCCGACGACATGCTGAACGCTTTGGCCCAGGGCGCCCTGATGGGCGCACGCGGCAACTCGGGTGTCATCCTCTCTCAGTTGTGGCGTGGCTTCGCCCGCTCCGTGCAGGGCAAGACTTCGCTGAACTCCCAGGATCTGGCCGCGGCTTTCGCCTCCGCGCGGGACACAGCGTACAAAGGCGTGGTGCGCCCTGTGGAAGGCACCATCCTCACTGTGGCCAAAGACATGGCCGCCGAAGCCGAAGCTGCAGTCAACGGAGGCGTCGACCCGATCACTTTGCTGATGCGCGTGCTGCAGGCGGCCAAGGATTCGGTCAATCGCACGCCTGAGCTGCTGCCGATCCTAAAGCAAGCCGGAGTGGTGGACTCAGGCGGCAAGGGCCTTAGTCTGTTGATGGAGGGCATGCTGCGCTGGGTGGAAGGTCATCAGGTCCATACACCCGAGGCGACAGTGCAGCCAATAGCCGCCCTGAACCTAGAAAGCACCATGGAGGCGGTCGAAGAGGGCCAGGATTTCGAGGTGGTAGTGGATTTCCGCCCCAGCCAGGAACTAGACCTTTCGCGGTTCTACAGCGATTTGGAGCAGATGGGCACATCCATCCAAGTGGGCGAAGGGGAAGGCATGTACCGCATGCATATCCATGTGCCCACCGACAAAGTCTACGAGCCGATCGATTACACGCGCAAGCTGGGCACAGTTACCAAAGTGGCCATCGAGAATCTGATGGACCAGATGGCCGAGGTCAGCGCGCGAGCTGGTAAAGGTTCTCTGAAATTTGCTCCGGTGCAGGCCGGGCAGATCGCGGTAGTGGCCGTGGCCCCCGGTCCCGGCATCGCCCGCCATTTCGCCGAGCTGGGCGTGTCTGCAGTCGTGGAGGGTGGGCAAACGATGAACCCCAGCACGGCCGATTTGATTTCCGCCTTCGAGAACTTGCCCACCGACAAAGTGATCATCTTGCCAAACAACAAGAACATCATTATGGCCGCTAAGGCTGCCACTGAGGTGACCGCCAAGAAAGCCATAATGGTGCCCAGCAGGACTGTGCCTCAAGGGATCGCGGCCATGCTGCGTCACAATCCCAATGCGGACTTGGAAGCCTTAGCCAAAGATATGGAAGCGAAGCTGGATAGTGTGCAATCCGGGGAGATAACTACCGCGAATAGGGACGTGGAAATCGATGGCGTGAAAGTCAAGATCGGGCAGATGATCGGCTTGCACAATGGCAAACTGGTGGTCGCCGCCGAGGATCTGGAGACCGTCTGCCGGGAGCTGCTCAAGAAGATGGGCGCCCAGGAAGCGGAGATCATCACCCTTTTCTACGGAGAGGATCTCCACGAGCAGGAAGCCGAATCCGTCGCCGACGACATCCGCCAGAGGTTCCCCAACAAAGACGTGGAAGTCCATTCCGGCGGACAACCCTACTATCACTTCATCATCGCTGTCGAATAACCCGGATGTCCCCTGTTTGCATTGTCAGCGATAGCACGGCGCTATTCCCCAGCCCCGTATTCAAGGGCCGCAGCCTGACCCATTTGCTGCCGGCCACCTGGCAAGGCGGCCGGGCCGTCTCGGAGCGGTTGAAGGCCAGCGATTTCCCCAAGTCGCTAAATGGCAACGAAGCGCCGGCCTTGGTGGTCCCCACTGCAGCCGATTTCGAAAAGTTGTTTCGCCAACTGGGAGTGCACTACGAAGCTGTGCTGGCCATCCTGCATGCCGCGCGTTTCAGCAGGGCCGCTTCGGCCGCCCAGGAGGCCGCTGCCACGTTACATGGTACCGTGCCGGTGCGGGTCATCGACGGCAACACCATTTCGCTGGGGCTGGGCTTCATTGTGCAAGGGGCTGCCGAGGCCGCCGAAAATGGGATGCCAATCCATGAACTGGATTTGTATACCCGCAGCCTCGTTCCCCAAGTGTACGGGATGCTGTGTGTTCCGGGGCTCACTTATTTGCAGCGCAGCGGTTACGTCAATCCATCGCAGGCCTTGGTTGGCGAATACCTGCAGATCACCCAGGTGTACGCTCTGGAAGAGGGGCAACTGGTTCCCTCCCAAAAGGCGCGCAATACCCGTCATTTAGTCGATGTTTTGTTCGAGTTCCTCTCTGAATTTGAAGATTTGCGCCATATCGCCCTGATGCAAGGAGCCCCGCCTTTTGAACAAGAGACCCGCGCCCTGCGCGAGCGCTTGAATGAAGAGCGCCGCAACATTCCCATCAGCGAGCAGATCATCAATGCGCCGTTCGCCAGCCTCATTGGACCGCGCAGCCTGGGCGTGTTCGCGCTGGCCGGATAATCTGCAAAGCCGCGCACTGATAAAATAATCAAGTGCAATCCTCGCTTAACAAACTGAAGAAAATTTTCCAACTAGAAGCCCAGCGGCAATATGACAACCGGGCGGTCATGGGCGGCATAGAAAAGATGCTGCATGGCTGGGAGGCAGAGGCCCGCGCCGAAGACGTCAACGAGCCGCTCATCAAAGCCGTCACCAGCCAGCTACGCAACTATGATGATCTTGAGCCGGAATACCGCGCCCTGGCCATCAAAAATGTCTGGCAACGCATCCAGCATGAAGTGGGGCAGGAGGAGCCTGGCCAGAGGGATAAAAGCCTGCCGAAGGGAAAACTTCAGCGGGAAAAAACGCAGCTGATTCGAATCAAAGAGCGGCCTGTGGCGCAAAGAAAACCGGAGCCGCCTGCCCCCAAACCTGAAACCCGCAAAACCAAGCCGCCAAAGCGCCCTAAGATCGAGGGCGGACCCATTGGGCTGAACGCGCCCACGACCGTCCTGAACGGCGTGGGCACCGTGAACGCCAAGCGGCTTGAGAAGCTAGGCATTTCCACCTTGGGCGACATGCTGTATCACTTCCCGCGCCGTTACGACGATTTCAGCCAGCTCACCGGCATCTCGTCCCTGATGTACGGCAACGAAGTCACTATCATCGGCACGGTCAGATCGGTGGCCAACCGCCCCGTGAAGGGCAAGCGATCCATCGTCGAAGCCATCGTGGATGATGGCAGCGGCGCTCTGCGCGTGACCTGGTTCAACCAGCCCTGGATGGCGCGCAACCTCAGCGTCGGCAATGAAGTGGTGCTGGCCGGAAAGGTGGATCAGTTTACCGGCCGCCTCACGATGAACAATCCCGAGTGGGAATTGCTCGACAAAGAGCAGCTGCACACCAATCGCATCGTGCCCGTGTATCCGCTCGCCGCTGATGTAGGGCAGCGCTGGCTGCGCGGTCTCATGATGCGCGTTGTGAGCTATTGGGCGCCGCGCCTTCCCGATCCGCTGCCCCAGGCCATGCTCTTCTCTTCGGGAGTCATGCCGCTTTCACAGGCCTTACTACAAGTCCACTTCCCAGAATCCAAAGAGGCCTTGCGCGCGGCACGCCAACGATTGGCTTTCGACGAACTGCTAATGCTGCAATTGGCCGTGCTCATCCAAAAGAAGGCCTGGCAGGGACAATCCGCTACGCGCTTTGAAGCGCCGCAACCCTGGCTCGATGAGCAGATCGCCCGCCTGCCCTTCGCCCTTACCCACGCGCAGACGAATGTATTGGCGGATCTGCTGAAAGACCTCAACTCTGGGCGGCCAATGAATCGCCTACTCCAGGGTGATGTCGGCTCCGGGAAGACGGTGGTGGCCGCCATCTGTATGGCGACTGTGGCCCGCCAGGAAGCCCAGGCGGCGCTGATGGCGCCCACCAGCATCCTGGCTGAGCAGCACTATGTCACACTGCAGAATCTGATGGTAGGCAAACAAGGCTTGCAGGCGGAGGAACTACGTTTGATCATGGGCAGCACCCCCGAGTCCGAGAAAAAGGAAATTCGCCAGGGTTTGCACGCAGGCAAGATCAAAATCGTTGTCGGCACCCATACCCTGATCGAGGACCCCGTTCTGTTCGCCGAGCTCGAAATGATCATAATTGATGAGCAGCACCGTTTCGGTGTGAGCCAGCGCGCCGCCTTGCGCGCCAAGGGCACCAATCCGCATTTGCTGGTCATGACGGCCACGCCCATTCCCCGCTCGCTGGCTCTTACGCTCTACGGCGACCTGGACCTGAGCGTGATCGGCGAAATGCCGCCAGGCCGCCGCGAGGTCAGCACCTCCCTGATGTCGCCCACAGAACGCCAGCGGGCATATGACCTTATCCGCCGAGAGGTGGATGCTGGCCGCCAAGCCTTCATAATTTATCCGCTTATCGAAGAAAGCGATAGCAGCGAGGCCCTATCCGCCGTCGAAGAGGAAAAGCGCTTGAGGAAAGAAGTGTTCCCGGATCTCAAACTTAAGCTGCTGCATGGCCGCATGCCGGCCGACGAGAAGGAAAAAGCCATGGCCGCCTTCCGGGATGCCAAAGCGCAGGTGCTTGTCTCCACCACAGTGATCGAAGTGGGCGTCGACATCCCCAATGCCACGGTCATGCTCATCGAAGGCGCCGACCGCTTCGGCCTGGCGCAGCTTCACCAGTTACGAGGCCGGGTGGGCCGCGGCGCCGAGCAATCCTACTGCGTCCTTGTTCCCAGCGGCGATAATGCCGCCGAAAACGAACGCCTGAAGGCCTTGCTGGAAACGAACGACGGCTTTATGCTTGCGGAAAAGGACCTGGAACAGCGCGGCCCTGGGCAATTCCTGGGCGGTCAGCAGTCCGGCTTCCTTGACTTCCGCCTGGCCTCACTGACCGACGGCCGCCTCATCGACAAAGCCCGCCGCCATGCAGAAGAGTTGCTGACAGCCGACCCGGTCTTGAGCCAGCCCGATCACCGAGCACTATCTGCCGCGCTCAAACAGTACCTCAGCGACGGCAAGGGAGACCTCAGCTAATGATCCGAGCCCTGTTCCCCGCCACTTTCGACCCCATCCACAACGGTCACATTGACATAGCCAACCGCGCGGTCAAGCTGTTCGATGAAGTTGTGGTGGCCGTATACGAAATGCCGCAAAAATCGCTACTCTTCCCCACCGAAACTCGCGTTGAGTTGGTGGAAAAGGTCTTCAAGGACGAGAAAAAGATCAAAGTAATGACCTACCATGGCCTGACGGTGAACTTCGCCCGCCAGATTGGCGCTCAGGTGATCGTGCGCGGGCTGCGGGTGCTTTCGGATTTCGAGTACGAGTTCCGCATGGCGCTGGCCAACCGCCAACTTGCGCCCGATATCGAAACCGTGTCGCTGATCACCAGCAAGGAACATTCCTTCCTTTCCTCCACCACTGTTCGGGAGATCGCCTCCCTGGGCGGCGATGTGAGCGCCATGGTGCCTGCGCATGTCAAAAAGGCCCTAACGGCCCGTTTCGCCGAGATAAAGGCGAACGGTGAGGCCGAATTCGTAGCCAGCCCGCCCAGGGATTAGATTGCCGCTTTCGGTTGACGGTGGGCATGTTTGCATATAAGCTTGAAGGCTAAGCGCTTGGTATACAACTTGCACCACACGGGATGCCGATCCTTGGCGCTTAATTGATTATGGACATACTCCAACTCGTGGACCGCCTGGAAGAACTCTTTAATCACAGCCGTCCCATCCCGCTCACCAACAACGTGATCGTGGACGAGGACAAAATGCTGGATCTCATCGACCAGATGCGTGTGGCTATCCCGGATGAGGTGAAAAGGGCACAAAAGTTGATCGCCGAGCGCGATCGCACCATCGCCTCCGCAGCTGAAGAAGCGCAACGCACCCTGCAACTTGCGAAAGAAAAGAGCCAGGGCCTGGTGGAACGCGACTCGATCGTGGCGGCGGCCGAAAATCGAGCCAAAGAGATCCAGCGGCAAGCCGAGCTGGATGCCGACGCCACCCGCCAGGAAGCCGACGATTATGTGATCGAAGTGCTCACGAACCTGGAAATGGAACTGGAGCGCGTGCTGAACCAGGTGCGCAATGGCATCCGTGCCGTCATCCAGCAGCAGGAAGAAAAGAAGGCTACGGGGCAGGGCCAACCCGAGAAAACTTCTACGGAGTAATCAATAACCTTTGTTATTGGCTTATAAAAGGCTGCGCGCGCAGCCTTTTTTGGATACAGCACCTTACAGCCCGCGCTCGGGCCGCGTGAACGTGCGCTCGATAATCCAGTCATTGAGGCCGGGGAAAGCGGCCGCGAACAAAACTCCCAGACGCGAGATGCCGGGTATGATGCGCGCCCGCACCGGTCTCCCGGCCGCGGCTAATACCGCCCGGGCCACATCCTCCGCGGTCAACAGCAGGGCTTTCGGAGTTTTGATCCCTGTTTTGCGCTTGGCCTGGGTGTGCTGGCCAAATTCGGTAGCCACGCCTCCCGGATAGATCACGGAGACTCGGATGCCCCACACGCCAACCTCGCGACGCAGGGCATCGCTAAATCCTCGCACCCCAAATTTTGTAGCGGCATACACCGTGTAAGTGGGAGTAGCTACAAAGCCCGCCAGAGAACACATGTTAATGATGTGTCCTGCTTTGTGCTCGATCATGTGCGGCAACACGGCCCGCGTCGCCTGGATGACGCTGGTGAGATTGACCTGGATCTGGCCGGCAATATCCTTCTCCGGGTCCATCTCCTCCAACCACTTGGTGCGCCCGAAGCCCGCGTTGTTGAAAAGAATGTCGATCTGCCCGTAATCCGACAGCGTCCGTTTGACCAGTTCCCCAAGGGCAGCCGCAGAGCTGACGTCGGTCTCCACAGCCAACGCCTTGCCACCCTTGCCTTCAATTTCAGCTTTGAGGGCTTCCAAGCGGTCCAGACGCCTGGCGGCCAATACCACCCGGTAACCATTGGCTGCAAAGAGCCGGGCGGTGGCCTCGCCAATTCCCGAAGATGCTCCGGTGACGATGATTACGGGTTGCGCTGCCATAAGAGGCCTCTCTTTGCTGTGGCGAACAGCACTACAAATAGATTATGGCGCCAGGAAAACGGGAATGCTGCTCACGTGCAGAAGGCCGCCATCCCGCGGCGAGGCTGCGAATATTACGATGCGCGCCGGAGTGGGTTCGGTAATCGAATACGTAAGCTGCCCGCTAAACGGGCCAGGCTGCCCCATATCGGGGGCATCGATGAACGCGTTGCCGGCAGCCAGGATATTGTCCTCCGTGCCACATAGATCATTGGGCGCGCCGCTTCCCCCGCCGCCGCACAGCATTAAGCCGAGATTCGATTCGAAGTAGTAATCAGAAAAACCGGTAATCGTGATGACCCCACCGCTCACCTCCGCTGTAGGCGCCGGGGAGTTAATGAGAATACTTTCAAAATGGAGCTCGGCCGGGATGATCTCGGCGGCCCCACCCGCATGCAAAGTAACCTCGACGCTGGACAGGTGGATGATGCCGCCATCCATGGCGCTGGTCTCAAAGACGGAGATGCGACCCGGCTGCTCGCTGGCAACCGCGAAGCTGATCTCTGTGCTGAAATCCCCCGGTTCCGGAAAAGGCGCTTGGATCGTAGTGGCCTGCAGGGCCAGCTGGTCACCGTTCTCTCCGTAGACCGCAACGACCAGATTCTGTTCGAAGGTGGGCCTCGACTGACCTTGTACCGTGACAGGTGAAGTCACCTGCGAACCGGGGCCCGGCAAGGTAATCAGAATGGCCTCCAACGCGGACCCCTCGGAGAGCGTTGGCGTTGCATCTGGCGCTGTAGCCGTAATAACGAACGGTGTTTGGGTCGCAGCCTCAGTGGCCACGTTAAATGGTGGGCTGGTGGGAGGAGGTTGAGTGGCAGTGGGTGCCGGGATGCAAGCCGACAACACAAATAATAGAACTAGGAAAGTTGCAATTGTCTTTTGCATACACTTATTATCGCATATACGAGCTGCCCTTAGTCTGGAAATAGGCTTCCCGAACCCACTCCACCAAAAATACAGAGCCGCACACCAGCACAATCTTGTCGGGGTTCGCTAATCGTAGGGCAATCTGCAGCGCCCTGGCGGCGTCCGGCTGCGCTTCGCCTTGCAGACCCAGCGCGGCTAACCGGCTTTGCAACTGTTTGGCGGCCATGGCGCGCGGCTGTGCAGATTGCGTCGCCACCACCTGGGATATCCGCGGGCGTAAGGCTTCGACGATGCCGCCAAGGTCCTTATCGGCGGAGACTCCCAGCACCAGGATTATTCCCTTTCCGGGAAAATAATCATCCAGCGCCCGGCGCAGCGCGCGAGCCGCATGCGGTGAGTGAGCCGCATCGAGCACAAGGGCGGGATCGGTTTGCAATACCTCGAAGCGCGCTGGCCAGCGGGCGCTTGCGAACCCTTCCCGAATGGTGTTTTCATCCACCTTGAGGTCACGATCCCCTGCAACGCGGAGCGCGGCAAAAGCGGTGGCCGCATTTTCCACCTGATGCGCGCCCAACAAGGCAATGCGCAAATCCACCTTTCTTTCGGGCTGGGTTGCCGGCCAGACGCGGAATTCCTGCCCCGACAGATCAGCCTTGATAGTCTCAAACAAATAATCCACGCCCACTTCGACCAGCGGGGCCTTGTTCTTTTCAGCCGCAGCCACAATCTCCCGGCGGGCCTCAGCTACCTGCGGAGCCGTCACCACCGGAACCCCGCGCTTGATGATGCCCGCCTTCTCACTGGCGATCTGCCCCAATTGGTCTCCCAGGATAGATGTGTGGTCGTAATCAATTGGCGTGATCACCGACACTGTGGGCACAAGCAGGTTGGTGGCATCCAGCCGGCCACCCAAGCCCACTTCGATGACAGCCACCTGCACACTTGCCTCTGCAAAATGCTGATATGCCAATGCTGTCACGGCCTCGAACTGTGTCCACCCGTCCCGGGCTTCGAAACATGGTCGCATGGCCTGGAAGGTCGCCTCGAGTTGCTCTTCCCCAACGATTTCTCCATTCACGGCTATGCCATTTAGCGGGCTGCGCAAATGAGGGGAGGTATACAGTCCCACGCAGTAACCCGCGGCTGCCAGTGCCCCCTCACAAAACGCGCAAACCGATCCTTTGCCATTGGTTCCGGCTACATGGATGCTCGCATAGCTTTGCTGCGGCTGGCCCAAGGCGGCCATCAGGGGTTGCATGCGTTCCAGCGTGAAATCGCTGGAACGCATGGATCCTTGTGGCCAGGCGCCGAGATCAGGCAAGGAATCCAGGAAAGAAGTCAACATCAGTCAGGATTGTACTTGGAGGTAGATCTCGCTTATGAATATGTAAGGCAAAATTGCAAATCGCCATGTGGAGCGGATTTTTTAAGGTAGCCGCCTGTATATTCTAGAGTATGATTCGGGTGGGCAAAAATGCTCAAATCCCAACCCCTATTTCAAGGAGAAGATCTAATGAAACGGATTGCCCTGCTTCTTAGCATTACGGCAGCGGCGGCTATGCTTTTGGCCGCCTGCGCGCCAGCGACCCCCGATCTGGGGACCGCCGAAAATCCCATCGTTTGGGCCCTGGTTCCTTCCCAGGACACGGACGCCGTGCTGACTGGCGCCCAGGAAATCGCCCAAGCCGTGGAGGACGCCACTGGCTATGTGATCGAACCTGTGGTCACCACAGACTTCACGGCCGCCGTGGAAGCCATGTGTAATGGCGAAGCCCACATGGGCGCTCTCAACACCTTCAACTATGTGGTGGCTCATGAGCGCGGCTGCGCCGACGTCAAACTGGCTTCCGAGCGCTTCGGCAGCACCTTCTATGCCGGGCAGATCATTACTCGCCCCGACACCGGGATTACCGAATTGGCCGACCTGGCCGGCAAGACCTTCTGCCGCCCGGATCCGACCTCGACTTCTGGTTGGATTATCCCCAGCCTCAACCTGCTCGGTGTTGGAATTGACCCCGAGACCGATCTGGCGCAGATCATCGACGCTGGCGGACATGACGGTGTGGTCTTGGCCGTGATGGACGGCACTTGCGATGCCGGCTCCACCTTCGTGGATGCCCGCACCAACGTGGAAGAGGAATTCCCGACCGTGATGGAAGACGTGATCGTCATCAGCGAATCGGCCCCGATCCCGAACGACACCGTCAGCTTCCACCCCGATCTTGATCCTGAGATGGTGGACGCGATCGTGAACGCCATGCTCGCCCTCAACGACACTGAGGAGGGCATCGCCCTGCTGAACACATTGTACAGCTGGAGCGGCCTGCAGGCCACCGACGACAGCTTCTACGACGGCTTCCGCCAGCAGTTGGATGCAGCTGGCATGAGCGTCGAGGAACTGCTCGACTAAGGTCTTAGGACAAAAAACACGGTAATGGCTCTGCCTTTCCCGTCTTTTCACCGGACTTATTGACTCGATGCTTAAAATCGAACACCTAACCATGGTGTACCCGGACGGCACCGTTGCCCTCCGGGATGTAAGCTTTGAGGTAAAAGAAGGTGAATTCATGGGGGTCATCGGCCTGAGCGGATCGGGCAAATCCACCCTGTTGCGCTGCATCAATCGCCTATTGGAACCCACCGAAGGCCGCATTATCTGGAATGGGCAGGATGTCACCCACGTCGGCCAGACCGAACTGCGCAGGGTGCGCCGTGAGATCGGCATGGTGTTCCAGCAATTCAATCTCGTCAAGCGATCTTCGGTGATGACCAACATACTGGCAGGCCGCCTTGGCTACACCCCGCCGAGCTGGAGCTTGTTCAACCGTTTTTCGCGCGCGGACCGAGATTTAGGGGTGGCCGCTCTGAAGCGCGTCGGCATCCCGGACAAGGCCAATAACCGCGCAGACGAACTCAGCGGCGGCCAACAGCAGCGCGTCGGCATTGCCCGGGCCTTGATGCAACAGCCCAAGATGATCTTGGCCGATGAGCCAGTTGCCAGCCTTGATCCTGTGTTGGCGCATTCCATTCTTGGCCATTTGGAGAGACTAAATCAGGAAGACAAGATCACAGTGATGTGCAGCCTGCACTTCCTGGATCTCGTACAACGCTACGCCACCCGCGTGATCGGTCTGCGTGAGGGGAGAGTCGTCTTTGAGGGAGGCAAGAAGGACATCGCTGAATTGAGCGATAAACGCTTCAAAGAGATCTATGGGGAAGACGCGCAGCGTCTTGGCACCAGCCAGGATTAGCATTATGGCAAATATCACACCATCACAGCCCAAGCCTTCCTTTCTGTATAGCCTGCTTTCTTTGCTCCTCCCTGGCCTGGGCCAATTTGTGGCCGGATTCCGCTCTCGCGGTATTACGATCCTGTTCACCTATGCGACGCTATTTGGTTTGAGCGCATGGACAATTGCGCAGCGCGCCCGTTTCCCCGATGTCGTCCTCGGCGCAAACATGTTCGCCCGACTGACGATTGCCTGCGCTCTGCTCTTGATATTCCTGCTGGCACTGCGGCGTTTGCTAACTCGCTTCGTGTTACGAGATCCCGTAGTGGAAGGCTTCAGCGGGCTAGGCGTTGCTTTGCTATTCTTCTTGGCCCTTATCCTGGGCGGCGGTCGCATCCTACAAACCGTGGCCAGCCCCGCTCAGCTCTCCCAGATACACGGTATGACGGCGATCTTGGCCGCGGGCGCCATGGCCGGGCTCTGGCTGTGGCAAGTGGTGGATGCCACTCATCTTAGCGCGTATGGCCGAGTGGCGGCCTTGCCCTCGATGTTCATGGTGGTCTTGCTCGCCTGCTTATTGATCTTCACCTTGGGCTACACCATTACAGGAGTTGATGTGGCCAAAGCAGTTACTGAATACCAGGATCTTTCCCGGATCCTTCCCAGCATTCTGTGGCCCTGGGAAACTGCCTTTGCCTACGATAGCGAGGTCGTGGAAGAAACACAGCGCATTCAGGCACCCTGCCCCGAAGGAGCCTCCGGGCCTCCCTCGAATCCTCCCGAAGAGGATGACCCCTGGATCAGCGCCACACCTACCTGTGGGGACCTGGGCACGCGTACTATTACGGGCGGTTTCACCCCGGGTACGGAATTGACCATTACAGGTGGAAACTTCACGCCGGGGGAAACCGTGGACATCCGTTGGAAGAACCCAATCGGCCAGCGCTTTGAACCGCGCGGCGTAGGTCCCACGGAGATCCAGATCGACGAGAACGGGAAATTCACGACCCTACTCAACATTCCTGATGTAGTGGTTGGAGAAGGCACTTCGGTGGGCGATCAGATCCACACTTTGGTTGTCTTGGAGGAGAGTGAAAAAGTTTTCGGGGGCAGGCTGAGTTCGACCATGGAACTGGCCCTGAAGGAGATGGTCGTTACCATCATGATCGGCCTGATGGCCACCTTTTTCGGCATCTTGCTCGCTTTTCCGCTCTCCTTCTTGGCCGCTAAGAATTTGATGGCATCTATCGTCACCCCGATGGAACAGGTAGTGGGAAGTCTAGCCGGTTTGGTTGCAGGCGCCTGGGCCACTTTCAGTATTACCGGATTCGTTGCCGAAAGCTTAGGCGGCTTGGCCGCAGCCCCAATTCCTATTTTCATATTGGCTATCGTCTTGCTGATTGGCTTGGGCATGTTGGGGTTGCGCCTGGGTGGTTGGTTGTCCGCGGCCATACTGCGCGCTGCGGGCGGGGTAATCAGTTATTGGGTGGCTGCCGCCCTGTTGGCTGTCATGGCGGCCGTGCCCGGCTTCGTTCTGGGCCTGGCATTCAGCCGCGGGATCCGCGCTCTCGTGGTCGGCGCAGAGGTAGCTGCGGCAACCGAGAATTTATACGGGTACATCGGCGCGCTGATCTGCGTGGTTGGCATCCTGATATACGCAATGCTTAATCGAACTTCGCGCGGCATCTCGGTCGGCCTGATTGTTTACACCGTTACCCGCACCGTGCTCAATATCGTCCGCTCAATTGAGCCCTTAATCATGGCAGTGGTGTTCGGCATCTGGGTGGGGTTGGGTCCCTTTGCCGGGACCATTGCCCTTACCCTGCACACGATCGCTTCTCTTGCGAAGTTGTATTCGGAGGCGATCGAAAGCATCGACCCCGGGCCGTTGGAAGCCATCGAGGCCACCGGTGCCACACGCCTGCAAACCATCGTGTACGCCGTAGTCCCGCAGATACTGCCGCCCTACATTTCCTTCACCATCTACCGCTGGGATATCAATATCCGCATGTCTACCATCATCGGTCTGGTGGGCGGCGGCGGTATTGGTTTCCTGCTGATCCAGTGGATTCGCCTATATGACTACGAAGCCGCAGGGATCGCCATCTGGTTGATCACCATCACTGTGGCCACGCTGGATTACGTGAGTTCGGCGATCAGAGAGCGCTTCGTTTAATCCCAAGTCCAATTGCTTGACATTCGCCGCCATTTACGCGCCCTACCCTGCAGGCGGTGTTAGAATGCGGCGATTCGGAACCGGTTATGACCAGCCGTCTGCAAGCCCTCGAGATTGTGCGCGAACATGTAAAGAACGACAACCTGGTGCGTCACATGCTGGCCGTCGAGGCTGCCATGCGCCATTACGCCAGGCTGTTTAGCGAGGATGAAGAAAAGTGGGGAGTGGCAGGCTTATTGCACGACTTCGATTGGGAGATCCACCCCACCCTGGAGCAACACCCGCAGGCAGGGATCCCCATTTTGCGGGAGCGCGGCGTGCCCGAGGAGATCCTTCAGGCGGTGTTGAGCCACGCCGACCATACGGGTGTGCCCCGCCAGACGCGCATGCAAAAGGCGCTTTATGCCTGCGACGAAATCACGGGATTGATCACCGCCGTCACTCTGGTGCGGCCTTCGAAATCGATCGCCGACGTAACGGTGAAATCGATCAAAAACAAGTGGAAGGACAAGGCCTTTGCGGCGGGGGCCAAACGGGGTGAGATC
This sequence comes from Anaerolineales bacterium, assembly GCA_040882365.1. Taxonomy (GTDB): domain Bacteria; phylum Chloroflexota; class Anaerolineae; order Anaerolineales; family UBA11579; genus JAMCZK01. Next base: position 38,558 of record JBBEBI010000053.1, read on the forward strand.
GAAGGCGCCGCCAAGGAACTCGGCGTCGATCTGTGGGAGCACGCCGGTCACGTTCTGGCCGCCATGCAGGCCAACGCCGCTGAGTTGGGGCTGGCAGGAACCCCAGGCACAAGCCTAACGGGCTAAGCATCGATAGACCTAGGAGGGGGAAATGAGAAAACTAGGCACAAAACTTGCAATTAACCATAGCGTGAGATACGCTCGTCTGCTCCATGATTTCCATTGGATGAAGTACCCGTCCCGCACGCGCACCCCCGGCTGGGCCGGCCTACGCTCTACGCCGGAGACAGTACCCCTCTGGGTAACCCCAAGGAAAAGCTCAAACAAAGATGACCTCCCGCTGGGGCCGTCCTGGGAGGCCTACCTGCGCGGCATCAACAATGAACGCTCTTTCAAATTCATCATGTGGCCACCGGCGGGCTGGTTCAACAAAAATAAAAATGCAGATACCCTGGGCTTCGCCGGCAATGTGGTGGAAGTCTTGGGCACCGAAGGCAGTTCGGCGCGAGTAAAGACCTTCAATCTAGCAGATAGGCCACCGGACCCCGCCACCTGGAACTTCGAAAGCCATCCGGAACTGGTCCACAAATTCACCGTGATCACCCGTGGCGGCGAGGTAATCAATCCTGCCGAAGGCATCGATGCCTATATCTTCCTGATCGGGCGAAAGCCACTATATATCCCGCTAAACCGATTGGAATTCTTCGCCTCGCTGCCCGCACAGATCAAGATCAATATCACCACGATCCCATGGTTGTTGGTCAAAGACGTTCCCGGAAAGGCGGGCAAGAACATCAACAAATGTCTTCCGCTGGAAAAGGTCACGGTATACGAATACGCTCTCCGAGGGACCTACGTGTGGGGCCGCACCGATAAAGGCTGGATTGCATTGTGCTGGTACCCCGTTGCCAACAATTGTCGTTATTTCACTTCCTGGCGCATGAAAACCATCCCACCGGTCCCGCCCAGGGTCGCGTAAAGGACATATGCTGCAAGGCAAAGGAATGTATCTGTGGCGCATCAAAAACGTGGAGGGCGGCGACCCAGCGGCCATCGCCGAGGCCGCCGTGCAAGCCGGTCTCACCCATGTGCTGGTCAAAGTGGCCGACGGCCGCGGCACCTATAACACGTACAAAGTAGCCAACGGTCGCGAATATTTCAACGCGCAGGACGGTGTAGACCATGTGCCGGCTGTAGTAGCCGCCCTGCGAGCACGCGGCATTAGTCCGTGGGGTTGGCAATATATTTACGGCGCAAATCCAGTAGCTGAAGCGCGCATGGCCATCCAACGCGTGAAGCAATTCGCCTTGGACGGTTTCGTGGTCAATGCCGAGATCGAATTTCAAGAACGGGGCATGGATGTGGCCGCCGGCCAATACATGCGTGAATTGCGTTCAGGATTAGCGAATACCCCGATCGCCCTGAGCAGCTTCCGCTACCCCAACGTGCACAATCCTTTCCCGTGGAATACTTTCCTCGAATACAGCGACCTGAACATGCCCCAGGTATATTGGGTGGGCGCCAATAATCCGGCCGCTCAACTGGCCAAATCGTTGCGAGAATTCCAGGGCCTGCGCGTTTGGCGTCCCGTCTTTCCAACCGGGGCAGCTTATGGGGAGCATGGCTGGCGCGCTAAACCAGCTGAGGTTACGGCTTTTCTGCAAGCAGTGAAGGATATTGGCTTGCCCGGCTGTAACTTCTGGGAGTGGTATTTTGCCCGGCGGAATGATTCCGAATTGTGGAATCCCGTCCAGCAATTTGCCTGGCCGGCCGCACAACCGGAACAAGACATCACGTTCCGCTACATCGAGGCGCTGAACTCAAGCGACCCGGTCAAAGTCGCCGCGCTTTACAACCCTGCGGGAGTCCACGTGACTGCGCAGCGCACCTCACAAGGGCCGGAGGCCATTCTGCGCTGGTACAACAGTCTGTTTGGCGACACTCTGCCTAATGCGCGCTTCGAGATCACCGGCGAAGACCGATCGGAAAATATGCGCACACTGACCTGGATCGCCGAATCCAATGCAGGCCGCGTGCTGGATGGCAAGGATACGCTTGGCATCAAAGGCGGGCAGATCGCCTACCACTACAGTTATTTCACCGTTGCAAAACCGTAGATAGTCTCCCGGTCGTTCTTTCAATAGCTGTCCAATTGTATCGAGACCGCTCTCCCCGAAAAAAAACTTGACAGACGTGCGATCACAACGGCTTGTTGCCCGCTGTATAATGCGGCGTTGCCAAATCCAGTTAGCCTCAACTCGAATTCCTTGCGCCTCCGCGTTGCCAGAGCGTTAGTTCTTCTGCTCCTCTTGGCGGCTTGCGCCCCTCAGGCAGCCGGCGACCCTTCCCTAGCCATCGAGCCCCCCACATCAACGAAGTTATCCGACACTAATGGCGAGCCTGCCGCCACCCTCACGCCGAACGTTGAAGTCGCCGTCCCTTTGCCGGCGGTCTTCACCAGCGAAATCCTGCGGCCGGGCATCCAGCCTGTGTCGTACATCCAAGATAGCTGCCGCTTCCTGGAATTGCGCTGGGATCCGCAGGGTTCACTCCCCGGGACGGTCGTAGCCCCGATCATGTTCCACAGTATTCTGGAACGAAATGAGGAACCCGCTAATCCACAGGACATTAACAGTGAGACTTTCGCGGCCATCATCCGGCTGGCAGAAAACCTTGGCTTCGAAACGATTACGACCGAAGAATTGCTGGCATACCTGCACGGTAATGCCAAGATCCCGCCGCGCTCGATGATCATGATCTTGGACGATCGAAAGGCCGGCGTAGCGGAAGACCATTTTCTGCCTGTGCTCGAAAAAAACGACTGGACACTAACGATGGCCTGGATTGCAGAGAGCGACACGGACATCCGCCCCGGAAGATTGGCTGGCGAGAGCCTCTGGGGTTGGATCGAAAGGCTGAACGATACAGGTTATTTCGACATACAGTCGCATGGCCGCGATCACATCTATATAACAGCCAGCACCAATGAAGAATCTATTCGCCAGGAAATTGAAGGCTCCATCCCGATTTTGAAGGAGCACTTTGGAAACACGCCTATTGCTTATATCTGGCCCGGCGGCAATTTCACCAGCTTTGGAATCCAGGTAGCGCATGAAGCCGGCTTTGAACTGGGTTTCATCGAGCGTTCCTACGGCCCGCTGCTCTTCAATTGGATCCCGCAATCAGACCGAGAGAGCGCCTACAACGATCCACTCATGCTGCTGCCCCGCTTCTGGGACTCGGCTGCCTTGTTGAACCTGGAACAGACCGCCCAGATCGGCGATGCCGCTCAGGCCTTTGCCAAAGAAAATTACGCCGCGGAAGCTGCATGGTTTCAACAGAACTGCGGCAATGAATTGCCGCCACTGGAAGAAGTTTTCAAATAAAAAGAGGCCCGCTTTCGCGGGCCTCTTGGTTCAGAGTCGACTATTCGATACTATCTGGCAAGGGTTCGATTGGGGTCTCGGGCAGCAAACCAAGATCTCCCAACGGCGCCTCGGCCAATATTTCCCTGCGCGGCTCCGGCGGCGGCAGCAAGTGCGCGTTAGCCGGGTGGCCGGTGCCAGCCGGGATCAGCTTGCCAAGGATCACGTTCTCCTTGAGGCCGGTGAGCGGATCTTCCAGACCGGCGATGGCCGCGCCCGCCAGCACCTTGATGGTGTGCTGGAAGGAAGCCGCCGACAGGAAGGAATCCGTGGTCAGCGAAGCCTTGGTGATGCCCAAAAGCACTTCCACGAACTTGCCGGTCTCTTTGCCCTCCGCCAGCAGCTGTTCGTTTTTCTTGCGGATGTCCAGGCGGTTCACGAAGTCTCCGGGCAAATAGCCGGTATCGCCCGGCCGGGTGACCTGCACCTTGGACATCATCTTGCGGATGATGACCTCGAAGTGCTTGTCGTGGATATTCTGCCCCTGGGAGCGATAGACCTGCTGCACCTCGGTTAGGAGGTACATGTAACAGGCTTCGCGGCCCTGGATGCGCAGGATGTTGTGCGGGTTCAGCGAGCCTTCGGTCAGCGCTTGGCCGGCCTCCACCTTATCGCCGGTCTTGACCAGCATACGGGTGGTGTTCGGCACTTCGTATTCGACGGCATCCCTTTGCTCGTAGGAGACATATACCGTGCGGTCTTTCACGCGCACTTTGCCGGCGTTCTCGGCCTTCAATTCGTTACCCTTGAGCGAAGCCAGCACGGCGCCGGCCTGCACCTTGGCGCCGTCCTCCACGCTGATGCGGTAACCTTTGGGCAGCTCGTACTCATCATGCACCATTTCGCTGTGCGCAATGCGGATGACGCGCAAGTCGCTAAAACGTTCAGATTGGCTGATTTCCACGGTGCCATTCAGTTCGGCCACCACGGCTTCACCTTTAGGTGCCCGGCGGGCTTCAAAGAGTTCTTCCACGCGGGGCAGACCCGTGGTGATGTCGGATTCGGCCGCCACACCGCCGGTATGGAAGGTGCGCAGGGTCAGCTGCGTTCCCGGTTCGCCGATGGACTGGGCGGCCACGATGCCGGTGGCGGCGCCCATGGCAACCGTTCGGCCACGGCCGAGATCCATGCCATAGCACTTCACGCAGATACCTTGGATCGCCTCGCAGGTCAGCGGGGAGAAGACGAAAACGTCTTGGACACCGGCAGCCACCACGGCGCGGGTCTGCTCATGGCCCAACAACTCACCCTTTTCCACTAAAACCTCGCCCGTCTTAGGATCGACGATGTTGTGGGCGGCGACGCGGCCGAAGATACGGCTGCCCAAGGCCTGCTCGGCCACATTATCCGAGATGCGCATCCAGATGCCTTCCTCGGTGCCACAATCCTCGACGGTGGTGATGACATCCTGGGCCACGTCTACAAGACGGCGGGTGAGATAACCGGCGTCGGCGGTGCGCAAGGCGGTATCGGCCAGACCCTTGCGCGAACCGTGGGTGGAAATGAAGTACTCGAGGGTAGTGAGACCCTCGCGGAAATTGGAGCGGATGGGCAGCGGAATGATCCGCCCGGACGGGTCGGCCATCATGCCACGCATGCCGGCCAACTGCGAGATGGAACTGAAGCCACCTTTGGTAGCCCCAGAGTTGGCCATGGTGGCCAGGTTGCCCTGCGGGTCCATGTGGGTCCTAACGGCTTCGGCCACCTTGTTTGTGGTCTCCTGCCAGATCTCAATGACGCGCTCGTTTTGTTCCTGTTGGGTGAGCAGGCCGCGGCGGAAGTCTTCTTCTACGGCTTCTTCCCTTTCCATGGCCAATTTGACAATGCCTTCCTTCTCCTCGGGGATGCTGATGTCGGAAATGGCGATGGTGGTGCCGGAACGAGTGGCATATTTGAAGCCGACATCCTTAATGCGGTCGGCGATGGCGGTTGTGCGGCCTTCGTCGCCGGTCACCTGCAGCATCTCAGCGATCAGATCCTTGATGGTGCCTTTATCCATTTTTCTGTTCACGAAACGAATCTCGGGTTCCAAAACCAGATTGAACAGGACGCGTCCAACTGTAGTATCGATCAGCCGAGTTTGTGCCTCTGGCAGGCGCTGGTTCTTCTCGTCGTACCAAGTTTCGGTGCGAAGCCGGATGGGGGAATGGACCTCGAGATTACCCAACTGGTAGGCCATCTCCACTTCATCCATCTCCGAAAAGACCATCGGGCGCGCTTTACCATCCACCGATTTGGGGTCGATGGTGAGGTAATAAACGCCCAAAACCATATCTTTAGAAGGACCGATGATGGGTTCCCCGTCGGCGGGCTTCAACAAGTTGCGCGTGGAAAGCATCAGCTCGCGCGCTTCCCAAACGGCCTTGCGCGACAATGGAACATGGACAGCCATCTGGTCGCCATCGAAGTCGGCGTTGAAGGCGGTGGTTACCAACGGATGCAACTGGATGGCACTGCCCTCGATAAGCACAGGCTCAAAGGCCTGGATGCCAAGGCGATGCAGGGTAGGCGCACGATTCAGCAACACAGGGCGCTCGCCGATAACCGCTTCGAGGACTTCGTAGACCTCGGGGCGGTTGCGGTCGATGATTCGTTTGGCGCCCTTCACGTTGGCGGCGTAGTTGCGCGACACCAGTTTCGAGATCACAAAGGGTTTGTAGAGTTCGAGAGCCATCGACTTGGGCAAGCCGCATTGGTAGAGCTTGAGTTGCGGGCCTACCACGATAACCGAACGGCCCGAATAGTCGACGCGCTTGCCCAACAGATTGCGGCGGAAGCGGCCTTTTTTGCCTTTCAGCAGGTCGCTGAGCGATTTGAGTTCGCGGCGGCCGCGGCGCGAAAGCGCCTTGCCGCGCTGCGAATTGTCGATCAGGGAATCCACCGCCTCCTGCAACATGCGTTTTTCATTGCGCACGATCACATCGGGAGCGCCCAGTTCCAGCAGGCGCTTCAAACGATTGTTGCGGTTGATGACGCGGCGATAGAGGTCGTTGAGGTCGGAGGTCGCAAAGCGGCCGCCGTCCAATTGCACCATGGGCCGCAGATCAGGCGGTATGACGGGGAGAACGGTCAGCACCATCCATTCGGGACGATTGCCCGAGCGGCGGAAGGCCTCCACCACGCGTAAGCGGCTGGTGGCTTTGCGGCGGCGCTGCTTGCTGCGCGAAGTGCGCAGCTCGTGCCAGAGTTCCTCCGCCAGCTTGTCCAAGTCAAGCCGTTCCAGGATGTCGTAGAAGGCCTCGGCACCCATATCGGCGCGGAACACTTGTCCGTAGCGGGCGCGCAGTTCGCGGTAGCGATTTTCGCCCATGAAGGTAAGCGGGCGCAGGTTCTCGAGCTCGTCGTGGGCGCGTGCCTGTTCGTCCTGCACCGGGGCCGACTTGTCGTCGAGCTTCATGCGCAGTTGGTTCATCGCCATATCCGCTTCGGCCTTTGCGCTGGCGCGTTCAACTGCCAGACGTTCGAGTTCTTTCTGCTTTTTCTTGGAAGCTTCTTTTTCTTTGTCGTCCAGGAAATTCTGGACCTGCTTCTGCACGGCGGAGATGTGCTTATTTGCAATGGTATCGCCCGCCTTTACAATCACCACTTTTGTGGCGGTAAAGGTAATGCCTGCCCGCGAAGATTTGCCCAGCTGGTCTTGCAGTTTGGCTTCCAGGCGCTGTCCTTCTTTGATGACCGGCTCGATCTGTTCTGCCAGGTCTTCATCGTAACGCGTCTCGATCTCCTTGTTGCGTTTGTCTATTGCGGCAAGCTTTTCATCGCGCTCTTTTTTGATGGCTGCGATCTGCGCATTGATAGCGGTGGCATGTTCCTTCTCCGCATCGTTGATCTCCTCATCAAGGCGGGCCAGGGCTTTCTGCCGAGCATCTTCGTCCACATAGGTAACCACGTACTGGGCGAAATAAAGCACGCGGTCCAGGTTGCGGCGGGAAATATCAAGTAGCAAGCCGAGGTAAGAGGGGACGCGGCGGGTATACCAGACATGGGCCACCGGGGCGGCCAATGAAATGTGGCCCATGCGCTCGCGGCGCACCGAGGAGCGGGTGACTTCCACGCCGCATTTGTCGCAAACGATGCCTTTATAGCGGATGTTCTTGTATTTGCCGCAGTAACACTGCCAGTCACGTGTGGGTCCGAAGATCGCTTCGTCGAATAGGCCATCCTTTTCCGGGCGGAGGCGGCGGTAGTTGATGGTCTCGGGCTTCAACACTTCGCCGTAGGACCAACTGCGAATAGTGTCCGGCGAAGCGAGAGAGATACGAAGTGAGCGCAATCCCTTTGATTCCATTTTATGAAGCCTCCTGTGATCTGAAGCGAATCAATGAATTCGATTTAGTTGGAGCCTGGCAGAAGACCAACCCATACGCATGTTGCTTGGCTTCCAAGAAACGGCATTCACAACCAAAAACTGAATTTTCGAACAAACGTGCTATGCTGCAGACAAACGAAAACAAGCGCTTAGAGAGGTTCGCTCCTCAAGCGCTTGCGATGCAAGCAGCCTATTCGATTGTCCCAGAATTATATCCGGCATGTCAAAGCTGTCAAGCTACCTGCCCGGTATCTCACCCACTCCTCAGACTTTGGCGGGCATCGGGGGAGTAAGGGGCAATTCGCAATAGAAGGTGCTGCCCGTCCCAAGCTCACTTTCGACCCAGACTCGGCCTGCATGCCTCTCAATCACCGATTTGACGATGACCAGGCCTGAGGACTTGCGTCCTTTGACCGGCTTGGCGCCAAAAACGGCGGGCAGATCCAGAGGGGCGATGCCCGGCCCGCGGTCGGTCACTGCCAGGATCACTTTATCCTTGGAATAAGTAGTTTTCACCTCTACTACCGTCTCTCGGGCGCTAAACTTCACCGCATTGTCAACCAAATTGTAAAGTGCCCGTTGCAGCAAAGTGCGGTCCGCCTCCAGCGGTTGCGCCCCGCCAATGGTTGGCGCCGAAAAATCGATCCTCTTTTGGCGGGCACGCGCCCCCAATTCATCGAAGACTTCCTGGATCAACTCCTCCACCGAGAACGCTTGCACTTGCAAGCCTTTGAGGCCGGAGACGCGCTCAAGGTCCAGTAAGTTGGCGGCCAACCGCGAAATATTCTCAAGACTGTGATCGATCTTTTCCACGTAGCCAGCTTGCTGTTCATTGAGATCCCCCACCATACCGAGCATATTCAAGTATCCTTTGGTGAGTTTCAGCGGGTCGTGCAGATCGTGGCTTACAGTCGATAGGAAATCGGCCCGTGCCGCCTCTGCTTGCTTAGCCTCGCTTAAATTCCTCAGCCGCACCACGGTCCCGATCATTTCCGCTTTATCGCGCAGAGACGTTACAGCCGCTTCATATTCAACATCGCCGATCTCTATCTCGACAGATTCTGGCTGACTATTGGCCGCACCGATGACGGAAAAAAGCTGCGGAGCGCGCACCAGTGTACTAAGCGGCACCCCGATCAATTCAGCATTCTGCAGCCCAAGGGCTTGCCGGGCCGCTGAATTCCCAAACACAACCCGGTCTCCTTGTTCAAGCACCAGCGTAGCTTCCGGGCTGGCTTCCAACACGGCTTCCAATCGCTGTCGCCCGGCGCTGGCGCGGGTATATAGCCGCGCGTTCACTGCGGCCTTTGCCGCCTGATCGGCCAAGGTCTCCAGATAGTGGACTTTCTCTGCTGTAAAAATCTGCGGGCTTTCGTAAGCCAGCCACAGCGCGCCCAGATGCTCGTCGTTATGCCGCAGGGCAAACGCTGCGATAGTCTGCGGCAGCGCCTCTCCCTTGGCAACCTTGAGGCGCGCCCGCGCCGGATTGGCGAGAAGCACCCGGTTTTGTTTACGGGACATCGAATCTACCTGCACGTCCAATCCCTGATAGGCCTTGGCATTGCCGCCGCGCCCAAAGCCAACCACGCGTTTCCCATCCGCGTCGGCAGCGAACACCAGCCTTGCCGAACTGGCCCCGCTGGCCAGCGCAGCCTCGAGGATGGGCTCAATGTGCGCGCTCACGTCGAGGGTGGAGCTAAGGCCCTGGCTCACGGATAGCAAGCGTTGGATTTCCTCTGCGCGCGCCTGCAAGGTCTGGCGCATGGAGTCAAACGCCGCACTCAGGCGTCCCAATTCATCGGCGCCTTGCACAGAAAGCGGCGCGCCAAGGTCCCCGGCGGCGATGCGGTTCGTTTCACCGATCAGCGCTTGCAGTGAGGAGTTCACGCTGCGCAGACTGAAGCGCAAAAGCAAATAGGCGGCCACAGCCAGAAGAAGCAAGACGAACAGGATGGGCAACGCCAATTCCAACGCCAACTGCTGGCTAAGCCGCGCGGGCCATACGGTTACGACGGCCCAGTTGCTGCCGGTGACCGGCAGGTAGTCAACGAAACGCCGCGAGCCATCCGGGCCCAGGTCTTCATACGATACGGCGTTCGCTCCACCACGCCCGTTATAAGGCTGCATGACGGCCGTCGCATCCGGCGCGATCACTATAGTCCCATTTCCATCGAGCAAGTAACCTAGCCCACCCAAAGTGTTCACGCTGGTCAAGCTCTGCAATATGGGCTGTGCAAAGGGATTCGATGTCAGAGCCGTACGGCCCAACAGCACGGCGCGGACCTGATCGTTCTCGTTGCGCACCGCGGCCACAAAAGAAAGCCGGGCGGAACGACTCTCAGCATCTTGTGGCGAAATGCTTAGCGTCTGGAAAGATATACCCTGAATGGCCCGGCTTACCGCGGCGATCTCGTCCGTACTGGGCTGCAGTCCGGTGAAATTTCCCACGGGGAAGCCGGCGACGGTGTTACCGCCCGTATCCAGCAAAATGAGCTGCTCAAAATAAGGGACGGCGCGCAAATGGTCCTGCAACAAAGCCGACGCAGTTTCCGTGGCCGCGTCAGCCAGGCGGGTATCCGCCGCCAATTGAAGGATCAGGTTCTGGCCGGTCTCCAACAGGAACGGAACGCTTTCGGCCGCCAGCTCCCGATTGGCGCGCACTCGTTCGCCCAGCAATTGCTCGGCAGTCCGGCCAGCAGACCACCAGGCCAGAGCGCCCAGCAACAGGAAAGCCAGCAGGACAACGGGCCCCAGGGTGAACAGCAGGCGGGCTTCCAGGCTGCGCTCCCCCGGAGATGGCCGCGGGACCAGCGCAGTCTTGGCGAAAAGTGGGCTGCGCGCCCTCAAGGTTTGCAGGGCCCCGGCGGCTAGCAGTAAGGGGACCGCCACCGATATGGAAGCCATGGGCAAGCGCGACAAGGCGAAATCCAAACTGGATACAGGATCACTGGAAGCCCAGAAAAAGGACGTGACCAAGAAAAGGAACGGATAAATAACCGACAGTGCCAGGGCTGCCACCACTGGTTGGCGTAGCCAATCAAACAAGCGAGTGCGATATGGCTGGGCGAGGGCAGCCGCAAATAAGGCCGCTACCAGAGCATACTCTATCGGGGTAAACGGGCTGCGCGTATCCCACAAGGCCAGCAAGCCCCCAGACAAAATTGCCAGCGCCACGCCGGGCAGCGGGCCCAGAAGGCCGAGCGCCAGCACCCATGGAATGGCTGCCAGGATCGGAATCAGAGACCCCATAGGGGGCGAACCCAGCGCCGGGATAGGCAAGGACCCTGCGGCCGGCAGCCGCAGCGTGATCAGGACAATAGAGATAGGCGTAAGCAGGGCAAACGCCAGGAGCCAGCCCCATTCCTTGCGCGTCCAAGGCATCTTTGGGTGTGGCAGCCGCCACAAAAGCCAGGCAACCAGCCCGGCCAGCAAAACCCAAACTACCCAGCCGGCCAACCCCTGGGGAGGCACGAGCCTTTGGAACGCGAAACCTTCCAGGAAAGTGAATGTCATAACTAGACCGGCCTGTAAACGCCCCAATAGGCTTCAGGGAGCACAGCGGCAATGTGGCGCATCACCAGGTCCGCATTCGCCTGGCGGGCAGCGCGGCGCTCCTCGCCCCGGCCCTCGATAGGCGGCAGATTGAACGGCTCGCCGATGACAATTTGCAGGTGGGGCCGCCTGCCGCGCAAAGCCCGCTTGAGCATGTTGTCGCTCGTGCCTACGATGCCCACGGGGAGCACCGGGACCCGCGCCTGGTCCATCAGGTAGGCCACCCCGGCCCGCGCCTGGCGCAAGCCCGGTGAGTGGCCGCGGCCGCCCTCGGGAGCGATCATTAGCGGCTTGCCGGAGGCCAGCACCCAAAGCATGTCATCAATGACCTTGCGATCATATTCTCCACGTTTAACCGCCAGGGCGCCATAGCCGCGCACAAGGATATTTACAAGCGGACGATCGAACACATCGGCGCCGGCCACGGCCTCCGAGTATGTCGGCCAGAAAGCCAGCAGCAGCGGCGGCTCGAAGTAGGAGATGTGATTGTAAGCAATGATATAAGCGCCGGCCTTCGGTAAGTTCCCGCGCCCGATGACTTCTACATGGCACAAAAGACGGAAAAGCCAGCGGAAAATAGGTTTGAAAATGCCGCGGAAGATCCGGTTCTTCAGGGGAACTTCATAAACTTTGCGAATCTTGGGCGGCCCCGATTTGGCGTCCCTATTGGGCAGGAGGCCCAATACCTTTTCCAGCACCTTTTCTTTCTCGATGTCATCTGTACTCATTTGGATGGCATCCCTGGCCGGGCGCATCGGCGCCACCGCCCGGCTGGCATCGATCTTGTCGCGCGCGCGCAGGGACTCGAGGATGGCATCCAGCGAGGGCGTCAGGCCGCGCTGCAACATCTCGGCATGGCGCCGCTTGGCGCGCTCCTCCAACGTTGCATCCAGGTAGACCTTCAGGTCCGCTTCGGGCAGAACCACGGTGCCAATGTCGCGGCCAGCCATCACCACCCCACCTCGCTGTCCAATGCGGCGTTGCTGCTCGGTGAGGGCGGCGCGCACCCGCGGGAAAGCGGAAACCGCGGAAACATTAGCATCCACTTCCTTGGTGCGAATAGCCCAGGTGCAATCCTCGCCGTCAATGAACACATCGTTCAATCTGCCGTCTGCTTGGCTGGCGGGCCGCAGATCGATGTGGATCTCGCGCGCCAGTTTCTCCAGCGCGCTTTCGTCGCTCAATTCGCCGCCGCGCTGCAACGCGGCCAGCGTGACAGCCCTGTACATGGCTCCTGTATCAAAATACAAGTATCCCAGGCGTTGCGCAAGCGCCTCGGCCAGGGTAGATTTTCCCGACGCGGCAGGGCCATCGATGGCGATGATGAGCGGTCTTGAGTTCGACATCTAGGGTGCGGTCTGTGGATCGATTTGCAGACTGAGATCGCCGCCCGGGAACAAGTCCGCTCGCACCCAGAGAGCCATCAACTCGGGCTGCGTAGGGCCCTGGCGCAGGAAAAACCAGGCCAGCACATCGGGGGGCAAAGGATTCCAAACGCGCCTGATATTGGCCGCGAAACTTTGGCCGCGATACCCGGCAAATTCCGCGGGGACCTCTCCAGTCCAAGGCGTAACGGCCATGGCCGACGTAATCCCATCGAGATTCAGAGAGGAATAATCGCGCAGGGCCCAGCGTACCGCGGCGCTATCTATTTGCACGTCCACTGACAGAGGTTGTTCTTGCCCTTGTTGGAAGAATTCCACATCGTTTAGCGTAGCTTCGAGGATACCCATGGAGCCGGTCGCGGGGCCCGGAGACCAGAGGTCGTTAGCTGAGGTCGCGTCGATGCGTGCAAAGCGCGTGCTGGCCGCCACAAGCCACAGAGAAGATATAAGTGCGGCTGCCCACACCAGGCCCTGAAGCGCGCCGCGTTGCGACCAGCCCAGGCCGATGAGCAAAGTGGCCAGTCCGGCGAAACCCAGCACGCCGAGGACCAGCAGCCCTCGCAGCCAGCCGCCATCAAGGACGAATTGGCTCTCGCGGATAGCATCCAGCAACGCCATGGCGAGATAAACCGCCAGCAATAACATCAGCGCAGCTTCTGCAATAGCAACCAATAATTCTTCGCGAGGCAGGGTCAGATAACGCGCGATCAAGCTTGCCGAGAGAACCCACAGGGGCAAGATTACCCAGACCAGATCGGCGACCTGGCGGTTAGGATTCAACAAAACCAGCAATAAGCTGAAAGCTGCAAATATAGATAGAGCTTTGCCCAAACGGTCGCCCACTTCCCAGGCGCGGGCCGCGCCCATCGTGCCGAAAATAATCGCCGGCAGAGAATAGGCCAGCAGCGCCAGTAAAACAACGGCCAGTCCCTCGCCGGGTATTGCAACCTGGCCCAGGACAAAACCTGAAAGGACGCTAATCGCCCCGGCCAACCCTGCGGTACCAGTAAACAATAACGTACCGCCGAGCACCAGCGTGATCAGCAGAGCTAAGCCGCCAATTCGCACATCCTCTTGCTTTAAGGGCGGTTGCCACCGAAGGACGATAGCCGTCAGCAGGGCTGCGCCCAAGCCGAAATAAATAGTCGGGGCAGCCAGCAAGGCCAAAGCGGCCAGGATGCCGGTAAGCACCGGGCGCCGGTATCGCCAGGCGGTCACCGCAAATAGGACGGCTGCCACAGCCAATATTCTTCCCGAGGCCAGGCGGGAAATCGCTACCAGGCCGGGATCGATGGCCAGCGAGAAAGACAACACCAATGCGACCTTATCCCCCAGCAGGTCCCGCCAAAAAAACGGCAATGCAACCAGAGCAAGCCCAACTATCGCCGGCAGAAAGCGGGCCAGGATCTCACTCTCGCCAAAGATGCGGAATGGCAAGTTGGTCAGCAATGCGTATGCGGGTTGAGGACCAAACTCTGTTGCTTCCCCACTTGCCACGTCATGGGCAGCCAGGGCAGCGCCGGCTTCGTATTCAGTTAATGGCGCATCACCCAGGCCCACGAAACGCAGCCCGAGAGCCAGCAGCAGGATGGCGACAGAGAGGAGGGAGCCGAAGTTATTCTGAGGCTTTTGGGCCATTCCTGCCATTATAGTCTCGCCAAGGGAGCAGCAATATGATGCCCTAAGGGGCCTGATAGATGGTCACTGCTGAGTTTTGAAAGGCGATGGTCAGATTCTCCGCCATTTTAGTTTCCTCTACCGCATAACTCCTGCGTTCGACTTCCCCCACGACAATATATTCCACCTCATATCGCCGGATGATCTCCTGAGCCGTTTGCCAGTCGGGGGTTTCATATAGGGTGCGCACATCGTCGATGCGCTGAAAATCTACATTGCCACCGCGCCACTGGCTTTCGTGGCCGGGCCAGCCGATCAGGGCGGGCTGGCCGCTGTGCGCCGAATAGCGCGCATAGCTGGCATCGTAGCTGCCCCCGACGGCCTCAACCAATGGGCCTAATGGCGCCTGGCGCAGCCATCCCATCGCTTCGGTGACTTCATTGGAAAGATAGCTGGCCCCATCCAGGCTGCCAACCGCGTTTCCAGTGACGTCCGAAAAAGAGTACATCGGATAAATAAGGCCAGTGCCTAGTACCGCGACGAGCAAACCGGCAAATAGACCTCGGCCCACGCCGCGCAGTTCCTGCAACAGCATCACCGACGCCACCGCAGCCGCCACACCCCACATCTGCCAGGCCTGGAAGTAGAACTTGAACACCGTATTCATGCGAGTGCTGAATTGATCGCGCAGGTAAACGAACTCCGGCGCTATGACCAGCAGCGCACCCACAAAAACCAACAACAACAGAAAGGTGCGCCCTTGGAAATCTCCGAACTGCGCTGGGCGCGATTCCTCTTTGGTGGCCGACCTTATAAGCAGCCCAAGTCCAAGGCCCGCCAGGATGCTCAGCGTGATCAAGCCGCCAGCCGCCGCCCATCGCCGGCGCAAAGACTCGGCTAGCAGGCTGCCTAGATCTGGGGCGCCCAGACCAGTCACGGCTTCTCCAAGTCCGCCAGACCCTAAAAAGAAGGTTACATACAGCCAACTAATAAATAGAGAAAAGAGCCACAACCCTGCTACGATTACAAATCCCCAGAGGATGCTGGTAATCCATTGCGGCCAGCGGCCAACTCGTCGCCAAATCATAAGTTGATGGATGAATAGGGGAAGCAACAGCAGACCGAACATCACCCACAAATGCACGCCGCGCGACGGGTTGAGCAGGTTGGGTAGGATACCTCCCGCCTGGGAGGTAAAACCCAAATAGAAAGGCAAATAAAGCAGAATGCCGCCGATTAGCAAAGTGAGAACCGATGAAAATAGATCTGCAAAGCGATCCCAGGACCATCCTAATTGCTGCGCACCGCGTAAAGCATAAGCGAAAGCGAATAGCCCAACATAGATGGGAAAATCCCAGATGTTCAGGAAGGCCAATGCACCTAGCACCATCATTGAAAACAATAATGCATCTTCGCGGATCTTTAATCCCAGGACGGGTATTGGTTCTTTTTTCTCCGCCCCGCCGAGATAGACGTTCAGCGTCAGGCCCATCGCCAGCATGACGAAAGGCATCGAGAGGACATGGGGGTGCAGGTCCCCCAGCGTGAATGAGAAGGCCGGGAATTCGTCGATCAGTTCCTGGTCCCCGCCGCTGAAAGTCTTGTCGTTGATCACCCGCGAGGCACGCCACCACCACCAGGATCCAGTTCCGTAACTACGCGGCGCCCAGCTCGGCGCCTGGCTGGCCGGCGGGCTCGTCAGATCATCGATATCCAGCCAAGCCCAGAAGGATGAGGTTTGCGTCCCGCTCGCTTCCGTACTCCAGAATAGTTGCCGCGCGTGGGCGATCTCCAGCAGGCCTTCGGCATTGCCCAGCAGCAACACGAACAGGGGAGCCAACCCCGCAAACCATAGCATGGCCCGCTGCGCCTTGGGTTTATAGAGGGTCAGCAGGTTGAACGCCAGGCCATAAGCCCCCAACGCGGCGCAGGCGAAGGTGGTGATGAAACCCAAGTTGAAAGCGACGGAGCCAATGACGCCAACCAGCTTGGCCATCATGGCCATCATCAGATAGCCGAAGTAGTAATACGAGATCGAAAAACCAGAGAGCCAGGGGTCAAGCGGCGGCATGGAAGGGGAACGCAAGATGCCGTTGATGAATGCCAGCTCCATGGGCTGTTCGGTATGGAAGATCTCCGGCCGAGCGGTGCGCACAAAGGCCATGAATAGGAAGGCAAGCAGGAAGATCGCTTCCATGGCGACGGCCGTGGAAACGTGCGTGCGCAGCCACTGGCGCATCTCGCCTCTGGGCGTCTGCTTCCAGGCCCACCAGCCCAGCGCGCCGAGTAACGCAGCGGCTGTAAGCAGGCCGGCGTGGTCATTCTGCAAAAAACCGAAACTGCTAAGGATCCAAAAGATGAATCCCCACAGCAACATGCCCAGCGGCCGGCTGAAGGCATAGCCGCGATCCGGAAGGGCGCCCAGGAAACGGTAGGCGATCGGGAAGCTCAGCCAGCCGAGCGCGGCCAGCAAAAGGTACCAAAGGACGGCGGCCAACACCTGCGCCATCAATCAACCGCCAGGGTTTCGTCAAACACTTCGTAGATCACCGTGTCGTCCGCCTGATACACGGCGCGCCACAAAATGCCGTCTTGCGCCGCAAACTTGTCCAATCCCGCGCCCGGATAATACGCACGCTCCAATTGGCCCACGATGATGTACTTGACGTCGTATTTTTGCAGGAAATCCCGGGCCGCTGCCAGGTCCGTCGTAGTGTAAAAAGCCTCGACCCCATTCACGCGAGCCCAGATATCGTTGCCCGGCACGAATTCGCGCTGCTGGCGTTGGTGCCAGTTCCAGCCGATCACTGCCGGCAGGCCGGTATTGATGGTGAAGCGCGAGCCCCACTTGTATTCCCCGGTGTGCGCTTCCACGATCACCGGCGACCCCACCACGTTTTCCTGCATCCAGCGTATGGCCTCGTAATCCTGCACCAGGTCGAGCCGCTGGTCCTTATCGAAGTAAACGGAGTAACGCGTGTATGCCAGGCCATCCAGCGTGAGGGGCGCCTCGGCTGCCATTCGGTCGCCCATCTTCGCCGAAACTCCATACAACAAGAAGATAGATCCGCAAATGGCCAGGAAGGCCGCGCTCCACCGCCAACCGGAACGCCAGGATGGCAACCAATGCGGCAGCGCGTCCAAGGTCCAGGCAAAGGCCATGGCGGCGCCCAAGGCGAGCAATACCCAAGCCTGCATATAGAACTTGAATACCGTGTTCATGCGGGAAATGTCGCCCTTCAACACGATGATCTCCACCAACAATGTAAGGAACAGCGCCGTCCCGATCAGGAATAGGACCATGCGTTTAGTTTCGTCCTGGCCCGAGCGAAGGAACAACAATGCCACCCATACCAGTAGTGGAAGGACTAGCCAACCGATATGAATCCCCATATACAAGAGCAGGAACAGAGCCACCAGGAAAATGGCCGCGCCGCTGGCCAAAAGGATTGTGTACGGTTCCAACTTGCGCAGCGACGATAAAGGTGTGCCGGCCATCCACTCCCGCGTTTCCCAGGCCAGCCAGGCGATGATAAAGAAGAGGAAGATGCCCCAGTGAAGCAGGTAATCTCCCAGGGGAGTATTTGAGCCGGTCCACAAGCCCACACTCGAATAACCCTGGCGGTACCAGTCGGCGAATGGTTGGTAAGCCAGGAAGCTTAGGAGTGCGAGCGCCCCCATGCCCGCCACGGCCACCAGCCCGCTTGGGGACGGTTTGCCGCGCCTGCCAAGGGCCCCGGCGCCATAGCGCCACGCAGCGTAGCCTACCGCCACCATGCCTATCGCCAAATAAGTGGGCAGATCCCAGGTGTTGATGGGGCGCAGGCTGCCGATGATGATGCCGCCGAAAATCAGCGCCGCGGCCGCTTGCCATCTGGACTTCAACCCGTTCCAGGCTCGGCTCAGCACAGCCGACGCCGACCAGGCCAACCCGAGCAGCGTCACCGGCAAAGCGATCATGTGAGCGTGCAGATCGGCGTATGTGAACGTAAACAGCGGGAATTCTGTAATGGGGACAGTTTCGCCCTGCGGCACGTCAATGATGCGCGTGGGATTCCAATACCATTCACCCTTCCCGACCGGGAAGGAATTGCCCCCCAGCGAAAGCATAATCCCGCGCAGGGTCCACCCGAGTTGCATGAACAGACCGCTTTCAGCGCTGTAGGCGCCCTCGGCGCCCAAGCGAGCGTAGGCCACGAACAGCATGGCAATGCTGCCCAGGTTTCCAAGAATCAACACGCCCACGGCGGCAGCCAGCCCGACCGTTTCCGGCGAAACGCGCCCGGCCTTCCCCTTGCCGCGCCAGGCGCTCCACAGATTCCACGCCAGGCTGTATGCGCCCAGCGCCAGCATGGCGAACAGAGTCGGCAGGATCAGGTTGTAGGCTACCGCCGGCACGATGCCCAGCAGCTTCGTCCACGCGCCTACCAGCACAAAGCCGTAGTAGTAATAATTGATGTAGCCCCCGGCAAACCACGGGTCATACGGTGGAAAGCTCGTGCTCTTGAGCACCGCGTTGAAATATGAAAAGTCCATCGGCTTTTCCCCGCCGTAGGCCGGGTGCCACAAATCCGGGTTGGCCGCACGGATCAGCAGCATGATGAAAAAGAAAATGAAGAAGAGCAATTCGATACGCAGGAGGTGGGCGCGGCGAGCTTTCCACTCCGCCTTCAATGCATCCCAATGCCGCCAGGCAGCCAAGGCTCCGGCGAACATCAGCAGTAAAACGAAGGCCAGCAGCCAGCCGCGGCTAAAGGTCAATCCCAGCGAGCCTCCCACCCAGGCCAGGTACGCCAGTAAGACCAGGCCGGCCAGCCGCGCAAACGGATAGCCGCCGTCTCTGAGGCCGGGCAGCAGCCAGCGCACCAGCGGGTACACGGCAATGCCGAAGGCGGCCAGCGCCAGGTACCAGACGACCGCGCTCACCCAAGGCGAGCTGTTGATCCAATTGTTCGCGTCAAACAGATCCGACCAGGTGCCCCCTGCCCGCTGCTGCTCCAGTCTTTCAGCGGGCAACATAAGGTTGGGCGGCACGCGCCCGGAGGCTTGCTTCGGCGTTAGCCGCACCACCCTGCTCAGTTCGATCTGCGAGAACAGGTCCGCCCATTTTTGCGTGTCGTATTCTTCCGTCTTGCGGAAGATAAAAACCTTGGGGTGGTCATAGACCGAATATGCTTCCTCCGCGGCTTGGTCGTTGATCACCCAAGGCCCGAGGCGCGGCGCATTCTCGAAGACTTGCACCAGCTCAAAGCCGTATCTGCTTTGCGCATTACCCACCTGCGCATTGATGAAACAGGCTTCAATCGAGCGTTCCTCGGAACAACCGATCAGCGCGCGGTAATAAGCCACGACCAGTGGAAAGCGTTCGGGCAAGCGCGGCAGGCTGCCCCACTGCCGGCTGGATGTGATGAAAATGTATTCGGTGCGCTCGAGGATATCGAGGAAGCGGTGGACCTTGGCGTTGTCCTCATCCCAATACATCTCGAAATTCAGGTCGCCCTGGTAGATGCCCCCAAAGCCATCGTAACCGTCCATGCGCAGCGGCAGGCCGTCATCCCAGCTGGTCTCGTTGGCCACTGCAGCGCCGCGTAGGTTCACCGCCCCGCTCTCAATGGAGATCTGCAAACTTAGCGTCTGGTCTTCTTGCACCGTGATCGGCGTGGGCAATTCAATCACCTGCTGCGTGCCCTCCGCATTCTTATCGGTGCCCGCGTCCAAACGCGCCGCCACGCTGGCCAGCGCCGCGCCGGTCTCGGGTGAAATGATCGCCAGATCCACATCCACCGGGGACACGGACAAGGGTTCGGTGGCCCGCAGGCGCACAACCAGGCGATCGACCGCCATCCCCGTGGGGCTCGAGAATGACAAGGGGAGACTTTCTCCCATCTGGAGCGTGGCCGGTTCCGCCAGCAGGCTCTGTCCGGGGTTATCGGGAAGCTGGAAATCACGCAGGTCCGCGCTTTCCACCTGCAACTCGCCGTTTCCCGCGGGCATGTTGATCACAAGTCGATATTGCGCGGCCGGATCGGCTAACTGTTCTGGGGCGACCTCGAATGTGATATCGATGGCTTCGCCGGGTTGCAGGCTTTCCAAGTCCACAACCTGCGCATAAGTTGCTAGCAGGTTTTCCCCCTGCGCTCCGTTGCGCAGTTCGCTGACAACCGGCGCAAGCACATACTTGAACCCAATTTCGGTGATCTCTCCATCCACCTTTGGAATGAAATTGCTAAAGAATGAGTTTTGCGGGGTGAGCACTTGCTCGTAACCGACATGCAATGGTTGGTGACTTTGCGCCCCTCCCATCTCGTAGCCGATTGTGATGGGGCCGGGGATGTTCTCATAGATCCAGCGCGTGGCCGCTACGCGGGATACATCCTGCTGGTAGATCTGCACGAAGGCCCAAGCCCACAACGCGGTGCCCAACAGAGCCACCCCACCTAGGACCCCGGCCGCGGGCCGCGCCCAGGCCTGCCAGTGGGCCGACCCTCTCGCCCGTTTGCTCCCAAGATCCCACACTCCGATCACCGCCCAAGCGCCGAAGATGATGAAAACCGGATAGACCGGCAGGAAATACCGCATGGTTGGGTTGAAGCCAATAGACTGCGACAGGAAATAAAAGACTCCCCAACCCCAAAGGATGATGACCGGTTTACGCCAGTCCCCTTTGTAAATGCGCCAACCCGCCCAGGCCAACCCGCCCAAGCATAGCAGCGCCAGCAGCCAGCCCAATCCCCAGCCTAGGATATTTTGCAGCCCGAACCACAAGGGACGCCGCGCCCATTGCATAGATGGCGGCCAATCCGCGTCACCGTTTACCTGGGCGGCCAGCGAAGCCATGGTTTCCACCCAGTGAGTGTTGAGGCTGAATATGGCGATACCCAGTTGCTTGATCTGCTCCAGCACGCCCAGGCCCTGGGATTGTTGCCACACTGTACCGATATTGCTCAGCCAGCCGCCGAAGCCCAGTCCTTGAAAGGCGTAGGGTTGGAATACGCGGAAGGTGATGAAACTGAGGCCGCCCGCCAATACGAGCAACCAAAACGAATATGAAAAATAAGACCGGCGTTCCACGCGCGGCAAAGCCCACAGCCGGATGGCCGCGGCGGCCGGCAGCATGAGCGCCTGCACCGCCACCACGCTCGGCTGGTTGATCTTGGAGGCCAAAGACAATCCGAACGCGATGCCAAACCCCACGAAATCCCAAACACTGAAGGCCTTGGTTTCATTTGGCCTTCGTCCATAACTCGCAATGCGTGCGGCAAAGAAAACCGCTAGCAATGTAAAGAGGTTGGCAAAATTGTCCACGGTCCAAAAATGGGATTGCTGGATCTGCATTACTGCGACTGCCGAAAAAACGGCCGCCAGCAGGCCGACGCGCTTGTCGAATAGCCGCGCCGCGGTGAAGTACACCAAAGTGATAACGCCCAGGTCGGCCAGCCCCGAAAGCGCCCGGCCGACCAGATAGATCTGGTCGTAACCCGTCGTCAGGTGCGAAGGTTGGTCGATCCAACCCCATTGCACTTGCAATGAATTGACCCAGTCCACGCCCTCAGCCGCGTAGCGCACGATGAAAACCGGCAGGGTGCCATATACAAAAAAGCCGGCCCCACGATTGTTGGGGTTGAGGCTGGAGGTGGCCGTGTCGAAATACTCGCCCACGCTGCCCACCGAATGCAGGCTGGTTACCACGCCGGTCAGAAAGCGTTCGTCGGGGTGCAGGTGCTGGCCTTCGTCCCAATCGATGCCAACGGTGCGGAAATAGGCGGCAATGATCAGCACGAAGGCGAACAGCAAGTCATAGATCCAGGTACGGGAAGCCGGGCGGGAGGGCATCTTATTGGGCGGGAACAAAATAGGTCAGGAATTCTTTGCCGGGTACACGGCTCTCATGGGTTCTCAACAGCCCTCCGGGATAGAGCTGCTCCAGAACATTTAACCCCTCTTCATCTGCGCGCCGAAGCAGAAACAATTTCGGCGGCGGCGTGGTCAGCGTATTGCTCAGTTGGTCCGGCCAAATGGCGTAATCGCGGCTGGGAACGCCGGCATTCAGGGCCACCAAGCGCGTATCCACCCAATGCGGGTAGGCCACCACCCAGGCGCTGTCAAAATTGCCGAAGCTGCCGTCATAATTTGCGATCACTGCGCCCATCTCAGATGAATTCCATGATGAGGCATCGTACCTGGCAATGTAGTCAACGAAAAACAGCCGTGAATTCATTGCCGCAAATACAGATAAGATAAACGCCCCGCTCGTTACTGCAGCGACTAGGCCGACATTCTTTCCCAGCTTTTCGCGTAGGCCAAACAGAAAAGCGTCCAGGGCCAACGCGCCCAGGAGGAAGGCCGGTATCCACGCCCCGCTGGCGCGGTTCATGGCTGGGTTCTCTTCTGGGAAAGCCAGCGAAAGCGTCGAGGGCAACATCAGTAGGGGAATCGACAGCAGGAGGAAAAGGTCCAGCCATGACCGGCTGCGCGCATAACGGATGCCGGCCAGGACGACGCCCATTAGGAGTAACGCGCCGGCCATTGTGTCGAGGGCGGGATTTCCCGGTAATCCCACCAGCCAGATCTGACCCCCGTTGTAATTGAACATGGCTAACCCATTCCACACATTCTTTGCAAAAGTAAGTACGACGGGTTCGCTATACGCCCTCTCGGCTTCAAACATACGCGTGAACGTGCGCTCTCCGAATTGATTGGGGTGTTCGATGGCATAACGCAACAGCGGGGTGCAGATAACAAGAGCCACCAGCGCCAGGAGGGCAAAGCCGATCAGGCCGCGGCGGCGCAGTTCGGCGCTCGAGGTGTGCAGCAGGAAGATCAGCAGCGCCACACCCGCCACCAAGGGCATCACTCGAAAGGCGGTATAGCCATTGAGGCCCAGACCCATGAACAACCCGGACAGCAAGAAGTCGTTGAGGTGGCCGCGGCGCAGGCCGCGCAACAAGTAATACAGCGTGGGGGCGGCGAAGGTGGAGAACAACGAAAAGCGCAAGCCGGTGCGCGCCAGTAAATTCGGCCAAAAAGCCAGGCCTACCAACAACAAGGCAAATAGGCCCACCCAGCGGCCGCCCAGTTCCTTCCCCAGCAAATAGATATAGATGAGGGAGACAAAGGCCAGCAGCGTAGTGCTCAGTTTCAAACTGATGAAGGAGAGGCCAAATATCTGCGTAAGACCGGCGACCAGATAAAACTGCAGCGGCTCGCGGCCCGTATTGCGTTCGAAGAATATCGGGTGTTGGCCTTGAAGGATGTCATTGACATCCAGCAGTTTCTCGGCGTGGTCGCTGGTCATTTCCGCCGGCATCGCCTCGAGCTGTGAGAAGCGGAAGAAGGCGATCACGGCGAAGGCCGCCAGCAGCACCAGCGACCAACGCGTGATGCGCAAAGACCACTCCCGTTGCTGCCAGGCTACTTTGATCCGGTTCCAGGTTGCCTTTGGGCTGCGTTCGAGCTGCCAGAAGGCGGCGAACACGAAGAGGATGCTGAGTGCCCACGAGGCCACATTTAAGATAGTGAACCGATTACCACCCGAGAATAGAAAAGTGAGGGCGAAGAAAAAAAGCCCAAGCCCCAGAGGGATCTGGCGAAAAGCCAGGACCTTCTTATCAGCCCGGGCTTTTTCGATTTGCGGCAGGCGCCATTCCCCCCGGCTGGCCGCCCAAATGGCCACGACCGCCGCGGCCAAAGCCAAAACAAAACCCCCCACTGCAAATTCCTGCCCCGTCCACCACATACCCTGGGCGATCAAGAATAGCAAAAGGGCCAGCACACTTCGCCAAGGCAAAGAATTCAAAGCCACAGCCTTCCGGGCAATTGGCTTTGGGGTTGCTCGGTGCGGAATTGCCCTGGTTATCGCCTCTTTTCGAGGACCCGAAGGAATGGCCGGGATGCGGTCGCGCCGGAAAGACAACAGGGCTTTTACGTAATCGAGAATGCTGGGCTCTGGCATGGGGGAATTATGCGGCCTTTGTTGGCGAGGGGGACACTTCGAATGATTTTATCTCAGGCAGGCTTGGTTGAAACAGCTAGCTGGCTGGCTATTTCCGCCTTGCTGCGTACCAGGTATAAGTGCCTTGCTCGTGGGCGCCGCTCTGGGCATGGGCACGCACCAGGCGCTCGGTCAGCGCCAGGTTCCAGCGAGCCGTGGCCAGGATCCAGCGGCCGGTGAGCGCTCGCGCCAGCCAACTGGGAAACCCGAGATAATGGCCCCACTCCAAGGCGTGCAAAGCCGACGGAGGAAAATAATGCCAATAACGTTCAACGGCAAAGCCCGCCTCATCCAATCGGGCCTGCCATTCTTCAGGCGAAAGCATGTTAGCGTGGCGGGAAATGCGCGCGAAGAAGCGCACGTATGCTTTGGCTAAACCGTTGAGTCTAATACGCCGCAGAAACCCGGCCACGGATAGGTTTTCTTGCCAGCGGTGATTGGGCACGCAAAACAGTAAGAGCGCGCCCGGCTTCAGCACGCGGGCGGCTTCATTCAATACGGCTTGCAGATCTGGAATGTGTTCGAGCACCGAATTGCTGAAACCCGAAGCGAAATAGCCATTTGGAAAGGGAAGCGCTGCCCCAAAGGAACGCACTAGATGGCGATAGGCGCCATATCCTTTCGCCTCTCGTAGCGATGCTCCGGAGGGGTCGATGCCCATGTCTATTTGCTGCTTAAAGACCAAGCTGGCAAAGTGCCCGTCCCCACAACCCAGATCCAGCACCGGCGCAGCCAGCTCGAACTCGCCATAGAAATCCGCCTCCGCCGCCCGCAGCAGGCCGCGGAAATACGGCAAGTTCTGGAGCATGGGCCAAAGGAAAGGATTTTCGCCTCCCCGGGCTGCAGGCGGCTTCATCTTATTTTCCTGCATGTGGCTATGATCGCTTTAAATCTTCGGCAATTTCATTGAACAGCGCTTCATGGCGCTGAGCGCAGGTGTCCGGGCTAAATTCGGCGCGCAGCTCCTCAACCCCTCCGCGCCCCTGCGCGCCGGCCTGCCCGGCCAGCACTTCCAGCATATTTCGCGCCAGGGCGACCGCATCGCCGACCAGAGTCACCTTGCCCATGCCGGTTATGCGCACCGGTTGCCGCACCCCCGGCAGGTCTGAGGCTACTACCGGTTTGCCATTCATCATGGCTTCGATCTGCACGAAGCCAAAGGTCTCGGTGGAATTCGTGCTCGGCACCACCAGCAGATCGATGTTGGGGTAGAACGCCGCCATTTGCAGCATGGACAGGTTGCCGAGGAACACCCATTGCCCTTTGCGTTGATACTCCTCGATCCGAGGCCACAACCGTTGCAGGTAGGTTTCCTCGCCAAGCACATTCTCGTATTGCCCGGCGAACCACACCAGCGCCCGCGGATGTTTGGCCAGCACAGTGGGCAGCGCTTCCAACAACAATTCGACCCCCTTTTCGGCGGCGAAACGCGTCGCCATGGCAATCACCGGATGCCGCTCTTCGGGGTTGTGCTGCGCAGCGAATGCTTTCATCTCGCCAGCGGCAGCCGTCGGCAGTTCCACCGCAGGCGAGATCACTCGCACCTTGTCTGCAAAACGACGCAAGTAGGGAGAATGGCTGGCGAAGTCCTCGGTATATGAGGAAATGCGGTGTGTGAATAATCCGGCTCGATTATTCATCAGGTTGATCACGTAGCCGACGATACGGTTGAACAATCCTGGCGGTAACGTCAGGTCGGAGTGATAGATGATCACCGTCGGTTTTTTCCACAGCCGGCCTCGCAGGGCCAGCCCGGCCGCGTCGAATTGCGGCAGATGCAGCAGCAATGCATCGTGTTTGCGCAGTTCGCGCGAAGCGATGCGCCCCAGCGAAGGCATAATGACGCCTTTGCTTATTCGAATCAGAACGGGAACGCGCCGGATGCGCACGCCGTCCTGGCCTTCTTCCAAAGGTAGCGACTTTTCGAACTGAGAAGTGAGCACCGTGACTTCATGGCCGCGGCGCACCAGCGCCTGGGCCAGGCGCTCGGCATAAATAGTTAGCCCGCTAGTGTGCGGACGGTAATAGGTGAGGACGGTGAGGATGCGCACGCTGAAAGGTAACGAGAGCTAGTCGAACAGGTTACGATGCGCCTGCACCCAATCCACGAGTTCGCCCGCCCCCTGCTCAACCCCTATCTTGGGCTGCCAGCCCAGCTCCTTCTTTGCCTTGCGGATATCGCTAATGTATACCATCTGGTCCCCTGGCCGCACTGCACCGCGCTTCACCGGGATCCGGCGTCCCAGCATCTTTTCAAGCATTGGGCCACATTCCATCCAGATGGAGAGCGTGTACTCCGGCCCACCGCCGATGTTGTAGATCTGCCCGGCCACTTTTTTACTGCGTGCCACAGCTGCGTCGTACGCCGCGATCAGGTCGCCCACGTGCAGCATATCGCGCACCTGCTTGCCATTACCGTAGATGGTGATGGGCTTGCCCAGCACCGCGGCGATCACGAACCAAGCCAGCCAGCCCTGGTCTTCGACCCCGAACTGCCGCGGGCCATAAATGCAGCTCTGGCGCATCACCACGCTGGGAATACCGTAGATGCGCGCGTAATCGTGCACGTATTGTTCGGCGGTCCCCTTGGAGCAGCCATAAGGAGAATGGAAATCCAGCGGCTGGGTTTCCTGTAGCCCATTGGGCAGCTTGGCGTACCCGTAGCGGGTCTTCTGCTCCACCAGCTTGTGTTCGGTCATCTCGCCATACACTTTGTTAGTGGACGAGTAGATAAAGAAAGGCTTGTTCCCGCTAAGCCTTGCCGCCTCGAGTACGTTGAAGGTACCCAAAGCGTTGATCTCGAAGTCCGTGCGCGGGTCAATGACGGAACTGGTCACCGCCACCTGGCCCGCCAGATGCACAATGACGTCCGCCTGGCCGGCCAGATCCTTCAGCACGTCGGGGTCGCGTACATCCCCGATAACCAAGTCAAAAGATACGGCACCGTGCTTTTCTCGCAGCCAGGCCAGGTTCTTGTCCGCACCGCGCCGCGAGAGGTTATCGAAGATGGTGACGTTGGCGCCCTGCGCCAGCAGGTAGTCGGCGTAGTTGCTGCCGATGAAACCTGCCCCACCCGTGATCAGATAGCGCTTCGCCATTCTCCTCCTACTTGGCCGCCGGCCGCGCCAGCAATTGGCGATAGACATCGCCCAACGATTGGCCCTGCTGCCAGAAACCGATGATGCCGATAAGGCCCGTAATGATGAAATAGAGGATGTGTGCCACTAGCGCGTAGGCCAAAGCGATGGCTGGATCCACTCCGAACAAACTCAGCGCCGCCACTAGGGCAGTTTCCAGCACCCCAATATAGGCCGGGGAAGATGGCAGGGCAACACCGAGGGATGCAACCGCAATACTAAAGAAGGCCCATAACCAGGTGGCTTCGGGCAAAAAACTGCGCAGCAACACGTAATACCAGATCACGTTGAATAACCAAGTCAGGATCATCCAAGAGGCCACGCGCAGGAATCGCAAGCCGTCTCTCAGGGCGGAAAGTCCCTCTAAGAAATGAGTAAGCTGTTCCGCAGCCCAGCGCTGCAGCTTTGGCCACGGCTTGGTCAGAAATTCAACGAACCGCACGATCCATTGAGGCCGCGAAGCCATCAGGAACAAGACCAGGAATCCGGCGCCTACTAAAACCGCTGCCACTACCGTTGCCGAGCGCGCCCAATCCGCTCCAACCACAAAGGGCAAGGTCCCAAAAAGCATTCCGGCCGCAATACCAAGATCGAACACGCGCTCGATTACGATGCTGGAGAGCACACGCCAGAAGGGCTGGCCCACCCGTCCAGCCAGTAACACGGCGCGGCCTAATTCCCCTAACCGGAAAGGCAATATGTTATTTAATAAGTAACCCTGGTTGAGTACCAGAAAGCAATCTACAAAAGAGGCCCGTTCCATCATGTTCGTTCGCCAGGCCATCGCCCGTGCACTCACAGTGCCCAGGAACAACAGGATCACCAGCGGCAGCACACGGTAATCAGCCAGACCAAAGGCCTGCTGCACCTCGCGGAAATCTACGAAATAGAATAGCGCAGCCACCGCCACGATGGTAACGACCAGGCCGGGAAGCATGCGCAGCAGGATGTTGCCGCGTTGCGAGGAGACCGCCGCCTTACTCATCGCCCAGCCGCAATACCGCCAAAAAGGCTTCCTGGGGAATCTCCACGCTGCCCACCATCTTCATGCGCTTCTTTCCCTTCTTTTGTTTTTCCAGCAGCTTCCGTTTGCGGGTCACATCGCCGCCATAGCACTTGGCCAGCACATCTTTGCGCATGGCCTTCACGTTGGCGCGCGAGATGACCCGGCCGCCGGACACGGCCTGGATAGGCACCACAAATAATTGCCGCGGGATGAGGTCCTTGAGCTTGGTGATCAGCGCCTGCCCTTTGCGATAAGCATCGCTTTTATGGACGATGGTCGTGAATGCGTCCACCGGTTCCTGGTTGACGTGGATCTCCAGCTTCACCAGCTCATCCGGCCGGTATTCCTTAAAGTGGTAGTCGAGGGAGGCGTAACCGCGCGTGACCGATTTGAGTTGGTCGAAGAAATCCACAATGATCTCGGCTAAGGGGATTTCAAAATAGAGTTGGATGCGCTCCGGCGCGGGATATTCCTCGCGCAGGTAGATGCCGCGACGCTTGGTCACGAGTTCCATTACCGGGCCGTAAAAAGCGGTCGGCGTGAAGATCTGGATGTCCATCCACGGCTCGCGCACTTCCAGGATACTTCCCTCTTCGGGCAACGCGGCCGGCGAATCGATGGGAATGGTCTCGCCAGCGTGCGTCACCACCTCATAGGCCACCGAAGGTGCCGTGACTATGATGTCCAGGTCGTACTCGCGCTCCAAACGTTCCTGAACGATTTCCATATGAAACATGCCAAGGAAACCGCAGCGGAAGCCAAAGTTGAGCGCCTGGGATACCTCGGGTTCATAGATGAGGGAAGCGTCGTTTAGTTGCAGTTTCTCCAGGGCTTCTTTGAGTTCCGGATAATCGTCCCCTTCCACCGGGTAGATGCCGGCAAACACCATGGGCTTGACCTGGCGATAGCCGGGCAGTGGCGCCGCAGCCGGATTCCCTTTGGTCGTGAAAGTATCGCCTACGCGGCACTCGGAAACGGTCTTCAATCCCGTGGCCACGTAACCCACTTCTCCGGCCACCAACACCTTGGCCGGTGTCAGGCTAGGTGAGAAAATGCCGATTTCCACGGGTTTCAACTCGATGCCCGTGATCATCAAGCGCAGTGGTTCTTCCCCTTGGATGCGGCCGTCCACTACACGCACGTAGGCCACTACCCCTTTGTAGGAGTCGTAATGCGAGTCGAAAATAAGCGCGCGCAGTGGGGCTTCCAGGTCACCTTTAGGAGCCGGCACGCGCCGCACCACGGCCTCCAATACGGCCTCTACATTAATTCCGGACTTCGCCGAAATGCGCAGGATCTGCTCCGGTGGCGTCCCCAGCAGTTGGCTGATCTCCTGGGCCACGCCATCCGGGTTGGCCGCTGGCATATCGATCTTGTTGATGATCGGGATGATCTCCAGGTCGGCTTCCATCGCCATGTACAGGTTGGCCAGCGTCTGCGCCTGGATACCCTGGGAAGCATCAACCACCAGCAGCGCACCTTCGCAGGCCTCCAGAGCACGGCTGACCTCGTACCCGAAGTCCACGTGGCCGGGCGTATCGATCAGATTGAGCTCATAGGTCTGGCCATCCTTGGCGGCGTACTGCATGCGCACCGCCGAAGCCTTGATGGTGACCCCCTTCTCACGCTCCAAATCCATACTGTCCAGCACCTGCTCGGTCATCTCGCGGGCGGAAATGGTGCCAGTGAGCTGCAATAGCCGGTCTGCCAATGTGGATTTGCCGTGATCGATGTGGGCGATGATGCAAAAATTGCGGATCTGCTGCATAGCCTGCGAAGTATAACTGAGATGGCCTTTCGATTGCCTCTGCCTCTACCAGGTGCCATTCTGAGGCGAGCTCGGTGAGCCGAAGAATCCCTATAGCGTTATCTTCCGAATAACCACATTCATGAACAGAGCTGTATGCGCCAGCTCTACTTCTCTGCGGGAAATAAGAAATCGATTAGGTGAACAGAACCCCTCGCGGACGCACCGAAAATCTTCGCCCACATGAAAAACTCCACATTCCCCTTCGGCCCCAGGATCGGCGAACGCATAAGTCCTGCAACTCCAAAGCCCTGCTGCGCGGTGGCCTCCATTACTTCTGCCAGCACCCGGCGATGGATGTGCTCATCGCGGATAACGCCTTTACCTCGACCGGCCTCCGCTTTGCCCGCCTCGAACTGGGGCTTGATCAAAGCAATGATCTGTCCCCTGGCCGCCAACCACTTGTGCACAACCGGCAACAAGGTCTTCAGTGAAATGAAGGAGGCGTCGATAGTCAGCAAATCGATGGGCTCAGGCAAGGAAGTCAAATAGCGGGCATTGGCTTCTTCCATCACGGCAACCCGCGGATCCTGGCGCAGTTTCCAATGCAGCTGTCCCTTTCCTACATCAATGGCGTAGACCTTGGCCGCGCCGTGCTGCAGCAGGCAATCCGTGAATCCCCCGGTCGATGCTCCCACGTCTGCACAAATGAGGTCAGCCGCCTTTACGTTGAATTGTTTTAAAGCTGCTTCCAGCTTTTCCCCACCCCTGGAGAGGTACCGCGGACTCTTCTCTACCTCCAGCGTGGCCTCCGGCGCCAGCATGCTGGATGGCTTCGACACCACTTGGCCATCCGCGCGCACCTGGCCGGCCATTACCAACCTTTGCGCCTGGCTGCGACTCTCTGCCAGCCCGCGCTCGACCAACAGCGCATCCGCGCGTTGTTTCACCATGCTGCGATTCTAACATCGCGCCCCAAGGCGTCATCCAGCGCGGCGAAGAATCCTGATTACCACGTCTTCCGAATAGCCAAGTTCTGCAATATGCCTGTCCTGCTTACTTCTACTCGCCCCCACCTTCATTAATGCTATGATTCCATCCATGTTGCTGGCATTAATAAAGAACATGCGGCCGAAGCAATGGTCCAAGAACCTGCTTATCTTCGCCGGCCTGGTCTTCGACCGTCAGCTTACATACTTGCCTGCTCTTGAGCGCACGGTTATCGGCTTCGCCTTATTCTGCCTCCTCAGCAGCAGCATTTACCTGATCAACGACATCATCGACATCGATAACGACCGCAAACATCCAAAAAAGAAATACCGGCCGCTGGCATCCGGGGCGCTCCCATTGAATGTGGCCTGGGTCGCCGCAATAGTTTTCATAGCGATTGCGATTGGGGTTGGTTACTGGCTTTCTCCCATATTTGCATTGGCCTGCCTGGCTTACGCCCTCCTTAACCTGGGGTATTCACTCTGGTTAAAGCATCAGCCGGTCATCGACGTTCTGGTCCTTGCCAGTTTCTATGTGCTCCGTGTCTGGGCCGGCGTTTCTCTCATCGTAGTGCAACGCTTCTCCCCCTGGATCTACGTTTTCACCACCTTCCTTGCGCTTTTCCTTGGCATCGGCAAGCGCCGCACCGAGATCATGCGTAACAAACCCGGCTCTCACGCCCGCCGCGTCTTGGAAGGTTACACCGTGACCTATCTGGAACAACTGCTGCTCATCGTGCTCAGTCTCGCCATTGTCACCTACAGCCTATATACCTTCCTGGCGCCCAATCTGCCAGAGAACCACGCCATGATGCTCACTATTCCCTTCGTCATTTTCGGATTCTTCAGATACCTTTATCTGGTCCAGGTCAAGAACACCGGCGAGGCGCCCGAGGAGATTTTGTTCACCGACCGACCCCTGCAAGCCGATTTGCTTTTGTGGGGCGCTTCCATCCTCCTCATCTTCTACTACTACTGATCCATGCCCGCCATCTCTGCCTCTGCCCCAGGCAAGGTGATCCTGTTCGGTGAACACGCCGTCGTCTACGGCTACCCGGCCATCGCCGAGCCGGTACTCGAAGTAGAAGCCAAGGCCATCATCAACCCCCTCATCCAGGGCTCCCCAGGTGAAATCCATGTCGAGGCGCCCGCCATCGAGTTGGACGCCGATCTGAACTCGCTTCCGAAGGAGGATCCCCTCGCCACCGCGGTGCGCGGCGTGCTCTCGGAATTCGGGATCAAGCAACCGCCCGCTTTCAAGTTACGCGTCACATCCACCATCCCCGTTGCAGCAGGCCTGGGCTCGGGAGCGGCAGTCAGCGTGGCCATCATCCGCGCCGTCTCAGAATTCTTAGGCCAGCCATTAAGCGCCGCGCGCGTCTCAGCCCTCGCTTTCGAAGTAGAAAAATTGCACCACGGAACTCCTTCGGGTATTGACAATACCGTCATCACCTACAGTAAGCCGGTGTACTTCATCAAGGGCAAACCCCCCGAATCCTTTCCCGTGAATCAATCTTTTCGTCTACTCATCGCCGATACAGGCATTCCCAGCCAGACGCGTGCAGTAGTGGGAGAGGTCCGCGCGGGATGGGAAAAAGACAAGAATCGGTATGAGAAAATCTTCAAGGCCATTGGAGAAATCGCCAAAAAGGCTCGCGACGCAATGGCCACCGGAACGGGAGCTGCATCGAATCTGGGTGGTCTGATGGATCAAAACCATTACTTGTTGCAGGACTTGAAAGTTTCCTCTCCCGAATTGGATCGTTTGATTGCCGGCGCAAAAGAAGCGGGCGCCTTGGGCGCCAAGCTTTCCGGTGCCGGCCGCGGTGGGAACATGATCGCGGTAGTCGAAGAGCAAAAACGATCGGATATTGAAGATGCGTTGTACGCGGCTGGGGCAACGCGTGTGATTGCGACGAAAGTGTTTGGCGGCGCCTGGGGCGCTCTCGAGTAGAGTTCGATCCCCAAGCTGCGACAATGAATGGGTCTTTGATTTTCCTCAAGCTTGGCGGCTCGCTCATCACCGAGAAGGACAAGCCGTCCACGGCGCTCCTCGACGTGATCAAACGCGCCGCCGCCGAGATCGCTGCTGCCTATGCTACAAATCCTGCTCAACCCCTATTGCTCGGCCATGGCTCTGGCTCTTTCGGCCATTTCCCCGCCAAGCAGCACGGCACCCGCACGGGTGTGGGCAGCGAAGCGCAATGGCACGGATTCATCGAGGTCCGGCAGCAGGCTGCCTCCCTGAACCGTATCGTCATGGATGCCCTTACCGCGGCCGGGTTGCCCGCCCTCGCTTTCCCCCCATCCGCAATGGCCACGGCCAGCGACGGGCGCATCACCCACTGGGAGCTGCGCCCGATCCGAGCCGCATTGGACGCCCATCTGCTGCCGGTCGTGTACGGCGACGTGGCCTTCGATACCGTTCGTGGCGGCACCATCCTCTCCACCGAAGACCTTTTTGTCTATCTCGCCGCCCAACTCCAACCTTCACGCCTTTTGCTGGCTGGCGACGAAGAAGGCGTTTACACCAACTATCCGCAGGCCCCGCTCCTGATCGAAGAAATCACCCCCTCCAGTTACCCAGAGATCGCCGCCAGCCTGCAAGGTGCCGTGGCGCCCGATGTGACCGGCGGCATGGCCGGCAAAGTGCAAGCCATGCTGGACGTTGTGACGCAGGTTCCCAGTTGCGAAGTCATGATCTTTTCCGGATTGGAACCGGGCAACATAGCGCGCGCCCTGCTGGGCGCCTCTTTCGGCACCAGACTGCACGCAGTTTGACACCCGCCTTTTGCTCCAGTAAACTTTCCTTTCAACCTCATCATGAACACACGCGATCAGCTCGAAGCCTACGAAGACCAGATCCTGGCGCCTTATGGGATGCGCAGCCGCGATTCCAGGGGCCGCGCCTACCCCGATAAGGAGCCCAAGCATCGCACCAGCTTCCAGCGTGACCGCGACCGCATCCTGCACACCTCCGCCTTCCGCCGCCTGGAATACAAGACCCAGGTCTTCATCAACTTCGAGGGCGACTATTTCCGCACCCGTCTCACTCACACCCTCGAGGTGACGCAGATCGGCCGGTCCATCGCCCGTGCGTTGGGCGCCAACGAGGACCTGATCGAGGCCATCTGCCTGGCGCACGACCTGGGCCACGCCGCCTTCGGCCATTCGGGCGAGATGACGCTGAACAATCTGATGCAGGATCACGGCGGCTTCGACCACAACCGCCAATCCTTCCGCATCGTCACCGAGCTCGAGCAGCGTTACCCGAATTTCCCCGGCCTCAATCTCACCTGGGAAGTGCGCGAAGGTATCGTCAAACACGAGACGGAATACGACGTCTCGGATGCCCGTGAGTTCAACCCCGAGCTGCGCGGCAACCTCGAAGCGCAGATCGCCAACGTGGCCGACGAGCTGGCCTATACCACCCACGACCTCGACGACGGCCTGCGCTCCGGCATGATCACACCCGCAGATCTGGCCGATCTCGAAATGTGGAAGCTGTTGCTGGAAAGCGTCGGCTGGGACGGCAAGGTCTTGGACGACCTGATGCGCCACCGCCTCATCCGCCGCCTCATCGGCCTGCTGGTGGCGGATGTCATCGCCGCCACCGACGAGCGCATCCAAAAAAGCAAAGCGCAGGGTCCGCTGGACCTACAGAAGCTGGATCACAACGTGATCGGCTACAGCCAGGCCACGCAGCAGCGCAACCGCCAGTTGAAGACTTTCCTGTTCAAGGATCTCTACAATCATCCACGCGTTGTGCGCATGGCGGCAAAAGCAGGGCGCGTGCTTTCGGACATCTTCCTCGCCTATGTGCAGAAGCCGGAAATGCTGCCTTATGATTTCCAAGCCTTCATCGAAACGCGCGGCCTGCAGCGCACGGTGTGCGACTATCTGGCCGGCATGACCGACCGCTATGCCATTCAGGAGTACGAAAAGCTCTTCGACCCCCACAGCCTTCCATGAATTCGCCTCAACAGGTTCACCTCACCGAAGAGGGCGCCGAGCGCCTTCGTAAAGAGCTAGCTGAACTCAAAGGCCCGCGCCGCGCCGAGCTGGCCAAGCGCCTGCGCTTTGCTATCCAGCAAGGCGACCTCTCCGAGAACGCCGACTACCGCAAGGCCAAGGAGGATCAGGGTTTCCTCGAGGGGCGCATCCAGGAAATCCAGAATATGCTCTCCAAGGCCGTCATGATCTCGGCGGGCTCGCCCAATGGCGTCATCGAGCTGGGCTCCAGCTTCCTGCTGCACGAGAAAGGCCGCCCACCGGCGCGCTATATGCTGGTGGGCGCCCGCGAAGCCGACCCGCGCAACGGCAAGCTCTCCAACGAGTCGCCCATTGGCCTGGCCCTGCTAGGCCATCGCGCCGGAGAAACGGTGACGGCCAAAACCCCTGCCGGTGATTTGGTGTTCGAGATCATCGAAGTCGAATAGTAACAGGCGGGGCAAGGTAATCTCGACCCAGCGAATCTTGTCATTTCGAGTGAGCCTTGTTGCCTGTGGCAACCAAGGCGACGAGAAATTCCTGTAGACATTCTCCTTCCAGTCAGCTCACTGGAAATTGAAACGCTCTAGGAATTCCTCCCATTCGCTTCGCTCAGGGCAGGCTCTGACCTCCGGCCTCGCTCGGAATGACAAGTTGTGAAGTCGCTCATGTTTCCCCCTTCTCCCGTGTGGGAGATTGCCACGCCCGCTTGCGCGGGCTCGCAATAACGCAATAAAAAGACCTGTCAGAGACAGGTCTTTTTATTACTTATACCTTCGACCAGACCGCCAATTCCAGCGTGGCGCGCTCGAAGAAGCTCTCTTCGGGCATGGGGCCGGCGCCGTATTGCATGTCCACCACACGCGCCACCATCTGCAGCGTGGCCGTCTCCAGCACCGCTTCGGCGCCGGGGCTGGCCAGCACGGGCTCGCCCTTGGCGGCCAGCCGCTCGCGGCTCGCGTCATCACGGAACACGTGGCTGCTCATCAGCACTTTGGTCACCGTCTGGATATCGTTCTTGTCGAACAGCCAGATCTCGAAGGCGCTGACGCGCTTGGGGCTGCCCACGCCGATGGTCTCAGCGATGCTCACCCCGCACTCCCCCATAAACTCGCCTGCGGGCGAATCGATGCTATAGGAGTCGTCGTACAGGTCGTCGCCCTGCACGTAATTGGTCATCCATTGCGAGAGCGGCGGGGCTTCGGCCTCGGCGTTCTGCTGGCCGGCGCGCGCCTGCGCGGGCCGCTGGCGTCCCTTCAATGCGTTGGGGCGCAGGTCGTCTCCGCTTTGGCGCGTGCGCACCACGTAAAGCACGCCCAGCGCCAGGCCCAGCACCAGGGTGATGCCGCACAAATAAGTGAAGAGAGTGCCCAGGCTAAAGAGGGGCTCGCCCTCAGCGGCCGGGGCGCCGGTGGTTGGCGAGGCCGGCTCGCCGCCCATCAGGGTGTGGAAATGGGCGATGGATTCGACGGCCTGCTGCCCAAAGGAGGACTCAACCGTGGCCATGGTCTCGTCGACCGCATCGCCCAGCGCGTCCAGGCGCTGGCGGGCCAGGGTGTCGTCGGGGCGCAGGGTGTAGGAGTCGATGGCGGCGCGCAGGTAATCGGCGCGCAGGTCGGCGCGCAACTGCTCGGCGGAGGCATCTTCCCAGCTAACCGGGAACAGCCACCAGCCCAGAGCCACCAGGCCGACGATGAGGCCGGCCACGAAAGCCAGAATCAACTGGGTGCGCGGCTCGCGCAGCTTGGCGGCGTTGATCTGGCTGCCAAGGGATTTCAAACGGGTACCTAGGGAATTCATGCAAGCTCCTGATTCTTAGTCATTGTAGATGAGCGCCTATAAACGTGCAACTTTGATGCCAGGACAATACAAGGAGCCATTTGTCGTTGGGCGCACAGCCGTGCGCCCCTACCCCCAGACGAGGGCGGGGTTTCCCCACACGGAGTTGTCAAGTAGGTAGAAGGTAGAACGAGGCACAGCCTTCTACCTACTTGACAAGAAAGGAGGTGGTTAGAGATGGGCGGTTTGCAAACCGCCCCTAC
>JBBEBI010000054.1:0-15212 GCA_040882365.1 Anaerolineales bacterium
CCTTGCGGCACATGGCCCTCAACCATGCCTGTCTACCAGTTCCAGCACCAGCGCGAGCCCGAGTATTATAATGTGCCGAATTTGCAAGTCAAGCGAGGCAGGGACATAAAGTGGTCGATGTAATCATTGAGATTTTCAGCGGTATTGTCGAAGGCTTGTTTGGCGGCTGGTGCAGCGAGCAATTCTGGTGGGTGAAAACCCTAGTCTGGACTTTTGATCCTGCTGGGCGTCCTGACCATTCTTTATTTTTTCTTTCCTCAAATATTAGGTTTCTCTCGCAGCCGTTAAGATTGGCTTACAATATCTCCTAGTCCCGTTCAAATCGAGGAGCTTTGCGCATTGTTTTGGACGCCATGGGTAGCGATAAGCACCCAGGCCCCGAGGTTGAAGCCGCCATCGAGATCCTGCAGGAGCTTGGCGGAGACCTCATTCTGATCGGCAACCGCCCCCAGCTTGAGGCTCTAATGCCGACTCGCCCCAGCGGAATCGAGATTCGCCACGCCGCCGACGTGTTCGAAATGACGGACCACGTCTCCCTCGGCATGCTAAGGGAGGCCGAGCATTCAATGGGCATCGGCATGGATTTGCTCAAAGACGGCAAGGCGGACGCCTTCGTAACTGCCGGCAACACGGGTGGCGCCATGGCCACAGCGCTCACGCGGCTTGGGCGTATAAAAGGGGTGCAGCGCCCTGCCCTCACCGCGCCCTTCCCGGTGAAAGGCGGCAAATGCATGGTGCTGGATGCGGGAGCCAATGCGGAATGCAAGCCTGAGTATCTGCTCCAGTTTGCCCTGATGGGTTCTGCCTATGCCCAGAAATTGTTGGGGATCAGCAATCCGCGCGTCGGCTTGCTTTCCAATGGCGAGGAAGAAGGCAAAGGAGATGATTTGGTCAAGGCCACCTTTCCCCTCCTCCAAAACAGCGGGTTGAACTTCGTAGGCAACATAGAACCCAAGGAACTGTTTGGCGGCCAGGTCGATGTGGCGGTGACTGATGGATTTACGGGAAACGTAATGATGAAAGCCAGCGAAGCCGTCGCCAAGCTACTCGTGGACACTCTGCGAGAATCACTTACTTCGAGTCTGCGAGCGAAGGCGGGCGCCCTGCTGGCGAAACCAGCCTTCAACCAATTGCGCAAACTGATCGACCCGCGGGAGATCGGCGCGGTTCCCCTGTTGGGCGTCAATGGGTTGGTGTTCGTGGCTCATGGCCGCTCGGATGCCAAGGCTCTGGTGAGTGCGATCAAGTTGGCGCGCCACTCGGTGGAGGTGGGATTGCTGGATTCGTTGCGAACTGCTATCGAAAAGGGGCTTCCCCAGCTATCAAGCGAGGCCGCGGGCTAGCATGCGCATCTTTTCAAATGACGGGCTGTACAAACGCAATACCAGGTTGGCCTTCGCCGCCAACGTGGCGGGAATGTTCTTCCTGGTAGCCTCCATCTTTGTTCTCTTCAACAGCGATGAGCTTTTTGGCTTATATCTGCTGTTCCTGCTGCTGGGCATTGTCTCCGTGCAGATTGGCACCTATTTCGGGCGATGGAACCGAAGGCCGGATTTGGCCTTTAATCAGGCCCTGAATTCCCTGGATGACAGCTACTCGCTATATCACTTCCGTACGCCGGTTTCCCATATGCTGCTGGGGCCTACGGGGCTGTGGATCCTGCTACCTCGGCACACGCGCGGCACTATCAGCTACGATGCAGGCAAAAAGCGCTGGCGGGCAAAGGGCCGCGGGATATTTTCCGGACTCGGCCAGGAACCCATCGGCCGCCCCGTGCTGGATGCTTCGATGGAGGCCGAAGCTCTGGATCGCTTCTTGCAGAAACATCGGAGCGATGGCGACTTGCGCGTGCAGGCGGCATTAGTTTTCGTGGATGAGGCTGCCGAGGTGCAGGCAGGCAATTCCCCCATCCCCACTACCTCGATTAGGAAACTCAAGCAGATCCTGCTGAAAGCGGACGAAAAGAGCCGTCTCACCAAAGAGCAAATTAGGAGATTGCAGCGGCTGTTCGAAGCGGACTAATCTCAAGCCCTGGGTAACACGGCATTCTCATCTTCGGTTCGGGCGTCTCCGGCTCGCTCGCGTTCGGCGGAGGCTAACAATCCATTACAATTATCCCATGCAACAAGAGGAGGTCATGGATGCCAAAACTCAACATGCAGATGACCTTCGCCAACACTCCACATTTAGGCAACTTCAGGAGCTAAGCAGTAAACTACTCGGCCAGCTTGAACTCAATCCCCTGCTCGAATCATTGGTAGGCGGCGTTGTCGATTTTCTCAACGCGGATTCGGGTGGCATTTACTTATATGACCCTGAGCGCGGCGAGCTGGATCCGGTCATTCACGTCCGACAACCCGAGGAAGCCCTCTACATAGTGCGCCCTGGCGAAGGGATGGCTGGCCGCGTACTGCAGACCCGCCAGCCGATGAAGGTCGATAATTACGATGAATGGCCGGGAAGGAACCCTAAGCAGCCGCCCGGTATCGTCGGTGCGGCGGCCCAGGCGCCGGTGCAGAAGGGCGACGAGTTCCTGGGAGTGATTGTCGCCGAAAGAAAGCCCGGGAGACCGGCGTTCAGCAACGAAGACCTGGAAAAGTTGGAACTCTTCGCCAGCCAGGCAGCTATTGCCATCTCGAACGCCCGGCTGTACGAGCAGGCCAAACGCGCGGCCCAAGAACTTTCCAGCCTTTACGATACTTCCCTGGAGATCACCCGACAATTGGACGTTTCGCAGGTCTTGGAAGGGATCATCCGGCGCGCTGAAAACCTTGTCCACGGGAAATATGGACAGTTCTATACATTTGACGAAAGCACACTGCAATTGCTTCCCTCCGTCCCCGTTCACATTCCCAAGAGGCTACGCGCCATAAGTATGAAGCCGGGCGAAGGGTTATCGGGAACTGTGTTCGCCACCAGAAAGCCGTTGATCATCAATGATTACGACGGCTGGGAAGGAAGAGCCAAAGACACGCCCACTGGCTTGATCAGGCAGGCAATCGGCATTCCAGTCGAGCACGGCGACAGAATCCTGGGAGTTATTGCCATTTCGCGTGGTAAAACGGACCGCGCCTTCGGTCAGGAAGATGTGAGGTTGCTGACCCTTTTGGCGAACCAGGCCGCCGTGGCGCTGGCCAACGCTCAACAATACGAAGAATTACAGGCGCTCTATGCTCAGGTCCGTGAAAAAGAAAGCATGGAAAGTGAAATTCGCGTTGCCCATTCCATCCAATCAAGCCTGCTGCCGCGCAAGCTGCCAAAGATCACGGGGTGGGATCTGGCGGCTCATTGGAGCGCGGCTAAGGGAGTGAGCGGGGACTTCTACGACTGCTTTGCAGTCCCAGGTGGCCGCTGGGGGTTCATCATCGCCGACGTGGCAGGCAAAGGGGTCCCGGCAGCTGTTTTTATGGCCTTTTGCCGGACGCTGGTGCGCACTTTTTGCATGGACGGGCGCTCGCCGATGGAGGCCATACGCCGGGTGAATGACCTGATCCTCGCCGACTCATTCAGCGATTGGTTCGTTACGCTGTTCTATGGCTTGCTTGATCCAAAGAATTCTAAGCTGACCTATGTGAACGCCGGCCACCCGCGGCCGCTGTGGCTGAGGCGGAAACGAAAGCAAATTGCCAGGTTGAAGGCAAATGGAATCGCGTTGGGGGTCATGCGCGGCATCCGGCTCGAAGAGAAAACCATCGAACTGGAGCCGGGAGACCTGGTACTGTTCTATACCGACGGCATGAGCGAAGCGACAGACAGATCCGGCCGCATGTTCGAGGAGCGCCGCATCCAAAGCGCGCTAAGGAAATCGCAGAACGAGGGCGCCCGGGCCATTTTGGAAGCACTCCGGGATGAAATTGGCATATTCGCCGGGGGCGGTCCCCCCAGCGATGACCTGACCGCCATCCTGTTGAAACGAAAGATAAAGAAGTAGGAACGCGCCGATCATCGGATGCGCTTGCGCATCGTCACGGCATGGCCGCCCTTGGAAGTCGTGGAGAATTCAACTTCGTCCATAGTTCGCCGGATCATCAGCATGCCGAGCCCCTCCAGATCGACCATTTTTAGGTCCGGCACGATGCGCGGTTCGGGAACTTTTTCGAGCTGCGGGCTCGATTTCCCCCAATCGGTAACGCGAATCTTTATTTCGCTTTTGTCTTTTTCTATTTCAAGGCGCAACTTGCCCTGCTCGCCTTTGTAAGAATGCTCCTGTGAATTGGAGGCTGCCTCCCCGATGGCCAACTGGATCTCGCAAAGAGTTTTCTCCTGCACATTAAGTGCCTTGCCAACCTCCTCGACGAAATCGGATAATTCTTCCAGAAATCCGTTGCGTGTATCCCCCTCCCAGATAAAGACAGGCCCTTTTTTCTTTGTTTCAGGCATACGGGCTGCCTTTCGATTTATTTTTCAAAAGCTCCCCACCGCATCTTCGACTTGGTCGTAGGTCTGAAACAGCTGGTGGAAGCCCACCAGTTTGAAGGCTTCTTTCAGTC
Organism: Anaerolineales bacterium; assembly: GCA_040882365.1. Taxonomy (GTDB): domain Bacteria; phylum Chloroflexota; class Anaerolineae; order Anaerolineales; family UBA11579; genus JAMCZK01. Next base: position 4,491 of record JBBEBI010000054.1, read on the forward strand.
GTGGGCTCAAAGACGCCAGCCGAATGTCGCCGCGATTGTAGCGCCGCGCGGTCTTTAGCGAGGAAACGAGGACACGCAGCCCGGCACTATAAATGTAATCGACTCCAGATAAGTCCAGGACGAGCTTGTATTGTCCCTTTTTGAAGGTCTTATTGAGGTATTTTTCAAGTTCGGGAGAGCTCTCCATGTCGATCCTGCCATTTAGTTTAATCAATGTGGATCGCTTATAGGACTTTTCTGAGATTTCCATAACAGGCTCCAAGGATAGCGAAGTATGTTTGAAGCCCACATTCTACCAGCGATTAGCCGGGCAAAGGTGATTATGCACCACAAAACCCATATTTTTCTGCATTAGAATGGGCGATGAGGAATTTCCCATGGAAAAACAACTAAAGGAACTAAAAAGCCGCCTGCAGGAAGTCTATGACCTCAATTCAGCCGGGGCGATACTAGGCTGGGACCAAGCCACTTACATGCCATCCGGGGGAGCCGCTGCCCGCGGCCGGCAGATAGCCATCCTGGCCACTTTGGCCCAGCAGAAATTCATCGATCCGGCAATTGGCCAGTTATTGGACGAATTGGAAAAGGAGGCCAAGGGGCTTCCGTACGATTCTGACGATGCCGCACTCATCCGCAAAACGCGGCGCGACTATGACAAGCAGGTTAAGGTGCCGACGGCCTGGGTGGCCAGGTTCAGCGCCCATACCGCTGAAATCTATCAGACATGGACGGAAGCCCGGCCCGCCAATGACTTTAAACGGATTGCAGAATTGCTGAAGAAAACGCTGGACCTCAGCCGCGAATACGCCAACTTCTTTCCTGGTTATGAGCACATAGCCGACCCTCTGATCGATAGGTTGGACCCGGGCATGAAGGCAGCTGCTATCCGCAAGGTGTTCAGCGAGCTACGCGCTCAGCTGGTGCCCATTGTGCAGGCTATTACGGCGCAAGAGCCGGCCGATAACCGCCCGCTAAAAGCCGGCTTTCCCGAAAAGGAGCAACTGGAATTTGGAGAGATGATCGCCAGGGATTTTGGGTTCGATTTCACGCGCGGCAGGCAAGACAAAACCCATCACCCATTCTGCACCACCTTCTCGATCGGCGATGTCCGCATTACAACCCGTGTCAAAGAACACGACCTGTCGGATGCATTGTTCAGTACCCTGCACGAGACCGGGCATGCACTATATGAACAAGGCGTTGACCCAGGGCTAGAAGGAACACCGCTGGCCGGCGGAACTTCCTCCGGGGTGCATGAGAGCCAATCGCGCACCTGGGAGAATATCGTGGGCCGCAGCCGCGGCTTCTGGGAGCACTATTACCCTAAGCTGCAGCACAAGTTTCCCGGCCAACTCGGCAAGGTCAAATTTGATGCGTTCTACAAGGCGATAAATAAAGTGGCTCGCTCCCTGATCCGCACCGATGCTGACGAGGTGACCTATAACCTGCATGTAATGCTGCGTTTCGACTTGGAGCTGCAATTGCTGGAAGGCAAGCTGGATATCAAGGATTTACCTGAGGCGTGGCATGTCCGCTACCAGGCCGACCTTGGGATCCGCGCCCCAAGCGACGTGGATGGAGTACTGCAGGATGTGCACTGGTACGCCGGACCGATCGGGGGCGTTTTCCAAGGCTATACGCTCGGGAATATCATGAGTTGCCTGTTTTACGACGCGGCGCTCAAAGCCCGCCCCGAGATTCCCTCCGAGGTCAATAAGGGTAAGTTTGATACCTTGCACATATGGCTAAGAGAGAATATTTATCGTCACGGCTCGAAATTCACACCCGACGAACTGGTGCAACGGGTCACGGGGGGACCAGTACATATCGAACCTTATATCAAATACCTCAGGACCAAATACGGAGAACTTTACAGGCTCTAGGCAATCAAGGTAATTCAACCGCGGAGATCTAGCTAGCGCTTCGAAACGGCCTCGAGCAGGCCATGCCCATCCTCACATCCTTATCTATAGGCTAGTAGGACAACCAACGCACCCAGATTGATGCCTAGACGATTACACCTCTTTTCATCGCCTTAATTTCGCGCCATAGACTAACTATTTCCAATAATCTAAGGGCCAAATGTCCTTAGGGTCTACGCCTGCATAAGATGGTAATCTGAATAGAATATTAAGAAATTCGGTTTGCGCGATGCGGACATGCCCACTGGGTAGAATCTTCGCCAACGAGGAGGCATTTAGATGACAAAACGAGTCGTACTTAGCTTGGCCATTGTTGCGCTGTTGCTCAGCGCCTGCGGCCCGTCTGAAGTCGATATCCAGGCCACGGTAACCCAGGCCGTGGGCGAAGCAGTGAACACCGTGAACGCCCAATATACGCAAATCGCCTTGCTCACCCCGAGCGCTACCAATACCGTCCCGCCCACCAGTACACCAGCAGTCACAAGCACGCCTGCAGGAACTCCCAGTACCTCGCTTGGCGCAGGAGCCGCGGGAGACTGCGACGTGATGGCCTTTATTGCGGATGTGACCGTCTCGGACGGTGAAGAGATCGCCGCCGGGACCCCGTTCACCAAAACCTGGCAGGTAAAAAACGGCGGTAGCTGCACCTGGACGACCACTTATACGATCATATTCAGCAGCGGGGATCAGATGGGCGGCGCCAGCAGCCAGGCACTGGCCATCTCGGTGGCTCCTGGATCCACAGCTGAGATTTCTGTCTTCCTGGTAGCCCCGGCTACCGCCGGGTCATATACCGGTTGGTGGGCACTCGCCAACACTTCCGGGCAGGGCTTTGGGTACTTTTCAGTTGTGATCGAGGTACCGTAGGGGATTAATCATCAGGCCGAGGGGTCAGGTCCACCGAGGCCTGCATCATTGCAGCGATCTCTGGTGCCTCGACCTGGCCTAAGTCGTCTATCCTGATGTGCCGGGCTCGCTTCCCAGTGCCATGTAAAAGGGCTTCCGGATCGGGCAGGTCCACTCCGCGCGGAAATCCAAAGTTGACGTATTCCTTGTATAGAATGATCACACAGATCAAATGCTTGTAAGTCTTGGCGTAACCATAAGCCAACAAATGGGCGGGTACGTCGATCTGCTCGACAGCATCGGGCTCGACGGCAAAGACAAGGTCGCGCAGAGCCAGCGCTAGATTGCGAACTTCTGGCGCGAAATTGGCCAGAAGTTCCTCCAGCTCGATCGTGATCGTCCTGCGTCCTCGCGCCATGCTCAACCTCGTAAGAATGCGCCAAGTATAATCGTCCATGCTTGGAGGCCAACAACATGAGTCACAAAAGCGATAAAGTCCGCGTGGCCATTATCGGCGTCGGTAATTGCGCCAACGCGCTGGTCCAAGGCATCGAATATTACAGACGGGCAAACGAGAGGGACTCAGTACCCGGATTGATGCATGTCAACCTTGGTGGCTATCACGTCCGCGATATTGAGTTTTCCGCAGCTTTCGACGTTGTGTCCACCAAGGTCGGTAAGGATCTGAGCGAGGCTATTTGGGCCTATCCAAACAACACCATCAAGTTCGCTGAGGTCCCTTACCTAAACGTGCCGGTCCAGCGGGGAATGACCCATGACGGCCTGGGGAAATACTTGCGCGAGGTCGTTGAAAAGGCCCCCGGCCCCACCGCGGACATCGTGCGCATCCTCAAAGAGACGCAAACCGATGTCGTGGTCAACTACCTGCCGGTCGGGTCCGAAATGGCAACCAAATGGTATGTCGAGCAGGTCCTCGAGGCGGGCGTAGCTTTCCTGAACTGCATCCCCGTCTTCATCGCCAGCCAGGATTATTGGGCACGGCGATTTGTGGAACGAGGCCTGCCCGTGATCGGGGACGATATCAAGAGCCAGGTGGGCGCCACCATCACCCACCGCGAGCTTGTCAGGCTGTTCGTGGACCGCGGCGTGCACCTGGACCGCACCTACCAGCTCAATTTCGGCGGCAACATGGATTTCTACAACATGCTGGAGCGCGAGCGTCTGGAATCGAAAAAGGCGTCAAAGACCGGCGCAGTCACCAGTATGCTCCCTTATGAATTGGACCCGTCCGATATTCATGTGGGGCCAAGCGACTACGTTCCCTGGCTCACCGACCGTAAATGGGCACACATCCGCATGGAAGGCCGCGCCTTCGGCGACGTGCCGCTGAGCGTGGAAGTCAAGCTGGAAGTATGGGACTCGCCCAACTCGGCGGGCGTGGTGATCGATGCAGTGCGCTGTGCCAAGCTGGCCCTGGACCGCGGGTTAAGTGGCCCCCTGGTTGCGCCCTCTGCCTACCTGATGAAGACTCCACCGCACCAGTTTCCAGACGATGAGGCGAGAAAGCAAATCGAGGGATTCATCGCCGGCGAAAAGGTCACAGCAGCTTAGAAATCCTCATGGATTGGGCGCGGCCGACGCCATGTTTGCACTGCGTGGAGCCAATATTCCTGCAAAGAATACAAAACCAGGCTGTATGCTATGATGTGCGAGCCTCCTGTATGTTTCACGGTGCGATCCCAAAGGAGAAATAGATGAGTACAAGAAGCGCGCCCGGCGCCGTTCACCCCATCCCCTTATTGGCTCGCTGGAAAATGGCCATAGATGGCTGCAATGTGCCTCAGATTGAGCTGGCAGACGGCGTTACCCGCTGGCTCGTCATCTCGCGTTCCTGTGTCTTTTCGATGTCTTTGACATCCGGTTTGCTTGGACTTCTGGTCGCTGCTGAAAAGTCAGCCCGCGGCGAAGGTTCCGTCAATTGGTTGCTGGGCGCCTTGGCAGTGCTGGGCGTCGTGATTGCCCACGCCTCGAATAACATCATCAACGATTATCTGGATGTGCGACAGGGCGTCGATACCGAAGATTACCCGCGCGCCCAATACAGCCCGCATCCGCTCCTGGGCGGGCTAACTACGCCCGCCGGCTTGCTGACCGCGGCTGTAATCCTAAATGCCATTGACGCGGCCATCATGCTTTTCCTCTACACGCAGGTTGGGGTTACTGTTTTGTATTTCGCCATCGCCGGATTCTTGCTCAGTCTTTTTTATACCGGCCTCCTCAAACGCGCCGGGTTTGGCGAACTGACCGCCCTAATTGTCTGGGGCCCCTTGATGATCGGCGGAACTGCCTTCGTGTCTCTGGGCACCCCGCTCACCCCTGATATCTGGCTGCTTACTCTGCCCTATGGGCTCATCGTGGCTTCCGTCCTGGTTGGCAAACATATCGACAAGATAGAGGCCGACAAGAAAGTAAGGGTACGCTCGATACCGGTCATCCTGGGGGAAGAGCGAGCCAAGGTGCTAAACAAGGGCACCTTCCTGCTCTTCTACGTGCTGATCCTTACCCTGGTGGCGCTGGGCTATACCGGTCCCGGTGTGCTTCTGACCCTCCTGGCCATCGGCCGTCTGCGCACGACCTGGAAAGTGTATTCGGAGCCCAAACCAAAGAAGGCGCCAGTAGGCTGGACCGTGTGGCCGCTTTGGTACGTCGGGTGGGCCATGCACTTCAACCGCCAGGCAGGGGAGTTCTTCACGATAGGCCTGCTGCTGAACATCGCGGTTCCATATATCCTGCAGTTGTTTGCCTGAGCGAGGAACGCTGAGGCATGCGGCTTCCCAGCATCAGCAGTCGTCTCGGCTATTTTCTTTACACCCAGGGACGGCAACGACCGGGTTTGGAAGAACCTTCGCCCTGAAGATAAGCAGCTCGTTCTGGGCGCCAACCAGCTACATAACAATTTACGCCCCGATTACGCCGACCCGGAACTTTATCAGGGTGGGCAGAGCTTTGACTCCCTCGATGATCGCCAATCCACGATCATCGGGCGGAAATTGCATGAGTTCCTCGAGCGTACCCAACCTTCTTCCGTAATAGAGATCGGGCCCGGCAGCGGTTTCTACACTCACAGTATTGCCCATTTTCATTCAGTCGCGGACCTAACGCTTATCGACATTGTGGACGCCTTCCTCAAATTTCTGGATGAGCGCCTGGGCAAATTGGCCAATAGCAAAAAGGGTTTCGCATACAAAATACTGCACGGCGACTTTCAAAATATGAAGTTGGACCCCGTGGATATCATCGTGTTATTGTCCACCGTCCACCATATCCCCAATAGGTTGGATCTCTTTCGGTGGATACACGCTACGCTGAAACCAGGAGGGAGTTGCTTCATTTCAGAACCCGCTCATTATTGGCCAAGAAGGAGGTCCCTATGTGGCAAATTCGTCCGCGATTACCATACCACCACCCATCGCGCAAAGACCGAGAGTTACAGCACACACCACTTCTGCACTCTTGAGGAATTTCAAGGGATCACAACGCAGATCCCTGGTATGGAAATCTCTTCTTATTTAGTGTATCGCATGGATTTCCCCCGCTTTACGCGGAAGGTGGTAAACCGAATTTTCAAGATGGCCGGCTATCCGCGTGATACCGAAGGATCAATCTACGTGGAGAACCGCAAATCCCCGCTGCGATTCTTTAGCCAGCGCATGATCGTCGAATTCAGGAAGACCTCTTAGCTATGAGCCAACTTGAAGATTTTCGCAAAGCCAAGGATGATTACTACGCCCAAGATCCCAACAGCCCTTTGACGCCAGAACAGCGGGCAAATTTCCGGGGATTGAAATACTTCCCCGAGATTGCCAGCCTACGCTTCGAGATCGAAGTGCCTCCATTTGCCGAGCAAAAGCAAGTCCAGCTGCCCACGTCCACCGGCGACGTCAAAACCTACACGCGCTATGGCCGCTTCACCTTCCAGGTTGAAGGCAAGCAAGCCCAACTGACCTTGTTCAACAGCCCCCATGGTTTTTTCCTGCTCTTTGTCGATTTGCTGGCAGGTACTGAGACCTACGGCGCCGGCCGCTACCTGGAGCCCCAGCAATTGTCCAACGGGCTCTTCTTGGTCGATTTCAACTACGCATACAATCCCTACTGCTCCTACAACGAAATGTGGTCTTGCCCCATCCCGCCAGTGGAAAATCGTCTAAACGTGCCCATCAGGGCCGGTGAAAAGATATTCGGTGTCCATTAGATCGAGCCATATTCTTATTGTCGGTGGCGGCGTTTTTGGTGTCAGCACAGCCATCGAGCTGCGCCGCCGCGGCCACGACGTGACGCTTTTGGAACCGGGGGCCACTGCCCCATCTCATGGGGATTTTTGGATCGATAACGATCCTGAGCGGCCCGGCCTGCTGGTGAGCGCCGGCGGCAGCGGCCACGCTTTCAAGTTCACGCCCCTTATCGGAGGCATCACCGCCGATGTGTTGGAAGGCAAGCCCAATTGCCACGCGCCGCGGTTCGCCTGGCGGAAACGCGGAGAATTACGCGCGGAAGAAGCCCGTTCAGTGAGCGAAGGCATCAGAACAAAAGATCGCGGCTTTCGCCGCGATCTTTTGTTCTTCGCTTGGGGCTAGCCGCCCAGATATTTCTCCAGATTCTTCTTCGTCACCCGATATTCCTTGCCGACTTTCTTGGCCTTGAGGTCCTTGGCTTTGATGGCAGCCAGCACGTCCTTTTCAGAAACCTTTAGGAAGTTGGCTACCTCGCTAGTAGTCATCACGTCCGGCATTTCGGCAGCCGCCTTGCCGGACATGGCGCCTTTAAGGGCCTCGCCCATCACGTTGCCGATGCCCAAGCCGGCACCGATGCCCGCAGTGAGTCCTGCACCGCCACTAGGGTTAGCGGCTGCGGTGCGCATGGCATCCGCCGCCTGGAGCTGTGTGTAGGTGGCCGTATCCAATAAACCCATATTGCGGAGAGTCTCGGCAGAAGCCGGAGACGGCTGCAAATTGGCCACAACGAAACCCTTAAGCGCCAGCCCGCGGGCTTCAAAGTCGTCTGCGGCCTTGGCGCGCACGGCAGCGCTGATCTCATCTTGATTGGCGATGATGTCCTGGATGGTGGTGTATTTGCCCTTCATGCTGCCGAGCAGATCGGAGAAACTGCGCAGCAAGCGGGAGCGCAGGTCATTCTCAATGTCCACCGTATCATAGGTCCCCTGGGTTCCTACGACCTGGGTTACAAATTGCTGGGGATCTTCGACGGTATAAGCATAGGTGCCAAAACCTGTAAGCAACAGCCAGCCCAGGCCAATGCCTGGGGTTTGCATTACGACAGGCTGCGGTGTGCCCCATTTGCGATCCAGGAACTCGCGCATAGAGACGAAATACACTTCGGCGGTGAAGGGGCTGCGGCCATTGAAGGCTACGCCGAGGATATTGACAAGCAAGGGTATATTGGCGGTAGCAATGGTATGGCGGCCGGCCTTGAACACATCCAGCGCCTTGCCATCGCGGAAGAAGATCGCATTCTGCGCCTCACGCACGATCACCTGGGAACCGATGCGGAAATCGCCCGCCCCGCTTTCAGGGAAACGGTGGACGATCTCCTCCTTCATCTCATTCGGATATTCAATTACGTCAAATATGCGGGCCATCAAAACCTCCTGCTAGCCTGTGGAATTAGGATTGCGCGAAGATCACTTCGCTGCGGTTATCGAAGGTAGAGACCAAATCGCGGGAGAGGTTTACAAGATTGGCGACCGGAGCAGACATGCCCTCAGTTCCGACAGCTGCCTGCACAGCATCCACGGCCGCAGAGATTTCATCGGCCCGGTCTACCAGGGCCAGGTCAAACTCGTACAGGCGCTTCAGCTCATCGGATTTGATCTTCTTGGCATCGAAGAAGCCGGCATTGCCATAGGCGGCGGTGCGTACCTTGTCTATGAAGGTGCGCAATTTGGTGGCCGCCCCTTCCAGATCGTCCAGGTATTCCAGTTCCTGCGCAGAGGCCAGGTCCTTTTGTAGAGTCCCCACCCTCTTCCAGATCTGCTCGTACTTGGCGGCGATGGATTCCCGCAGCAGCTTGTCGGCAGCGCGGCGGTTCTCCCGTTCAATGTATCCGCTGAATCCCGGGATCTTCCCGGCGATGCGACGGAACAAATCTTGTTCGGATTGGACTTGTTCGTAAAGATCAGACATCTCTGCTCCTCACTACAAGGCAGCGCGCCCATGCGCGCAATCGCGGTCATTATACTTTATTAACCATAGGCGAAATGTAAACATATTCGGAGCTAAGCCCAATGGTAGAATCACCCAAAATCGATCAACTTTCCAACGGCAGAGGTTCAACCAATGACTGGCGAAGCCTTGCAGCGCGTGCTCTCCAAACTCGGCAGCAGCATCTTCTATGAGGATAGTGCGGTCCGCATCCTGGATGAAAGCGAGGCGCGTGCAAAGATCGGCGAACTGGCGCGGATTTCCGCGCTGGGTAACGATGCCGAGCAAGCCTGGGCTCGTTACCTCACCCGGCTGATCGCACTAGAACTGGACGCCGTGCCCACCAGCATCCATGACCTCTACATGGCCCGCGGTCGGGGTGAAGTGCCGCCATCCTTTACGGTGCCGGCCATAAACCTGCGCGCCCTCTCCTATGATGCGGCCCGTTGCGTATTCCGCGTGGCCGAGCGTATTGATGCCGGCGCGTTTATCCTCGAGATCGCCCGCTCCGAAATCGGCTATACCGAACAGAGGCCGGCCGAATACGTGACCAATGTGCTGGCGGCCGCGGTTGCCGAAGGGTATCACGGTCCCGTCTTTATCCAAGGGGACCACTTCCAGATCTCTCCCAAGCGATACAAAGAGAGCCCCGACGCGGAAATTGCTGCCGTGGAAGAACTGACCGCAGAGGCCCTGAAGGCGGGCTTTTTCAACATCGATATCGATACTTCCACCCTAGTGGATATTGGGCAGGAGGGCGAAAGAGCTCAGCAAAAGGTCAACTCGGAACTTTCGGCGCAGTTCACGCAATTCATCCGTGAACGGCAGCCAAAAGGGGTAACCATTTCGGTGGGCGGCGAGATCGGCGAAGTGGGCGGGCGCAATTCCAATGAGGCCGAATTGCGCGCCTATGTGGAGGGATACCACGAAGCTTTGGAAGCCCGATCGCCAGGCGCGGTTGGCTTGAGCAAGATCAGCATCCAGACAGGCACCAGCCACGGCGGTGTGGTGCTGCCAGACGGTACGGTAGCGCGGGTGAAGGTCGATTTCGACACGCTGTTGGCGCTCAGCCGGGTGGCGCGCAAGGAATATGGCTACGCCGGCGCTGTACAGCACGGCGCCTCCACGCTGCCGCAGGAGGCCTTTGGAAAGTTCGTGGAATCCGAAGCCTGCGAAGTGCATTTGGCCACCAACTTCCAGAACATGATGTACGACCGGCTGTCCAGACCCTTCATGAGCGCGGTGTACCTCTATGTGAATGCTAAATACGGTCCTGACCGCAAACCGGGCCAGACCAACGAGCAGTTTCACTACGAAGGCCGCAAACGTGCGCTTGGCCCCTTCAAGCCCGACCTGTGGAATTTGGCAAGCGCCGAGAAGCAGGTGGTCATCGATGCCTGGGAGGAACAATTCGCCAGACTGTTCGATCTGCTGGCGATCGCCGGCACCAGGCAATACGTCGATCAATTCATCACCCCTGTCAGAGTCATTCCGAGCCGAGAGTTCTATTTCGGCGAGGAAGTGGAGCAGGAAGAAGTCAAGGACCTTTCGGATTAGTAGATTGACATCCCCGCAAGCTGCAAACAAATCGCGTTACAAGTTCATTCCCCGCGTGTTGGTGTTCTTGACGCGCGGGGACGAGGTCTTACTGATCAAGCGCGGCGCGGACCGGCCGGTTTTCCCGAACCTGTACAACGGACTGGGCGGCCACGTAGAGCGCGGGGAGAGTGTGATGGCCGCCGCTCGACGTGAGGTTGAGGAAGAAAGCGGCCTGA
>JBBEBI010000055.1:0-28950 GCA_040882365.1 Anaerolineales bacterium
CGCAGGTTCTCTTTGTTCAGCGAGCGGAAGATGATCACCGAGTCGACGCGGTTGATGAACTCGGGGCGGAAGACGCGCTTGAGGGCATCGGTGAGCTTCTTGCGCATGTCTTTGTAGGCGATCTGTTCTTCCAGGTCCTCATCGGCCTTCAACTGAAAGCCGCTCTCGCCTTTGCGCATGATCATGTCGGCGCCCACGTTGGAGGTCATGACGATGATGGCGTTGCGGAAATCCACTTTGCGGCCGCGGGCGTCCGAGAGATGGCCCTCTTCCATGATCTGCAGCAGCATATTGTGGGCTTCGGGATGGGCCTTCTCCACCTCATCGAAGACGACGATGGAATAAGGGCGGCGGCGGATGGCTTCGGTGAGCTGGCCGGCGTCTTCGTAGCCCACGTATCCGGGCGGCGCGCCGACCAGGCGGCTGACGGAATGGCGCTCCATGAACTCGGACATATCCAGTTGGATAAGCGCTTCTTCGCTGCCGAAGAGGAACTTGGCCAGCGCTTTAGTAAGCTCGGTTTTGCCGACGCCGGTGGGGCCAAGGAAGATGAAGGAGCCGATGGGGCGCTTGGGATCCTTGAGGCCGGCGCGAGCGCGGCGCACAGCTTTGGAAATGGCCTCGATGGCCTCTTCCTGGCCGACGATGGCTTTGTGCAAATCGTCTTCCATGTGCAGCAGGCGCTCGGATTCCTCCTGGGCGATCTGCATGACCGGCACGCCGGTCCACATGGAGATCAGTTCGGCAATATCGTCCACGGTGACAATGGGGCTATTGTCGCGGTCCCAGGTGGTGCGCAGGGTTTCCAGCTTGCCTTCCAGTTCGGTTTCCTGCGCCTGGATGGTTTCGCCTTCTTCTTCGCGGCCGTCGTCCTCGGCTTCGAGGCGCTGGCGGCGCAGGCCCTTCAGTTCTTCGGTGATAGCCTTGGCTTCTTTGGCCGCCGGGCTCTTGTACATGCGCACGCGGGAAGCCGATTCGTCGATGAGGTCGATGGCCTTGTCGGGCAGGAAGCGCTCGGTAACGTAGCGGGCTGAAAGGCGCGCGGCGGCATCCAGCGCTTCGTCGGAAATGCGCAAGCGGTGGTGCTCCTCGTAGGCGGGGCGCACACCGCGCAGAATAGCAATGGTCTCTTCTACGGTCGGCTCGTTGACCAACACGGGTTGGAAGCGGCGCTCGAGGGCGGAGTCGCTCTCAATGTATTTGCGATATTCGTCCAACGTAGTGGCGCCGATGACCTGCAGCTCGCCGCGGGAGAGGGCCGGTTTGAGGATGTTGGCAGCGTCCACGGAGGAGCCGGCGGCGCCGGCGCCCACCAGCATGTGGGCTTCGTCAATGAATAGAATGGCGTCAGAGGCTTTAAGTTCGTCGATGACCTTCTTGAGGCGCTCTTCGAACTGGCCACGGTACATGGTGCCGGCGACCAGGGAGCCGACGTCGAGCTGCAGGACGCGCTTGCCGAGCAGCGGGGCGGGCACATCCCCATTCACGATGCGCTGGGCCAGGCCTTCGACGATGGCGGTCTTGCCCACGCCGGCTTCGCCGATGAGGGCGGGGTTGTTCTTGGTGCGCCGCGCCAGGATTTGGATGACGCGTTCGATTTCCATTTCGCGGCCGATGACGGGATCGAGTTTGTCTTCTTCGGCCAGCGTGGTCAGGTCCACGGCCAACTGGTCGATCATGGGCGTCTTGCCGGCGCGGGCCTCGCGGCGCGGGCCTCGCCGTTCGGGGGCGGCGGCGCCTTTGCGCGGCGCCGAGCTTTCCTGCAGGACGCGGCGCGTTTGGCGGCGGATCTGCTCGGGGGAGACGCCCAGTTTGCGCAGCACGTTCAAGGCGATGCCTTCGCCGTAGCGCACCAAGCCGAGCAGCAAATGTTCGGTGCTGACGTAATGGTTGCCCAGGCGGCGGGCTTCTTCGAAGGCGAATTCCAAAACTTGTTGTGTGCCCGGAGACAGATCGATCTTGCCGCCTTCGTGCTGGCCGGCGCCGGTGAGGCGCTCGACGATTTCTTCCACGCGTGGGGCTTCAAGGCCCAGCTCACGCAGCACGCGGGCGGCCACGCCGCCCTCTTCGCGGATCAAGCCGAGCAATAAGTGCTCGGTGCCGATGTAATTGTGGCGCATGCGCTCGGCTTCGTGATGGGCGAGGCTGAGTACGCGGCGGGCCCGTTGGGTGAGGCGATCCATTCCAGCCAAGGTAGCTCTCCGATCTTTATCGAGACACCGCTCTTCGAGCGGTTCATCGATTTAACGTGCGAGATTCTACCAAATTCAAGGTTGCCTAGGGCACAGCAAGATTAGAAATCAACATCGCATCCGGCTTGTCATTCCTCGTCGAGCCTTCGGCTCTCGCTCCGGAATGACAAAGAGCAGAACGCGGCACTTGCTGGGCGAGGCAGGTCTCGCCCCTACTGATAGAGGAGCAGATAAGAAAAACGCACGGGGGAACCGTGCGCTGTGGGTCTAGTTCTTGGCGGCTTCGTTCTCCACCGCTTCGGGAGGCGCGGCCTCCGCGGCCTGATTTTCGACAAGCTCGGAAGGCGCACCATTCTCGGAAGCCTTTGGCGGCTCCAACGGGGCGGCTTCCGGCTCGGCCGCCGCTTCAACTTCGGCGGACTGCTCGGACGCGGGCGTCTCCAGCCCGGCCTCGGCCATGGCTGCTTCCAGATCCTGGTCGCTGTATTTGGCCGAGTCGACCTTGCGCAGCGAGAGGCCGATGCGGCGCTTGTCCGGCTCGATGCGGATGACGCGTAAGGCCACCTTGTCGCCCTCTTGGACGACTTCCTTAGGATGTTCGATGCGCTCTTCGCTCAACTCGGAAATGTGGATGAGGCCTTCGAGGTAGTCGTCCAGGCGGGCAAAGGCGCCGAACTTGACCAGGCGCGTGATGGTGCCCTCCACCAATTGGCCGACTTTATAGGCGTTGACGCGTTGTTCCCAGGGATCCTTTTGCAGCTGGCGCATGGAGAGCCCGATGCGGCGGCGTTCCTGGTCGATGCTGATGACCTTGACTTCCACCTCATCGCCCACCTTGAGCATTTTGCTGGGATGATCGACGCGCTCCCAGGAAATTTCGGAGAGGTGCACGAGGCCATCGGCCCCATTGATGTTCACGAAAGCGCCAAAATCCGCCAGGCTGGTGACGCGCCCGGTGCGGGTTTCGCCGATGTTGATCTCGGTGAGCAGGCGTTCTTTCATCGCCTCGCGGGATTCCTGGGCGGCGGCGCGCTCGGAAAGGATCAGGCGGCGGCGCTCGCGGTCCACTTCGATCACCCGGCCAGTCAGCGTTTCGCCGTTCATATCGGCCCAACGCTGTTCGGGAGTGTCGCCCTTGTAGCGCATGCGCCGCGTCTGGCTCACCTGGGAGGCGGGCACAAAACCGCGCAGGCGGCCGACGCCCACGATGAGGCCGCCCTTATTGAAACCTTCGACCTTGCCCTCGTAGGACTCTTTGGATTTAAGCAGCTCTTCAGCCTGGGCCCAATCCTGATCTTCCATGGAGCGCGTATAGGAAAGCTGCACGGTGCCCCGGCTGCCTTCCGGGCTGACCACGTAGACCTGGATCTCCTGGCCCACCTTCATTTTGGCGCGTTCCTCGGCGCCCAGCTGCTCCAGCTCGCGGGCGGGGATCACCCCTTCGGATTTGGCGCCGATGCTGACCAGGATCTCATCATCACTGATGCCGGCAATGACGCCGGTGACCATTTCCCCGCTCTTCGGCTGGCCCATATTCTGGTCGCTTTGGTTCAGCAATTGCTCCATAGTCAGGCCGGGCGCGGGGCTGGGCGCCTTGTTTTGGCTCAAGTCGGCCTGTTCCCCCGTCTGGGGGACTTCGTTTTCATCCATTATTTGATTAGCTCCGGTACAAAGATGGGCGCTATTATAACCGTTAAAAATCCAGCGGCCTTAGGGGACAAAAGTCTCCTCAGGAATTACTGGGTTTACCTCCATAGTTATAAAAACCATATCTTCGGAGGGAGCCCATTACTTCCCTGAACTTCAGCCTTCAAGGTGATGCCTAATTCCTTATCTACCCAATATTTGGCTAAAGGTAGCCGAGTTTCCCCATTATCTGACCCATAAAAGGTGAGAACCCAGGTTTCTCGGCCAATTTCACTCTCCTTTCTCCCAAATTCATATTCGGATCGCTGGGCCTGAGCACCGTATCGCTGTTTGGCATTTCAAAGCGGGCTCGGTTATGGCTGATCCAAAATAAATTGATCACTTCTTGGGCTTCGCCGTTTTGCGGACGCCAGGTGGTTAGCGTCTCACCGCTGAGGGTAGACCACTTTTCGTGGCTGGTGAGCATGAGCGTGCGGATATCGTTTACGCTTGGTACGGTTTCGGCCGCTGCAGCCTGAAAGCAACACACTCAACGTTACTAGTAGGAGTGCGGTCGTGGCTGGCAATCGTGGTCTTATGGTCATCTCTCCCAAAGAAATTATTTATTCAGCATACCGTGTTTATTGGGAAAGTGACGATGTCGTTGTTAGCTCCCCTTCGCTGAAATATCGCGTGTGATAACATAGCGAAACACGGCTCCTAAAAAACATGAATCTGCGAACGATTTACCCCTTCACAGCCATCGTGGGCCAGGAACGCATGAAGCGCGCCCTGATCCTGAACGCCGTGGACCAGCGCATCGGCGGCGTGCTGATCCGCGGGGAGCGCGGCACGGCCAAGTCCACCGCGGCGCGGGCCATGGCGGCCCTGCTGCCCGAGATCGAAGTTTTCGCCGAATCGCCCTTTAACGACGACCCGAACAAACCTGAGACCTGGTCCGATTGGGCCAAAGAACGAGCGGCAGCCAGGGAAATGCTGCAGGTGGCCACGCGCAAGATCGGTTTCATTGACCTGCCGGTGAGCGCCACCGAAGACCGCGTGGTGGGCACCCTGGATATCGAGCGCGCCATTCAAAAGGGCGAACGTCACTTCGAACCCGGCGTGCTGGCAGCAGCCAACCGGGGCCTACTGTACATCGACGAAGTGAACCTGCTGGACGACCACGTGGTGGACCTGCTGCTGGACTCGGCGGCCATGGGCGTGAATATTGTCGAGCGTGAAGGCATTTCCTTCAGCCACCCGGCGCGCTTCATTCTTATTGGCACGATGAACCCCGAGGAAGGCGACCTGCGCCCGCAGCTGCTGGACCGCTTTGCCCTGGCGGTGGAGATCCGCGGCATCCACGATGCGCGCCAGCGAGTACAGATCATGGAACGCAACCTTCATTTCGAGGGCAACCCAGATGCTTTCTACAAAGAATGGGCGCCCAAGGAGCGGGAGTTGGCCGAAAAGATAATGGCGGCCCGCGACCTATTGGAGAACGTGGGCTATACGCCGCGCGATCTAACCTCGATTGCTTCGCTTACCTCCTCCCTGCAGGTAGATGGACACCGCGCCGACCTGGTGATCCTGAAAACGGCGCGCGCCCAGGCGGCCTTCGACGGCCGCAAACGCATCAGCGACCTGGACATCGCTATTGCCGCCGAACTGGCGCTGCCGCACCGCGTCAAGCGCGGCCCCTTCAACCAAGCCGAGATCACGGTCACCGAGCTGCAGGAGCGCATTGCCGACATGCAGAAGCAGGCCGCTTCGTCGGGCGAATCCGAGGTGGATGCCGATGAGGAAGAGGAGGGCGAGAAGGAACGAGTAAAAAAAAAGGCCTAGACCAGCAGCAACTTAGCGAGGCCGATCAGCAAGACCAGGTAGCGGAGCCCGGCCCGCAGGATGTTTTCAACAGCGGGGATGCCCATTGGTGGGAAAGCGGGCAGAAAGTAAAAGCCAGCGAACCTTTCGCCCCGCGCAAGATCGACAACCCCTTAGACAAGATCACCCGCCGCCACAGCGGGCGCCGCTCGCGCACGCACACGGAGCGCAAACGCGGGCGCTATATCCAGGCGCGCCCGGCCGGCGAGGATTTGAGCGACATCGCCTTCGACGCCACATTCCGCGCCGCGGCGCCGTACCAGAGAGAGCGCGGCAAGCAGCGCGAGAAGGTGGCCTTCGCCATCCAGCGCCAGGACCTGCAGCGCAAAGTGCGCGTGAAGCGCGCCGCCAACCTGGTGTTGTTCGTGGTGGACGCGTCCTGGTCCATGGCGGTGGCGGAGCGTATGTCGGCTACCAAGGGCGCCATCCTTTCGCTGCTTATGGACGCATACCAGCGGCGTGACCGGGTGGGCCTGATCGTTTTCCAAAAAGACCGCGCCAACCTTATCCTGCCGCCCACCAACTCCGTGCTGCTGGCCCAGCATGCCCTGGCGGATATTCCGGTGGGCGGCAAGACGCCGCTCTCCGCCGGGCTGTTCCTGGCGCGCGAGGTGGTGGCGCGCGAGAAGCGCCTGCACCCGGATGTGATGCCGCTGTTGATCTTTCTGACGGATGGCGCCGGCAATGTGGCCATCGGCGAAGGCTCGCCGCAGAAGGAGGCGCACGACCTGGCGGAGCAGATCGCCAAGGATGACATCCATAGCGTGGTGATCAACATGGAGCACGCCGCTTTCGACCAGGGGCTGGCCAATTCGCTGGCCGAGCACCTCAAGTCGCCGTGCTATACGCTCAGCCAGCTGCACGCCCAGAATTTGTACGAGGCGGTGAAGGCGGAGATGGCTGGATTGGGGAAGAGAGACTAATGCCCTGGCAGAAATTCCTGCGAGACCTTTTAATCCTGTGGGCAACCATAGACCCGATCAGTACCGTGGTCATCTTTGCGGGCCTGACCTCCAGGCTGAACGCTAACAAAAAAGCCCGCGTGGCGGCACGGGCTATCCTTTATTCAGGGGTGGTCCTGGTGGGCGCGGCGGTGTTGGGGCAATTCATTTTATTAGGCATGGGCATCAGCATTGTCTCGTTCCAGTTGGCTGGGGGTATCGTGTTGTTTTTGTTCGCTTTGCAAATGATTTTCGGCAATCTGCATAGTTCCAACTCACCAGAAACGGAAGGAGATATTGCCGTATATCCACTGGCTATCCCTTCCATCGCAACCCCTGGCGCCATCCTGGCCATCATTGTTTTGACGGATAATCATCTGCATCCTGTTCCCACGCAAGCGGGAACGATCCTGATCGCCATTGCGATATTGGCGATAACTTATTTGCTCATGCGTCAGGCGCATCGCATCCTGGACCGCCTGGGACGGCCGGGCGCAGAACTAATCGTGCGCGTGATGGGCATGATCCTGGCGGCCCTATCCGTCGAATTGATTGTCGACGCGCTGCGCTCCAGCAACTTCTTTTAACCTACGTATGACTGCAGGCCGCAACGCTGTTCTCATTACCGGTGCATCCACCGGCATCGGTGAGGCCTGCGCGCTCCATTTCGCCAAGCAAGGCTGGTGTGTGTTCGCCGGGGTGCGTAAAGCGCAAGATGCCAAGCGCCTGGCGGCGGCGGACGCGAACATATTTCCGCTGACAATGGATGTCACAAAACCCCGACAAGTTGCGCATGCAATGGCTCGTATTCGGCGCAAGGTGGGCAAGCGCGGGCTGCAGGGGTTAGTGAACAACGCCGGGATCGCTGTGGCCGGGCCACTGGAGTTTTTGCCGGCCAGCGAGATGCGCCGCCAGTTCGAGGTCAATTTCTTCGCCCAGGTGGAACTGACGCAGGCTTGCCTGCCGCTTTTACGCTTGGGAAAGGGCAGGATCGCCAACATGAGCTCGATAGGTGGGAGCGTGGCCGGGCCTTTCCTCGTTCCTTATTCTTCATCTAAGTTCGCGTTGGAGGCCTTTACGGATGGGTTGCGTCGCGAGCTGCGCCCGTGGGGCATACATGTGGCCAGCGTGCAGCCGGGCGCCATCGCCACACCGATCTGGGAAAAGTCGTTGTTGGCGGCGAAGCAAACGCGCGCCAAGCTTCCAAAAAGGGCGGAAGCTTTGTATGGCCGCGCCATGACGCGCATGGTGAGGGAGGCGGAAGCAGCCGGCATCCATGGGATGGCTGCAGAGAGAGTAGCCCGCGATGTATGGCACGCGCTCATCGCGCGGCGGCCGCGCACGCGCTACGCGCCCGGGCAAGGCACGGCGTTCACTCTTTGGCTTCTACGTTGGCTACCGGATTCGTTTGTCGATTGGATTCTGACGCGGGGCCCGGTTCACTGACTTCCATTTCCTTTTGAGGTCTTAAATTTCGCGAGCGAGGAGGCTGGACAGGACAATCGCCTGGCGAAGCACCAAGCCCGCCCAGCCGTCATAGACTTCCGGCAACCCTGACCAAAGGTCTTGCATGTCTCTCGAATGCCGTGTCTTAAGACAGGGCGGTTTGGGATTGTGGGCCTTATAATTTTGCTATGCCCATCCTGCGCGCCGGCGCTTTCGAAATGTTCAGCAACAGCCCGGAACAAACGCGGCGGCTGGGCATGCAATTGGGTGGTCTCCTGAAAAATGGCGACCTGATCTGCTTGGAGGGCGAGCTGGGCAGTGGCAAGACCACCCTGGTACAAGGCATCGCGGCGGGCTGGGGTTCCAGAGAGGCAGCCACCAGCCCCACCTTCGTATTGGTAAACGTGTACAGGCGGCCAGATGACACGCGGTTGGCCCATGTGGATGCCTACCGGCTGGAGAGCGCCGCACAGGCCGATGCGCTAGATATAGACCTGCTGCTTGAGGAAGGCCCCGTGGCCGTGGAGTGGGCGCAAAAGATCGAAAGCGCCCTGCCTGAGGAACGCCTGTGGCTCAAATTGTTCTGGGTGGACGATGAGCGCCGTCGCATTGAGGTCTCCCCACAAGGGGAGCATTATCTGCCAATGGCCGCGGCGCTGCAGGAAACGGTGTTCGGTCTGGTATGACGCTCCTGGCAATCGATTCTTCGACGAGATCCAGCGGCCTGGCATTGTACGATGGCATAAACGTGCGCTACGAGTGCACCTGGGCGGGGCACGACTATCACGGGGTGGACCTGGCGCCGGGCATCGAGCAGGCATTGAAGCTCAGCGGGATCAAAGTCTCCGCATTGAAGGCAGTGGGTGTGGCCATTGGCCCGGGGTCTTACACGGGCCTGCGCATTGGCCTGGCACTGGCAAAGGGCTTGGCGTTTTCCCAGGGCCTGGACCTGATCGCCGTTCCGAGTCTGGACATCGTGGCGGCCGGGCAGCCCCTGCAAACCTTGCCCATGGTGGCGGTGTTGCAAGCTGGCCGCAGGCGACTGGCCACCGGACGTTACAAAGTGAAGAAGGAACGCTGGCAGCCGGATGGTCCGGCTGTTCTGATGACGGCCGAAGAACTCGTCGAGAGCATTCAGCATCCTACGCTAATCTGCGGTGAACTGGGAGAGGATGAGCGCCGCGTGCTGGGACGCAAGTACAAGAACGCCATGCTGCAGTCCCCGGCTTGGTCACTGCGCCGGCCGGCCATCCTGGCGGAACTGGCCTGGGCGCGCTGGCAAAACGGCGACATCGATGCGGTCAAAGGGCTGGCCCCCATCTATCTGCAGGCCAGCCAGGCGGTGTCCGCATGAAGGCGCCCGGCGCGGAGCGGCCGCGCGAGAGAACGAAATTCAAGCTGCGCCGCATGCGCCGCGCCGATCTCGACCGCGTCTTCCAATTGGAGCAACGCATCTTTCCCAGACCCTGGACGCGCAAGAGTTATGAATTCGAATTGGAACAGAACCCGGCCTCCGAGCAATGGGTCATCGAGGCAGGGATGGGGAATGAAGACGCGCAAGTAGTGGCCTACAGCGTTTGCTGGTACCTGGGCGACGAAGTGCACATTGCCAACCTGGCGGTGGCTCCCAAGTTTCGCCGCCTGGGGTTGGGGCGCCGCTTGCTGAGCCATGCGTTGACCCGCGCCGCCGAAAAAGGGATGCAAAGCGCCACGCTTGAGGTGCGCATTAGCAACCGGGCCGCGCAGGCCTTATATGAGCGCTTCGGCTTCCATGAAGTCGGACGGCGAAAGAGCTATTACAGTGACAACCGCGAGGACGCCTTGCTGATGCAACTCCCTCACCTGGATCGCGAAGACCTGGCCGCCGAGCAGGCAGCCCACAAGGAGGAGGCATGAATTCCTCTAAGTTCCTGCAGGAGGTGGCTGCGCAGGTCTCGACTTGCACGCGCTGCGAATTGCATTTCTCGCGTAAGCTGGCCGTGCCCGGCGAGGGTCCCGACAATGCGACGATCATGTTCATCGGCGAAGGCCCCGGTTTCCATGAAAACGAGCAGGGCCGGCCTTTCGTCGGCCCGGCCGGGCAGTTCCTGGAGGAACTGCTGGCCGGCATCGGTTTGCGCCGCGAACAGGTGTATATCACCAACGTGGTAAAATGCCGCCCGCCCGCAAACCGCGACCCGCAATTCAATGAGCTGCAGGCCTGCAGCGATTATCTGGAACGCCAGATCCAAGCCATCAACCCGAAAGTGATCGTCACCCTAGGGCGTTATTCCATGGCCCGTTTCCTGCCCAACGCCAAGATCAGCGAAGTGCACGGCCAGGCCGTGCGCGTGCGCGGCCGCCTGGTGGTGCCCATGTATCATCCCGCGGCGGCATTGCACCAGCCTTCGCTGCGCAGCACGGTGGTCGCCGACTTTGCCAGATTGCCCGAATGGATGGCAAAGGCGGGTACCATTCCCGAGATGCCTGTCGAAATCTCCGTGTCCGAAGACCAACATTCGGAACAACTTTCCCTGTTTTAGAGGTGCAATGAGTGACATTCGTTCCAAGCTGGGGCGTAAGCTCAGCGAGCGCAGCGCGCAGGTCGCCATACTCGGCCTGGGCTATGTGGGCCTGCCCCTGGCGGCCGTGTTTGCCGAGGCCGGTTTCAATGTGCTGGGGATCGACCCCGATCCTAAGAAGGTCCAGGAAGTCAATGCCGGCAGATCCTACATCCCGGATGTGCCCACCGAGCAGGTGGCGCGCCTGGTGAAGGGGAAGAAACTGCGCGCCACCACCGACTTTGCCGAGTTGGCCAAGGCGGACGCGGTGAGTATTTGCGTGCCCACCCCTCTGCGCAAAACAGGGGATCCCGACCTTTCCTTTATCGTCTCGGCCACAGAAAAGCTGGCGGAACAGTTCCACCCCGGCATGGTCATCGTGCTCGAGTCGACCACGTACCCCGGGACGACCCGCGAGTTGGTGCAGGATACGCTGGCCGGGAAAAGCGGGCTGAAGGCCGGCGAAGATTACTTCCTGGCCTTTTCCCCGGAACGCGTCGATCCCGGGCGCACGGATTGGACCACGATCAATATGCCCAAGGTGATCGGCGGCATCACCGAAGCTTGCGGCCAGGTGGCGGCGCTGTGGTATGGCCAGGCGCTGCAAAGCGTGGTGCTGGTCTCTTCCACCGAAGTGGCGGAGATGGCCAAGCTGCTGGAGAACACCTTCCGCATGGTGAACATCGGCCTGGTGAACGAAATGGCCTTGATGTGCAACCGCCTGGGTGTCGACGTGTGGGAAGTCATCGACGCGGCGGCCACCAAGCCGTTCGGATTCATGAAGTTCACCCCCGGCCCCGGGCTGGGCGGGCACTGCATCCCCATCGACCCTCTGTACCTGTCGTGGAAACTGAAGGAAATGAAATACACAGCGCGCTTCATCGAACTGGCGTCGGAAATCAATACCGGCATGCCGCGCTACGTGGTGAGCCGCACGCTCGAAGCCATGAACGAGCGGGGCAAGGTGTTGAACGGCAGCAAGGTGCTGGTGCTGGGCGCGGCCTACAAGCCGGATATCGACGATCTGCGCGAATCCCCGGCGCTGGATGTGATCGCTCTGCTGCGCGAGAAGAAAGCCCAGGTCAGTTATCACGATCCTTACATTTCCCACCTCGACCATGACGACTGGCAGATGGATTCGGTGGCCGATTATTTGAAAGCGGCCAAGGAATCCGACGTGGTGGTGATCGTGACCAACCACAAGGATTACGATTACGCTGCCCTGCTGAAAAATTCCCGATTGATCGTGGATACGCGCAACGCGTTAGGCAAGATCGCCAAGGGCGATCCCAAAGTGGTCAAGCTTTAGTGGCGCTTTACCTGGTCACCGGGGCGGCAGGTTTCATTGGGGCGCGGGTCGCCGAGCTGCTGCTCGACGCCGGGCACGGCGTGGCAGGGGTGGACAACATGAACGACTCCTACGATGTGCGTATGAAGGAGCACCGGCTCAGGGCGCTGAAGGACCGCAAGGGCTTTTCCTTTTTTAAACTGGACCTGGCGGAACGCGACACGGTAGAAGAACTAAGCAGCCATAAATTTGATGCGGTCATCCACCTGGCGGCGCGGGCGGGCGTGCGCGACAGCGTGCTGGACCCCTGGGCCTATGTGGATTCCAACATGACAGGCACGCTCAATATGCTGGAACTGTGCCGCCAGAAAAAGATCCTCAAGTTCGTGTTGGCTTCAACTTCCAGTATTTACGGTGCGGACGCCCCGCTGCCGACGACGGAGGCGGCGGAGAGCAACCGGCCGCTACAGCCTTATGCGGCCAGCAAGAAGGGCGCCGAGGCGCTGGCGCACGCCTACCATTATTTGCACGGCCTGGACGTGACCGTGGTGGTGTATTTCACCGTGTACGGGCCGGCCGGGCGCCCCAACATGTCCATGTTCCGCTTTGTGCAGGCCATCAGCGAGGAACGCCCCATTCAATTGTTCGGAGACGGCGAACAGACGCGGGGCTTCACTTACATCGACGACATCGCCCGCGGCACGATCCTGGCGCTCAAGCCCGTGGGTTACGAAGTCGTGAACCTGGGCGGCCACGAGTCCATTTCCATCAATAAACTGGTCGCCATGTTCGAAAAAGCACTGGGGAAGAAAGCCATCATTGAACAGATGCCGATGGACAAGGCCGACATGCTGGCCAACTGGGCCGACGTGAGCAAGGCTGGCAGGCTGCTGGGCTGGGAGCCTCAGGTCGGCCTGCAGGATGGGGTGCAGCGCCTGGTGGACTGGTACAACAACGAGCGCGCCTGGGCCAAAGACATCAAGACCGACTAGCCCATGTTCAGGCTGCCCCTCGAAAAAATAAACCAGCTTTACCTGCGCGCCTTCGATTCCGATTTCCTGCGCCGCATCGTGCGCAATTCCAGCTACCTGGTCAGCGCCACGGTACTGGCGGCCGGTCTGGGCATGGTGCAGAATGCCTTCCAGGCGCGGGCTCTCGGGGCGGCTGGCATCGGCCTGCTGGCGGCAGTGGCCACTTTCGCCAACGTGATCAACCGCTTCACCTCGTTCCGCATCGACGAGCTGGTGGTGAAGTACGTACGCTTATATGAAGAGCGCAAGCAGCACGACAAGGCTGCGGCGGTCTACAAACTGGCCGCCCTGCTGGAGGCCAGCGGCTCGCTGGTTGCCTTTCTTTTAATCATGCTGTTGGCACCGCTGGGGGTTTCCCTCTTTTCGGATGTCCCCGGCGTCGAGTCTATTTTCGTTTTGTACGGCAGCCTGGTGGTCATCAACATCTTTTTCGATAGTTCCGATGGCATGTTGCAGGTGTTCAACCGCTTCGACGCCAAGTCGATCATCGACATCACCCAGAGCATCGTGCGCCTCGGAGCCACAACTTTTGTGTTTTTCACCGGCGGGGGCCTGACCGAAATGATCCTGGCCGAATTGGCAGGGAGGTTATTGCGCTCCGTGGCGGTGATGGCCCTCGCCCTGCACACTGCCGGCAAGCAATGGGGCGCGGGCTGGTGGCGCACGCCCTTCTCGGTGCTGCGCAGTGACCGGCGCAGCCTGCTCACCTTCGCCTTCAGCACCAACCTCAGCGCCACCGTCAGCCTGGTGGCCAAGGACAGCGAGGGGCTGTGGGTGAACGCGTTTCTGGGCAATGTGGCCGGAGGTTACTACAGCCTGGCGCTCACGCTGATCGGTTTCCTGCAGATCCCGGTCAGCCCGCTGCCCTCAACCACTTACCCGGAACTTTCGCGGGCGGTGGCCCAGGACAACTGGGCGGCGGTGCGCAAGGTGCTGGGGCGCGGGTCGGCGCTGGCAGCGTTGTATTCGATCCCCGTGACCATTGCGCTGATCTTGTTTGGCCGCGACGTGATCCTGCTGATGGCAGATACGGAATTCCTGCCGGCTTATGCGCCGTTGATGATCCTGTTGATCGGATACACCTTCGCCAATATTTTCTATTGGAACCGGGCCGCGCTGCTGGCCTTCAACCGTCCGGTCTACCCCACGCTGGTCAATTTAACCGGCATGATCTTGAAGGTGAGCGGGATTTTGCTGTTCGCGGCCTATGGGGCGGTGGCCTTCGCTGCATTACTCTCCGGGTATTACATTTTCACTGTGGGGTTCGCGGTGCTGCGAGTGCTGCGTGATTTGCGCACGCACCAACCCGTTGCGGCATGAAGATCGCCCTGATCGCCTCCGGCGCCATCCCCGCCCACACCGCCAACAGTATTCAATCGATGAAGATGGCCCAGGCCATGTCCGACCTTGGCGACGAAGTGCGCGTGTTCGCTGCAGGGGAGGCCCCGCGCATAACCTGGGGCGAATTGGCGGCGCATTACGGGCTGGCCAGCGAGTTCAAGATCGTCTGGCTGCGCGCTCGCCCTGCTTTGCGCCGCTACGACTTCGCCTACGCGGCGGTGGGCGCGGCGCGGGCCTGGGGAGCCGAGCTGGTTTACACGCGGCTGCCGCAAGCCGCGACGCTGGCCGCCCGGCGCGGGGTGGCCACAATTTTTGAGCTGCACGATGTGCCCTCTGGGACAATGGGGCCGTGGCTGCTGCGCAATTTTCTACGCGCCAAAGGCGCGCGGCGCCTGGTGGTAAATACGCAATACCTGGCAAGGCAAATCCAGGCGGGCTATGCATTGCCCTCCCGCAAGGATTTTCTGTTACTCGCCCCCAACGGCGTGGACTTGCGGCGATACATTCGTTTGCCGAATCCCAAAGCGGCGCGCAAGAGTCTGCAGTTGGTGGAGGGATTCACCATTGGCTACACCGGCCACCTCTATAAGGGACGCGGTATCTCCTTCCTCTTCGAACTTGCGCGGCGTTTGCCGAAGATGCGCTTCCTATTGGTGGGCGGGCGGCCAGAGGACGTTGGCGAACGACGTCAGCAGGCGCGCGGCCTGAAGAATGTCCTCCTGGCCGGATTTGTGCCCAACGCTGAACTGCCGCGCTATCAGGCCGCTTGCGACGTGCTGGTACTGCCCTATAGCCGCCAGGTGTCCGGCTCTTCCGGGGTCGATATCGCCCCGTACACGAATCCCTTGAAAATGTTCGAGTACCTGGCAACCGGCCGCCCTATTGTGGCCAGCGACCTGCCCATCCTGAAAGAAATTCTCAGCGAAAAGAATGCCATCATCCTGCCCAGCGGCGATGTGGATGCCTGGGTGGAAGCGCTGGCTGGCTTGCAGCGATCGCCGCGGCGGCGGGCTGCTTTGGCCAAGGCGGCACGGCAGACCGCGGGGCAATACACCTGGGAGAAACGCGCCCAGCGCATCCTGCGCGACCTGGATACTTCGGCTAAGATATAATCCTCGCTTCGCATTTTCCGACCACAAGAGAGAACAATGCCAACAGCGCTGATTACGGGAATTACCGGCCAGGACGGTTCTTACCTGGCCGAATTTTTGCTGGCCAAGGGCTACAAGGTGGTTGGCATGGCGCGCCGCTCCAGCACGGTGACTTTCGAGCGCATCCAGCACATCCAGGACGACATCACGGTGGAGCAAGGCGACCTGCACGACCAGAGTTCGCTGGTCGATCTGCTGGAGCGCTACGAGCCCGACGAGATCTACAACCTGGCGGCCCAATCCTTTGTGCCCACCTCTTGGAACCAGCCGGTGCTCACCGGCGAGGTGACGGCGCTGGGCGTCACGCGCATGCTGGAAGCCATCCGCCAGGTGCGCCCCAAGGCGCGCTATTACCAGGCTTCATCCAGCGAAATGTTTGGGAAGGTGCTGGAAGTTCCCCAGCGTGAGACCACGCCGTTCTACCCGCGCAGCCCTTATGGGGTGGCCAAGGTCTACGGGCACTGGATCACGATCAATTACCGAGAATCGCACAACCTGTTCGCGGTGTCCGGCATCTTGTTCAATCACGAGAGCCCGCGGCGCGGCCTGGAATTCGTGACGCGCAAAGTGTCCTACAACGCGGCGCGCATCAAACTGGGCCTGGAAACGAAACTGCCTCTCGGCAAACTGGATGCGCAGCGCGACTGGGGCTTCGCCGGCGATTACGTGGAAGCCATGTGGATGATGCTGCAACAGAATGAACCCGATGATTACGTCATCGGCACAGGCGTCACGCATACCGTGCAACGCTTGTGCGAACTGGCTTTCGGGCACTTGGACCTGGATTACAAGAAATATGTCATTCAGGAGGAACGCTTCTACCGCCCCGCTGAAGTGGACCTGTTGATCTCCGATTCGAGCAAAGCCCATGCCAAGCTGGGCTGGGAACCGTCGATGGACTTCGAGGATCTGGTCAAAATGATGGTGGATGCCGACCTGGAGCGCCTGCGCGTTTCCGCTAATTAGCCCTGCTGCCGCCCGAATCCGCATTCGGGGCAGGCGATACAATTCAGCCATCTTCCGAGATGAAGCATGTATTGGTTCCGTGACGGCAGCACGCTGAGCCTGGTGCCCTGGCTGGTCGCCATGCTGGCCGCTTGGCTGGGCGGCTGGCTGCTGGCCACGCACGCCTTCCGGCTGCAAGCGCGCGAGCGCCTGGTGGCCGGGCTTGGGCTGGGGCTGGTTCTGTACATCTGGCTGGCCAACCTATTGGGCCATTGGCTCTCCGCGGATCTCACCTTCATCTTGCCCACCCTGCTCTTGCTGCTTGCGGGCGGCTTGTTTGCCTGGCGGCGAAAAGAAGGACCCTGGCTGCATAAAGAAGACTTGAATATTTGGCCCTGGCTGTTGGGGGGCTTGGCGCTGTTTTACATCTTCATGCTATGGAGCAAAGGCCTGACACTATTCGATGAGCACAAGAACCTGTCGCTCATTTCCATTCTCGGCAACGGGGACATTCCCCCGCATTTCATTCCCGGCTATCCGCTGAGGTTCATCTACCACTATGGTTTTCATTTTGTCGGCGCCAGCCTGATGCGCCTGGGCGGCATGTTGCCCTGGAGCGCCTTCGATGCCTCCAAGGCTCTGCTGTGGGCGGTCATGCTGCTGCTGGCCGCGCTGCTGGGCAAGCGCTACATCGGGCGCGCCTGGGGCGGCTGGGCGACGGCCGCCGTGGTGGCCCTGGCGACCGGGACGCGCTATCTGCTTTTGTTGCTGCCCCCCGGCTTTCTGTTGCAGGCTGATAAGGTCGTTCAGTTGCAGGGCACCAGCGCGCTGATCGGCAAACCGTTCTCCGAAGCCCTCATCTCGCCCTGGCCGGTGGACGGCGGGCCACCGATGCCCTTCATGTTCGGGTTCCTGAACGGCATCATGGACCCCATGGTGATGGCGCACCAGGGACCCAACATCCTGATGGTCCTCATCCTTTTGCTGGCTTGGCTGTTAATCCCCAAGATGGGCAGCCGCTGGTCGTTGCTGCCGCTGGCGGCCGTCTTCGCTACCTGGGCGCTGGCCTGGGAGACGACCTACGCGTTGTTCTTGTTGGGCTTGTTCGCGTTTGCCGCCATCTATTACTGGCGGCAGCGTAATCTCACGCTGCCCCACGTTAATTCGGTCCTGGTTGCGGCCGCCCTTTCAATCCCCATTGCTTTGTTGCAGGGTGGCACGCTGACGGAATTGGCGCGCGATTTCCTTTTTGGAATTGAGGGGCCTGGTCTGCTACAAAGCGTTGGGACCACGCTGATGGCGGCCCTGCCGCTGGCGCCATTCTCCGCCCCGGCAGCCGGTTGGGAACTCCTGGGTTTCTCATTGCGCTGGCCGCCCGCCATCTTGTCGGCGCATTTAGGGGCGCTGAGTTTGCTCTCCCCGGTGCAACTCATCGTGGGTTTGTTCGAGCTCGGCCCGGTGATCCTCTTCACGCCCTGGATCACGCGCTGGGCCTGGCGGCGAGCCCAGGCCGGGGACTGGATTCTGGCCGTGCTGGCCTGCATGGCTTGGCTGGGTTTCCTCATCCCGATATTCTTCCAATATCAAGCCGACCGCGATATTTCGCGTCTCACCTGGCAGGCCTTGCTCACCTGGAACCTCCTGCTCGTCTTCGTCATCGCTGACCGCGCCTTTCGTTGGCAAGCCCGGCTGCGCAAGGCTGCCGCGGCCGGCCTGGCGCTGATGGCCTTCGGCGGCTTGGTGATCGCCGGGACGCAATTCTCGGCCGCCAGCACCACCAAATTAGGCGACGGGTACAACGAACTGGATGCTGCCATCGCCGTGCAGTTGTGGGGGCGCATACCGGCGGAGGCCAAAGTGTTCGGCCCCATGGGCAGCACCACGGTACTCACCGGCCAGCTGAGCGGGATCTTGCTGGACGAACCTCATTCCGCGGATGTCTGGCACACGCTGATGGCTGCGCCGGACCTGGACTTGCTGCTCGGCAGCGGTTATGACTTTGCCTATATCGACAGCCGCTGGTGGGATGATCTGAGCCCGGAGGTGCAGAGCGCGGCCGGCCTGGACGCGGCCTGCGTTGTTACTTTGGTCGAAGTTTGGGATAATTCTCACGTTAACTTCCGCCGCATGCTAGACTTGCGGTCCTGCCCCGAATGAGATGACTACAAAACGAAGGAATGGCAAACAGGAATCGTTGCGCGTCAAGCGACCTACGCTAACGGTCTCCATCGTTGTCCCGGTCTACAACGAAGTGAAGAATGTTCCCGAATTGCACCGGCGCATCACCAAGGCCATGCAGTCGAGCCGGCACGTGTGGGAAGCGGTCTTCGTGGATGACGGCAGCACGGATGGGAGCTTGCAAGCGCTGGAGGTGGTGGCCGCCAAAGATCCCGTGCACACGCGCGTGGTTGCCCTGCGGCGCAATTTCGGCCAGACGGCGGCTATCTCCGCCGGCATTGACTACTCGACCGGCGATGTGATCGTGCTGATCGACGGCGACCTGCAGAACGACCCTGCCGATATCCCAAAATTATTGCACGAGATCGCCAATGGCTACGACCTGGTGAGCGGCTGGCGCAAGGCCCGCAAGGATAATTTCATCACCCGCACGCTGCCTTCGAGGATCGCCAATCGCATCATCTCGCGCGTCACAGGCGTGCACCTCCACGATTACGGCTGCACGCTGAAGGCCTACCGCCGCGAAGTGATCACCGGTTTCCGCCTCTACGGAGAGATGCACCGTTTTATCCCGGCCTACGCCGGCCAGGTGGGCGCCAAGATCACCGAGGTGCCGGTGCAGCACCACCCGCGCAAGCACGGGAAGAGCAAATATGGGTTGGAACGCACCGTCAAGGTGATCCTTGACCTGTTCACTGTCAAATTTCTCAGCGGCTTTGTGAACAAACCGATCTATCTGTTCGGCGGAGTGGGTATTGGGTTCGGCGGCCTGGGGATTCTCGGCTTGATCTTCCTCTTTGTGCGCCGCAGTCTTTATGGCACCGGTACGGTCGACTCACCGATCTTCTTGCTGAGCGCGCTGCTGTTGGTCCTCGGCGTCCAGTCGATACTCTTGGGGCTGTTGGCCGAGATGTCTGTGCGCACTTACCACGAATCCCAATCCAAGCCCATCTACACGGTGCGCTACGTCATCCGGAGAGGGAATGGCAAAGGCCGCTAAGCCACGGGAGCGGCTGACACCTTCTACTTTATTGCGCG
Organism: Anaerolineales bacterium; assembly: GCA_040882365.1. Taxonomy (GTDB): domain Bacteria; phylum Chloroflexota; class Anaerolineae; order Anaerolineales; family UBA11579; genus JAMCZK01. The sequence goes on from JBBEBI010000055.1 coordinate 19,602, forward strand.
CCCTGGGCACCCTGGTGGCCCTGGGCCTGGTGGTTTACCTGATCAGCCAGCAGGGTTGGCAGGAGATCACCCAGGCGGTGGCCCGTATCGAAATCTGGCGCTTCTTGTTGGCCATTGTCCTGACCCTTGTTTCTCGCGTGGCGGTGGCGCGGCGCTGGCATGTGCTGTTGCGCTCCGGCGGCGTGAACGCCACCTGGCCGCAAAGCCTACGCATCACCTTCGCCGGCTTGTTTGCCAACAATTTCCTGCCCACCACGGTGGGCGGGGATGTCGCCCGCCTGGCCGGTGCGCTGCAGATGGGCTTCGATGCCGCCGTGTCCGCCGCGTCGCTGGTGGTGGATCGCCTGATCGGTTTGCTCGGCTTCGCCTTCACGCTGCCCATCGGCGTTGGGATTGCATTGCAGGCCACCAACTTGCCATCAGTTTGGCTGCCGTTCCCTATCTTGCTGGCTGCCCAGGGAAGCTGGCTTGCGCGCATGCTGCGCAGGGTGAATGGGATTTGGACGCGCCTGCTGAAAGCGCTGCGCTTGTGGCTGAGCCATCCCCGGGCCCTGGCCAACGCGTTGATGTTCACTTTCGTTCACATGTTTTGTTTGTTTGCCACGCTCTACATTTTGCTTGAAGGAATGCACGACTCCGTGCCTTTCTGGACCGTGGCGGGACTGCAGAGCATTGTGTACATTTTCACCCTCATTCCGATAAGCATCAGCGGCCTGGGCTTACAAGAGATCTCCATCAGTTACGCATTCACTGCTTTGGGTGGAGTGGACGCCGCCAACAGCCTGGTGCTGGCGTTGTTGCTGCGCACCCTATATGTCCTGGCCAGCCTGCCAGGCGCCCTGGTGCTGCCCGATGTGCTGCCGGGCATGGCCAAAGCGCAACCCCTGCTCGCCAAATTGGACGGGTGAACTTAGCCGTATGGCGCTTCCGCTCCAAATCCAAAAACCCGACCCGAGATCCGTAATGCGCATTGGGCTGCTGTTCAGCGCTCTGCTGGGCGTTGCGGCGCTGATCCAATTCCAGGAACAGATCACCGCCGAAAGCTTGATCGTTACCTCGGCCAATTTCCGCGCAGCGCTATATGGCGGCTACGCGCTGGTGGCGCTGCTTGCCGTGGGCGCAGTGCTGGCATGGACGCCCGCGGCGCGGCGGCTGTTGGTCGCGCTGGATCGGTTGCAATCCGCGTTAGGCTCGCTAGGGCCCTTCTTGCCCGTCTTGTTTGGCCTGCTGGTGGTTGCCTTTCCATTCATCGTCCTTGGTTTTTATGGCCAATTTCTGCTTAATCCGTTCCCGCGTTTGTTCTTGTTTTTGCTGTTCGCCGATGCCGGCGCGACTTTGTTAGCCGCCTGGCGCAAAACAGATTTCATCAGCATGGTGCCGGCCTCTGTGCTGGCTTTGGCCGCAGTGTGTTTGGGTGCCACCTTCCTCAACCAGGTCACCGACTTTCCCTTTTCGCTGGAGTGGTCTGAGGTGAGCCGCTATTACCAGGCCTCTTTCTATTTCAGCGAGCAGGTCTACGGCGTAAGGCTGGCGCTGCCGATCACGCATCCCAGCCGGTATCTACTTCAGTCGCTGCCGTTCCTCATCCAGGACTCGCCGTTGTGGCTGCACCGTCTGTGGCAGGCGCTGCTATGGATCGGCATGCCTCTGCTCACCGCCCGGATTCTGGCGCGACGCCTGCGCATCGCGTCCGCATGGCGTTGGCTCTTCGTGGCCTGGGGATTCCTGTTTTTGATGCAGGGCGCGGTTTTCTACCATCTGCTGCCATGCGCCTTCCTGGTGTTGCTGGGCTTCGACAAAGACAAGCCCTGGCGCAGCTTCCTGTTCGTAGCGCTGGCCTCGGTTTGGGCGGGCATCAGCCGCATCAACTGGGTGCCGCTGCCCGGCGCGCTGGCCGCTTTGCTCTACCTGATGGAAGTGCGCCCGGTTAAAAATATCCTGGTGTTTTCTCCGAGATATTTATGGCAACCCGCGCTCTACGCGGTGGGCGGCAGCCTGGTGGCCCTGGGCGCGTATGCCGTATACATTGTGAATTCCGGTAACCCCGATCCCGGGCAGTTCGGTTCCTCATTCACCTCCGAGTTGCTGTGGGGCCGTCTGTGGCCGAACGCGGGGTTTGCGCTGGGCATTCTGCCCGGCGTCTTGCTGGTCTCCGCGCCATTGTTGGCGGTGCTCTGGCTGCGGTCGCGGCAGCCGGGCACTGCCTTGGGACTTTGGCGTGGGCTGGGCATCGGCCTTCTGTTACTGGTCTTCTTCGCCGGAGGGTTGCTGGTGAGCGTAAAGATCGGCGGCGGCACTAATCTGCACAATATGGATGCTTATTTGGTGCTGTTGCTGGTGCTGGCCGGCGCCGGCGCTTTCGGCGCTTTTGCTCCAGCCGCCGGCAAGGCGCCGCCAAAACTAAACATGCCTGCTTCATTATTGGCGGCGCTGATCGCCGTGCCGGTTACCTTTGCAGTTCTTAGCGGCGCGCCGATAAATTTGCCGGATGAACGGGTCGCAGGTGAAACGCTCGCCCAACTCCACGCCGCAGCGGACGAAGCCCTGGCCCAGGGCGGCGAAGTACTGTTCATCTCGCAGCGGCATCTGCTGACCTTCCACCTGGTGGAGAATGTGCCGCTGGTACACGAATACGAGAAGCTGTTCCTGATGGAGATGGCTATCTCGCATAACGATGCCTATTTGGAGCAGTTTGCCGACGATATCGATCGGCAGCGCTTCGCCCTCATTGTCACCGACCCGATATACAACAATATTGTGGATGTGAGCGAGGACGCGCTGGCCCCGGAGAACAATGCCTGGGTGCGCACAGTGGGGCGGCCGCTGTTGTGCGCCTACGAACCTTTGGTCACCTTTGCAGACCCGGCCATCCAGTTGCTCACGCCGCGTTATGGCGATAAGTGCAACCAGTAAGCCCAAAGGCAATGCACATCCTCATCCTCAACAGCGAATACCCGCCCATTGGCGGTGGAGCGGGCAACGCCAGCGCTCACATTGCCGCCGACCTGGTGAAGCTGGGCCAGCGCGTGACTGTGCTGACCGCCCGTTATCAGGACCTGCCGCGTGATGAAGAAACAGAGGGCGTGCGCATTTTGCGCTTGCCCAGCCTGCGCGGGAAGCGGGACAGGTCCACGACCGTCGAACAGATCTCCTTTATGCTCTCGGCCGCCCTCGTTGGGTTAATCTGGGTGCGGCGCTTGCGTCCGGACTTTGTATTAGCCTTCTTCGGCGCGCCCAGCGGAGTGGCCGCTTGGTTGTGGAGCTTCTTCGCACGGCTGCCTTACATCGTTTCCTTGCGCGGCGGGGACGTGCCCGGTTTCCGCCCCTACGACTTCGCGCGCCAACACCGTTTGCTGGGCCCTGTGCTGCGCCGCGTATGGCAACGGGCGGCGGCCGTGGTGGCGAACAGTGCAGGGCTGAAAGCACTCGGTGAGAAATTTGAGAGCCGGGTGCCGATCCACGTGATCCCCAATGGCGTCAATCTCGAAAATTTCCGCGCGGGGGGACGCGCCTGGGACGCTCCCCGCCTGCTTTTTGTGGGACGCATCGTGTATCAGAAGGGGCTGGACCTGCTGCTTAAGGCCCTGGGAGAGCTTAAGGGAGAGACCTGGGAATTGACCATCGTGGGAGATGGACCGCGCGTTGAGCAACTGCAAGCTCAGGCGCGGGGAGTGGGCATTGCGGAGCGCGTGCATTTCAAGGGTTGGCAAACCCGCCGGCAGCTCCCCGAAACTTATCGAGCGGCCAACCTTTTCGTATATCCCTCGCGTCACGAAGGCATGCCCAATGCCGTGCTGGAGGCCATGGCCAGCGGCCTGCCGGTGCTGGCCACGCGCATCGCCGGCAATGAGGAATTGGTTACGGAAGAGACCGGGCTGCTGGTGCTCCCCGAGGATACCGGCGCCCTGCGTTCGGCGCTGGAAAGGCTGCTGCCGGATGCCGAACTGCGCCGGCGGATGGGCGCCGCGGCGCGCAAACGCGTGGCGGCCGAGTATAGTTGGCGGCGCGTGGCTGAAGCCTATTTGGATTTGATGCGTAATACTGCGGAGTCGAAATAATGTGCGGCATCTGCGGCATTGTCGACAGCGCAGGCCGCGATGTAGATAGCGCTGTCCTGCATCGAGTGAATACGGCCATCGCCCATCGCGGGCCGGACGGCGATGGCTATTTCGAGCAGGGCGGCGTGGGCCTGGCCATGCGCCGCCTGGCCATCATCGACGTTGCCGGGGGCGACCAGCCCATCTTCAACGAAGATAAATCCATCGCCATCGTTTACAACGGGGAGTGCTACAACTACCAGGAACTGCGCGAGGGTTTGGATAAAAAAGCTCACCAGTTCCGCACCAACTCCGATACCGAATGCATTGTTCATCTTTACGAAGACATGGGCGACGATTGCGTCCAGCCGTTGCGCGGCATGTTCGCCTTCGCCCTGTGGGATGCGAACCGGCAGCGCCTGCTGATTGGCCGCGACCGGCTGGGCAAGAAGCCCATGCACTACGCGGTGATGGATGGCCGCCTGTATTTCGCTTCGGAGCTACGCGCCTTGTTGAGCGTGCTGCCCCGCCAGCCGGAGCATGACCTGCAAGCTATCGATGATTACCTGAGCCTGCAATACATTCCTGAACCATATACGGCATATAAAGGCGTGTACAAGCTGCCTGCCGCGCACCGGCTCATTTGGGCGCGCGGCAACTTGAGGATCGAACCGTATTGGGATTTCAATTACGAACCGAAACACGCGGCCGGCGAAGGTGAGCTGATTGAAGAACTGCGCGCAATCGCTGGCGATGCCGTGCGTATGCGCCTGATCAGCGAGGTGCCGCTGGGCGCGCATCTCAGCGGCGGCATCGATTCGAGCATCGTAGTGGCGCTGATGGCGCAGGCCAGCAGCGGCCCGGTTAAAACTTTCTCGGTGGGCTTCGAGGAGACTAATTTCTCGGAGCTGCCTTACGCTCGTACCGTGGCCGAACGTTACGCCACCGAGCACCACGAGTTCACGCTCACCTTCGGGGATATTCCCGCTACGCTGGAAACCTTGCTGCAGCATTTCGGCGAGCCTTTTGCCGACCCCTCCGCCCTGCCGCTTTACCACCTCTCGCGGCTCACCCGCCAGCATGTCACCGTGGCGCTCAACGGGGACGGCGGGGACGAGAGCTTCGCGGGTTACCAGCGCTACTGGCTGGATGCCTACGCCGATCGTTACCTGCGGCTGCCCGGGCTGGTGACTCGCAACCTGATGCCGGCTCTGGCTGGAGCCCTGCCAGACCGCGGCGACGGACCGGTGGGCAGCAGCTTGAGCAATGGCATCAAGCGCCTGCCGTTATTGACCGAGGTGGACCGGCGGGCTTCGTTGTTGCGTTGGGGGTCCTACTTCTCGGCGCAGCAGAAACGTAAACTATGGCAACCCGCCGCGGCGGCCACGCTTGACTTGGCGCGCGCCGAAAAAACGATGACCGAACTTTACGCGCGTGCCCCGGCACGCACGCGCCTGGACCGCACGCTGTACACCGATATCAAGAGCTATCTGGCCGGCTGCTTGCTGGTGAAGGCCGACCGCATGACCATGGCTTCTTCCCTGGAAGGCCGTTCGCCATTTCTTGACCATGTGCTCGTGGAATGGGCGGCCAGGCTGCCGGTGAAGTACAAGTTGAGCGGACGCAAAGGCAAAGTCCTGCTGCGCAAAGCCTTTGCGGATCTGTTGCCGCCGGAGGTCCTTGGCCACGGCAAGCAGGGCTTCGGCATCCCGGTGGGCGCCTGGCTGCGCGGCCCGCTGGAAAGCTGGATGCGCGAGACGCTGCTGGAACCTGGTGGCCCGTTGGTCGGCTGGTTCCAGCGCGAGGCGCTGGTGCGCTTGCTGGCCGAGCACCACACCGGCAAGCAGGATCACGGCAAGCGGCTGTGGGCGCTGGCCTGCCTGGTCACCTGGGCGAGGCAGAACCAAATCGCGCTATAATCGCCACTCATCAAAAAACTGGCGTTTGGCGCTTTTTGCCAAACACCAAACGCAACAAGAGAATGCTCTTTTGCATTCTCGCAGTTGCGTACGGGCGCGTAGCTCAGCTGGTTAGAGCGTTGCGTTGACATCGCAAAGGTCGTAGGTTCGAGTCCTATCGCGCCCATTGCGGCGGTTCTCAACCGCCGTTTTTTTCTAAGGCCAACCCATGGACGGATTCCTTGCTTTGATCTTTCGTGCCTTGAGACGAGCTCGCGGATCCATCCTGGCCGTGGCCATTGTGTATTTCTTGGCGGTTCTCACAGGCGGGGTGATGGTGCACACCGGCTCTTCATTCGCACTTCAATATCGCGATATCGTGGTTCAAGACGCGCAAGCCGGCACGGTGTTAACTCAACCCGATCCCTTGCGCATGGCCCTGGCGGATTTCCAAGGAAATCTAGTGGGTGCGACGACGGATACACTGGGCGGCTTGGGTGTGGTTTTTCCATTTCCCCTGGTTGCGTACCGCGGCTGGGTGGGCGGGATCGTGTCGGTGGATGGCAGCCATGCCAGCCGCTTGGCTGATTTGCAGAGTGCCGCATACTATATATCCACCTTGCTGTTGCAGCTCAGCGGTTACACGCTGGCGGCCGGCGCGGGTGTGAATGTGGGCCTCTCGTTGTGGTGGGCGCGGCCTTATTCTGCTGGAGACAAATGGTTGGGCATGCCTAAGGAGGCCCTGCGCGACCTGCTGAGAATTTATGCGCTGGTGATCCCCATTTTGCTAATCGCCTCATTATGGGAATTTTTGAGTCCGTTGAACTTTTGACCGCCCTTTTTCAGATGCCATAATTACATGGCATCGCACAGGAGCTCGCGGGGAGGATGGAACTAAAACGGTATTTCGATCACTTAGCCAATGCCTGGTAAGTCTCCAGGAGGGACAAGAGAACCTGATTGGTAAAAGCATCCATCCTGCGTGCCATATCTGCCCAGGCTATTGCTGAATGAACAGCGGCTTGCTCGTAGGATGTGAACAGGGACTCTTGCAGAGCGTTGCGGAAGAATAGAAAGGCTCGCGTGGCTTCCGCGAAATCCAGGCTATGTCGCCGACCAATTGTGGCGTAGTCATATCCCAGGGCGCGCGCTTCCGCCTTGCCTGCCTCATCCTCCGCAGCCAGGAATCTATTTAAGCTCTGCATCAATTTTCGCCCGCTGCGGGCATATTCCTGGCGGGCAGGCGCATCCAGTTTCGTATACCAGGCCTGGCTTTCCAGGGCGCCTTCGTTGATCTGCAGCCGCGTGTACGCCAGGGCGCCTTGGACCAATTGGGTGGCTTCGGCTTTGGAGGGTTTGATCTGCTGCGCTTTGGCCCAAATTTCCAGTTCGGGGCGCCGGAAGCGGCGGTGGCCTCCCTGGGTGCGGTGGCTGGGCAGCAGACCCTTATCCGCCCAGTTCCGCACGGTGCTGCTGTGCACCCCCAGCCAATCAGCGACCTCACTGAGGGTCAGCCAATTACCGGAACCGTGGTTTGTCTTGGTAGGAATTGAGTCCATAATCACCAGGCGAATCGGGGACTAAGCCAATAGCGGGCGAAAGAAGAGGGTAGAACTTGGAGATTCTAATACCTCCGCCTTCTTTAGTAAACCTACAAATCCTACGCAAACCTATGTTTACAGGTTCGCGCTTTCTTGCCATTATTACGCTCTTGGGTAGCGAAAACTCGCCACAACAAACAAGAACCCAAAGGTCAGGCAGGCGGCAATCTTCCGCGCCTGGTGGACGCTTCGTTCCTCTGTTGCTGATTCTCTTGGCGGTGTTTATGGTCACATTCATAATCTTTGCGGTCGCCGTCATCACGGGCCTGATCCAATATTGAAGGAGCCAATAATGTCTTTGAACCAAATCCTGCCTTTCATTTCTACGGTCATCATCTTGTTTTTTGTCATCAGGGTGCTGCAACGGTACATAGCCACTGGCAAACCCCATTTCCTGTTTTGGGGCATCGGGCTGGCCATGTTTGGCTTCGGCAGTTTTGCCGAAGCTTATCTGGCCTTGGCTTGGAACAAGTGGGTGTTTTTCGGCTGGTATTTGTTTGGCGCCGCGCTGAACGCGGCCTGGATCGGCCACGGCACCCTGGCCCTGCTGGTGCGCAAGAAGTGGGTAAACGGTATGACCATCTTGCTGGTCGCCGGCAGCCTGGTGGCTACTTATTTCATGCTCCAGGCGATGCCGAACCTGGACGAAGCGGCGTTCACCACGCAGAGGCCGGTCAGCGAGCAATATGGGGCGAAGCAGCTCAAGGAAGGGGAAACTGTCGCCGCCGGGCAGGAAACCACTGTGGTCACTTACCGCGGAGAGCAAGTTACCGTTGTGCGCGGGCTGTTGCCGCTCGGCAGCCCGGTGCGGCTAACTACGCCCTTCTTCAATATTTACGGCCTGATCACCCTGGTGGGCGGCGCAATCTGGTCGGCGTATTTATTCTGGCGGAAACAGGTGCTGCTGAACCGGGTATGGGGTAATGTGTTGATCGCCGTTGGCGCGCTGCTGATAGCCTTTGCCAGCACGCTGACTCGGTTGGGTTATGGGGAATATTTGTACGTCGGCGAACTGTTGGCCGCCATCCTGATGTTTGCGGGTTTCCAGGTGGCCTCCAAACCGCAGAGGGAAGTCTCTCCGGCAAAGGCCAGACGGACAACGAAATGACATCCAGCCGCAAGGGCAACTCCTCGCTGGCCGCGCGGGTCAGGAGGATTTACAAGCGCACTTGGGGAACCGTGTTAATTTACATCGGGGTAGCAGCTTGGCTGCCTTATTTTTACCTATTGAGCAGCGGCCGAGATGTATCTATCCTGCCCTTCCTGGCTGTGCATCTGATTGGAGTGTTGTCGGGGGCCTGGCTGCGCTCTCGATCAGGCGGTGATCGGGTGGAAAAAGGGAGGGATCGCTGGCTTCGCTGGGCGAGCAGGGCGTTGATCTATTTGGGCGTGCTGGCCTGGGCGCCATACTTCTACTTGACCCGCGTTGCGGGGGTGGAAGCGGAGATCGCGCCATACTTGACGGCGCACTTAACCGGCGTTCTCAGTGGAGTTGGGATCCGACTCTATCTCGAGTTCCGCTGAGTTATCCCCCGGCGATCGCTCCCACGATCATATAAGGTTCCTTGCCCTCCGCCACCGCCGCCGGCAGCAGCGCGTCCGGCGGCTCGTGCGACAGGTCTTCCTGGCAGGCGAAGAAGCGCAGGAACGGCCGCCGCTGTCCGCTGGCCGCATCGCGGATGGTGCCGCGCAACATCGGATATTTGGCCTCCACTGCGTCCAACACGGAGCGCTGGGTCACTTCCCCCACGACCTCGATTTCAACTTCCGCGCCGGCGCGGGCGAGGTTCTGCAAGTGGTAGGGGAGCTTGAC
>JBBEBI010000055.1:29050-72966 GCA_040882365.1 Anaerolineales bacterium
TTTCAACTTCCGCGCCGGCGCGGGCGAGGTTCTGCAAGTGGTAGGGGAGCTTGACTCGAATATCAGGCATTAGTTAATCGGTTAATCCGTATATCGCATTGCGATCGCTGGTGGTGCATTGCATCCCACGAGGGAGATTGCTTCGTCCGCTGCCATCGTTGTGCGCTGGCGTGCTCCTCGCAATGACGGAAAGGACAGGTCTTAGGCCCGCCCCTACGGTGTCCTATGGGATCTCCTGCACTTCGACGGATTTGACCGCCGGCAGATCGCGGGCGATGGCGGTCCAGCTGTCGCCGGAATCTGCCGAGGCGTACACCTGGCCGCCCGTCGTTCCGAAATAAATTCCGCACGGGTCCAGCTTGTCCACGCTCATCGCATCGCGCAGCACGTTCACGTAGCAATCCTTTTGCGGCAGGCCCTTGGTGAGCGCTTCCCACTCGTTGCCGCCGTTGCGGCTGCGATACACGCGCAGCTTGCCATCCGGTGGGTAATGCTCGCTGTCGCTCTTGATCGGCACTACGTAGAGAGTCTCGGGCTCGTGGGCGTGCACGTCGATGACGAAGCCGAAGTCGCTGGGCAGGTTGCCGCTGACTTCGCGCCAGGAGTCACCGGCGTCGTCGCTGCGCATCACATCCCAGTGCTTTTGCATGAAGAGCACGCCGGGGCGCGAGGGGTGCATGGCGACGTGGTGCACGCAGTGGCCCACCTCGGCGGTGGGATTGGGCAGGAAGTCGGACTTGAGGCCCTTGGTAATGGTCTTCCAGGTCGCGCCGCCATCGTCGCTGCGGAAGGCGCCTGCGGCAGAGATCGCCACATACATACGCTTGAGGTCGTTGGGATCCTCGATGATGGTGTGCAGGCACAGGCCGCCGGCGCCGGGCGCCCACTGGCTGCCGGTGGTATGCGTGCGCAGGCCGGAAAGCTCGGCCCAGGTCTTGCCGCCATCGGTGGACTTGAACAGAGCAGCGTCTTCCACGCCGGCGTACACCGTGTCGGGGTCGTGCAGCGAGGGCTCGAAGTGCCAGACGCGCTTGAACTCCCAGGGGTGGGGAGTGCCGTCGTACCACTGGTGGGTGCCGGGTACGCCGTCGTACTTGAACTCGTTGCCCACCGTCTCCCAGGTCTGGCCGCCGTCATCCGAGCGATGCACGACCTGGCCAAACCAGTCGCCGGCCTGCGAGGCGTAGATGCGTTTTGGGTCGGCGGGGGAGCCTTTGAGGTGGTAGATCTCCAGGCCGCCGAAATGCGGCCTGGCGACCTTCCAGTCTTTGCGCTTGGCGTCGGAGGTGAGAACGAAGGCGCCTTTGTGAGTGCCTACGAGTACGCGGACCTGGGACATGATTACTCCTTGGAGGCGATGGGATGATTGCGGGAACATTCTACATGAAGATTCTCCAGGTAGCAAATATGTTCTAAATAGGTTATAGTACTATTTCAAGGATCGATCGTTATGAACGAGCAACAACTGCATATGAAAAGCTTCTCGATTCACAACCTTGCAATTGATGACAAATTTACCTTGGCTTCAAAGGTTGTCCTTTTTCCTGGGGACACAAAAGAATTAATTAGTTCTCTGCCAGACAATTCAATCAAGTTAATAGTAACTTCGCCTCCATACAACCTGGGGAAAGAATATGAAACACGAGTGGCGTTATCGAAATATATTGAGCAGCAATCAGCAATTATTTCAGAGTTCAATCGGATTTTAGATGAAAAGGGGAGTATTTGTTGGCAAGTTGGAAATTATGTAGAGAACGGGGAAGTATTCCCCCTCGATATTTTTTACTACCACATTTTTCGTGATCAAGGTTTTAAGCTTCGCAATCGAATTATCTGGCATTTCGGCCATGGGCTCCACGCACGCAACAGATTTTCAGGAAGATACGAAACTCTTCTATGGTTTACAAAATCCGATAAATACACATTTAACTTAGATAGCGTGCGTGTCGAACAAAAATATCCTGGAAAACGCCACTTCAAAGGCCCTAATAAAGGGAAACTTTCTGGTAATCCCATTGGTAAAAACCCCTCGGATTTTTGGGGCTTAATTCAATCTGAGTGGGAGCAGGGGATTATTGATATACCCAATGTAAAGTCGAACCATCCTGAAAAAACAATCCATCCATGCCAATTTCCAATTGAATTGATTGAGCGCTGTGTGTTGGCGTTTACTAATGAGGACGATAGAGTCTTTGATCCATACGTAGGTGTTGGATCGACCATAATTGCAAGCATAAAAAATGGCAGAGTGGGTATAGGGGCTGAAAAGGAAAAGAAATATTTTGATTTGGCAACTATCCGAATAGATAAATTCATTAGTGGGGATCTTGCCATTCGGCCGATAGGGAAGGAAATTCATAAACCGTCAGGGAGAGAAAAGGTTGCCCAAAAACCCGAAGAGTGGACTAATCAAAATGGGTTATTCGGCTAACCGTCAAAGTAAAAATGAAGATATATAAAGTATATTCACATCTCAACGGGGAAGAATTCTTGCAAGTGCATAAGCAGGGTCTATATGACGAGATTCGTTCGGTTATTGAGTCTATCGATGCCTCAAAATATAAGACTAAAGAATCGCAAGAAAAACGTAAGGTGGGGAACATGGTTTATAACCCCGGGGAATTAAATAAGGCGTTCAAAGGCATGTTTAATAAACTTGGCTGGGAAGAAAGGCGCAGGGATTTTTACGTTTCTGATAAGCATGGAATTGTAAAAGTAATCGAACCTATGTCGGTTCAGGAACAAAAAGTGTATTTAGAGAAAATGGGGGAAGATTTAATTAAGTCTTATAACCAAACGGACTATGTCAAGGAAGGTGTCGCGGTTGAAGTGCAGCTTGGCAAGTATTTTGCCGTTACCTATGATTTATTCGTAAAGCATTTATCCTTTTACAACGCGGGCTTCATTAATGTTGGCGTCGAAATTGTTCCGAGCAAGGAATTGCAAAGTCAAATGTCCTCCGGTCCGCCATTTTTCGAAAAAGAAGTTCATAACGTCTTGCGCCATGGCAGGAGTTCGCCACCTGTCCCAATAGTGATAATAGGAGTCGGTCCATAAATAAAATAGGCGGCGCTTGCCACGGCCGTCCCTCCACCGTATAATCACCGCTACAACTTACCCAGAACGCGCGACGACCGGGACCAGTAGCCGGGTCCGCTAGCCGCAATGAAGCCGAGGCCACTACCTCGGTTTATGCTATCTGCTGAAGCTGGTGATGAAGTGCTCCTCTCCCTCGAAAGAGAGCACGCCCTGATAAGGGCCAAAGTGCTGCCCGTCAACCAGGATGGTCACACTATAGGCGTTGCTGCCGGTATACCCGCAGCTTTGGTAATACTCCACGAAGACCTGATAAGTGCCAAAGGGCGCGCCGCCTGTGGGCCAGAACACGTTCTCCACGGGTGCGTCGTTGCCGCAGTTGGCGTTGGCATCCACGTCCAGCGTGCCGCCGCTGGCGGATGAGCGGCTGCCGTACCAGATCTCCTCCCCTGAGGGGTCGAAGACATGCAGGTCAAGGTCCACCGGATTCTCCCAGCGCAGCGTAACTTGCACGTCGCCCGTGCCTAACTGAGGTTCGGAGGACAGGAGGCCTGGGAGCAGCTCGGCGATGGCTGGCTTGATGTAATCATCCCAGGAGATAGCGACGCCGACGGCCGTGGCCAGCGCGGCCAGCAGCACAAGAGCGCAGCCCAGGTTCATGCGCGGCTTTGCGGCAGCTTGGGCGGGTTGCTGCTCGCCGGCGGTTTGTCCTTGGGCAATAGCCACCTGAGCGGCGGGTTCGGCCTGCAAGCGGTCGAGCGTTTCCTTGGCCCGCTTCTTGGCTTCGCCCTTCAATTCATCCTTGATCTGGTCTTTCAGGATCTGGATGGCGAAATCGTAGGCTTTGTTGCGAATGGGACGGAGCTGCAATTCGGCTCCGGCGGCAATGCGTGCCGCCTTTAGAGTCTTGTTCGCATCCAGCGCGCTGCCACTGGCCAGGTCGATGAGTTGGTAGTTGATCTTGGTGGGCAGGTCCAGGCGATCAGCCAGGATCAGCGTGACCTCGCGCACGGGCAGGTCGTTGTGCAAGAGCTGGGCGAAGCGGTTTCCGCCGGGATCACGGACCGCAATGGCGATCTCTGCCATCGGACTTCCTCCTCACAACTGAATGGGCGCAATCATACTATGGGTGATTGGGCTGCTTGCCACCCTTGCCCCCGAGCCGTATAATGCCCCTACAACCTAAGCACCACACGCGACGACCGGGACCAGTAGCCGGGTCGGCAGCCAACAGGAAGCAGAGGTCAAGACTGCGAGCCTCAGCCGGCAGCCCCAGCGAAAACCCCCCGTGAGCGTAAGCCCCAACGGCAAATTCCCGTCAAAACCACGGGCCGAGTAAGGCGAACGGGCGCTCCCGTTACAGAGCGAAAGAGATAATCAACGGCTATCGGTTAATCGCTTAATCGGCAGGTTGATTAATCTAGGTGGAACCGTGGACGCTCTTGAGCGCTCGCCCTAGGAATAGGCGAGCGTTTTTGTTTAACTCGCAAGTGGATTAACGGATTAATCGATTAGTAGATTGAGGTAAGACATGGCTAAGAAGAAAGTTGAACGCTACGAAGATACGGACCTCTACAAGGTGCGCCATTCGGCCGCGCACGTCATGGCTCAGGCCGTCACCGAGCTGTTCCCGCCCGGCGAGGCCAAGGTGGCCATCGGCCCGCCCATCGAAGACGGCTTCTACTACGACTTCGACCTGCCGCGCCAGTTGACGCCTGAGGACTTCGCCGCCATCGAGGAGCGCATGCGCCAGGTCATCGGCGAGAAGTTCGAGTTCAAGAAGCGCGTCGTCTCGGCCGCCGAAGCCAAGAAAGAATTCAAGGGCCAACCCTACAAGCTGGAGCTCATCGAGGGTCTGGAGCAGGGCGGCCTGGACGAATACGGCGAGCCGCTCAAAGAGAAGCCTGAGATCTCCTTCTACACGCACGACGGATTCACGGACCTGTGCCGCGGGCCGCACGTGGCGGACACGGGCCAGATCAACCCGAGCGCATTCAAGCTGATGAGCGTGGCCGGCGCCTATTGGCGCGGCGACGAGAAGAACAAGCAGCTGCAGCGCATCTACGGCACGGCCTGGGAGACGGCCCAGCAGCTCGAGGAATATCTGTGGCGCCAGGAAGAAGCCAAGAAGCGCGACCATCGCAAGCTGGGCAAGGAGCTGGGCCTCTTCCACTTCTCAGATGACATCGGCCCCGGCATCCCGCTGTTCACGCCCAAAGGCGAGATGCTGCGCCACCTGATGGAAGACTACGTGCGCGAGACGCAGACGCGCTACGGCTTCCAGCACGTGTGGACGGGGCATCTCGTCAAAGAGGATCTCTACAAGAAGTCCGGCCACTACGACAACTATCGCGAGGTCATGTACCCGCCCATGGTGGACGAGGGCGTCGCCTATCGCCTCAAGCCCATGAACTGCCCCAGCCACATGACGCTCTATAAAGAGATGGGCCTGCACTCCTACCGCGAGCTGCCGCTGCGCTTTAGCGAGTTCGCCACGCTGTATCGCTACGAGAAGTCCGGCGAGCTCTCCGGCTTAGTGCGGGTGCGCGCCCTCACACAGGACGACTGCCACACCTTCTGCACGCCGGAGCAGATCGAGCAGGAGTTCACGCTCTCGCTGAATCTAATTCGTGAAGTGCTCGAACGCTACAAGTTCACGGATTATTCCGTGCGCCTCTCGCTGCGCGGCGGCGAAGGCAAATTTGTGGACGATCCGGAGAAATGGGACAAGGCTGAAGCCGCCCTGCGCGCCGCCATGGACAAGAACAAAATAGATTACTTCGACGCCGAGGGTGAGGCCGCCTTCTACGGACCGAAGGCGGATTTCATCGCCCGCGATGTACTCGGCCGCGAGTGGCAGCTTTCTACCATCCAGGTGGACTTCATCCAGCCGGCGCGCCTGGGCCTTACCTACATCGGCGAAGACAATCAGGAGCACACGCCCGTGGTGCTGCACCGCGCCGTCACAGGAACCACGGAGCGCTTCATGGCCACCATCATCGAGCACTTCGCCGGCGCCTTCCCGGTGTGGCTGGCGCCCGTGCAAGCCGTGCTCGTCCCCATCGCCGACCGCCACGTGGAGTATGCCAACAAGGTGGCCGCGCAGCTGCGCGCCGCCGGCCTGCGCGTCGAAGTCAACGCCGGGTCTGACCGCATGAGCGCCAAGATCCGCGACGCGCAGGGGCAGAAGGTGCCATACATGCTGGTGATGGGCGACAAGGAAGCCGCGGCCGGCGCCGTGGCTCTACGCCTGCGCTCCGGCGAAGACCTTGGCGCCATCAGCGTGGAGCAGTTTGTGGCGCGAGCGAAAGCGGATATCGAGAAGGGCGACTGATCGGTAGGGGGCTTCCCCGCCCTGGGCCGGAGCGATCACGTAGGGGCGGTCTGCGGTGCGCTGAATGCAAAACGTCAAGTTAATTTCAATTTAGTCATTGATATCAGGCTTCCCCCGGTTCGCACAGCTGATTGAGCAAGCGATTATAGAATCGTAGCCTAAGCCCGCGAATACTAGTCCCTAGCAATCCGGTAACTTATCTGCAGTAAAATACCCCATTGGGAAAGAAGACTCAGCGGAATACGTCGGGCTTGAGATCCCACCCCCAAAAAGCGTTCTTGGTTTCTAGGATCTTCCTCGTGAGGACTATAAGATTCTGTGAAATCCTCGGCTCTCCTTTTTTTTGTGCCGCGGTTGGTCGGCTCCTAGAAGCGGCAAGCCGCGCGCGTTGTTTAGCATTACATACCACAAAGCTTTGATTAACAAAATCGATCTAGTAACTATCGACAGCCTTGCCCAACTTAGAATTAATCTGCGAGGAGTCCTATCGTCCTCTCTCTTATGGTTCCTTGGCTCCGCCTTCCCCGTGTGTCCCACCCAAGCATTATACCCATCATCTAGTTATCCCAAAAAATATGACATTTGACCTGCCATATCCAGGACAATTGCCCCACTTAATAGAGGATTCGTGATGAATAGGCAGAGTTAATGATTGGCTCGAGTAATCACGGTCTAATCGAGTGAAATTCCCCTGAACGCGCCTTCATTTACCCCCCCCCTTTTTTTAGGCCGGCTTCCATGGTACTTATAAGATCGTGCTTCTGCTTATCCGTCAGATTTTCCCAATTTTTGACTATGAACATAAGCGTAGAATCTAAATTCTTTCCCATCAGCTCATAGATTTCAATCCCCAATTTGCCGGCCATTTTTGCCATGTTCTCATCGTCCGGCACACGCCTGCCATTGAGGTATTGACTCAACGAAACCCGGGAAATCTGCAAGAAATCCGCAAATTCCTGTAAGGTGGCTCTCTTTCGCTTTGTGGCCTGCCACTTTAGGTAGCTTGCCTCAAGCCATTGGGAGAATTTGGACATTTTGCGCATCTTATCATCTTAGAAGGCTAACGGGTGTTCGACTGGTTACAATATGTAACAGTTGACTTAATCTGTAATTAATGTTACAAACATTAGCGAAAGGGTATATAGATTGGCTCGAACACCATAACTTTGTGAGGAGGATTTCAATGAGAAAAGCATTTGCTTCTGTTTCGCTGGCCATCCTTATTTTGGCTGCCAGTCTAGCGGCTGCGCAACCCGCATACGCTTCAGCTGGGTACTGCAGTAATGGTAGCATTTCCTTAAACTACGAGGCCTCAGCGATGACGGTCTCGTGGCTGGGAAATCCAAGAGTAACTGGCGCGTGGTTAGTTGTGCCCAATGGCATCGCCGGTAAAAATGTGTCCCTCGGTGTTACGTGGGCCTTCATTCCGCTCTCCGGAGCCGGGACAAGAGCTAACCCTGGCGATAGCGTTGCCTCGCACAGTGCATCCGGCTCCCCAAGCGTTCTTGCCGAAGGCAGGTATACACATGCCTATGTGCTGGTTCGCACCACCCTCGGTTTTTGCAAGACGCCTGTACCCAACTTCGTAATTGATCGATTGCCGAAGCAATAACCAGAATCTGTTAGAGCCAATTTAAGCCCAAAAGGGAACGGAAATGGTTAGCGCCTTTCCGTTCCCTTTGTTTTTTTGATACTCAAGCTGGAGCGGTAAGCAACGACCCTTACGGGCAAAAAAAGAATAAGATGAGTAATGTCCAATTTCTCTAGCTGGCTTGAAGAAAAATACCTCAAGTGGCAAATAGAGACCGGTTCGCGATCAACCCTTGCGGACTTTGCCAAGTTCCTGGGTATCTCCCGAGTCTCCCTCAGCCAATACATGCATGACACAAGAACACCAAGTGACGAGCATATCCAGAACATAGCAATACGATTAGGAGATGAAGTTTATAAAACTCTCCAACAGAAAAGAACCGAACAGTCAATATCTGTAAAAAAATGGGTACGCAAATCGCTATTGAAATATTGGCGATTTATTTTGACCATAATTACAACTCTTGCAATATTCGAGATAGGTCAATTATTTGTTTTATCAGGCCAGCCCAGCATTTCGCCCTCTACCGAGCTCGAAACGTCATTGCCATATGAATTGGGTGAAGATCTACTGGCAACAGCTGAAGCTGCACGTCTGCAGGTTCAAGTTACTGCGCAGGCCATTCAGAATTTGGAAAAGGGAACGTGTGACACTTTAGGTCCGGGGAGTAATCTGCGATTGTGTGATTTGAGTGGACTTGACCTCAGCAACATTGACCTTTCGGATGCAAATCTTCAAGGGGCTATTTTAGATGGTACAAACTTATCTGGGGCAGTCCTCTCTAGAGCGGATCTGACCGGAGCATCAGTAGTCTCGTCAACATTGACCGCGGCAGACCTCTCTGAAGCCATAATGATTGGTGTAGACCTTTCGGAATCGAACCTGGCGTATGCCAACCTAATGGGCGCAAATTTAGAAGGTGCAACAGCAAGGGGAGCAGACTTCACCTGGGTAAACTTTACTCAAGCTACCCTTTTAGGGGCAGATCTTTCTGATAGCAATTTACTTAATGCGATCATAAACATTGGGCAAATATCCGTTCTATTTTCGATGGAAAATGCTCTGCTCCCGCTGAATTTAAGATGACTAATGCTTTTCGCAAAAGTATGACCTGAGTCAATCGCCCCAGTCATCTATTTAAGAGTACAATTTTCCACATGCGGGAAAGAGAAATCCAGTAAAGCAGGCCGACCCAGGGAAGACTGGATCGGAGTTCCAGTGCCGCAGCTTATCGACCAAAAGACCTGGGATAAGGCACAACTCCTTCTCAAGCAAAATGCTGTGCATGCTATCCGAAACAACAAAAAGCATAAGTACTTGCTTCGAGGTTTAGTTGTCTGTGGTTTGTGTGGCAGTATGGCTCCTGGCCATGTGAGCAACCGGAGTACCTACTACAGTTGCGCGGCTAAGCGAAACAAGAACTTGACCACTAAACAGCATACAGAACGGGTCGCAACCAGGCATGCTAACCTGGACGAGAAGGTATGGGTTGGCTTAGTTTCCTTGTTGGATGATCCCGATAAGCTCAAAGAGCAATTGGACCGCAAAATTGAACGTATGAAGCAGCCGGTCACAATTGACGCCAACATCCTGTCAAAGATCGAGCAAGAATTAGCGAAACTGTCTCTTGAAGAAAAACGTCTTCTGGATGCTTACCGGGAAGGGGTTATCGAACTGGATGAGCTGCGAGAGCAGAAGGCTAAAATTTCAAAGAGACTGCATGTCCTGAAAGCCAAGCAGAAAGCCGCTCAGAGCGCACTGGAAAGGCCAGGACAACAGAAAATCAGCTATACCGAGTTAGTAGACCTTTCGGCAGTGTATAGGCGAGCTATGAGCCAGGCGACCTTTGCAACCCGTGAGAGTATCGCTAACCTGCTGATCAATCGTGTCAAGCTCTATCCCAATACGGTCGTTGTGGAGGGCATTGTTCCTGTCGTGCCTGACATGTTGAGTGCTGCGCATCGCAGACTGCCCTACGTGAACTTGTGTCATCCTGAGCGTAGCGAAGGAGTATCCAAACCTGTCGTATTAAAAACAAGCCGCGTTTGGGAATAGGCCTTTTGCAGTATTATGAAACCAAACACTTACTATGTTTATATTTTGAGTGGGCCAAGCGCAATCCTCTACACAGGCGTCACCAACGATCTCGAGCGGCGCATTTATGGGCACAAAAACAAAGTGAATTTGGGTTTCTCCGGCAAATTCAACATGAATCGTTTGGTCTATTACGAAGCATTCAACCATCCCACGGATTGGGGATTGTAAAGCGTTGGTTTAGAGACCTCTTCGCTTCGCTCAGAGTGACACCTAAGTTGCTGCCTTTATAATTGCCTCCATGCGCGCCGTCCAGTTCACCTTCTCCTACCCGCGCTACGGCCTGGGCTTGGCGCTCGGCCACTGGGTGCCCGGCATCCTGTGGAGCGGGGCCTCCTGCACCGTCATGCGCGTGGTGCCCGAACCGGCGCTCCCGGGCCCCGATTGGGTCAAGGTCAAGACGCGTCTGGGCGGCATCTGCGGCACGGACCTGGGCGCCATTTACCTAAAGACCAGCCCCTATTATTCTCCGTTCAGCTCCTTCCCATTCACCTTCGGCCACGAGAATGTAGGCACTATCGCCGAATTAGGTGCAGATGTGAAAGGCTGGAAGCCAGGTCAACGCGTGGTGGTCAATCCCATCCTCGCCTGCGAAGCGCGCGGCTTCAAGAACTTGTGCGAATACTGCGCGCGCGGCGAGATCAACCGCTGCCAGCGTTTTACGGAAGGCGCGCTGGCCCCTGCCATTATGACGGGTACGGCGCGCGATACCGGCGGCTCCTGGTCGGCGGCCTTTGTCGCCCACCGCAGCCAGCTGTATGCCGTGCCCGACGCGGTGAGCGATGAGGACGCCGTGATGGTGGAGCCCTTTGCTTGCGGCTTGCACGCCGCGCTGATCGATTTTCCGCGTGACGACGAGACCATATTGATCTTGGGCGCGGGCACCATGGGCTTGGTCACACTGGCCGCGCTGCGCGGGCTGGGCAGCCAGGCGCGCATCCTGGTCTCTGCCCGCTACGATAACCAGGCCGAGGCCGCCCAGCGGCTGGGCGCTACGGAAGTGTTGCGCGGCAACCTGTACGCGCAGGTGGCCGAGCGTACCGGCGCCAAGATCCTCAAGCCGTTGCTGGGCAAACCCGTGGTTGAAGGCGGCGTGGACCGCGTGTACGAGTGCGTGGGCAGCGACCGTTCGCTGGACGATGCCAACCGTTTGGCGCGCAGCGGGGGCAAGGTGGTGCTGGTGGGCATTCCCGGCTTGGCCAAGGGAGTGGACTGGACCGCCATCTTCGCCCAGGAACTCACCGTGCTGGCCGCCCGGCAGTTCCACAACGCCGAGGCTTACCAGACAAAGAAATGGCGCGCTTTCGACCTGGCGCTGGATTTAATGGCCGGCGGGAAGGTCGAACTCGGCTGGATGGTGAGCCGCAAGTATGCGCTAGCGGATTACAAGCGGGCGCTGAACGATTTGGCGCAAAAGGGATCCAAAGGAATTATCAAAGCTGCGTTCGAGTTTCCACACTAAGTCCGCACTCGGCGAGGCCGAGCAATTTTCTATAAACCAAAATATTTACAACAAGCCGCCCGTTTTAGGGCGGCTTGTTTCCTCGGAGGAGGAAGGAGACTTAGCGCGCGATGTACCCGCCGTCAACCAAGAGGGATTCGCCATGGATAAACGAGGCCTCCGGCGAACACAGGAAGGTCACCACTCCGGCGATCTCTTCGGGCTGGCCCATGCGTCCGATGGGGTGCAGCCCCTCGATGAATTTGCGCATCCCCTCGTTCTGCATGATGCCGGCACGCTCCAGCATGGGTGTCTCGATGAAAGCCGGGCACACCGCGTTCACGCGGATGCCCTGGGCGGCATATTCCAGCGCCGCCGTCTTGGTGAGGCCCAGCACACCGTGCTTGGCCGAAACATAAGCGGCCGCATTGGCAAAACCAACTTGGCCCAAAATAGAAGCCATGTTCACAATGGCGCCGCCACCGGCTTTCAGCATCTCGGGGATCTCGTATTTCATGGAGAAGAACACGCCGCTCAGGTTGATATCGATCACCCGCTGCCAATCTTCCGCGGTCATCTCGGCCACTGGCGCCGAGGCGCCGCCGATGCCGGCGTTGTTGCAGGCAAAGTCCAGGCGGCCAAACGCCTCAACGGCCTTGGCCACCATATTCTGGCAGTCGGCCGCCTTGGAGACGTCCGCCTGTACGAACAGGGCCTTGCCGCCGGCCTTCTTTACGAGCTCCACGGTCTGACCGGCCTCTTTGGCATCGACATCCGCAACGACCACAGCCGCGCCCTTGGCGGCAAAAACAAGGGCAGTGGCGCGGCCGATGCCGGTCCCTCCACCGGTAACCAAGGCTACTTTTCCGTCAAACGCGCCCATAAGACCTCCATTCCAGCGAGACGCTTCGATTTATAACCGCTCATAACAACGAATCGAAGGGAATAATGCCCCGCAATTGTCATACAAATGGGGGCCATCTGTCCCAAAAGCCACCTCCTGTCGGATGTACAATTTGCCATACGGAAAACGCTTACGTCTTTCCCCAGAGAGGAGAGTAAGCCCATTGGCTTTGCCGGCAAGCAAAAATACCAGCCTGCTTCAGACAGCCGATAAAGATAGACATCTGCATTTGCTGACCCAGTTGCTGCGCAACATGATGGGTCTTATTTCCGCGCAGACCAACACGGCGTCCGCCTCCCGCGAGATCGCCCGGCAAATGGGCCTCATGCTAAAAGTAGAGCAAGTTGTCGTGTGCGGTTGGGAACGCCAAGCCAACCGGCTGGCGATCTTGGGGGAATTCAAACGAAGCTTATCCAAACAAGTTCTCGTTCCGAGCCGACGCAAGGGCCGCCGGGTAGGCTCACTGCTCAATCGTATGCTGAACAGCGGCGAGCCTATTCAGAGTCGGGCCTCCGCCGAGTTGTCCAAAGAGCTGAAGGCGCTGGTGAAGTTATCCGAAGATCCTGGCTCTGTCCTGTTCATTCCCATTCATGTGGCCCATGGGCCACTTGGGTTAATCATCGCCGCGGCAGAAGGCAAGCATTCCAAGTTCGGGCAACCGGAAATGATTGTGGGCCAGATCTTCGCCAATCACGCCGCTTTGATCTTGGAAAATGTGCAACTGCAGGCCGGCGCTCAACGCCGCACGGAAGAGATCGATGAATTGGGCAAGGCCTGCCTGGAATTAAGTTCTACGCTGGATTCCGCCGAGGTCATCGCCGTGGCTTTGAAAAACGCGCATCGCCTGCTGCCAGACGTGAGATTAGCGCGCGTTTATTTCTGCGAGCGCGAGAGGCTGGAACTGGCCGGGGCGCTGGCCGCACCCGGCCTGGACCCGGTCACCTTTGACGATCCGCGGCCGCGCGGCTGGTTCGAGGACGTCGCCCGCAATGGCAAATCCTTGTACTTGGGCCATGTGGCCACCGGACGCCCGATCACCCGGCTGGACCTGGCCATCATTTCCATGTCCCTGCAATGTGACGAACGCATGCTAGGTGTGATCGAAGTCGTTTACGGCCCGCCTCTGCATCTGGATGAAGAATTGCGCATTGCCCGTCTGTTGGCCGACCAGACCGCCAGTGCTTTGGAGAATGCTCGCCTGCATGCCCAGGCGCGGCAGGCCGCTATGGCCGACATATTGACCGGCCTGCCCAACCGGCGCTCGTTCAACGCACGCCTGGGAGAAGAACTGCGCCGCGCACTGCGCTACCAGCGGTTCTTTTCCGTGGCAATGATCGATCTGGATAACTTCAAGGCCATCAACGACCGCTATGGCCACAATGTAGGCGATGTGGCCCTGCAGGATGTGGCCCGTTGCCTGCGTTATAAGGTGCGCGACACCGATTTCCTGGCCCGCTTCGGCGGGGACGAGTTTGTGCTCTTATTGCCTGAAACCCGCGCCGCTGAAGCCGACAAACTCTGCCAAAAATTGCGCTCCGGCATGGGGGATTGCATCGTCGGCTGGACCGATCCCGATCGGGAAATGATTTCGTTTTCCTATGGCGTCGCCGAATTCCCGAGCGATGCGCAGGACGCGGCCTCCTTAATGGGCGTGGCCGACAAAGCGATGTATGGCGATAAGAGCCAGTTCCTGGGTGGCTTAAGTTAAAATATTTGTTCCTCCTGTGACCGCACAACCAACTCCTCAACCCACCAGCAGCCGGCGTCTGCGCAAGCGCATCGGTCTGGGCATTGCCCTCTTCGGCCTTGTGGTTTTCCTCTTGGGCGCCAAACCCGATTGGTTCGGCATGGATCGCAGCCCGGTGGTCGGTTTTATCCAAATCGAAGTTTTCATGGTCGGGTTGGGTTTGGTGGCTCTGGGCGGCTACTTCACCATGGAGGCGATGTGGCGCGGCCAGGCCAAGCCCGTCGTGACGGAGCTCGGCTCCCGACTGGTGGGCACGGGTTATGTGATCTCGCTGGCCTCGGGAATGGCGGACGTATTCGGATTAGGCACGCGGCCGCTGCCGTCCGTGCCGTTCTTTGGCTACTGGCAGGGCACGGGTGTGCTGGCGGGGCAGGTCGTGATGATCATCGGTTTCGTGATGATGTCGCCGGTTTGGGCGAATGTTGAATTGAAGTGGCCGAAAATAAAAGGCCCGAAAAAGAAATAACAAAGGGCGCACGCAAGTGCGCCCTTTTCAATTTGCACTATCGCTAAGGCTAACTTTTTTCTCTCTGCAGCTTGCCGATGGCGGCCAGCATTTCTTCGTTGCTGTCAAACTTGAATTCGGGGAGCTTTAGCTCGGCGGCGCGAGCCGCTTCCACGGCCTCCAACTTGGTGAGGTCGGTCTTGTCCACGATAGGGTTTTCCAGCTGGGCGGCCTTCTCCGAGAAGAGATCCAATCCCCCGGCGGCTTTTGGCGTGGTGGTTTCCAAATAGCTGATCACCGCCAGCGCGGCATTCGTGCCGTCTTTGCGGGCGGTGCCCACCAGGCCGTTGCTGGCCAGCCGCGCCCAGCCCGCCAGGAACACGCCTTCCAGCGGCTGCTGCAATTCGGGGTTATAGGCCTCGTAGGAGGTTTCGTCCACGGGAAAACGCGGCTTGGGATTCTTCGCATAGTCCCCCCACTTGTCCAAGGGGAGGCCAAGCCCAGCGTCCACGCGGTCGCCGATGCAGAAGACCACTGTATCGCAGGGGATTTCGCGGAAGGTGCCCAGGTCCACTGATTTGGTCTTGCTGTCCGGTCCGGCCACCAGGTCTGTGTTCTCCACTTCGATGGCGCGCACGTGGCCGCGTTCGTCGGCCAGCATGCGGTTGGGGGATGCCAGGAATTGGAAGGAAAAGCGCGTTTCGGAAACCGGCTCTTCGGCGCGCTCCAGCGCCGAGGTGATGAAAGTTTTGGCGGCCTCCGGGTCCTGCCCCACGGAGCGCATAACTGGCGCGGTGCGCTCGAATTCGGCGTCCAACGCGGCCAGGTCCAGATTGCGCGCCACGATCTCCATTTCCTGCTTGGCGAATTTCACGTCGCCGGGACCACGGCGGGCGATGGCAATGACCTCATCCACTTTGAGAGCGCGGATGCCCCAATGCGCGATGTCCATCATCACGTTGCCCACGCCGATGCAGGCCACGCGCTTGCCGATAGGGAAGCTCTGTTGGCTGAAAGGCGGCAGGTGGTTGTAATAGTAGACCAGGTCCTTGGCGTGGTGGACGCCTGGCAGCTCCTCGCCCGGCAGGCCCAGGCGCTTGGTGCCTTGGGCGCCCACCGTGACCAGGATGGCGTCGAAGCCCACAGCCTGCAGGTCCGTAAGGCTAAGTTCGTCGTCCAGGCTGACTGGCAGGTTGCCGAAATATTCGAGGTTGGGCAGGTCCAGGATTTTGCGGAACTGGCGGCGCAGACCGTTCTTCATCTTGAGCTTGTCAGGGTAGATGCCGTATTCGGCCAGGCCGCCGGCTTTGATGTCGCGGTTGAGCAGGGCCACCTGTACCCCGGAATTGGCCAGCTGGCGGGCGGCGAACAGCCCGGCGGGGCCGGCGCCAATGACAACTACGGTGTAAGCGGAGTAGTTTTTGTCGGGCATCCTATCCTTTTCGCGGCGGGGATGCCGTCTTTTGGCATCCCCTGGCATTGTATCTTAAGTCACGAACCAATAGTCTAAGGGCGTTGTCAGAACGTGAAACGCGCCCTTTGTTTTCCAAATCATGGTCGCTGTGCTATAGTTTGTGGCGTTTCCCTGGAAGCAACAAGGTATGGATGTCCTAAAAACGACACTCTCCAATGGGCTCAACGTCCTTTTAAAGGAGATTCACACCACGCCCATCATCAGCCATTGGCTGTGGGTGCGGGTCGGCTCGCGGGACGAGCCGACCGGCCTCACCGGCGCTTCCCATTGGGTAGAGCACATGCAGTTCAAGGGCACCCCGCTCTTCCCAGCCGGGAGGCTGGACAAGGACATTTCCCGCGATGGCGGCTTCTGGAACGCCATGACCTACATCGACTGGACGGCGTATTTCTCGACCATGCCGGCCGACAAGATCGATCTCCCTATGCGCCTTGAAGCCGATCGGCTGGTGCACAGCAACTTCGACCCGCAGGAAGTGGCCGCGGAGCGCACGGTGATCATTTCAGAGCGGCAGGGCAATGAGAACAACCCCATGTTCCTGCTGGACCAGGATGTGCAGTCGGCCGCATTTGAAAAGCACCCCTACAAGCACGAAGTCATCGGCGATATGGCCGACCTGCAATCCATGTCGCGCGAGGATTTGTACAATCACTACAAGCGTTTCTACATTCCCAACAATGCCGTGCTGGCCATGGCCGGCGACTTCGATAGCCAGCTCATGCTGGATAGCGTCCGCCAGCTCTACGAGGCCATCCCCGCCGGACCTGCGCCGGCACGCGTGGCCGCCGAAGAGCCCGCGCCGCAAGAAGAACGTCGCGTGGTCACCAGGGGTCCCGGCGAGACCATCTTCGTCAAAGCCGCGTATCGCTCAGTGCGCGCCACCCACCCCGATTTCTCCGCCCTCACCGTGGCCGACAGCCTGCTGGCCGGCCCCAGCAACCTGAACATGTTCAGCGGCGGCATCTCCAATAAGACTTCGCGGCTTTACCGCCACCTGGTGGACCGCGACCTAGCGGTGGCGGTCAGCGGCGGGCTGCAAGCCACCATCGATCCTTTCCTCTACGACATCACCATCGTGGTGCATCCGGAACGCAAGGCCGATGAAGGTATCGCCGCCCTCGACGAAGAGATCGCCCGCCTGCAAGACAAAGCGCCGAAGGCCGAAGAGTTGGCCCGCGCCGTGAAGCAGGCGCAGGCCTTATTCGCTTACGGCAGCGAGAGCATCACCAACCAGGCCTTCTGGTTGGGCTTCGCCGAGATCTTCGATCGCTACGCCTGGTTCGAAACCTATCTGGCGCGGCTGGCGGCGGTGACGCCGCAGGATGTGCAACGCGTGGCGCAGACTTACCTGCGCGCCGAACGCCGCGTGCTGGGCGTGTACCAGCCCGATGGCCGCCCGGCGGGTGACGACGCATGATGGCCAGGGCCGCGCTCTCCCTGTCTTCGATCCCCGGCGGGGACGACATTACCCGCGTCGAGTTGGCTAATGGCATCGTGGTGTTGGTGCGCGAGAATCCCAACAGCCTTTCGGTCACGCTGCGCGGCTACTTGCCGGCTGGCAGCCTGTTCGATCCCGACGACAAGCTGGGCCTGGCGGATTTCGTGGCCGACGCGCTGATGCGCGGCACCGCCAAGCGCCAGTTCCAGGCCATCTACGATTCGCTCGAATCCATCGGCGCCAGTTTCGGCTTCAGCGCCGGCACGCACACCGCCGGCTTCGGCGGCAAGTCGCTGGCCGAAGACCTGCCGCTCTTGCTGGATATCCTGAACGAAGGCCTGCGCGCGCCGCTTTTCCCAACCGATCAGGTAGAGAAATTGCGCGCCCAATTGCTCACCGGCCTGGCACTGCGCACCCAGGACACGCGCGACATGGCCTCGCTGTATTTCGATCAGCTCGTCTATCGCCAGCATCCCTACGCGCGCGCGGAAGACGGGTATCCGGAAACCATCGGCGCCATCACGATCGATGACCTGCGCGGCTTCCACCGCAAGACCTACGGGCCGCGCGGCATGCTGGTGGCCGTGGTGGGCGGCATTAACGCCTTCACCGCCGTGGAGCAAGTGCGCGCCGCGCTCGAGGATTGGACCAACCCCGACCAACCGGCCCTGCCCGAGCTGCCGGACTGGGAGGCCCTGCCCGCGCGCGCCTACAAGCGCCACGACATTCCCGGAAAGAGCCAGAGCGACCTGATCGTCGGTACGGCCGGCCCGCCGCGCCTCTCGCCGGATTTCATGGCGGCCAGCCTGGGCAACAACATCCTCGGGCGCTTCGGACTCATGGGCCGCGTGGGCGACTCGGTGCGCGAAAAGGCTGGTTTGGCGTATTATGCGTACAGCAGCCTGGCCGGCGGCAGCGGCCCGGGCGCCTGGGAAGTGGCCGCTGGCGTCAACCCGGCCAACGAACAGAAAGCCATCGACCTGATCTTCCAGGAGCTGCAACGCTTCACGGACGACCTGGTCAGCGAGGAAGAACTGAACGACAGCAAATCCAATTACATCGGCAGCATGCCGCTTTCGCTGGAAAGCAACGGCGGGGTGGCCGATGCGCTCATGAACATCGAGCGCTACCAGTTGGGCCTGGACTTCTATCGCCAGTACCCTAGCTTGGTGCAGGCCGTGACCCGCGAAGAGATCCGCGCCGCGGCCGCCAAACATTTGCCGGTGAACAAGCTGGCCGTCTCCGTGGCCGGCCCGCCGCGGGCGGAGGCTTGATGGCGCTCTTGCTCACCGGTGTCGACCTGATCGAAGTGCAGCGCCTGGAGGAGGCCATCGCTCGCCATGGCGACCGCTTCCTGCGCCGCGTCTATACGCCAAAAGAGATCGAGCAATTGAAGGGCAATCTGCCTTCGCTGGCGGCCCGCTTTGCGGGCAAGGAGGCTGTGGCCAAAGCATTGGCGACTGGTATCGGCCCCGTTAGTTGGCTGGAGATCGAGATCCTGCGCGGCCCCGCCCGCGAGCCGGTGCTGCAGCTTTACGGCCAGGCCAAGCAGCTGGCCGAACAGCGCGGCGTGCAGCGCTGGTCCATCAGCCTCAGCCACACGCACCTGCACGCCATCGCCATTGCAGTGGCGAGCTGACCGAAAGGCGCCCATGCGCCTTATCGTCATCGCCTCGCTGTCCCAACCCCCCGTAAGGGCAAACTAGCTTAATTCCTGGTAATTGTCACGCGCTGGACAAAGCGATCGATGGCGCCGAAGCGATACTTGTATTTTTCGCCGCCGCGCATAAAGTCAAAGACCCTGCGGCCATGCTCGGCGCACCAGCGCACCATCTCGGCCATGATGAGCCAGCCCGGCGACAGATTAGCGTGGCCGTTGCTGAAACCCGCGTTGTACGCCCAGATGCAATTGTCATAATCGAAATTCATATAACCGGCCATGCGTTTATCTCCCACGTTGAGGAACAGCAACTGTAACCAACCGGCGTCGAAGGTGGCGCGGGCGATAGCGTCCATTTGCACGCGCATCGCGGGGGTAAGGAAACGAGCCTTATCGGCTTCCTGTGTCATCAGGGCGAAGAAGTCCTCCAGGGCGGGTGGCAATTCGGCTGGATCAGAAATAAGTTCCAACGTTATTGGCTCCGGGCTGCGCGCCGCGCGGCGCAACTTACGGCGCAGTTCGTGCCCCTGTTTGGCGCCCAGCATTTCCATGTAGCCATCTAAGTCCTTTGGGACAATCAGATAAGGGCTGGGCTGCAAGGTAGTCTGATCGAAAGTCCAATCTAATCCCTCGGTCGTTGTTCGTAGGACGGATGGGGTCCCTGAACTATCCAACAGGTTGTAGAGGTCAAGTGTTTGCCACTTATCTTTGGGTAGGCTTGCTAAATGGGTCGACACGGACTGGATAAAGCCGTTGAGGTCTTCGGGACGGGCAATGAAATCCAGGAAGTCAGCGATCTCGTGGCTGCCGATGAAGTGCAGCGTGGCAAGGCCGTTGGCATCCTGTGCGCGGAAAAGCGGGGCGATGCCCAGCGCGCGCCCGTCCGCGGCGCGACCCACGAGGATATGCAGCTGCGCGTCCTGCCATTCCCCGCCGCCCAGCTGCTGCCACCAGGCGCGCTGGAATTCATAAGTCAAAAAAGGGGTATGCTGATGAGTGTGGTTGAGCAATGCCCGCCATTCTGCGGCCAACGCGGACCATTGGTCTGCGCTTTCAATAACTTCAATGCGCATGCGGCTCCTATGCAATTGTGCTGTGGGTTGCGGGGCTTGGTTCAAAAAAGTCCTCGATGATTTTACCAGTATAATTTTTTACGCGGCCGTAAACGGCTGCTCCCCATGCCAGCCAATCTCGATCTGACCGTCACACCCCTTCATCGACGCGACGCGCAGGATCAATCTTACCTGCCGGGTTTGCTGGCCGCCGAACCGCCGCGGCGCCCAGCCCGCGGCCGCGGCGACGAACGCTTGCTGCTGCAACTCACGGTTCCCATAGAGATCGGACTCAGCCCCGAGGCCCAGAAGAGCCTGTTACAGGACATGGCGGATGGTTACTTCCGCACACCGGGCGCAGTCACGTCGGCCTTACGTGAACAGATCGAACGCCTGAATGCCTATTTCCTTCAACGCAATCGCCAGGCTGGGCCCAGCGGGACGCCGGCGGCCGCCTGGCTGAGCATCCTTTCCTTTGGCGAACAGCGCGCCACTTTGGCACAGTGCGGACCCGTGCAGGCTTTCCTGCTGGGCGGGGACATCCAGCATTTCTACGATCCGCAAAGCGCCGGCCGCGGCCTGGGGCTGAGCCAGGACACGGCCATTCGCTTTTCCCAGTTCGAGCTGACCGTCGGCCAGTTCGTGCTATTGCTGGCGGAGTTACCCTCGGGGTGGAACGAGAAGACGCTCTCCGATGTGCAAGGGCAAAAGCTGGCCACGTTACGCCGGCGCTTCCTGAGCGAAGCAGGACCGGAATTGCGCGCCGCCTTGGTGGCTGCGCAACCCGGGAAGGGATCGCTGCGCCTCCTTTCTGGGCAAGAAATGGAGACTCGCGAGGCGGCCGCGCTCCTCCCCCCAATGGCTCGGCCACCAAAAGAAGCGCGCTCTTGGGAAGCGGTGGAAGTACCTGAAGAACTGGAAGAAGCTGCCCCGGCACCACAGGCGGAGGTTCAGCCGCCCGAGGCGGAGCAAGTACCCGCGCCCGCCATGGAAAAAGGCAGCTGGTGGAACGAGATTTCGGGGCGGGCCCGCTCCCTGTGGCAACACGTCACTCCCCCGGTGGCAAAGTTCCTGCAGCGCGTGCTGCCCGAGGAGCCGGTCTTCAACCTGCCGCCGCGCGTGATGGGTCTCATCGCCATCCTGGTTCCGGTGGGCGTGGTCATTTTGGTGGCGGTGGTCTATTTGCAATTCGGGCGCAGCCAGCTCTACGTCAATTACCTGGAGCGGGCGCAGAACGCAGCGGCCATCGCCGCAGCCAGCCAGAACCCCGATGAGATCCGCATCGCCTGGGAAGGGGTGATCTATTACGCTGAGCGGGCCGCCCATTACGAGCAGGACCAACAGACGGCGGCGGACCTGCTGGCCCAGGCCCAGACGGCGCTGGATGGGCTGGACGGCATTCGCCGCGTGGAGTTCACCCCCGCGCTTTTTGCGCCTTTGGCGCAAAATGCGCACATCACACGCATGGTGGCCACCAACAACGAGATCTATATGCTCAACGCCACCGACGGCAAGGTCATGCGTTTCTTTCTGGGGGGCGATAGCGGGCCGGGCAGCTATCAGCTGGATGCCAACTTCGCCTGCGAACCGGGCCCTTACGGCGAATTCATCGTCGGCAAATTAGTGGACCTGGCCCTGTTGCCGCGCGGCAACGCGCTGGATGCAGAGCTCATGGCGATGGATGCCAACGGCAACGTCATCTACTGCGCCAGCGGCGAGCGCCCTTCGGCGCGTACGCTGACGCTGCCGGATACGAATTGGGGCACTGCCCTGGCCATGGCGGTAGAGAATAGCAACCTCTACGTCCTCAGTGGCGTGGGTTCCCCTGCACAAGCTAACGCGGTATGGATCTATACCGGCGAGGATTATTCCTACGCCGAGGAGCCGCGCTTTTTCTTTGGCGCCGAGGTGCCCAACTTGCGCCGCGCGTTGCATCTGGCCATTGAGCTGGATGACCTATATTTGATCCATGAAGATGGCCATATGGATCTGTGCCATTTCAGCGACGACCTCGAAGATCCCACCACCTGCGAAGACCCGGCGCAATACACCGATACGCGGCTGGGCCGCGAAAGCGGCGAAACAATTGGGGGCGTGATCTTCGCGCAACTACAGATCAGCGAGCCGCCGCAGCCCGCGCTCTTCTTGCTGGATCCGGTGGCCCGCGCCGTGTACCGCCTCAGTTTGACCTTGAGCCTGGACACGCAGTTCCAGTCCTCCACGCCGCTGGCCGAAGGCCTGGCCACGGCCTTCGCCATCACTCCCAACCGCGCCATCCTGATCGCCATCGACAACGAAATTTACATCGGCTTCATGCCTTCCGAATAGGCATCCATGCCTCGGTTCGTGCAGATCGCCGTCAATGTCCCCCGCGTGTCCGGGGTTTTTCATTATCACTGCCCAGCTGAACTTGAAGATCGCTTGCGACCTGGGCATCTGGTGCTGGTGCCCTTCGGCCCGCGCACGGTGCAGGGCGTGGTGCTCGGCGATGTGGCCGAGCCCGACGTGCCCGAGACCAAGGCGGTGAGCCTGCTGCTGGATGAAGAGCCGGCGCTCACTGGTCTGCAACTGCAGCTGGCGGAACACCTTGCCGATAGTTGCCTGGCGCCGCTGGCGGCTTGCGTCAGCCTGATGCTGCCGCCGGGCATCGGCAAGCTGGCCGATGTGGAATATTCATTGACCCCAGAAGGTGAAAGATTCGATGCGCAGCTGAAACCGGCACAGGCGCGACTGTTGAAAGTATTGAAGGCGCGCGGCCCGCTGCGCGGCGGGCAATTGAACCGCGCTCTGCCGCGCCGCAATTGGCGCAGCTCAATACGCACCTTGATGCTCAAGGGTTTGGTCGCCAGCAGGGCGTTGCCGCCCCTGCCGGCGGTGAAACCGAAAACCGTGCGCACGGTGGAATTCGTTGCCGCGCCGGCCGATGAGGGCAAGCTCGGCCGCCAGGCGGCCACCCGCGCCCGCCGCGCAACTATGCTGGCCGCGCTGCAGCACAAGCTGGGCCCCATGGACGCCGAGTGGCTGTACGCGGAAAGCGGCGGCAAGCTGCAGGACTTGTATGCCTTAGCTGAACTGGGCCTCGTGCACTTGAGCGAACGCGAAAGCCTACGCGACCCGCTGGCCGAACTGCCTTACGATCCCAGCCAGCCGCCGCAGTTGACCACTGATCAGGCGCGCGCCTGGGATGAGGTTCGGCGAGCGCTGCTCAGCGCGCAGCAAGGCGCGGCGCCCGCACCCATTTTATTGCACGGCGTCACCGGCTCCGGAAAGACCGAAATTTATTTACGAGCAGTGAATCATGCGTTGGCCGCCGCTCACCAGGCCATCGTGCTGGTCCCCGAAATTGCGCTCACGCCGCAAGCCGTGCAGCGTTTCCTGGGGCGTTTCCCCGGCCAGGTCGGCCTCGTCCATTCCGAGCTTTCGGATGGCGAGCGCTACGACACCTGGCGGCGCGCCCGCGCCGGGCAGCTCAAGGTCATCGTCGGCCCGCGCTCGGCGCTCTTCGCCCCGCTGGCGGACATCGGCCTGATCGTGGTGGACGAAGAGCACGACGACAGCTATTACGAGGCGGGACAAGAGCCGCACTATCACGCCCGCGACGCTGCCATCGCCTACGCTCGCATCGCCGGCGCGGCCTGCCTGCTCGGCTCGGCCACTCCGGATGTGGGCAGCTATGCGCAAGCCCAGCGCGGCTCTTGGCAGCTGCTCGCCTTGCCGGCGCGCATCCTTGCGCATCGCCAGGCGGCCCGCGTTCATCGCCAGCGACTGGGCAGTGCCGGGCGATACAAGGAAGTGAGCGAGGATGCGCAGGCGCTGGAGCTGCCGCCGGTCGAAGTGGTGGACATGCGCCGCGAGCTGAAGGCGGGCAACCGCTCGATCTTCAGTCGTGCGCTTCAAGCTGGGCTAAACGAAGTTTTGGAGAACGGCCAGCAAGCCATCCTGTTCCTCAACCGGCGCGGGTTGGCCACTTACGTGTTCTGCCGCGATTGCGGTTACGGGCTGCGCTGCCCCAATTGCGATAACCCGCTGACGCAGCACCTCGAGAATCGCTCCGACACTTTGATCTGCCATCATTGCGGTTACCGGCGACAGATGCTGGCCGCCTGCCCCAATTGCGGCAGCGCCCAGATCCGCCACTACGGCACCGGCACGGAAACCGTGGAAGCCGAAGTACGCAAACTGTTTCCCGCTGCGCGCAACCTGCGCTGGGACCGCAGCAGCACGCGCACCAAGGGCGCCCACGAACGCATTCTGCGCGCCTTCACCCAGCACCAGGCGGATGTTTTGATTGGCACGCAGATGCTGGCCAAAGGCCTGGACCTGCCGCTGGTCACGCTGGTCGGCGTGGTGCTGGCCGATGTGGGCCTGAACCTGCCCGATTACCGCGCCGCAGAACGCGTCTTCCAGGTGCTCACCCAGGTGGCGGGGCGCGCCGGGCGCAGCCCGCTGGGCGGCCGCGTGGTGCTGCAAACTTTCCAGCCGGAGCATTACGCCATCCAGGCCGCCGCCAGGCACGACTATGCCGCCTTTTATGAGCAGGAGAGCGCCCAGCGGCGGCAGTTACGCTGGCCGCCTTTTGCCCAGTTGTTGCGACTGGAATACCGCCATGCGGATGTGGCCAAAGCGGAACAGGACGCAAGGCTTATGGGCGCCACCATCGAACGATTGCTGGAAAAGGGAGAAAGGCGCGCCACCGAGATGGTGGGTCCGGTCCCCTGCTTTTACCCGCGGCTCAACCGGCAGTACCGCTGGCAGATCCTGCTGCGCGGCCAGGATCCGGCCTCGCTGATTAGGGGGGTTAAGCTGGTCGGCTGGCGGGTAGAGGTGAACCCCCCAAGTCTGCTGTAGGGGCGGTGCCGCTGATTGTCATTCCGAGCGAGGCCGAAGGCCGACGAGGAATTCCTATAAACATCCTCACTCCAGTCACCTCACTGGAAATAGAATGGTCTCAGGAATTCCTCCCATTCGCCTCGCTCAGGGCAGGCTCTGGGCAGCGCCGCTAAAAGCGGCGCTAATCGCCTTCACTCCGAATGACAAATCTTATACAATGAGAGGTCGAGGAAAACTGTGGCCCTACGCCGTGAACTGGTGAGCTGGGATGAAGTCACCCGGCTGATCGACAACCTGATCGTGCAATTCGAGCACGAGTTTCACGCCATGCTGGTCATCACGCGCGGCGGCATTATCCCCGGCGGCATGCTGGCCGAGCGCATGGACATGCAGGAGATCCTCACCGCGGCAGTGAACTTCCCGGCCATGCTGGATAACCCGCGCGACAACATGCTGGTTTGGCCGCAATTCCTGCAATTTCCAGAAGACAGCTTGCTGCGCAGCCGCCGCATCCTGGCGGTGGACGATGTGTGGGGCTCCGGGCGCACCAGCACGGCAGTGAAGAACAAGATCTCGGCGGCCGGCGGCATCCCGTTCACCAGCGTCCTGCACTTCAATCCGCATCGCAATCTCTTTGGCAACACCCGCCCGGATTACTTCGCCGCCAGCACGGACGCGTACATCGTTTACCCCTGGGAGCAGGAGCCGACGGCCGGCTGGGCCAAGCGGGATTATTAATGCATGCGTGTCATTCTGAGCGGGTATTGCATACCCCACCCGATTGAGAATCTAGACCAGCGAAGAATCCTCAGCACCAAATCTTCCAACCCCCCCCCGAGTTCTGCAACTTATTTCCAGTGATGAATAGATCGGTTCGTCGGGTTCTGGTGATTCTTACTTCTGCAACAGACTGGCAAATTCCTTGTGTAACTTGGCAACCTTGGGGGAAATGATCACCTGGCAGTAACCGGCGTTTTGATTTTTCTTGAAATAGTTGTGGTGGTACCCTTCCGCCTCGTAGATCTCGGTTAGCGGCTGAACCTGGGTCACGATGCGATTATCGAATTCAGGGTTGAGCTCGGCGATATAACTTTCGGCTTCCTGCTTCTGTTCCTCATTCGTGTACAGAATAACCGAGCGATATTGCGAGCCGATGTCGTTGCCTTGCCGGTCCGGCGTGGTGGGGTCGTGCACGGCGAAGAAGATCTTCAGCAAATCCTTGTAAGAGATTTGCTGCGCATCAAATTCAACCTTCACCACTTCGGCATGGCCCGTGCGGCCGGTGCAGACCTGTTCGTAGGTCGGCGCGGCGGCATTGCCGCCGGCGTAGCCGGGCACCACAAGCTGCACGCCTTTGAGATCCTGGAAGGCGGCCTCGGTGCACCAAAAGCACCCGCCGCCGAAGACTGCTGTGTGAATTGGCATACTCTCCTTACGTCATTGCGAGGAGGGCGAAGCCCGACGAAGCAATCTCCACCACTGGCTGGGAGACTGCTTTGCTTCGCTCGCAGAGACGGATTAAACCCTCACCTTCAGGTTGTAACGCTCGTCTTCTTTTAGCGTCAGCTTCAATCCATCCACCAGCGCGGTGCGCGGCTTGAAACCCAGCAGTTTGGCGGCCAGTTCGGTATCGGCGCACATGCGCGAAACGCCGGCGTCGTTGCGCGGCGCATACAGCATCTCTCCACGGCTGCCGGTCACATCCAACATCACTTGCGCCAGCTCGCGCATGCTGGTTTCTTTGCCGCTGCCCACGTTGATCACCAATTGGTTCACGTCCGGCGCGGTAGCCGCGGCGGTCATGGCGCGCACCGCGTCCTTGACGTAAATAAAATCGCGGGTCTGTTTGCCGTCGCCATGCACCACCAGCGAGCCGCCGCGCACCGCCTGCCGCAGCCAATTGGGCACCACCGGCGGATGGGAAGGCGGCAAATGCTGGCCCGGACCATAGGCATTGAAGATGCGCAGGCACACCGTCTCGATGCCCCACAGGGAACCGATGGTGCGCACGTAATATTCGGAAGCCAACTTGGAGACCGCATAAGGGGAGCGCGGATTGGGGGATGCGTCCTCGCGCAAGGGCTGTTCTTGTTGGTCGCCGTACACCGCGCCCGAGGAGGTGAACACTACGCGGCGCACACCCACATCGCGCATCGCCTCCATCAGGCTCACCGTCCCGCCCACGTTCACGTCGTTGTACTCGCGCGGGTAGAGCAAAGACTCCGCCACGCGCACCCGCGCCGCCAGGTGATACACGCAATCGATATCCTGCAGCAGGGTCCACAGCTTGGGGCGGTCGTTCACGTCGCCGCGGGTGAAATGCACATCCTCGAACAACGCCTGCGGTTCCCCGCTGGAGAGATCGTCCAGGCCGCGCACCAAATGCCCCTCGCGCGACAACTGGTTGGCCAGGGCCGAACCCAGGAAACCGGCCGCCCCGGTAATAAGAAAATTCATGAGGAGCGATTATAGCAGGAGCGACTTCCGGTCCACACTATCTGCTCATTTGACGGTGGCCTCGGCGGGCAGTTATCATGACCCCGTGCACCGCCTGACCCCCTTTTTACTTTTGCTTTTGCTCACTCAATGCGTCACCGGCGCAGCCCCGCGCGGCCCGGGGCCGGAGGCAGGCGCACACGCCTACACCTGGGACCTGGAATTTGATTACGTAAGTTGGGTGGGGGACGCCGCCTTGCTGAAGTTGGGCCAAGGGAGCCTGGGGCCGGAACGCTACCTGGACGAAGGCGCCCAAAAACAATTGGTGCTGGACACCATGGCCTTGATCCAGGACATTCAAGTTTCAGAAGGGCAGTTGCGCGTCCTGCATGCGGACCCTGATCCGGGCGCGGTGAAAACGCAGATCGAAGAGCTGAACGCGCATCTGGACGGGCTCTACTACCGCCGCGGCGAACTGGCTCCTTTGGCGGAAAGCATCCTGCAGGCCCAGATCAGTTCGGTATTTGCCGAGCAGGGATTCACTTTTCTGGGCCAACCCCTGCCGCCGCTGCTGTTCCATGGCACTCCGTTGCCCTCGAACCTGATTGCCTCGCCTCGCGAGCGGATTGCCCAGGTGGCTAATATCTCGTTGCGCACCGAGCTGACCCTCGATGCGCACATCGCCATCGAAGATGAGGTCGCCGAAGAGCTGAACCTGTCGACCCTGGTTGTGCCCGTGGGTGGCATCGGTGTGTACCCCACCATGGTGGCGCAGACCAGCAACGTGAATTGGCTGGCCGAAGTGGTTTCCCACGAATGGATGCACAACTACCTGACTCTGCGTCCGCTGGGCTTACTTTATTTCCAAAATCCGGCACTGACCACCATGAACGAGACCGCCGCCAACATTGTGGGCCGCGAGATCGGCCAGGCCGTCATCGCCCGCTATTACCCGGAACTCGTGCCCCCACCGCCGGCTCCCGCGCCCCAGGCATCAGCAGAAGACAGTCCGCCTCCCTCGCCGGCCTTCGATTTCAACACCGAAATGCACGCTACCCGCGTGCAGGTGGACGCCTTGCTGGCGGAGGGAAAGGTCGAGGAAGCGGAAGAGTACATGGAGACCCGGCGGCTTTTCTTTTGGGACAACGGCTACGCCATCCGCAAACTCAACCAGGCCTACTTCGCTTTTTACGGCAGCTACGCCGACGCGCCCATTGGCGCCGCCGGTGAAGACCCGGTGGGCGCGGCGGTGCGCGAACTACGTACACGCAGCAGTTCTCTCAAAGAATTCGTAAGCCGCATGGCCTGGCTGACATCGTTTGAAGATTTGCAGAAGCTGTTAGCGAGTCTGAATTAGAAGGATTCCCCCTCTTCGTCACTCTGAGCGACGCGAAGAGCTCTTGAAATCGCCGAGGCTATTTTCCCAGTCCTCGCTCAAATCCTTGAACTTGGGATTAATAGTCCGAATAAGATCTATCTCTTTTTCTTTCGTAGCCATCCTTTTATTCTTTTTTCAGCCGTAATTGCATCTAACGGTGATTAAACTCTTCATAATAGACCAAGCGGTTCATATTGAATTTGCTGGTAAAGCCTCTGATCAATTTGCGCTTATGTTCATCCATACGACGTTCGAGATCATTGTGACGCCGGTGTAAAGAATTGCAATGGGGCCGCTCAAAATATAGATCTAATACATACCGGACTTCATTCTAATTACGAATGTCGCCGAGGCAATGATACTCCTTCGCTTCGCTCAGGATGACACAAAGACTCCTTGATACAATTCCCCTCTATGCGCCTTGCCAGCCTCCTTGTCATTGCGTTGCTGCTCGCCGCTTGTTCTGCGGCGGCCCCTGCGGCCACCTCCGCGCCGGGGCTTCCCGCCGAAATGGCGGCTTACCCGCCATCCAGTTGCACGGCGGTGACCGCCTCCGAAGAGGAGGAAACCACCGACTTCCCCTTCGCAACGGTGAACGAAGCTGACTGGCAGCGCGGCGCACAGGACGCCAAGGTCACCATCGTCGAATACAGCGATTTCCAGTCCCCGGCCTCCGGACAATTTAGCCAAGTGCTCGCCGAATTGGAGGCGCGCTATCCGGATGATCTGCGCGTGGTGTACCGTCACTACCCGCTCATCGGCACGCCCGAACAGCCAGTGCACGCCAAGGCCGCTCTCTCCATGCAGGCCGCCGAGGCGGCCGGACTGCAGGACAAATTCTGGGCCATGCACGATGCGCTCTTCGCCGGGCAAGCTGAATGGACCGGCATGAGCATGGAGGATTTCGAAGGCTGGTTGCTGGACGCAGCCGAAACCTTGGAACTCGACGTTGATCAATTCGCCACCGACCTGCGCAGCGAAGCGTTGGTTGCCGGAGCCCAGGCGGCCTGGGAAGATGGACAAGAGCTAGAGATACCCAACACCCCCTTCCTGCTGATTAATGGCCTTCCTTACGAAGGCCCGAATGATCTCAATAGTCTGGAACGTATCCTTCGCCTAAAGTTATTGGCCGAGCGCCAGTTCCACAAGTGCCCGCCTATGGCCCTCGATGTCGGCGCCAGTTACACGGCTACCCTGCATACCCAGAAGGGAGACGTCGTCATCTCGCTTTTCCCCCAGGTAGCGCCCAACGCAGTAAATAGTTTTATCTTCCTGGCCGAACACGATTGGTTCGATAACGTCAGCTTCCATCGCGTCATCCCTGGCTTCATGGCCCAGGGCGGCGACCCCTCTGGGACGGGCGGGGGCCATCCCGGCTACTTCTTTGCCATCGAGGTTGATCCCAATCTCACCTTCGACCGCGCCGGGCTGCTGGCCATGGCAAATTCCGGGCCCACATCCAACGGCAGCCAGTTCTTCATCACTTACGGTCCCGCCTCACATCTCAACGGTCAATTCACCATCTTCGGCGAGGTCATCCAGGGCATGGACGTGGTGGAAAGCCTCACCGCGCGCGATCCCTCCCAAAGCGCCGAGCTACCGCCCGGCGACCTGATCCTCGACGTTACCATCGAGGTCCATTGACCCTCAAGACTGCAAAGCAGGCCACAATCGATTGGCTTTCCATTCTGCAGTTCGGGCTGGGCTGCCTGGGCATCGTGCTGGCGTGGATGTTGGCGCTGGCTCAGTTTGTCGCCAGCCTGGGCGAACTGCCGCGCCTGGATTTGCTTTCTGCGCTCATCCCCGGCATGGGCATCTTTATTGTTGGCTTGCTGCTCTTCCCATCGACGCTTTTGGGGCTTAGCCGCATCCTGGGGCGCACCCCAGCGGCTTTCAAGCTGCGCGGCAAACTTTTCGGTTTTGCCATCCTGATCTTTCCCCTACTGCTGGCCCTTGGCAACTTGGCGCAAGACGCGGGCCGGATTTGGCCGGTCGCATTGCTCTATCTGAGCAATGCCATCCTGTTGGTCGCCTGGCTGCTTTGGTTGGCCTTGCGCCAGCTGCCCGCCGGATCCGTGCAACGCATCTGGGGGGCCTTCGCCAGCGGGCTGGCAGCCACGCCGCTGCTGGCCTTTGCTCTCGAAGCCGCTGGCGGATTCATCCTGGTGACCCTGTTGTCTATTTACGCCGGCTTCAACCCGGATCTGGGACGCGCCATTGAGCTGCTCAGCACCAACCCCAGCGCGGACAGGCTGGTGCAACTCCTGGCCCCCGTCCTAAATGATCCGGTCATCCTGTTCGCCGGGCTGTTCAGCCTGGGGTTCGCCGGCCCCCTGATCGAGGAATTGCTCAAGCCCTTGGGCGTCTATTTGCTGCTGCGGCGCAATCTCAGTGAGGCGCAGGGCTTCGCCCTCGGCGCGCTGTGCGGGGGCGGGTACGCGCTGTTCGAGAACCTGACTTTGATCACTATTCCGGAAGCGATGGCCGTCGGTGCGCTGGGCCGCTTCGGGGTCAGCGCCATGCACATCTTCACCGCCGCGCTGAGCGGTTGGGCGCTGGCGCGGGCCGTAAAGCAGAAACGGGCGCTGCCGCTTTTGGGCATCCTGGCGCTCAACATTTTCATCCATGGCCTGTGGAACAGCCTGGTGTTGCTCTTCAGCGCCGGCGCGGTGGCCCAAGCCAGCGGCACCGGGCTCGTGCCGCCCGCCTTCATTGTCGTTTCCCCGCTGGCCCTGGCGTTCATCGCCATGGGCTGCGTCGCGTTGCTGCGCAAGTTCAATCTCGCCTTCGCCCGTTCGCAGGCGCCTAAAACCACCTAAGGAGAACTCGCTTCATGGATCTTATTCTGTCTTTCATCGATTTCTTCTTGCACCTGGACGCGCATTTGGCCGAACTTATCGGCCAATATGGCGTGTGGACCTATTTGATTCTGTTCCTGATCATCTTCGCCGAGACCGGCTTCGTCGTCACGCCCTTCCTGCCGGGCGATTCGCTGATCTTCGCCGCCGCGGCTTTGGCAGGCCTGCACCCGGATATCCTCAATCCGCTCTTCATCTTCCTGCTGCTCAGCGTCGCGGCTATCATCGGCGACAGCGTGAACTACGCCATTGGCCACGCCATCGGGCCGCGCGTCTTCCGTGAAGACGTGCGTTTCCTGAAGCGTGAATACCTGGACCGCACGCACGAATTCTTCGAAAAGTACGGCGGCGTCACCATCATCCTGGCGCGCTTTATGCCCATCATTCGCACCTTTGCGCCGTTCGTGGCCGGGGTGGGCGCCATGACCTACGGCAAGTTCCTGCTGTATAACGTGGTCGGCGGCGTGTTGTGGGTAGGCTTGTTCTCCGCCCTGGGATACTTCTTCGGCAATATCCCGGCAGTGAAAGAGAATTTCACGCTGGTGATCATCGCCATCGTGGTCTTGTCCGTACTGCCGCCCATCATCGAAGTATTACGCGCCCGTAGAAAGAAGAAGCCGGCAACTGCCAAATAATTGGCGTCACCCTGAGCGGAGCGAAGGGCTCTCGTAACCAAGTAGAGTGTGTCTGGTTTCTAATCACAAATAGACTTCTTCGGGCTTCGCCCCTCAGAACGACACCCAAACCATAGACAAAAAGAGGTGGCGATATCGCCACCTCTTTTTGTCTTCTTGTGAAAACGCCGTAATCATTCGGCTGGCAGCAGCACCAGATGCGCCTCGGCGGCCGCCTGGATGGCAGCCAGGTCCCAGTGCATGGGCATATATTCCACGGCGGCCCAGGCCGGCACCAGGTCGATGTAATGTTCGTGATACGCGTGGCCGGATTGGCCGGTAGTGTTGATCTGCAGCGAGTTCTCCCAGTTGCTCAAATCCATGATGCTGCGCTTGGACGGCAGGCTGGTCACGTCGAAGGTGCCACTGGCCGCGTCCCAGTTGGTGGCGTTGACGATGGAGCTGCCGCCGAACACCGCGAACGGCCCGCGGTTGAACAGGCCGCCGATGATGGGGAAGGAGTCCATGGTCTGATGCACGAAAGTGATCGTATGCAGCTTGCCCCATTCCCACTTCGCGGGGTTGCCGCCCAACTTGCTTTTTAGTTCGGCCACGGCGGCCTCGAAGGCGGATCGCAGCACGTCGTCGCGGGTCTCGATGGCTTCGGTATTCACATCGTCCCACCAGGCGTTTTGCGGGTCCTGCAGCAGGTTGCCGACAGTCACATACCAAATGGAGTTGCCGCCTGGCCAGTAGTCCTCGGGCAGTTCGTCGTGGAAAGTAGCTGCCAGCAATTTCATCCAGAAGGTGTTGAACAGCGCGGCATCCGCAGACGCCAAGGCTTGCTCGCCATCCCAGGCCAGCAGTTGGTCGCGCAGCTCGCTCACTTGCTCGTCGGCGAACTCGAGTGAAGCGAGCGAAGGGAGGATCCCTAGCGCGCCCAGGTTCACGCTGTCCGCTTGCATACGCTGGTAATAGACGCTGTCGATGGGGCCGGGGGCAGCCTCGATCAGGTCCGCGATGCGCTGGGCGCGGAACCCGTAATCCCAGAAGTCGGCGATGAAATAAGGATAATCATCGCCCACCACGGCGTTGTTGGCCGTCACGATGTAGCCGGAATCCGGGTTGAGCGCGAAGGGCAGCTCGTCGAAGGGAATATAGCCCTGCCAGGCGTACTCGTCCGTCCAGCCGGGCACCGGCCAGCGCCCGTCGGTCTGGTTGCGCATGGGGATGTGGCCGGGCAACTGGTAGCCGATGTTGCCGTCCACATCGGCGTACAGCAGGTTCTGCGAAGGACCCACGAAGTCGCGCGCCGCCGCGCGGAACTCGTCGAAGTTCTGGGCGCGGTTGATCTTGAAGATGGATTGGAAGGTGTTGCCGGGCTCCAGCGCCGTCCACCGCAAGGCGATGGCGTAGGACTCCGGCAGGTCCAGCCCGGAGCTTTCGTTGAGATCGGCCAGGTCGCCGAAGCTGTCGGAGATGATGGGCCCGAATTGCGTGATGCGCACCGGCAGGCTCACGGTCTCGCCGCCCGCAACCACAATGTCTTCCGTAACGATCTCCATATCCACCCACTCACCGTTCATCTCGTATTGGTTTTCGTCGTCGGGATTGACCTTGATCATGTACAGGTCCATCACATCCGCGCCCACGTTGGTGAGGCCCCAGGCGATGCGCTCGTTGTGGCCGATGACGATGCCCGGCGCGCCGACGAAGGAAACGCCCACGGTTTCATAGGAACAATCCGGCCCCTTGGGCGCGCAATGCAAGCCAACCTGATACCAGATGG
Organism: Anaerolineales bacterium; assembly: GCA_040882365.1. Lineage (GTDB taxonomy): Bacteria > Chloroflexota > Anaerolineae > Anaerolineales > UBA11579 > JAMCZK01. Next base: position 63,172 of record JBBEBI010000055.1, read on the forward strand.
AGGGGATGGCCGCGTCCAGGTGCGGGTCGTTGGCCAGCAGAGGGGCGCCGCTGACCGAAAGCTCACCGGAGACCACCCAGGAGTTGGAGCCGAGCTCCACGGCCGGGTCGCCGCCCAACAACTCGTCCAGGGCGGCCACTTGCCCGCCGAGGCGGCCGAACAGCCGGCTCACCTCGCCGGAAAAGTCCAGGCCCGCCGCGGCTTGGCCGCCGCTGCTGGCGGCAGTCTCGGAGCCGGGAACGATGACCGGGTGGCTCTCGACGTAGGCGGGGAATAATTCCTCGATGCGCTCCGCCGGCAGCGTCTTCAGCAGCAGGGCGCGCTCGATCTCGTTGTCCATGTTGTCGCGCAGGTCCCAGGCCATGGCTTTGGCCCAGGTGAGCGTGTTCACCGGCGTCCAGGGGGCGGGTTCGTATCCGCTGTTCAGCAGGCCGAGGAAGAGATATTCCAGGCTGAGCGCCGTGCCGGTGTGGTCCGCCAGGTAAGCGTTGACGCCGTCGGCGTAGGCTTCCAGCATCGCCCGGCTGTGCTCGTCGAGCAGCGCAAGTTCCTGCTGGGCGACGCGCTCCCAGCCCACGCTGCGCAGGAAAAGGTCCGTATCCAGCGTGGCGGCCCCCAGCATCTCGGAGAGCCGCCCTGCCCCCACGTGGCGGTTGAAGTCCATCTGCCAGAAGCGGTCCTGGGCGTGCACGTAGCCCTGGGCGAAGAACAGGTCGTGCTCGGTGGCGGCGTAGATGTGCGGGATGCCGGCTTGGTCGCGGTAGATATCTACCATACCGTCGAGGCCAGAAAGTTGGATCTCGCCATCCACCTGAGGGAAGGAATCGTCGATGGCCAGCCAGACATAGGCGACCACCGCCAGCACGAGGACGAGGATGACGGCAAGTAAACCGAGCAGTACACGACCGAGGATACGCATTAAGTCTCCTATAGGCGAGGGGGAATGAATTGGCGGATTATAAACCCGTCGTCAACAAAACCGCGGGTCTGTGGGGCACCTAAGCAACTATGCCACATTCTGTACTACCTATTGAAGATGGCTGCAAGGGCAGGGGTCCGGAATTGTATTTGCCACTTGTCTCGCGCCAAGGCGATACGTTTTCCAACTCTTGCGCAAACAATACCGGGACCTCCTCGCGCGATAATGACCGTCACTTGATCTTATGCTTGTCTTATTACGTTTGATAAACCTTCGTCCAGATATACGATTTGATCTTAGGAGAATCGTTTTTCCTCTTGTACTTTTAAGTATTTGCTATTAGAGTCTATATCAGCACTGGGATCGGTAAACTAAAGCATGGCTGTCAACTTGGAAGAGTCACATTATTTCGTAGATGAGGCGGGACAGGACCACATTTTCGACAAGAGGGGTAATGTGGCAATTGGCCGCGATAACAATTCAAGGTTCTTCATGATAGGCTTTTTGTATTCTGACAGCCCCAATCAATTTTCTCGGGAATTAGTCGAACTCAGGCATAGATTGAGGACAGACAAGTATCTTCAACATACGGAATCAATGAGGATAGACGACCCTAGAAAAAGGACTTGGTATAAATTTCATGCCGTCGACGACTGCTTTGAGGTGAAGTATGAAGTGTATAAATTTCTTGCCAACTATCCCAATCTTAGATTTTTGGCCATTGTTCGAGACAAATTTGCTGTCCTGCGTGAATTAGAACGCAAACAGCAGCAAAATCCCAAATACCGGTATACAAGGAATGACTTATATGATGAAAATCTCCAATGGCTATTGAGGGATCATCTTGGGAAAAGCAGGTTGTATAAAGTGCATTTAGCAAGACGAGGCGTAGCAAGAACTGCACAATTAGCCGACCTATTAGGAAAAGCGCAGGGGCTATACAATGAAAGATGGAAGAAAACAACTAAATCTAATATCGAAGTAATTCCACTTCACAGTCACGAACACGCAGGATTACAGGCAGCCGACTATTTTCTTTGGGGATTGCAAAGGTTGTACGAGTATTTGGATTATCGCTATGTTGATTATCTATATCATCATTATCGCTTGGTTATTGATGTAGACGATAAACGCAAAAAACGTATAGGTAGGTGGTATAACAAAAAGGACAAAATTTCCCCAGAAACCCTTGAGGGGCGCTTTTAAATGCAAAACCCCCGATATAGGGAACTTGCGTTCCACGCGGCCGTTGGCCGATTTTCGTGCGGGGGCACACTTATAATAGTTCAGATCCTGGATTAAGTCAAATTATTCATTCGGTTGATTATTAACCCTTGATTTCTCTCCTTATTTCCGTCACAACCCGCGCCTTTTGTGCTTTACTAGCCTTCGATCTTGCGCCAAGGCCGGTTAGCGGCTAGCGGTAACCAGCCTGCAATCTTGTCTTTTTTGGGGTTCCATGTCCGAAGCACACCGCACGTACGCAATCCGAAAGCTTGCCGCCTGTTGTCAAGTAGATAGGGTGCTGTGTCGCGTTCTATCATCTATCAACTTCGCACCTTGTCAGTTGCTAATAGGCTGTGTATTGCGTTAGCAACTAGCAACTTGATAGGATGTAACGGCCCTGTGTGGCGTCGTTACATTACAACTTTAGGCCAGGTTAGCTGGCTTCAATGTCATGGATAAACGCCCCACCATTTCAGCACGCGCAGCGCCCGCAACGTATTCCAGCGGCCCGGCTTACCGGCCGTTTCCATGGTGAACCAGCGCTTTCCCGAGGCGGGCCGGTTCTCATTCCAGCGCCCATCCTCGCTGCGCTTGCTCAACAGCAGGTCAATGGCGTCTTGCAGGCGCTTATCCCTGGGCTCCCCGGCCGCCTGGAAATGGTCCAGCGCGCGCAGGAAATCATATTGCCAGCTGGGCTGGGAGGGGGCCATGGTGAATTGATGCCTGACGATATTGCCAGTGCGGTGGGATCTATATATACGATGTCGCAGCAAGAATTCTCGGCCACTGGACAGCGCAGCGCTGAGCGGCAATTTGCTTTTGGGACGGAAGAGCTGGTACTGGCGCAGGCCTTCGAGCACCAGCAAGCTGGTGTTGAACGAGCTGTGCGTGTCGCCCCTATACGAGCGGCAGTTCCAGCCCCGGTCGCCCATTTGCTGGCCGAGCAAGTGCTCGGCGATCCGGTCGACGCGTTCATCCTCGACCTGGAAATACGAATGGATGGCCAGGGCCATGCCGGTAATGCAGGTCTCGGCGTGCTCGCGGCTGCTTTGGCTGGCTTTGAGGGATGGTGCGTAGGAGATGCCATGGTCAGGCAGGAAGCCTTTGTCCAGCAGGACCTGGCAGGCCTTCAGCGCCTGCGGATGGCGCGGCGGCAAGCCGATGAAGCGCAATGTCCATAAGGTGTAATGGGTGGACTTCCATTTGGGGGAGTACAACCCATTGCCCCAGATGCCATCCTTATCCTGGTAACCCAGGTAACGCTTACCCCATCCCTGGGTGGCTATTTTGGCGCGTTCCTTCTCGTAGATGGCCGGCTTTGCGCCCAGCAGATCGCGTTGCACCTGCCAACGGATGGCCGGGTCGCCTTCCATCAGCCAACTAATGACGCTCGTATCCGTTTTGTGCATGAATGGGATTATATTCCCGGCCTTGATAGAACCTGATAGGGCCGGCAGGGGCGCGACTGTATAATTGTCAATTGTCCCCATGGCCAAGAAAAGAAAATCTGCCCCCATACTGCCGCCGGAGTCTCCCCTGACGCGCCGGCGGCGCGCGCTGGTTGTCGGCGCCTCGTCCGGCATCGGCGCGGCCATTGCGCAGCGCCTGGCTGCCGAGGGGCATGTGGTGGCGGCGCTGGCGCGCAGCAAGGGCGAGCTGGATAAGCTGTGCCGCGAGGTCAATGCGCAACTGGGTGACACGCGCGCCCTGGCCTACGAACACGATGTAACCGACGTCGAAAGCATTCCGCTCACCTTCCAACGCCTGCTCAAGGAGCTGGGCGGGATGGACGTGCTGGTGTACTGCGCAGGCGTGATGCCGGCGGTGGCCAGCGACGAATTCAATCTGGAAAAAGACGAGCTGATGATCGACACCAACCTGAGGGGCGGCCTCGCCTGGCTGGGGCTGGGCGCGGCGCTGTTCCAGCGCATGGGCGCCGGCCACCTGGTAGGCATTTCCTCGGTGGCGGGCGACCGCGGCCGGGTGCTGAACCCGGGCTACAACGCCTCCAAGGCCGGCCTGGACGCTTACCTGGAGGCGCTGCGCAACCGCCTCACCCGCCACGGCGTTCACGTGCTCACGGTGAAGCCCGGCTTCGTGGACACCGAGATGCTCAAAGCCAGCCGGGGGCCCAAGTTCGGCGTCATCAGCCCGGAGCAGGTGGCAGCGGGCGTGTGGAAAGCCATGCGGGCGCGTAAGCAGCTGGTGTACATCCCCTGGATCTGGCGCTGGATCATGCTGGCCGTGCGCAATGTGCCTTCCTTCATTTTCCGGAGACTGTCCATTTGAGCAAACAAGTTGAACGCGCCCTGCCGCCCCAGCGGCTGGCGCGCCTGGAAAACTTCGGCCACTCCCTGAAGCGCAGCGCCTACCTGTTCCAACCCAACCGCATCGAGCAGCTGCACGACATTTTTGCGCTGGCGCGCGAGCAGGGGCTCAGCATCGCGCTGCGCGGCGCAGGCCGCAGCTACGGGGACGCGGCGCTCAACAGCGGCCAGATCGTGCTGGACCTGCGCCTGTTGAATCGCATTCAAATCTGGGATGCACAACGCGGCCGCATCACCGTGGAGCCGGGCGTGACCATCGAGCAATTATGGAAACACGTGCTGGCCGACGGCTGGTGGCCGCCCGTGGTGCCCGGCACCATGTTCCCGACCATCGGTGGCTGCCTGGCGGCCAACATCCACGGCAAGAACAACTGGCAGGCGGGGCCGCTGGGCGAGCACGTGGTCGAGTTCGAGGCCATGCTGCCCGGCGGGAAACGCCTCAGGTGCAGCCCGCGCAAGAATGCGGAATTGTTCCACGCCATGATCGGCGGCATGGGGCTGTTGGGGGTGTTCACTTCCATCACCTTGGAACTCAAGCACATCTATTCGGGCAATCTCGAGGTGACCGCCTGGACCGAGCCGACCCTTGCTCGCCTCGTGTCCGCCATCCACGAGCACGAGGAGTCGGATTACGTAGTGGGCTGGGTGGATTGCACCGCCATGGGCCGCCGCTTGGGCCGCGGCCAGATCCACGCGGCGCGTTATCTCCGATCGGATGAAGACCCCGACGCGGAGCGCAGCCTGCGGGTGGACGCCCAGGTGCTGCCGGACCGCATGTTTGGGGTCCTCCCCAAACGGCTGCTGCCGCCGCTGATGGCCCCTTTCGTGAATAACCTGGGGACCTGGGGCGTGAACCTGGCCAAATACCTCGGCAGCCGCACGATTGGCAATCACAAGACCTACCGGCAAGCGTTGGTGGCCTTCAATTTCCTGCTGGATTACATTCCCGATTGGGAGCGCAGTTATGGCCGCGGCGGCCTCATCCAATACCAGAGCTTTTTGCCAAAGGCCGCGGCCGCGGACGTTTTTCTGGAAATGCTGCGCGCCTGCAAGCGCGCCGGCCTGCCTTCGTACCTTGGCGTGCTCAAGCGCCACCGCCCGGATAAGTTCCTGCTCTCGCACGCGCTGGACGGCTATTCGCTGGCGCTCGATTTCCGCGTGACCCGCGCCAACCGCGCCCGCCTGGTGGCGCTGGCTGCCGAGTTGGACAAGCTGGCACTGGCCGCCGGCGGGCGCTTCTATTTCGCCAAGGACAGCACGCTGCGCCGTGAGGAGGTCAGCCGCTACCTGGGAGCGAAGACCATTCAGCAATTCAAGAAATTGAAACGCAAAGTGGACCCCGAGAATCTGCTGCAAAGCGATCTTTATCGAAGGTGCTTCGGCTAGAATAATTTTGTGCTTTCAGGTCACTCTGAGCGTAGCGAAGAGCTATCAAACGGTTGTCTAAATGGCTGCTCATTATTTCATGTTTCTGAAACTTCTTCGCATCGTCACAGCCGCCGTTGGCGGCCTTACTCGCTCGGAATGACACGATAAGGGAAAGAACTCGAAGTGACCATCTGCCAAGTCTTCCGCCTCGGCGTTACCGAGTACCAAAAAGCCTGGCACCTGCAGAACCAGCTCGCCGAGCAGATCGCTGCCGGCGAACAGCTCCCCACCATGCTGCTGCTCGAACATTCGCACGTGTACACCTTTGGCACGCGCGGCCGCGCTGAGAATTTGCTCTGGGAGCAGGCGCGGCTGCAAGAACAGCACGTCGATGTGCATTGGGTAGACCGCGGCGGGGATGTGACCTACCACGGCCCCGGCCAACTGGTGGGCTATCCGCTACTTCCCTTAGGGAAAGTAGCCGTGGATCCTGACACCGGAAAAACGCGCATCGCCCAGGGCGATTACATCGCTTACCTGCGCAATCTGGAGACCGTGCTCATTTCGGCGCTGGCCGAACTGGGCATCCCTGCCGGGCAGGTGAAGGGCCAGACCGGCGTGTGGGTGCAGGCGGATGTGGCCTCCCGCTGCCTGCACTGCCCGCCCGAACTCAAGCAGGCGCCCAGCAAGATCGCCTCGATCGGGGTCAAGGTGGATGCGCGCGGCATCTCCCGCCATGGCTTTGCCCTCAACGTGGCGCCGGACATGAGCTACTGGAAAGGCATCATCGCCTGCGGCCTGGATAACCAGAACCAGATCAGCATCGAAAACCTGCTCGATCCGCTGCCTGGCATGGAACGTGTAATCGAGGCGGTGTTGAATGCTTTCGGAGCGACCTTTGGCTATGAGATGCAGATGGCAGCAGGAGTCGTGCAGATTTAGCTCGGCCTCGTCTTCGTTTGACAGCGACTTGGGGACTCTGTAGACTTCACCCTGATCCACTATGGCAACTACTTTTGTGCTCACGATGCAGGCCGGCCCCACACCCGGGCAGCGCACCCAGCTGCAGCGCCGCAGCATGCTGCTGGGGCGCGACCCGGTCTGCGACCTGGTGATCGACGATGTCGAGATCTCGCGGCGCCATGCGCGCCTGATCACCCAGAGCGGCGGTTACGCCGTGGAAGACCTGGGCTCGATGAACGGCACCTTCGTCAACGACGAGCGCATTACCACCGTGGTCACCCTGAAATCCGGTGACCGGATCCGCTTTGGCGACCAGGCCACCTTTGTTTATGAAGCCATGGCTGCGGATGAGGCCGAAATCAGCGCCTTCACGGTGGAGAAAGCCGCGCCTGCGCCAGCGGCTGCCCGCCCGGCATCCTTGCCCCCGTCCCCCGCGGTGGTGGCGCCGGTTCCCCCCGTTGAGCCCTTGCCCGCAAGCGAACCCGAAGTCTCCGATTCACCATTGCGGCGGCGCCAGAGGCGTAAGGGGCTGCGTTTGCCTCTCTTCACCCAGCCCTGGATGATGATTGTGGCTGTGGTAGCTCTGCTCGGCGCGTGTGCGCTGATCTTTCTTTTCTGGTATATCGATGCCAATTTTCTGTGGTGCGATGTTTTCGGCGGGCTGATCTCTGCCTGTCAGTAACGATTAAATAATAAAAAAGAAGGAAGCCCCGAGTGATTCGGGGCTTTTGTCTTTAATGGCCATTCCGCCAAACTGGTTACAATCTGGTTGCTCTCATCAACTGCCAATTGGAGGCCTAATGGGTCATCTATTCATTCCCGGTCCTGTGGATGTCAACGAAAAAATCGCCGCTGCGCAGACGCAGCCCATGCTGGCGCATCGCAGCGCGCAATTCGAGGAGATCTTTCGCCGGGCCGGCGATAACGCCCGCCAGCTTTTCTACACCCAATATCGCGTTTTTATCAGTGCCTCCTCCGGCACCGGTTTCCAGGAGGCTGCCGTGCGCAACCTGGTGCAGCAGAGCCTGCTCGTCTGCGTGAACGGCGCGTTTGCAGCCCGCTGGCAGCAGGTGGCCGAGGCGAATGGCAAGGCAACCGACGTCCTGGAAACCGAGTGGAAGCAGCCTATCACCCCTGAATTGGTCAGGAGCGCGCTGAAGAAAAAAAAATACGAGGCCATCCTTGTCGTGCACAATGAAACCTCGACCGGCCTGGTGAATCCGATCAAAGACATCGCCGCCGCCGTGCAGGAGGCGAGCCCGGAGACGCTGATCTGCGTGGACGCGGTTTCCTCGTTGGCCGGCGACAAGATCGAGATGGACGCCTGGGGACTCGATTTCGTACTGACCTCTTCGCAGAAGGCCATCGCCCTGCCGCCGGGCATTTCGCTGGCCGCGGTTAACGACCGCGCCATGCAGAAGGCGGAAACCGTGAAGAACCGCGGCTGGTATTTCGACCTGGTGCGCATGGAAAAACATCGCATCAAGGATTCCACGCCGGCCACCCCGGCGATCAGCCTGGTGTATGCGCTGGATATGCAATTGCAGCGCATGCTGAAGGAGGGCTTGGAGGCGCGCTTCGCACGCCACGCCGCCATGGCGGAGCTGGCGCAAAAGTGGGCGCTCGAACGCGGCCTGCAGCTATACGCCCCTGAAGGCTACCGCTCCAAGACGGTGACCACGATCGACAATACGCGCGGCATCGATGTGGGCAAGCTCAACGCCTTCCTCGGCGAGCGCGGCATGCGCATCGCCAACGGTTACGGACCGCTGAAGGGAAAGACCTTTCGCATCGGCCACATGGGCGAACTCGGTCTTAGCGATGTAGAAGAATTGCTCAGCGTGATGGACGAATATTTAGAGAGAAAGGATTGATTCCGAGGACACGCTAGAAATCCACTCTATGGATCACCTCTGTGTCATCCTGAGCGGAGACTGGGAAGCTGCCCCCCGATTTGAGTTAGATAGCTCTTCGCTCAGAGTGACACCTAAAACGCAGCGGAGACAACAAAAAGATGAGCGCCGAGAGGCGCTCATCTTTGTGCTTATGTGAGGGATGGCTCTTATAACGGCCGCTTCACCGAAGAGGCTGGGCGGTCATCGGGAATGATGGCGTAGAGCAAGATGCTTACGATGCTCACCACCAACGCCCCCAGGAAGGCATCCCAAAAGCTGACGATCAGGGTTGTCATGCCGAATTGTGCCCCGATCCAAAAAGTGAGCGCGAACAGGATGCTGTTGACGATGAGGCTGAACAAACCCAGAGTAAGAATGTAGAACGGGCAAGTGATGATCTTCAAAATGGGGCGGATGAAAACGTTTACCAGGCCGAAGATCAGACCCAACAGCACATAGGTGACCCAATTCTGGTCAACAACGGCGCCGTTCAACCCGGGTACCAGGCTGATAGCTGCCCACAGGGCCACGGCGTTTACGGCCAACCGAACGATCCACAGACTTTCCATCCATCCTCCTAGTTCTCTTCGGGGGTGAAGTTTTCGATGTGATGCTTCACAGCATAGGCGGCGGCTTCCGAGCGCGTCGCCAGCCCGAGCTTGCTCAAGATCGAACTCACGTAGTTGCGCACCGTCTTTTCGCTCAAGAACACTTCGGCGGCGATCTCTTTGTTGCGCTTCCCCTGAGCCACCAGGGCCAATACTTTCAGCTCCTGTTCTGTGAGCGGAGAGAAGGCTTCCGTCTCCGCCTTGCGCGTGCTTTCACGCATGCGCTTGAATACCTGCTGTGTCACCGCCGGGTCCAGCAACGACTCGCCGCGGCCGATGCGGTCCAGGGCATTGATCAGCTCGCCGCTGTCGATCTGCTTCAGCACGTAGCCCGACGCCCCGGCCGAAATGGCGTCGAAGAGGAGTTCATCATCGGCGAAAGTGGTGAGCATGATGACCTTGGTTTTGGGATATTTGCCGGTGATCTCGCGGGTGGCCTCGATGCCGCTTTTGCCGGGCAGGCGGATGTCCATCACCACCACGTCGGG
>JBBEBI010000056.1:0-13904 GCA_040882365.1 Anaerolineales bacterium
CCGCGATCTCTGCCTTGACAGGGCAGCGTGTTAAGCCAGGCTACACCACGAGACCTTGCGTCGCTAAAAACAGGCGACGCGTCGGAGTTTACCATACGCAAAGAGGCAGGGTCAAGCAGGCCGCTTGATTCGGTCAAATGGCGTGGTTATACTTAGCTGCAAAATGGAAATTGGCAATCTGCTGGAGGCCTTGCCCACGCGCTATACCCCTGCCGACCAGGATCTGTTGCAACGCGCCTACCGCTTTGCGGCAAAGGCCCACAAGGGCCAGAAGCGGGACTCCGGCGAGCCTTATGTCAATCATTGCCTGGCCGTTGCCATCATCCTTGCAGAACTTCATGTCCCGCCGGTGGTAGTCGCTGCGGGACTTTTGCATGATTCGGTCGAAGATACAAAAACCACCCTGGCGGGCATTCGCCAGGAGTTCGGCGATGAAATCGCTAAGCTGGTAGATGGAGTTACCAAACTAAGCCAGTTGCCTAGGGTTTCGCGTATGACAGGCGGAGGGAAGAAGGGCCGCAGCAATGGGCGGGCTGGAAGCGACACCGATCGCAGCCGAACTGCTGACCTCGCCTCGGAAACGTTGCGCAAGACTTTCCTCGCCATGGGCGAAGATGTGCGTGTGGTGCTCATTAAACTCGCCGATCGTTTGCACAACATGCGTACCCTGGGTTCCCTGCCTGAAGATAAACGAAAGCGTATTGCCCGCCAGACTCTGGATATTTTTGCACCTCTGGCCAACCGCCTGGGCATTTGGCAGCTCAAGTGGGAGCTTGAGGACCTGGCCTTTCGCCACTCCGAGCCGGACACCTACAAGCAGATCGCCGCAAGTTTGGCCGACCGGCGCTCGGAACGGGAGAGACAACTAGACCAAATCATCACCGATCTCAAAGAACTTGTGGGCCAGGAGAACATCAAGGCAGAGATTACCGGCCGCCCCAAGCACATCTATTCCATATCTTCTAAGATGCGGCGTAAGGGCGTCGCATTTGAAAACGTAATGGACCTGCGTGCGGTGCGCATCATTGTCGAGGATGTCCCCAACTGTTACCAGGTGCTGGGATTGATCCATACCCACTGGCGCCCGGTGCCGGGGGAGTTCGATGATTATATTGCTGCGCCCAAGGACAACTTCTATCAATCGCTGCACACGGCAGTAATCTACGATGACGGCCGTCCGCTGGAAGTGCAGATTCGCACCAAGGAAATGCACGAAAGCGCCGAATACGGTATCGCCGCCCATTGGCGCTACAAAGAGGGCAGGCCCCAGGACAAGGAATTCGAGCGGCGGGTGGTCTGGCTGCGCCAGCTCATGGATTGGATGCAAGACGTGGACGACGCCGGCCAATTCGTGGACACGATGAAGACGGACGTCTTCAGCGACCGCGTATATGCCTTCACCCCGCGGGGCGACATCATCGACCTTCCTGCAGGCGCAACGCCGATCGATTTCGCCTATCACGTGCATACCGACGTGGGCCACCGCTGCCGGGGGGCCAAGGTGAACGGCAAGCTGGTCTCGCTGGAGTACCACTTGAAAACTGGCGACCAGGTGGAAATTCTCACCACTAAGCGCGGCGGCCCGAGCCGAGATTGGCTCAACCCGAATTTGCGCTTGATGAACACGGAACGAGCGCGCAGCAAGGTGCGGCAGTGGTTCAAACGACAGGATCAGGAACAGAACATCGCCAATGGGCGTACTCATTTTGACCGTGAAATGCATCGCCTGGGCATCCTTGAACCGGATGTAGACAGCATGGCCAAAGGGGTCGGTCTGCGAAATGCGGCGGAGCTTTACGAGGCACTCGGGATCGGCGAAATATCCATGGGGCGCCTGGTTGCCAAACTCAATTTGGAACGAGAGGAAAAGCCCGCGGAGATCATTTCCGAGCGACGCGCCGTCCCCACGGTGGGCGGGGAGGCCGTCAATGTCCTGGGACTCAGGGGCCTCCTCAGCCATCTGGCCAAGTGTTGCAAACCGGTGCCGGGCGACGATATCGTGGGCTATATCACGCGAGGGCGCGGGGCTACCATTCACCGCAAAGACTGCCCTAATATACTGCGGGTGAAGGACCGGGAACGCTTAGTGCAGGTGTCGTGGGGCGCGCCGAAGACTACTTATCCCGTGGCGGTGCGCATCCTGGCTTATGACAGGGATGGCCTGATGCGCGATGTATCGACGGTTATCGCCGATGAAGGCATTAGCATGAGCCAGGTGAAGGTAGACGTGGACCGTAACGAAGCTACCTTCGATTTGATCCTGAACGTGGATAACATCGGCCAACTAAGCCGGGTGCTGACGCGCGTCGAGACGCTTCCCAATGTGCTGGAAGCTCGCCGCGTGCGGGCAGGTTGACCTCAATTCTCCAAATGCTTAGCGTAGCTGAAGCCCGCCAACGCCTGCTCGACGCGCTGCCTGTATGCAGTGCGGAGCGCGTGCCCCTGTCACAGGCAGGTTCTCGCGTGTTGGCCCAAGACGTGTGTGCCGAGGCGGATTCGCCCCGCTTTGCCAATTCCAGCATGGATGGCTTCGCCATACGGGCGGCGGACGTGAGCGGGGCTTCAGAGAAAGAGCCGGTGGGTCTAAAAGTCATCGGGGATGTGCCCGCCGGCGCCCCGTTTGAAGGCTCAGTGCAGGCCGGGCAGGCGGTGCGCATCATGACGGGCGCGCCGATGCCGGCTGGCGCCAATGCGGTCGTGCCGGTGGAGGATACCGACACGGCTGTGGCCGAGGCCGGCGCGAGATTGCCGGAGGATGTACTTGTAAACCGTCAGGTAGAAGCCAACGAGAATGTGCGGCCTGCCGGGCAAGATTTTCGCCGAGGCAATTTGTTGCTAAGCGCCGGCAGTAGGGTTAGGCCGCAAGAGCTGGCGCTCCTGGCTATGCAAGGAAAGGCCGAAGTCGAACTCTACCGGAAACCGCGGGTTGCCATTTTATCTTCGGGTAACGAGTTGGTATCTGTTGGCGATGAATTGATTCCGGGAAAAATCTACGAGACCAATTCATTTGCATTAGCCGCCTTGGTGGAGAGTTGCAACGCCGAGGCTATTTTGATGGGGATTGCCCGCGACGAATTGCAGGATGTGCAATTACATCTTGGCCGTGCCTTGGAAGCCGGCGCCGACCTCATTCTGACATCGGCCGGGGTGAGCGTAGGCGCTTTTGATTACCTGCGCGAGGCCGTGTTGAGCCGAGGCCAACTCGACTTCTGGAAGGTGAATATGCGTCCGGGGAAGCCATTTGCATTTGGCCGCTATGCGGACATGCCATATATAGGACTGCCAGGTAATCCGGTTTCGGCATTTGTAGGCTTCCAAGTGTTCGTGCGCCCGGCGCTACACAAGCTGGCCGGCATGCGCGCGTGGCAGCGGCCAGTGATTTCGGCGCGGTTGTTGGAGAGGGTGAGTTCGGACGGACGTGAATCATATCTGCGCGTGCAGATTAAAAACCAGGGCGAAGGCCCGGCCGTATTATTGACAGGCCATCAGGGTTCAGGTAATCTTTATTCGCTCGTCCGGGCGGATGGCCTGATGGTAGTGCCCGCGGGCCTCAAAGAATTATCGGCAGGTTCACTCGTGGAAGTTTGGCCCTTTTAGTTTGGAGGTGTCGGTTTGCTTAGCAAGGCATCGGATCCACGGCGGGGTGATCGGTGGTTGAGAATTTCACTGATCGCATTGGGCTTGGTCGGCCTGGTTGATTCGCTCTATTTGATCTATGTGAAACTTGCCGCCGGAGGCACATGCATTTCCGGCCAGGAATGTGAGATCGTGAACGCCAGCTCCTTTTCGCAGATCGGCAATGTGCCTATTGCTTTGTTGGGCGCAGGTGCCTATGCCATCATGTTGGCGGTTTTGTTGCTCGAACCCCACGCCGATTTTTTTGCCATCAATGGATCCATGATCGTGTTTGGCATGTCGCTTTTCGGCGTCCTTTATTCAGCCTATCTGACGTATTTAGAAATCTATGTAATTCGCGCGGTGTGCCTGTTTTGTGTAATCTCCGCGGTTGTGCTGGTTTTTATGTTGGTTGTTTCCGGATTGCGGCTGAGAACTGCGCTGAAGAGCGTTTGAAAGCTGGACCATGCCCAGGATCCGTTGTCACTACATCGATTGCGTTTTCCTCGACGAGGGCTATTGCGCTGCAGCGGCCATCGAGTTGGATCCCGAGGAAGGCTGCCTTACCTACTCTCCGTCAGGCGAGGTTAACCCGGAGGATGCCTGGCATGACAACGAGGCATTAGAGGAGGATTGGGAAGAGGCCGGTTTCATTCCGGAGGGTGAAGAAGATGAGTTGGCCGAGGATGAGGATGCAGAAGAGGAAACAGAAGAAGTTGAGGAGGACGATGGATAAGGAAATAGGTACCACCGAAATTGGCGGACTGCACCAAAGGCAGTTCGTTTTTGTTTAACCACAGGCCTCAATTCCTTCAACTGTATAATCCCCGCATGGACCGCAAGGTGGCTGCTGGCCTGAAAAACTCAGTGGCCTGGATCCGCGCCGGGCAAACCGATAAGGCACGCAAATTTCTAGTGGAGCTGTTGCGCCGCGAACCAGAGAACGCCCAGGCCTGGTACTTGCTCAGCTATACCCTGGATGACCCGCAGCGCCGGCAATACGCTCTGTTGCAGGCCGTGCAGATCGATCCCGAGTTCCTGTTGGCGCGCAAACGGCTGGCAAAATTGCGCGGCGACCAGATTGAAGAGGAAGCGCCGGCGGTCTCCCCGCCCGCCGCGCCACCCGTGCCCGCGCCGTTGACCGTAACGCAATCCTTCCTTGCCGAAGCCCAGGCGGAAAATGAGCTCCGGAGAGAGCCAGAAGCGGAGCTGGACCCTAAAGAAAAGCCCTTTGCCAGAATAGTTAATTTGCTGCTGTTCGGCATCTCTATGCTCGCCTTGTTGGTACTGGGGTTTGCGGCCGTCAGGTACTTTATCCCCGGCAGGGCGGCGGCTCCATCGCGGACGCCTTTGCCTTCCGCTACGGCCAGTGTGGCCCGAACAGCAACCCCCACGGCTTCGCCGACTGCGGAGCCGGCACTTGCCGCGGTCGAGTTGGCGACTCCGGACGCCGAAACGCAGGCTGCCATGCAGGTAATTGCCGAGCAGGTGACCGCGCTGCGCGGACTCACACTCAGCACGGATGTCCAAAGCGCCATGGTTCCCCAGAGCGAGGCTGCGCTGATCTTGGCTAGCGCATATTTCGATGAGAACCGGGCGCTGGAATTGCAGAACCAGGAGCAAATTCTGCGAGCCCTGGGCCTCATAGGCGAAGGTAGTTTTTTGACCGACTATGAATTGAGGCGCCACACCGATCCGCTGGGCGGTTTCTATATCCAGTTTCAAAACCGCATTTACCTGGAAGGGGAGGGTTTTTCAGGCGCCATGCCGTTCCAATTTGCGCGCTTGCTTGGCCGCGCCCTGATCGCCTCGACGCTTGCGCAGGTGGAGCAGGCGAGCAATGGCTGCTCGCCCTTCTCGGACGCCTGCCGGGCGCTGCGCGCCCTGGTACAGGGAGATGCAAGCCTGGCAGGGGACCAGTGGCTGCAGAGCCATGGCGCCGCCGAGGTTCAGCAGGCTGTGGATGAGCTGACCGCAGAGCCACCCTCCGGCGAGCAGGCGTCGCCCGGCTTCGCGGCCATGGACCTGAATTTTCCCGGGCAGTACGGCCCCGCCCTGGCCGAAGCCGCGTTCGCGTCCGGCGGGTGGGGCGGGGTGGACGCGCTGTATGCCAGTCCACCGGTAAGCAGCGAGCAGCTTATGCATGCGGAGAAATTCTCGGCGGGAGAAGGTCCTGCGCAGATGAGCGAGGCATCCTTCGGCCCGGCGTTCGGTTCGGGGTGGGATGAAGTGCAAACGGGCGAACTGGGCGAGTGGTTGACCTTCCTGATCCTGGCGCACGGCGCGGGCAGCGAAGCGCAACTGGAGGCGGGCCTGGCGGCTGCGGCGGCAGCCGGATGGGGCGGAGACCGGTTCCAGGCCTTTGCCAGGCAGAGCGACGCGGCGGTGGCCCTGGCGGCGCATTGGGTGATGGATAGCGAAGCGGACGCCGGCCAGCTCGGCGCGGCGCTGGAGTCGTATGTGGCGGCCCGCTTTGGCGAGGAAGCCAGCGCCTTGGGCGGCGGTAACTGCTGGGCGGCATTGGGGCAGCGCAGCTGTGTGTATGCGCGCGGCGTCGAGGTCCTTTGGCTGGTGGGGCCGGATGAGATCGTGGTGCTGCAGGTGATGTTGACTCATTTTCCGCAGTTCCAGTGAGAAGTGAATAGTGAGCAGTGAACAGGAACGGACCCTTCCTGGAGTGCTCATCACAGTTCACTGATTACGCCATAGCTGTCAACTCGCCTACCCTCTCGTTGACAACAGAAAATGCGCATAGTACACTCGCCCCTCTGCGAATACGGCGAGGTAGCTCAGTGGTAGAGCAGGGGACTCATAAGCCCTTGGTCGAGAGTTCGAATCTCTCCCTCGCCACTTCATTTCCCCCGTAAATCGGGGGATTTTTCTTGGATTTTGGTAGGGTTGGCGATTTTGGGTGCAATTTGGGTGCAATTTTTTTTAGTCCACAACCAAACGATCCATCACGTCGGCCGCTTCTGCTTGGACGGAAGGGATTAGATGGCCATACACATCCAAGGTGATACTAGGTTTTGCGTGCCCCAGGCGACGCGATGCAACTAACACATCGACGCCGTTGTTTAGCATCAGCGAGGCGGCAGTGTGCCTGAGATCGTGGAAGCGCACTTTTGTTAGTCCAGCCACTTTAAGAAAGTGATTGAACTGGCGGGTAAGGTTTGTTGGGTCGATTGGGGTACCAACTGATGAAGCAAACACGTGGCCGGTTTCTTGCCAGTACCCGTTCGACCTTTCCGCTTCCCGCTGCAATCGCTGTCTCTGCTCTTTCAAAACGGCAATCGAATCTTTGCCAAGTTTGACCGAGCGTTCTGATGATTTGGTTTTGGGCTTTTGCCTTTTGAGACTGCCACCTGGCAGGCGGGTCAGGCTGAATTTGACATTCAGTATGCCCTTCTCAAGGTCAACGTTTTCCCACTTGAGACCCAGCAGTTCTCCCTGGCGCATGCCGGTGACGATGGCAATGAAGTACAACGCAAAGTTCCTGTCTTCAAGGCGCTTGGCAGTTTGCAACAATCTTTTCACTTCAGCCTGGTTGAAAAAGCGCATCTCTCTATGAGTTGGCTTTGGCGGCTGGGTAGCATCATCGGGGTTGCGACCGATTAGCCCCATTTTTAGCGCGGCATTGAGAGAAGCATGGATGACGGTGTGGGCTTTCTGCACTGTTCGCAAGCCCACGCCTTCGGCTACTTTTTGATTGTAGAAGCGCTGGATAACGCTTGGATTCAGTTCACGCAGTTTGATTTTTCCCAAAGCCGGACGGATGTATTTCTTGGCAAGCTGGGAATAGCTGTAGTGTGTGCCGATTGTCAGGCGTTGCTTGGCAGTTTCCAGCCATTCAGTGAGAAACTCTCCGTAGGTTGTTTTAGCGCCTCGAAGGGTCAGGCCGGATTCGATTTGGTTCCTGGTCGCTCTAAGCCATGCTTGGGCTTCGCTGCGGGTGTCAGCCGTAACGCTGAGTCTGCCGCCGTTCAACAAGATTTGTGCTCGCCATTTCCCATTTGGCCGCTGATAGATCGTCCCCTCTTTGTAACGTCGTTTTGCCATTTCCTAGTCTCCTTTTCTAGTGAGAGCTAGGAAAGACGGTTCCTCTTTGCAATATTTAGTTGGTAAGGTGCGATATTGCCAAGAGGATTTTAACCGAGCTTCGAGTGGCATGACCAAATTTAGCTTAGCATTAGAAAGTTTTGGTCAAATTGGAATCGATATAGGCGTCCAAGTCTTCGGGGCGGACACGAACTGCTGTGCCAATTCGCACACAAGGAATTTCGCCCATTTGCATTAGCCGGTAAGACAAAGCCAGGCTTATGTTCAGGATTTTGGCAACTTCGCGTGCTCTTAGCAATTGGGTGGCTTTCTCTGTCTCAACGATCTTTTCGCTCATGGAAACCTCTTAGCAAAGCAATGCCCCTGCTCGCTGTGGGCAGGGGCAATCACAAGCCCCGATAACCCTGTTCAGGTTTCTTGCCGCCTGAACAATGTCACAACTTCCAGCAGGCAAGTCGCCGGAAGCTGCACGACCGCTTCCTTGCTTTTGAAGCAATCGTGCGGGACGAGCCACTATCATGCAAAAAACTCTTTCAAAAATCAATGGTTGACTCCGATGTTTCCGACTAAAGCAATCTGGTCACTCGATCCACCGCGCCACCAAATCGGCATGTTGATGACTGTGGTTGGCAGCACCTTATCGAAGGTCGTAAATAAGAAATTAGTTGCCTGTCTACCCAAAACCTTTTCTGTTTGCTTTTTGAGATTGATCATGCGCGCCTGGCTTTTGCAAACCACCAGCCAGCGGCCGGAATTGAAACCAAAGCGTTTGCGATAGGCATTACTGCGGATGTAGGCCAAGCCTGCAAGCGCTTTATCACGTCCGAATCGGTTCAAAGGGTGTGTGCTGTTATCCAATTCCAATAAAAAGCGGGCTTTCGCTGGTGAGTTTTCGATTTGACGCAAATGATCGACCAGGACGAAAAAGCCATCTGGCCGGATTCCCTTGCGCTGCTTATCCGCGCTTGAAATTACCACGGTGTCCATGTTGGTTAAGAATTCGCCTTCGGGAATCCACTCCTCAAGTGAAATTGAGGGCCAGTGGTTAGCCGCTTGCTCAACAGTCAGTCGAAAATCATTGACTGCAATGTCGTGGGCTATCTGACTCCACCGCGGTTCCCGCTGCCAACGAAGGCCTGCTTCACGCAGGCGTTTTTCCAGCCTTCGCAGCTGGTTCTCGTTGACTGGTTTGGGCGGCTCTATCTCAATACCGATTTGTGACGCCACAAATAGAACTCCCCGCCAACCTAGCCAGACGATTGGTTCGCTGATCGGATAAATACGCCGCTGGTCGAAATCAGGCATGTTGAGGTAGGCGGTATGGTAGAGCAAGGAAAGCCGTCTTTCCATGGCTTGTAGGCTTGCCTGAGGCCAGAAAAGCTGCTTGATTTGTCGTTTGGCAAGCAATCCATCGTATTTATGGACGGCTGCCAAAATGTCGCCATCACGCGCTTGAAACCGCATCGGTGGAGGCGAGAGTTTTCGTTCGAAGCGTTTTGTTTCCAGTAGCATCGGTTCACTCTAGCATTCAGGCCGTCCATAACGGAAGGTCTGGTTGATCTTGGTATGGCCTTGGCTGCTGTTTAAAATCCGCTTTACGATGGGCAAAACGGTTGCCGCTAAAATCACGCAATTCCTGCATTTGTTTTCTAAGCTCTGTTGTCATATGTGGATCAGATAGCCAAAGGCTGACTTCCTTAACCGGCTGATATAAACCGCGCCGCCTGTACCAAAATTGGCGTGCAGGCAGAATGGCAAGCTCACGGGCCAATTCATCTATGGTGGTTTTTTCTAAGTGTGGAAGTGCCTGCACTCCTCTTTGGCGCATGTAGAAGCGAGGTTCGATGTGCCTTATCTCATGGGACGATAGGAAAATCTCTTTTGCTAAGACGCGCGCGTCGTCATAGCCCACTCGAAAAGACACCAGGCTTCCAGCGGTGTTGAGGACCGCATGCCTGATTTCTGTTGGCAATTGCTCAAGATATTGGTGTGCCAGGGTCAGTGAAAGGCGGTATTTGCGGCTCTCGGAGAGGATGTCGGTGATATTGTCGGTGGTGTAGTGCTGGAACTCATCCAAGTAGAGATAGAAGGGCGACCGGTAGGGGGTATCGGCTCTCGACAAAGCAGCCTTTTGGATTAGGGCAACTAGCAATGCCGCAATCAGCGAACTCAAGCCTTCGCTCAGGATTCCCTTGGGTAGATTAACCAACATGATCATCTGGTTGTCGATTACATGTCGAAAGTCAACGGTGCTTTTTCCGGAGAACATCAGGCTAACATCTGGGTCGAATAACAATGCGCCCAGCTTGTTTAAAACTGGTGCAATCCATTGTTGCGCCCCATTTTCGCTCCTTGGAAACTCATGCTCGAAATAGCCTCGTACGTTAGGTAGGGTGATGTGACTTAACTGCTCGGAGCGAAAATCACGGTCTGCTAAAAACCGCGGCAGGTCAGAAAGCGTTAATCCCAAGTTCGACAGGGCAAGCAGTGTGTTGGTTAGCAGCCATACCAATCTCGGCGCGCTGCTGACTTCAAGCTTCCACAGTTTGATGCAAACATCAGTCATGAATAAGGCAAGCCGTTGGCTCGAAGTGTGGTCAGTCGCTTCCAGTGGATTGAAGCCAATTGACCAGGTTGGGTCAGTCGGGTCGATGAGAATGACCTTGCGCCAAAATTCGGGATGTTTGGCAAGCCATGCAATGAGATGGTTGAACAGGTCGCCATGGGGATCGATGACCCCGACTCCCCTTCCAGCCAGGACATCCTGGATAACCCATGTTTCTAGGGCTTTTGATTTGCCCATGCCGGATTGACCAATGACATAGGTGTGCATCGAGCGTTGTCGCTCGGAAAGCGCCACCTCGCTATGACCCATGAGCCACTTTGTAAAGCTCATTCCAACCGCGTCCCTAAATGAAAATCATCAGGCAAGGCGATCCGTTCCCACGACCAACCCACGAAAGCTCCATGTAGCAACAACAAAATCAGTAACCAGGTAGGCATGGATAAACCCACAAGAGCCAGAACGCCCCAACCAAGCCCAACTGACAAACCAATCGCCGATAACGTCCGTGGAACTGGCGCAAGTAAATCCAGTGGCAGGATTTTGGCTACATACGGTCTCAGTCTATTTAGAACGCTGGCATAAAAGAAAAAAGAGGCTTGCAGCATCCGGCGAAAGAAGCTACTCCTGTTTCCGGTTGAGCTTCTCAAAAACAGCCGAAAGAGCATCAGGGAAACCACCGATAAGCAAATGCCGCTGCAGAGATTCCCCAGAATGCCAACTAGCATGGCGATCATCTATTCCAACCAACGGTCGATTTCGATCCAAACATCGTCTTCGGTAACAGCCACAAGAATAGGGTCAAGAAGCAGCGCGCTGCCGACTGCAAACACGGCGGGCAAGACTACTCCGGCAACTGTAACGGCTGCTAGCGCAACCGCTCCAATTACCTTTAGGCCAGTGCCAACGATCTTGCCGATTTCGAGGGTGAATTCATAGTTTGGACGAACAACAAATTCGCCTTCAACCACGTCAGGCACACTTGCGGGAATTTGGTTCGGTAATTCGTGCACCAAGACAAAACCCTTGGGACGGATTCCTTCAGCGTAGATAGTTTGGATCCGTTCAAGTGTGCGGCTTGGAATCGGTGATGAGTCCAGGTGAGCAGGCACAATCTCCCACTTGGAAAGATAAATTGGTTCCTTTGGCAAAGGAGCGATCCCTAGGATTACAAAGGGCCAACCCTCGCGACCCCCTAAATGCATGAGGTTCTTTGCCTGCTTGCTCTGGGCTAAATGGACTTGCGGATCGTATAGGGTTATAGCGTTCATGGTTTCTCCTTACAGTCTTTCAATCCGGTGCAATGCGTTATCGAGAATGTGCAGGGCTTCACGCCAGGCAAAGCTGGCACACCATGCAAGTGCAAGGATCACCGGTAATCCCAGCCAAAAGAGCGTGCTTGTTGGCAGAAGCCACCAGGCAAGCAGATAAACACCGCTGGTGCCCAGCAGCCAAATAGCCCTGGGCGACAACCTCACGCGGAGGCGACGGTCAAATTGGAGAGTTTCAAAGGGGCTTTTGTTCATGCTGTTTCTCCTTCGATGGTATAAATCCCTACGGCTCACATGGGAGATTACGCAGGGTGGGCGAAAGATACCAATCTATAGGCGAAAAAACATGGGACATAGGGTTGAAATAAGGTTTAAGTTTTGCCTGTCCCGTTTCAAACTGTGATTTTTCTTTAAACCTTTGTTTAAGGGAGAGCAAATGAACTACATTGAGCGATTTAAAGAGGTTTCTAACAGAGAGTGCGAAGTCCTTGACCTTTGCTGTCAAGGTATGACCTATCGGGAAATCGGCGAGCGGTTGTTTATTTCGATTCAGGGTGTCAAATCGCATATGCATAACATCTATGTGAAATTGGGACTTATAGGATTACCGCCGAAAGCCAGGGCGTTTACTTTACGCGAAGAATATTGGCCGCTAGTAAAAGAGCGGTTGGAAAAGGTCGATGTATCTCAGCCAGAAGAATTGGGCACCGAGCCAGAAATCATTGAGCCTATTCCCTCGGAAGTCGAGGAAATGATCGATCAAGATCAGAAAGCCATGAAGGCACTGGTTGTCTCAGAGCCAATGCAGTTACAGCCCCCGGTTAGACCAAGGCGGCGATTTAGACCATCATGTTTCTCTGTGGTCTTGTTGCTGTTGGTTGTTAGTGCAGTCGCCTTCTGGTATTTCGATGGTTTGGCAGCGGTGCAATCCGTGTTAGCCAGCGCGAATCCATCGCCTACGCAGCATTCTGAGTTAGCCGGCAGTGGCCTATCACCCACGCAGAGGTCGACCTCGGCTCCGACTAAAGTTCCCACAAATACAAGGATTCCCACCAAAACGACCCCTCCACTGCCCACCAGAACTCCAACCCCTCGACCGTCCCCCACCTATAATTTTGGGCCAATTTATGAACTCGGCGAATGGCACAAGGAAGGCGATCTTTGGTTTAGGTTATTTAGTTACGAAGTTGACTGGGAAGGGATTTATGTTTTGGTAGAAATGTGGAACCAGTCGTCTCAAACTGTTTATTTCCACTGGGCAACAGTCCAGAACACATTTCTCAGAGACAACCAGGGCAATCGATACGAGGTCGACAGCCGGTTTGACCAGAAGGACGACGACGAGATAGTTCCAGCCAACACCAAGATGTTTATTGGCGCTGCTCCCTATGACGATCAGTGGACGAACTGGTTTGATCCGGACAATTTGTTTCTGCCTGGCGTAACTGACCTATATTTCACCCTCGAATATTTCTCAAAGATCGAGCGGGCCACCTGGCATATCTCGGTTGGCAGTTAGAAACCTATTTCCCCTGGCCTGGCTAGAGAAATCACTCAGCCAGTCCGCAGCCTTGTCAAGGAGCCGCCGAAGGCGGACTTGCGAAGTCGCTTTTTGACGAAGTCCTTGACCAGGCGAGGCGGCTGGTAGGCTCTAGGCCTAGGCAAAAGGTTTTAAAGGTCTTTTTCTTTCAATCAGCGCCGAAGGCGCTCCCTTGGTTTTCGCGGCCAGGCAGAAGGGGTTTCGGGGAGATGTCACCAGCCGCGCTTGCGTGTCGGCGTTGTGTGACGCCGACCGCCAACACGTTAGCTTGCTGGAAGCGGCAGCGAACAGCAGGCGTGGCAGCCTTTGGGGTGACCAGACGGACTATAGGATGGTCAACCAGAGGCGCAGAGTTGGCGGTCGGGGTCGACCCGAAACGCTTCACCTCGGGCTCAACCCGACACGCACCGCCTTGGTGAGCGGTAGGTCATGCCGGAAATGGTGTGCCGTTCCTTGCCTTTGCTGATATCCAGGCACACGATTGCCAGGCGCGGGAGTAATTTCCCGCCACCTATCCGAACAAGGCGGCTCTCCCCGCTCAGGCCGAGTGGCTCGATGCCCGAAGGCTTGAGGCCACCTGTTGAGAGCATTCAACGCCTTTATCAATGCCTGCTCCAACAAGGTGGGTTTTAGATCTTTGGTTGGCTGTGGTTACTTTGTGAATGCGCGTCTTGGCCGCTGAGTGGTCGATTTTCCGTCTCTGGTTGTTGGAATATCGACCATGCTTATTTGGTGGTGGCTCTCCCCTGTTTCTCCACAATGTGGAAAACTTATGGGGTTCCATGATCTAGTGCTTGACAACGCCCCCCACAAAATCTAAGATTTATTTTGCTTCGCAAAATCGTTAAGCTAAAGCTAG
>JBBEBI010000057.1:0-21882 GCA_040882365.1 Anaerolineales bacterium
CGATTTCGTGATGGGACCCGACGCGCCGGTGGCCGAGCGCAACATCCTGGGCGTCATCCACAAGGTGGGCCTGGAGATCGCTGGCAAGGTGCTGCAGGCGCGCAAATATGGACATACGGTGATCGAGATGATCGGCGGGCGCAAAGTGCATCCTTGCACTTCCATTCCCGGCGGGCAAACCAAAGGGATCAGCGAAGAGCAACGCAAAGAGATCGAGAACATGGGACGCTGGGCGATCGAGTTTGCTCAATTCAGCCTGAAGCTGTTTGGCGACGTAGTGCTGGGCAATAAGGGTTACGCCGACCTGATCCTGGGCGACATTTACCGTATCCCCATGCACTACATGGGCACGGTGGACGAACAGAACCACGTCAACTTTTACGAAGGCCAGATCAGCATCGTGGATCCTGAAGGGAAACGCCTTGGCAAGTATGACGCCAAAGATTACGGTGATTGGATCGCCGAGCACGTGGAACCCTGGACCTACCTCAAGTTCCCGTATTTGAAGAAGATCGGCTGGAAAGGCTTCGTAGGCGGCAAAGATTCCGGCGTGTACTCGGCCACCCCACTCTCTCGCCTGAATGCCGCCGACGGGATGGCCACGCCTAAGGCGCAGGAAGAATACGAGAAGTTCTTTACAACGCTGGGCGGCAAACCCGTGCACCACCAGTTGGCCACCCACTGGGCGCGCCTGATCGAGCTGCTGTATGCGGCTGAGCACTGGGTGGAACTGGCCACCGATGCGGAGGTCACTTCCGACAAATTCCGGATTCCGGTCACTGAAAAGCCGACAGAGGGTGTGGGGTGCGTGGAAGCCCCGCGCGGCACCCTCACGCACCACTATTGGACTGACGAAAAGGGCCTGCTCACCAAGGTCAACCTGATCGTAGGCACCACGAACAACTATGCGCCAATCAGCATGTCCATCAAAAAGGCCGCGCAGGGCTTCATCAAGAAGGGCACGGTGGTGACCGAAGGCCTGCTCAATCGGGTGGAAATGGCCTTTCGCTCGTATGACCCCTGCTTCGGCTGCGCCACACATTCGCTGCCCGGGCAGATGCCGCTGGAAGTAAAGATCACAGACGCGCAGGGCAAAACGGTCGATCTGTTGCGCCAGTTTTGCTAGCGGAGATGAGTTCCGAGAGAGGCAAAACTCTCGTTATCGGCCTGGGAAATCCTATCCTGGGTGATGACGGCGTGGGCTGGCAAATCGCCGAAGCCGTTCAAGTATCCCGACCGGAAGCAGCCAATCAGGGCGCAATTGCATTCGAACTATCGTCTGCGGGGGGTTTGGGGCTTATGGAGCAGATGGTAGGTTACGAGCGCGTGATCATTGCCGATGCCATTGTGACGGAGGCCGGCAGGGTGGGAGCCGTCCATTCGCAGCCCCTCGAGGCGATCAGAGCCACGGCACATTCCAATTCCAGCCATGATGCCAGCCTGCAAGCGGCCCTGGAGACTGGCCGCAGGATGGGGCTGCAGTTGCCGAACGAGATTTGGGTCGTGGCTGTTGAAATCGAGCCCAATTTTGTTTTTTCTGAAAGCCTTTCGCCTGCCGTTGCTACTGCGGTGCCCAAGGCCGCCAGCCTGATTACAGACATGTTGAAGTCGGCATAGACCCAGCTGTAAGGTTGGTTCTAACGAAGAAGAATTCGGAATTGAAAACCGCCTTCATTGGTGAAAGGGATTTTGATTTTCCCTTGTCCGGAATGGCAGCACAAGCCTGGCCGGGTATCTATAAGCAGAAGTATTGACTATCTATGCCATCCTGGACGATAGGTTGTGCATATAGCTTGGCCCCCAATAGGGGTTGTTGGTCGAATCCCTCCGACTCTCGTAAATCCCGGCATCCCCGCTAATTTTGATAAGCCTCCAATAAGAACAACGAATAACTGATAAACGCCCCCCGAGCTTTAGCTATTAATCACTTTTTCGAAGGCGGCAACTGCATTTGGATCAAAGTGGCTCCCTGCCTGATCCTTTATATATTTCAGGGCTTTTTCCTCACCCCATCTTGGACGATAGGGGCGGTCTGAACGCAGAGCATCCCAAACGTCCACCACGGCGAAGAGTCTGGCAGGTTCCGGAATTGCATCGCCCCTTAATCCTCTTGGGTAACCCGTTCCATCCCACTTTTCGTGGTGGCAATAAGGGATATCGAGCGCGGGCCTGAGAAATTCAATCTTATTGAGAATGCTATAGGCAACCTCTGGATGTCTTCTCATAATCTCCCATTCCTTTTTAGTTAATTTCCCCGCTTTGAATAGGATTGCATCAGGGATACTCAATTTGCCAAGATCATGCAATAGCGCGCCGCGCTGGATTTGCACTAGATCTCCTTCTTCGTGGCCTAGTTGCGCGGCCAAACGCGTGGTCAAATCTGTAACGCGTTGGGAGTGGCCTTTGGTCTCGATATCGCGCAGTTCCAGTGTACTGGCCCAGCCTTCGATGGTGTTGTCGTAGGCTAAAAGAAGCTCTAACTTGGTCTGCCGCAAGTCGCTGAATGTTCTTGTGTGATCAACGGCAATGGCTGTCTGGCCTGCTAAGGTTCTAAAATAATCCAGCCATTCCTGGTTGTAGGACTTCTTCTGGCGATTGAAACATTCCAGAACGCCTAAAATTTGACCCTTTGATATCAGTGGGGTACCGAAGTAAGAAACAAAACCTTCTTTCCTGGCCAGTTGTGGTCGAGTGAAGCCGGGCTCGGCGACCAGGTCGTCCAAGACAATGGTTTTTCTTTCTAGCGCAGCCTTACCAGCTATTCCCTCGCCAACCTTCATTGTCAGTTTTTCGGTCACATGCGATTGGAAACCGCGGGCGCTCACCTTTTTGAGCAGGAGAGAGGGTACATCTAAAAGCAATATGTCAGCAGCGTCAACGCCAAGCGCCGTGGTAACGTGGTCCAGGATCGTGTAGGTGACCGCAGAGAGGTCGGCACCAGAGGTAATGGCCTGGTCGATCTGATGAAGTATGGAAAGCCGTTCAAGTTGCGTTTCAGAGTGATCCAAGGCGATTTTTAAAGGCGTCACGTCCAGGGAGAGAATAAAAATACCGTCGGGCCAGGGCTGAATCCGAAGCTCAAACCAACCTACGCTACCATCCGAATAGACAAACTGGTTGGGCATCCGCTCAGGCTTGCGCTCCCTCATCACTCTTTGTAGGGTGGCAAACATTTCGGTGTTTTCAATCCCCGGAAAGGTCTCCATCATGGTTCGACCAAGCAGTTCCTCGCGCGGCTTGTGAGCCTGCTCAATGACGGCGTCGTTGAGATAGACATAACGCCATTCAGGATCGATAATTTGACACCCTTCGAGCAGGTCATCAAACACGGCTAGATTTGCCTCGTTATTTATCGCTGCCAATGCTGCACTCCATTTTTGAGTGGAATTTTCGCATATCTATCCCTTTTGCTAACGTTTAACAGCATACGAAATTCAACCTTCGCAATACCGGCCCAAATATCAGCCGGACCTTTTCGAGTCGAAAACGGGCTAAAAGTGTTATTCCTATCAAATCTGCAGGGCTCGAGAGGGAGTAATCGACCCCACTGGGGATTGCGTAAACATGATCAACAGAGATTTTAAGCCTCCCCCTCCCCCTTTCCCAAACTATTATTGCGCCTTCCCTATGACCAAAACTATAAACGAAAATCGCGTTGAAGTTGCCCTATAGGTTGACCAAAAATGAGGTGGTGGCCCAACTTATCTGGTATCGGAGCAAGCAGTTGTACAAAGAACCGCCTTCCCTATCAAGTTTTTGGGTGTAATTTGGGTGCAATTGGAATGGAAACAGTGGAATTAGTAGGACCTATTGACTGATTTCACCCCACTTTTACGAGTATACGGAAGCTATTTTATGGTATTGACACTATTGACATTTTCGTTTTCCACCGCTTGGTTCACGGTTCGAATTCAGAAGCCCCTGCTCGACAATTCAATAACTCTCTCCCGCTGATTGAATTGAATATCCCGCGGTAAGGAAGGCTTACGAGCAGGAATGGTTCGGGATGGGTCTTATAAGGTGCCCCCACGGGGATTCGAACCCCGGTTTTAGCCTTGAAAGGGCCACGTCCTGGGCCTCTAGACGATGGGGGCTTGCGAATTGGGAAGGCTTCGTTAGCGAAGCCTTCCCAATTCGCGTTGGCGTTTGCTAACGACCTAATATCGAGGGAATTTCGAGATTTATGCAAACGCCTTGCTTTGGATGCCTACAAAGCAGGCGGGATTGTATCATGCGAGGGGGCTTCTATTCAGTTGGAGGCGGAAACACTGATTACAGGGTGGGTGATGATACTGATCGAATCAAATGGGAAATAACGGAACACGGCCTTGCCGAGGATATCCTCGATCGGCAGGGGCCCCCAGGTACGCGAGTCGGAGGAAGCGTTGCGATTATCGCCAAGCAGGAAGACATGACCATCGGGAACAACACGTTCCTCCATATCACTCGCCGCGGCGCGGCTGATATAAGGTTCGGTGATTGCCTGCCCATTGATATACAAAACTCCGCCGTAAATGGCCAAACGGTCACCCGGCAAGCCAATAACGCGCTTGATGTAATCTTCCTCAGGGTTCAGGGGATATGGAAAGACGATCACATCGCCACGCTGAATCTCGCCCAGTTTATAGGCCAGCCGGTTTACGACTACGTAATCGCCATCATGGAAATTCGGATCCATGCTGCTGCCCTCGACGCGGATGCGGGCGGTGACGAAGTTGATGGCGAAGAACAGCACCAGCGCCAGGACAATGGTCTCGATGATCTCGATCAGAATGCGGCGCGCCGGGGAAGGCGGTGCCTCTTCCAAAGCTACGACATTCTGGCGATCAAGCGGACTGATCTCGGAGGGGGATGGAGGAATGGTCATAGGGTGAGAAAGCGGGCGTGATTATACAAGCTGCCACAGTCCGCGACAAGCGCCTGCGGCAGTGCTCACTTACTTTTTATTATGTATCGATTGATATTACTAAATAAGATCGAATTATTTCCTAACTCAGCGTCCCCTTGCTAAGGTTTTACCCAAAAGGCTTCAAAGGTGGTTTCGCCCGTGGCCGTCCCCAAACCTTGTGGGTGTTCATTCGAGCCTTCCAACACTCCCACGACCCGGTTGGAAGCAGGGAAGGTTCCGCTTAGAACCTCAATGGTGCTGCCAGATTCATCGGTTCCAGAAAATGCCCCGTTACTAATTTCCAAACTGCGCGTGCTAGGCATATTCAGTTCCGTCGTAGCGGTAAAGTTGGAAGCCTCCATTTCCAGCTTGTATTGCACCGCAGAAACAATAGGCTTGCCATCTTCCTCGTCAACCCACAGGCTAAAAGACAGTCCCTGGCCGGTGGATCCGACATATTGGCCGATTTTCGGCTGGATTACTCCCCCAGAATCTGCTCCCTGTCCCCCGGCAGACGCGCAACCCGCTATGACCACAACAAGGAACAGCACGGCAAGCGCGGGCCGCGCAAACGATAGAACTCGCCACATAGAAAGCTCCTTTCATGGCGTGAAAAAGAGAATCAGTTATTTGGTCTACGGGATTAATTTAGTGTAGGGCTATCAGGTAGCCCAAGCAAGGGACATATGTACTTATGGACGGGTTTAGAGTTCTTGCAGATGGAGCGAATCGACGATGCCGACGATTACGGAGATCACGCAAGCATCCGGGTTACCCAGCGCCTGGCGGGCGCCATTACCTTCGCGGTTCACCAGCACCGTGTCCCCCACCCCGGCGTGGGTGTTATCCAAAGCAACGAAGTCGCCGCTGGGTTCCTCGCCCGGCAACATGAGCGGCTGAACGACCAGCAAGCGCCGATTTTTATAATCGGCGTGGCTGATGGTGGTGACGATGGTGCCGGTGACTTTGCCGAGGATCATGAATATCGGGTGTGCCCTTGCTTCAACGTGAAGTCAAATTCCCCATCCGGGCGCACGTTCAATTCATCCACCAAACCCACCAGGGCCAAATCAACCGGGACGAATTTGTTATCAGGCATGGCGAGAGCCGCCTCGCGGGAGCGCACCATTACGCACAGGTCTCCCAGGTTGGCCTCCACAATGTCCACGGCCACCTGCAGCGGGCCGGTGGGCTCAAGTTTCTTGTTGAGCGGCTCCACCACCAGCAGGCGAGATCCCTTGATATCGGGATATTTGAGCGTACTGATGGCCGTGCCGCGCACGCGCCCGAATAGCATCAGCTCTTGCCCAGACTCTTGAGCACGCGTTTAACGATGGTGCGCAACAGGGCCTCATCCACCTGGCCGCCCAGCTTGCCCTTTACCGCCGCGTAGACCCGCGCCTCGAGATCGGATCCGGTGGCGGGGGAACTTGGCGCGGGGGCGTTGGCCGCGGGGGAAGGGATCTCCGAAATGTCCGGCCGCGCCGGCGCACTGGCCGGGCGGCTATCGCGCTCGCTGAGCAGGGCCACGCCCAATTTACGCGCCTTTTCGCGCGCCAGGTCCGTCACCACCACGTCATCGGTAACCGTCAACGAATTCACCCCCTGGCGGGCCAGATCTTCGATATCACGCTCGGTGAAAAAGACTTTCGCCATTCGAACTCCGATCAACTAGCCGTCGATGCCCTCGAGGGCACTCAGGGCCTGCGTGGCCGCCTCGTTGGCCGTGATGATCTCGGCCTCGCTGCCGCTCAGCCACATGCGGCCAAAGCGCCCCACGGAGGAAACATGCATGACCTTGATGCTGGCCTTCTTCTCGGCCTCATTGCAAGCCAGGTTGATGTATGCGGCAGGCGCCACTTCGAGCACCAGCATGGTCTCACCCGGTACCAGCATGCTGCCGCGACGGAAGCGGTTGAGCAGCTGCGCCTGGTAAGGATCCACGTTGGTGATGATCTGCATCGAAGCGATCTTCGGGCGAATGCGGTCTTCGACTTTAAGGCCAAGGCGTTGCAGCACAGCCTTGCCGGCTTCTTGAACCGCGGACTGGTTGTGTGAATGCACCTCGAACATACCAAACTCGCGCTCCACCAGTTGGGCGCCGGGCTTCGCCTCGGTGGCCTTCACGGCGATATCCACCATGCGAAAGGCTTCGTTGCCCGGGGCCATCTCCACGTAAAGCGAGGCCATACCCTCGGTGGGAAGGTCGCCCTGGGTGATAGTGCCAACAAAGGCGGCGTATTGCGGCTGCATGCGATCGAGGTAACAATAACAACGCAACGAAAATTTCTCTTCTGCCATACTCACTCCATGTCCCATGCTGGGCGGTCCTGCATAGCAATACCCAGGGGAGTTACAAACATAGGTCGCTCAGGTACATCGGTCGTCAACCCCGTATATTCTTGAACAACATCAGCCATGCCCGGGAAGGCAGCCGTGCCTCCCACCAGAGTCAATTGCTCTACAGCCTTGCCGCTTTGCCGCTCGTACTCGGCGACATGGCGGGCGGTGATGCTGGCCACCTTCTCGATGACCGGCCGCACCACAGGCATAAGCCGTGCCTGCTCGGCTGGATCCAATTTCATCGCCTCGGCTTCTTCAAAACTCACGTCGTGCGCCCCGGCGATCACCAGACTGAAATGCGTACCGCCGGTGGCCTCATCGGCGGTGTAGACCACATTGCCATCTTCGATGATGGCGATGCCGGTGGTCCCGCCGCCCACGTCCACGATGGCGCCGCGCTGCAAGCCCAAGACGGCATTCGCCGCGCTGGGTTCGTCGATCAAAGTCTCGCAGCGTAAGCCGGCAGCCTCGACCACGTGAGCCGTGGCGCGGACTTCCACGCGCGGCACACCCGGCGGAAAGGCGCTGGCTGCCTGGGTCAGTTCACAGCCTACGCGCTTTTCCACACGCGCCTTCATTGCCGTCAGCAGATCCACGGCGCTCACGAAATCCACCACCAGGCCGTCCCGCACAACCTGGGCGAACTGGTATTCGCCAGCCAGCGGGTTGCCTTGCTCATCCAAGACCATCAGCACCAGATAGGCTGTCCCCAAATCCACACCAACCTTCACCGGCCCACTGGGAGCTGCGCGAAGCGGCGGCTCGGGGAAACCACACCCCGCGTGGTACAGCACCTGTTCGGCGCGGGCCAGGATGGCGGCGGGGCCTGCCCCGAGCGAGCCGTGCTTGCCTTTGGCAAACAGCGGCGACGAGGGGTCCAGGGCGCGGGTCACGACCCGCGCGTTTATGACTTGGCCGCTCCGCCGCGTCCGCCGAAGTTACCCCGGCTGCTTTGCGGCAGGATCATTTCCACGTTCTCGTGCGGGCGCGGGATGACGTGCACGGAAACCAGTTCGCCAATGCGCTTGGCGGCTGCGGCCCCGGCATCGGTGGCGGCTTTCACCGCGCCGACGTCGCCGCGCACCATTACGGTCACGAGGCCGCCGCCGACGTATTCCGAGCCGATGAGCGTTACGTTGGCGGCTTTGACCATTGCGTCAGCGGCCTCCACGGCGCCCACCAGGCCACGGGTTTCCACCATGCCCAGGGCGATCAAACTCAAATCTTGTGCCATGTTCTTCTCCTTTACCTAGTTGCGAGATTACCGCACTCTGTTATCGAGTACGCAGGATGTCGTTGACTACGTCGGTCACGATCTTTTCGAGTTGCACCGGGTCCGGTCCGAAGAGCGGCCCCGCGGGCACTGATCCCGGTCGAAGAGCGGACTCGGGCGGGGCCACGGTTTCATAAGCCAGGCGCTTGATGTTGAATAGATGGAAAACGGTGATGTTGTCTCCCGTAATAGAGCCGCCAATGCCGCCGGAACCAAGCGTCATCGAGGGCATCACCTTAGTGGTGAGGCCGATGGTGCCCAGGGTGCCCATGGTATTGACGCCGATACGAAAGACTGGTTTCTCAAGACCGAAAGCCATGATCACCTTGTCATCGGTCGCATGGATGATCAAACTGTGGCCGCGCCCGCCGAACTGGATCAGCTCGATGCAGCGGTCACAGCCTTGCTCCCAGCCGTCCACTTCGTACCAGCCCAGCACTGTGGTGAGCTTCTCGCGCGACAGCGGCTCCTCGCGCCCCACCCGGCGCAGCCGCGCCACCAAAATGCGCGCCGAAGCCGGCACAGTGATGCCCGCCATGCCGGCCAGCACTTGCGGCGACTTGCCCACTGTGTCGGTATTGATGCTGCCATCGGCGTGGAACAAGGCCCTGCGCATGGCCTGGGCTTGCGCCTCATCCATGAAGTGAGCGCCTTCGTTCTTCATCAGTTGTTCCAAGCGGGCGGCGATCGGCCGGTCGGCGACCACGGCCTGCTCGGTAGCACAGATCACCGAATGGTCGAAAGCTTTGCTGGCCACAATGTAACGGGCGGCTTTCTCCAAATCAGCGCTGCGGTCCACGTAGGCGGGTACATTGCCCGGACCGACGCCGTAAGCCGGCTTACCCTGCGAGTGGGCGGCGCGCACCATGGGGCTGCCGCCGGTGGCCAGAATGACCGCTGTGCGGCGATGGCTCATAAGCTCAGTGGTGCCCGGCAGGCTGATGTGTGACATGCATTGGATCAAGCCGTCCGGCGCCCCAGCCTGCACGGCAGCTTGCGCCATCAGTTTGGCAGCTTCCACGCAGCATTTCACCGCCGCCGGATGCGGCGCAACAACTACCCCGTTGCGCGCCTTGACGGATATAAGGATTTTGTTGATCGTAGTCGAAGTCGGATTGGTGCTGGGCGTCAGCGCGGCCACCACACCCATGGGCCAGGCGATTTCGTAGACGCGCGTCTGAGGGTCGTGGCGCACCACGCCAACGGTCTTAATATTGCGGATGCTCTGCCAGACATGTTTGGAAGCGAATTCGTTCTTCAGCTTCTTGTGTTCGGGTACGCCGTAACCGGTCTCTTCGCTGGCCATGCGGCCCAGGCGCTCTGAAGCCTGAAAGGCGGCAGAGGCCATGGCGTCGCAGACGCCATCCACCTGCTCCTGGCTGGCCTTGGCCCAGATTCTCTGGGCGTTGTAGGCCGCTTCCACCATGGAGCGGGCTTGCTGTATCGAGAGCAGGTCTTTATCGAATTCGGCCATGGTCGCTCGCTAACTCTTGCGGAACACTGTTTCGCCATCCACTTGCAACGAATCGATCACAGCCATGATGACTGCATCCACCGGCGCGTCTTTCGTGAGGTAGGTTTGCCTTCCGCTGGAACCGTGTGCGGTGAGCACCAGGTCGCCAACACCTGCGTCGACCGTATCCACGGCCACATAGGGTTTGCCCGTGGCCTTGCCGGTCTCATCCGCTTCGCGGCAGATGAGCAGCTTGCGGCCCTCAAGTTTTTCATCTTTGATGCTGGCCACCGTGGTGCCGATGACTTTAGCGATGAGCATGATTCTCCTAATAGGCCTTTGCGGGTTCAGGTACTGCCGTCTGGACGCGGGTGGTGGCCATTTCCCTCTCACCGGCCACGATCTTCACGCCCGCGCTGGCGCCGATGCGCGTCGCCCCGGCGTCAACCAGGCTTTTGGCGTCGGCATAATCACGCACGCCGCCGGACGCTTTGACGCCCATCTCCGGCCCCACCACGCGCCGCATCAAGGCAATATCGGCCACGGTGGCCCCGCCACCGGAAAAGCCGGTAGAGGTCTTGACATAATCGGCGCCGGCCTCTTTGGCTAACAGGCAAGCAGTGATCTTCTCTTCCTCGGTCAGCAAGGCCGTTTCAATAATGACCTTCACCAGCGCCCCAGCCGCATGCGCCAGCTTTACCACTCCGGCGATATCGCGCGCCACCAGGGTGAAATCGCGACCCTTGAGCGCGCCGATGTTGATGACCATATCGATCTCGGTGGCTCCATCACGCAAAGCCGTTTCGGTTTCAAAGGCTTTCACATCCGGCGCCGAGGCGCCCAGCGGGAAACCAATGACGGTGCAAACCTTGACTTCGGTGCCTTTCAACAGATCCCCACACAACTTCACGTAGCCTGGGTTCACACACACGGAGGCAAAGCCGTATTTGCGCGCTTCGTAGCAAAGCTGTGCAATCTGGTCCGGTGTGGCATCCGGTTTCAACAGTGTGTGATCAATTAGCTTGGCCACGCTGAGGTCAGCGGGAATACCGCCCAGTGTGGAAGTTAGGCGTTCGGCGCCGGCGTTGATGACGTAGCCTACCTCATCGAAGCAGGTCTTAACGCAGATGCCGTCTGCGCACTCGTGCTCGCAATGCTCGCCGTGCTGCTGGCGATGCTCGTCCTCCGCAAGGGCAAGCAAGACCTCGCGGGTGACGATCTCGACGAGGTGGCGGACTTGTTCGTTATCGGGCATAGGCATGGTTCTCGATAGCCATAATCTTTTCGACGCGTTTTGCGTGGCGGCCGCCGCCGAATTCAGTGCTCAGCCAGGCATCCACGATCTGTTTGGCCAGGGCGAGGCCGATTAACCCAGCACCCAGGGTGAGAACGTTGGCGTCGTTGTGTTCGCGGCTGTTGACGGCCGTGGCGTGGTCGTAGCATAGGGCGGCACGCACGCCGGGCACTTTGTTGGCCGCCATGCACGATCCGATGCCGGCACCGTCAATGACGATGCCGCGCCACGCCTCTCCGCCGGCCACCTTGTTTGCCACGGCCTGGGCAAAGTCGGGGTAATCCACGGCCTCGGTGCTATTTGTACCGCAATCCAAGACCTCGTAATTTTTGTCTTGCAGGTGCTTTTTCAATTCTTCCTTCATAGCAAAGCCGCCGTGGTCGGACCCGATGGCTACGGGTCTCTTAGCGGAGCCGGCGCGAGATGTGGAAGCAGGCTGTGCGGTGACAGAGGCCTGCCCAACTTGGAGGCGCGAGACCACCTGTTGGACGATCTGCTGGAGTTCGGAATCGGTGATAGTGACCATCGTTTGGGATTATAGGGTCGGCCAGAAGGCGGCACAACCGCTTTCAAGCTCCAACTGACACCTTGCCGGCAAGCGCCGAGGGCAAGCGCCGGAAGGCAAAATCCTGCAACGGCGCGTGCAATTTGAGATTGGTGTAGAAGCGGAAGCGGTCGGCGCGCACCTCGGAATCGACATACTCGATGACGCGGCCGTCAGCCAGGCGGCTTTCGCGATGGAACACAAAGACCACAGAGGGCAATTCCAGCCCGAGAAGCTCGGCGACTTGAGAAGTGGCCAGGCTGGCTTCGATCTCCTGCTCGGCATGATCCGGCCGCCGGCCGTACTCGTCCCCCAGCACCTGATAGAGCGAAACGGTGGAGAAAGCGTGGGAAAGAATGCCGGGGCACAATTCGTGGGGTAAATAGGCCCGTTCAATAGCGGTGGGCTCGCCGTCCATCATGCGCACCCTGGCGAGGTAAGCCACCTCGGCGCCCAACTGGATCTGCAAGCGGCGGGAGAGAAAAGAGTCGGCCGGGATGATGCGCGCGTCCAGCACGCGGCTGGCAACCTGTCTACCTTGCATCTGCATCTCAAGGGTAAAGCCCATCAGGTACTCGGCCGTCTTGCTGGCCCTTTCGGCTGCCACAAAGCTACCTACTCCA
Source organism: Anaerolineales bacterium (assembly GCA_040882365.1). Classification (GTDB taxonomy): domain Bacteria; phylum Chloroflexota; class Anaerolineae; order Anaerolineales; family UBA11579; genus JAMCZK01. Next base: position 12,419 of record JBBEBI010000057.1, read on the forward strand.
TGGATGGTCTTCAGGAGCCCGCGGGCAGACAACTCGGCCAGCGCGTGACGCACTGTGTTGCGCCCGACCCCGTAGAGCCTGCCAAGTTCGCTTTCGGACGGGATGCGTTGGTTGGGTTTTAGCTGCCCATCATGAATTTGGCTTTCCAGGGCGTCTGCCACGGCTAGATAAAGGGGCTTGGCGCCCAGAGTTTTGGAGGAATGGGTCTTCATGCCATTATGCCTACATGTTCCAACATGATCTATTCCATTAGAATAACAGGAAATTTGCAGTTAGTCAAGCCTTGTAACTCACCTGCCCACGTTTTCCCTCATGACATCGCTAACTGAGAATAGCCTGGGAGCGGCCAGCATCGCCAAATTGCTGTTCGCCATCTTCCTGGTGCATTTCCTTGTTTCTCTCATCATGGGTCGCAGGACCGCAGTTTAAAGGACCCAGAAATTCCGGAGTCAAAAAAAGGCGAGGCCTTACTCGCCTCTTTGATTTGCTAGCTGGCGCCGAGCGGGATTACGTAAAAAAGGATGGCGAAGTAGTGCAGAGCGCTGCCCAGCAGGACAAAGCCATGCCAAATGGCATGGTTGAAAGCCAGCCGCTTCCACATGTAAAACACGCTGCCCACCGTGTAAGCCAACCCACCGGCCAGCAAAAGCAGCAAACCACCCAGGGCGACATTGGACAGCAGCGGCCTGATGACCACCACGGCCAGCCAGCCCATGCCAATATAAGGGATGGCGTTGGCCCAGCGGCGTTGCTTGAGCATGAAGCCTTGCAAAGCAATACCCAGCACCGCCAAGCCCCAGACCACGCCAAACAAGGTCCAGCCCCAAGGCCCACGCAGATTCACCAATGCGAAGGGTGTATATGTCCCGGCAATCAGCAAGAATATAGCCGAATGGTCCAGCATCCTCAGCAATTTTTTGTCGCGCTCCATCGGGAGGCTGTGATACAGGGTGGAGGCCGTATAGAGCAAGATCTGTGTGGCGCCATATATGCTGCAGCTCACTACGTGCCAAGCCGTACCCACCAAGCTGGCGAAACTGGTCATCACGGCGAGGCCGACAATGGCTAGCAGGACCCCTACCCCGTGGATGAGGCCGCTGGCCGCTTCTTCCGTGCGGCTGTAGCGATTGGCGTGAATGTTTGTGATCATCGAAGGAACCGAATAAAAATCACGTTGGATTATATCCACCCTATTGGCGACTCTTAAACACCAGGTGGATGGGGGTCCCCAAGAAACTATGCGCCTGACGAATGCGGTTCTCCAAATAGCGCTGGTATGTGAAATGCACGAGGGTGTGATCGTTCACATAGATCAAAAATGTAGGCGGATCGCTGCGTACCTGCGTCCCGTAATAGATCTTGAGGGATCGTCCAGCCTTGCCGGGTGATGGTTGGTAATCCTGCGCTTCGGCCAGGATCTTGTTGAGCCGCGAGGTGCCCAACAGCACCAGGCGCTCTTCGGCCACACGGGCGGCCATGGGCAAGACTTCGTCCACCCGCTGGCCAGTCTTGGCCGAGATGAACAGTAGCGGCGCGTAGCTAATGAAGTTCAGCGTCTGCCGAATAGTTTGCGTGAACGACTCAATGTTCCGACTGTCTTTCTCAACGGCGTCCCATTTGTTGACCAGGATGATGGCGCTCTTACGCGCATCTTGAATGTAACCGGCGATGTGGGCGTCTTGTGCGGTGATGCCTGCCAAGGCGTCGATGAGGAGCAAGGCCACATCGGCACGCTCGATAGCTTTCATCGTGCGGATGCTGCTGTATTTATCCACGCCCGGCTGGATCTGGCCGCGCTTCTTGAGGCCGGCGGTATCGATCAGCCGCACGCGCAGACTCTCCCACTCCAGCACCGTGTCCACTGCATCCCGCGTAGTGCCGGGAATCTCGCTCACGATGGCGCGCTCCTCTCCTATCAAGGCGTTAAACAAGGTGGATTTACCGGCGTTCGGCTTGCCGAGGACGGCAATGGACAGATCTTCTTCGATGTCCTCGGCTTCCTCGACGCGTCCACTGTTCAGGGCAGACACCAGGGCGTCCAGCATGTCGCCGGTCCCGGTTCCATGGAAAGCGGAAATGGGATGCGGATCCCCCATGCCAAGTTCGTAAAAACTCGGCACCAGGTCCCGCCGGGCGTTCGAATCAACTTTGTTGACCACCAGCAGAACGGGAGGGCGCGCTTCGCCGTCGACTTTCGTTTGATGACTGCGAAGGATCTGAGCAACTTCCAAATCCGCCGGGGTCACTCCATCTTCGACATCTACCACGAAAAGCACGGCATCGGCTTGGCGAATGGCTTGCTCGGCCTGTTCGCGGATCTGGCCCACGAATTCTGCGGATCCGATGGAGAGGGCTTGCCGCCCGGCGCCATAGGCAACCTTAATGGGATCGATACCGCCGGTATCGACGACCACGAAAGTCAGGCCGGCCCAATCGGCGTCGGCGTGCAGCCGATCGCGAGTGGTGCCTGGGACCTGGTCCACCACGGCCAGGCGTTCCCCGGCCAGCCGGTTAAACAAAGTGCTCTTGCCGACGTTAGGCCGGCCGACGATGGCAACTATAGGTTTGGGCATGGTATTTGTTATTGCTGTGTGATGACGACTTCGATGGAGCTGGGATTCACCGAGATCAGGCGCACATCCGCAGGGGTGACCTCAGCCTGGGGTTCGATCAGATGCGTACCGGGCTCCAAGCCGCTGACATCCACGAAAAGGCGAATATCGGCGCCGGTGAGCGATTGCAGAGTGGCCAGGGGGCCGGAGACCACTACACTTGCCGTCCGGGGTGATAGCTCAGCCCCAAACCCGGTGGCTATCCCGATTACCTCGACATTCACATTTAATAAGATACTGGTTTCGATCGGAGCGATACCCACCGATACTTCCACATTCTGCTGGCCCCCCACGATGATCACACCTTGAGGAAGAATAAGCGCCAGGCGGGCAACAATGTCCTCCTTCGCGCTGCTGAGGTCCAAGGGTTCGGTGCTCACGAAGCCGGGCACGCCGGCCACGATCTGGGTATCGGTAGAAAACAAAGTGACGATGGGCGGGTCAACAGAGATGCTAGTGACGCGGAATCCACCGGCAGGCTGGCCAACCGTTTCCACGTTCACGGCAATGTCGCGATAACCTCCAGCCTGGGCAATGGTCTGTTCGATGTCCGCCTGCGCCGGATCGATGGTAAGACCGCTGAGTACAGATCCCGATCCATCCAGAGCCTGGATATCGACTGTGGAGGTGAGCGTCTGGCGGGCGTCGTTTACATTCAATCTCGCCACCAAGCGAACCATCTGGTTGACCAGGTTGGCGGGGCCAGAAACAGTGGCCATCGCCGGCGTTACGGTAGCGTCATGCAATTCGAAACCCAGCGCCGGGGTCCCTTGAACCTGTGGTTCAATCTCAAGTTGGCGGACGACGAGAGGCTCGAGTTGGATATTCACCTCGCTGGGCAAGACCTGCACAACGCGGAAGGGCCCTAATTCAGAGTCCACTTCGATAGGGACGGTATGCTCCCCCGATTCCAGGCCGGTCACGTCGATGAACACCTCGACCGTGTCGGCGCGGCTCGTGAGGCGATCCCAGAGGCTTACGGGGGCGCTGAGGCGCAACAAAGTATCAGTCGGCAGGTTGCCCAAGAGGACCAGCCCGGGACCCAAGCCACGTACCTGCAAGGCCAACGGCGTTGGGAAATCTCGCTCCTCATTCGGATCGGCAGCCACTACGGCTGAGATCCACACGGCAAAAGCGATGGCCAGGGCCAGCAAGAGCGTGCCAAGGTTTTTCCAGAAGCGCAGAAGCATGGTGCGCAGCATCTACACCTCGGTGGAATCCTTTTGCTCGCCGCTGAGGAAGGGGAAATAGCGAATAAGAATTTGCTCAAAGGGATTGGTCGGCTGAATAGGCTTGTAAAAGGCGCGCAGGACGCCTTCCAGCCGTTCGCGGCCCAGACGGTGAATCATGCGGCCGCCAAAGGCCACGGAGATGGCCCCGGTCTCCTCTGAAACCACCAGGGATACCGCATCGCTGACTTCCGAGGTTCCGAGGGCCGCACGGTGGCGCAAGCCCATCTGGCGCTCCGCACCCGCGGAGAGCACGCCGCTGGCCGAAAGCGGCATCACACAGGCCGCGCCCAGGATTCGCGTTTCGGCAATGATGACCGCCCCATCATGCAAGGGGGTGTTCGGATAGAAAATCTGCAGGAGCAGGCTCGGGGTTACCTCGGCCCCGAGCTTGATACCCGTTTCCACGTATTCTTCCAGGCTGTCCAGGCGCTGCAGCACTAGCAGGGCGCCGTGGCGGCGTTCTGAAAGGCGCGTGGCGGCATGGCTGACCGCGGAAATCACATCCATCGGTTGGCTATTGGTGCGCGCGTTAGTCAGGAACTGGCTTGCTCTCCCCAGACGTTCGAGGGCACGGCGGATTTCCGGGGCGAAGATTACGGGAATAGCCACCAGGATGGCGGGCAGAGAGTTGCGCACCAACCAGGAGAAGGCCGGCAGGTTAAGGATGGCAATGAGCAAGCTGATCAGGACGTAGAGCAAAAGGATGCCGCGCAACAGCACCATGGCGCGGGTATTACGCAGGAAGGTGAGGCCCCAATACACCAGGAAGGTAACCAGCAGCAGGTCCAGCACGCTGGCGAATGAAAGCCGCTGGAGAATAAAAAGGAGTTCTTCGAACAGTTGATTCATAGGGCTGCCGCTAAATTGGCCTCAGCACACGATCGGCGCGCAACTGCTTGAACAACATCACCGTGCCTTCCCGCTGGGATTCGAGGGCAGCCTCCTGCCAGGCGGCCACATTCAGTTCGAGGGGCAGCCGTTCCTCATAACCCAGTCGCTGCCAAAGATCGCGGTAGGCGGCCAGCTTCGGGTTGACAAAGATCAGGGCGATCTCACACTGCAATTCTTTTGAGGCTTCCTCGACCTCACTGATTAAAAAAGGCAAGTGTTCATCTATGGAAAGCCCAGGCAAAAGATGGATATCGTCGACGCGGGCCACCAAGTTCTCCACTTTCCAGCCAAGCAGCCCTTTCAGGTGTCCATGGGCCTGCAAAAGCAAGAAGGCTTTGTCGCCAAAGGCGGTAATGACCTGTCTCGCGTCCATTGGCAGGCTGCCATTGTTGGCGCGCATAAAGCCGGCAATGTCGGGTGCCTGACGCGGCCGGGCGCGGGTCACCTGCATACCGGCCGCCGAAGCCCTGGGCTTCTCGCGCAGCTTGGTGGGCACGGTCTCGCCCGCCGCCTTGGGGAACAGCTTCTTCCAGGCGCGCTTTACCTGCTCCCAGGTTTCTTCAATGGATCCACTGTTCTCGATAACCGTGTCGGCCGCCGCGGTTTTCTCCGCCTGCGAACTTTGCAGCGCAATGCGCTGTTTGGCCTCGGCCGTACCCATGTTTCTCTGTTTGCGCAGGCGATTCAGTTGTACGTCTTCGCTGGAGGTTACTACCCAGATCGCATCGCAGGCCTGGCGCAAGGGAGATTCAAGCAATTTGATCGCTTCGATCACAACCACGCGATGCTTGGACTTGCGCACCAGGTGATCGACAGCCTGGCGGACAATCGGATGAACAATGGACTCGAGCAGTTTCAAAGCCTCGGGATCGGAAAATACGATCTGGCCTAATTTCTTGCGGTCGATCTCACTGCTATCCTTCAGGATATATTTCCCGAAGACGGCAACCACGCTTGGGTAGCCAGGGGCATCACTTTGGATGGCGCGGTGGGACAAGGCATCGGCATCGATGCCGAAGGCGCCGGCATGCTCCAGCATGCGGCGCACCACGCTCTTGCCCGTGGCGATGTTGCCGGTAAGGCCAATCACGAACTTGCCGGGCCAGGCACTCATTGGATGACCCCTAGTTTGTGCCCCACCTCGGCGAATGCATGCAGGCCGCGCTCCAGATCGTCGGCCGAGTGGGCCGCTGAGATCATCACCCGCAGGCGCGCCGACCCGCGCGGCACCGTGGGGAAGGCGATGGCCATGGCAAAAACGCCCGCTTCGAATAGGGCCTTGCTGAATTCCTGGGCCAGCTTGGCCTCGCCAAGCATCACGGGGGTGATGGGCGTGACGCTGCGCCCGATATCGAAGCCGAGCTTCTTCATTTCATCTTTGAATAGCTTGGTATTACTCCAAAGCTGTTCGACCAACCGGGTGGACTCTTCCAATAGATCAACAGCCGCCAGACAAGCAGCCACATCAGGCACGGTCATGGCGGAGGAAAACAGGAAAGGTCGCCCGCGTTGACGCAGCCATTCCACGATCTTGGCACCGCCGGCGGCCACGCCGCCAACGACGCCAAAAGCCTTCGAGAATGTGCCCACTTCCACGTCTACCTTGCCATGCAGGTCGAAGTGATCGACGATGCCGCGCCCGCCCTTGCCCAGCACCCCTTCACCGTGAGCGTCGTCGACCATCAGCATGGCCTCGCCTTTGCGCGCGGCTTCATATATATCCGGCAATGGAGCGATATCGCCATCCATACTGAACACACCATCGGTGATAACCAGCGCTCTGCGGTATTTGCCTCTCTCCTCGGTGATCACCTTGGCCAAGGAAGCGGGATCACAATGCCCATAACGGAGGATCGTTGCGCCCGAAAGGCGGGAGCCATCGATGAGGCTGGCGTGGTTGAGCTCATCGGAGACGATGACATCCTCTTTGCCCACCAAGGCTGGGATCACGCCGAGATTGGCGGTGAAGCCGGATTGGAAGGTAATGGCCGCTTCCACGCCTTTGAAAACAGCCATGCGCTTGTCCAGCTCCACGTGCAAATCCATGGTGCCGGCAATGCTGCGCACCGCGGCCGGGCCGATACCATGCGTCTTCATGGCAGCGCCGGCGGCTTCCAGCAAGCGGGGGTGGTTAGCCAGGCCCAGATAGTTATTCGAGCAGAAATTGAGCACGCGGCGCCCGTCGACCTGCAGCCAGGCGCCCTGCGGGGAACCGATGGTGCGGATGTTATTATAGAGCCCGGACTCTTTCAGCCCCTTGATCTCTTCACTTACCCAGGCATCTACGGCAGGCATCCAACTCTCCAATCTCGGCTATTGAGTTAACCCGGAACGCGCGCGAGCGACACGCGCGGCACAGCCAGCTTATTATACGCTCCAGAGGAAGAGGAATGATGCCAGCGCGAGCGTCCAGTTGGCATGGTAGAATTCGTCGCTTCGGGAGATGGAAGCAACCTGGAGGGATGGCCGAGTGGCTTAAGGCGGCGGTCTTGAAAACCGCTGTGGGTGTTTCACCCACCGGGGGTTCGAATCCCTCTCCCTCCGCCAACGGGGAGGTCGCATAGCCCGGTCTAGTGCGCCCGCCTGCTAAGCGGGTTCCGGCGTTTTAGTCGGACGAGGGTTCAAATCCCTCCCTCCCCGCCTTGAAGTTGTGAGATCCGCTTGTTACAATAGATTCAATCTAGTGGCGTTTGCGCTTTTTGGTTTATGCAAACGCCAACGCGAACGAGAAGTGGTTCGCTTGCGAACCGCTTCGCAGTTCGCAAGCTCTCGTAGCTCAGTGGATAGAGCACTTGCTTGCGGAGCAAGGGGTCGCGCGTTCGAGTCGCGCCGAGAGCGCTACAGAGCCAGCCACCAATATGGAAGCTATATTGGTGGCTGTTTTGTTTGGGAGAATGGCTAGCGACTTCCCTAGAAAGGGTGGATCCTAAGCCATTCTCCAGAAATTTCCGTTTCCTTCGTATCATTCGTAATATACTGAAGGAAACCCGCCTGAGCCACATCTAATCAGCAAAATAGAAACCTTTGGATTCCGAGCTGCTTGCCAAGTGCCGAGCCGGCGACCCCCAGGCCATTGAGACTCTGGTCAACGAGTATCAGGGCAAGGTCTTCCGCCTGTGCCTGTCCATCTTGGACAGTCAGGAGGACGCGCAGGACGCGGCCCAGGAGACCTTCATTGCTGCCTTGAAGGCACTGCAGGGCTACCGTGGCGAGGCGGCTTTACAAACCTGGCTGTTTTCAATTGCCATAAATACCTGTCGCGGCCAGCTCAGGCAACTCAAGCGGAAGACACGCCTCCAGGAGAATTTAATAGACCCGGCGATGACCGAAGACCAAAGCAGGCAGACCCCCGAGAGGCAAGTGATGGAAGCCCAGCGCACCCAGGCGATCTGGCGGGCGATCAGCGGCCTCGACGAAAAGCATCGCTTGCCGATCGTCCTGCGCTACTACCACGAGCTCTCCACTCAGGAGATCGCGGACGTGCTGGGCCTCAACATCGGCACGGTGCACTCGCGTTTGTCGAATGCACGCACGCGCCTAACCGGGGAACTGAAACGAGCCAACATCGCTCCAACTGGTCGTGTGAGGGACAGCCAATGACGCCCATCTCCCACTCCCAGGCTCGGCTCTGGATCGAACAAGCCGCAGACGGCATCCTCAAGGCCGAGCAGGCAGGGAAGCTTGATCTGCACCTTAAAGGCTGCGCCGAATGCCGCACCTACGCCGCCGAATTCGCCGCTCTTGAAAATAGCTTGCGAGGTGCCCTGCTGGCTCGCTGGCCGCAGGACGGGCTGCCATCTACTGGGAAGAAAGACCTCATCAAGCAACTCAAATCGCAGTTCGGCAAAGGCGTCGGAGGCCCAGCTCCCTGGTCCGGATTGATCTGGCTTTTGCCAATTTTGCTGCTGGCTCTCCTGGCCGCCTGGTGGCTTAGCTCGCAGGTGCCGCCGTTGGCCGAGGAGACTCCCACGCCCAGGCCGACCGGAACGGCCACAGCGACACTGACGGCCAGCGCTACCCTACCGGCACTGCCGCTGGTGACCGATACGCCGGGAGAACTCACCCTCATTGCAATTCCTGTGCAAATTGCGAACTGCCGCGAAGGGAACGGCACCGGTTTCGAGGTCGATGACACGTTGAACGAGGGTGAAAGCTACGAACCGAACGCGCGCGGTTTCGACAACCTCTGGGTGCGTTTCCTCGGACCTGTAACCGAGAACCAATGCTGGGTGTACGTCGCCAACCTGGAATTCTTTGTCAACAACAGCTTGGTCGCTATCGAGGAAGTTCCCGAAACGTTACTGCCCTATACCTCTTATCCGGCCACCCCGACACCCTCCCCCACCTCTAGCTTTACTCCGGAGCCTGCCGCCCCTGAGTGCAGCGACGGCATGGACAACGACGGTGACGGACGAGTGGATTATGACCCCACTGGCGCCGGCGACCGCGAATGCAGAAATGCCAATGATAATGATGAGACCAACCCCTAAGTCTCCGTTCCCTAGGAAATTCATTGACAAAAATGAAGCTTTTAGTTGTAGACTGCATCTAATTCGTCAGATGTTCTAAATCACCGTCAGGGTCAGGTCTTCGCCTAAACCTGGGCAATTAAGAGGAGTCTCATGAATACAAAATTTCGCCTAAATCCCCGGAGCCTGGTCGCCCTTGGATTTTTAGTCATCCTATGCGCGTCGTGTGCCTCCCCCTTCGTGGTCAACTCCGAAGCCGA
>JBBEBI010000057.1:21982-66379 GCA_040882365.1 Anaerolineales bacterium
TAGTCATCCTATGCGCGTCGTGTGCCTCCCCCTTCGTGGTCAACTCCGAAGCCGATACCCCTGACGCCAACACCGGTGATGGCAATTGCGCCACGGCCGATAACACTTGCACACTGCGGGCGGCGCTGATGGAGGCCAACGCCGGAACGGGTGCCAAAATTACCTTTGAGAACGTAAGTACTATTTCCCCGGCCACTGCCCTCCCTGCCATCACTGAAGGCAATGTCACGATTTCGGGCGGCGGCCTGGTGACCTTGGATGGCGGCCAAAACCTGAATTGCAGCGGGTTCTCCGGGCTGGAAATCAATGCGTCGAGTTACAACACCATTCAAGGCCTTACGATCATTAACTTCGGTACAGGGATTGAAATAGATGCGTTTTCCGGTGAAGCGAAGAGCAATATCATTGGCTACGACCCCAATAATCCCGATCCAGTCCCCGCCCAGCGCAATGTGATCGGTGGCAATTGTCGCGGCATATACATCACAGGCCAGAATGCCTTTGGCAATACGGTCGCGGGTAATTATGTGGGCACGGATGCCAGCGGCTCTGTCGCCAGTCCCAATCAGTCCGGCATCATACTAACTAATGGGGCTCACGATAACCTGATCGGAGCCAACGAGACAGGGGCCGCCGTTGCCCTCAATGCCACAGACCTTATTTCTTATTGGAATATGGACGAAGCTGGCGGGAATGCCCTAGATTCTCACGGTTCTAATGATGGGGCAGAAACCAGCGGAACGATCGCTACCACAGCCGGCAAGTTAAATAATGCACGTGATCTCGAGCTAGGAGAAACAGAATATTTTGGATTGGCCGATAACCTCGATTTAAGCACTGGAGATATTGATTACTCGTTTTCAGCCTGGGTTCAATTGGAAAGCAAACCCGGCAGTGTTATGACCATTCTTTCAAAACGTGACGCGACATCTGGAGGAAATCAAGAATATACGATAGGTTGGCTCAATACCAATGACAGACTTTTCTTTGGGGTATGGAATGCTAGTGGAACGCTCTCTATTGTTTATGCGGATAATCTGGGCGCGCCATCCGTGGGAACGTGGTATCACATCGTTTGCTGGCACGATGCGGGGGCGAGCACCGTCAATATTGTCGTAAACAATGGGCCAGTTAATTCCTCCTCGGCCGGGACGCCTATAGATAGTACAAGCGGATTCAAGATGGGCGCACAGAATTACGCCCCGGCCTACTTTTGGGATGGACCAATTGATGAGGTAAGCTTCTGGAAACGGGTATTGGCTCCACAAGAAATTGCCGCCTTGTATAACAGCGGAAATGGACTGGGCTACACCGTAGGCAACCCGGCTAGCAACGTGATTAGCGGAAATCAGAGCACAGGCATCCACTTGGCCGGCGCCGACAACAACCGGATTTCTGGAAATTTCATTGGTACTACTGTGGGTGGATTTAGCCCACTGGGGAACGGTGATGGTTTGTATCTGTCAGTTGGAGCTGACGGGAACATCATCGGCATGGACAATGCGGGACAGGGCAGCCCCAACATTATCAGTGGAAACAACGCTGACGGCATCAGCCTTAGCGCTTCGAACAACACTACAATCGCGGGCAACTTCATCGGCACCGATCCTTCGGGAACGCTCGATTTGGGCAACGGGGGAGCCGGCATCTTTCTTGTGGGGGGATCAACCAACAACGTTATTGGCACCAACGGTGACGGGGTGGCCGATGACCTGGAACGCAATATCATCAGTGGCAGCGGAAAAGCATACCTGCGCCCCGGCATTTGGATCCACTCGGCTAACAATATCGTCGCCGGCAACTACATCGGCAGCAATATGGAAGGAACGGCGGCCATCCCCAACAACGGCTCCGGCGTGTCAATTTCGGGGAACAATAATCGCATCGGCACCAACGGAGATGGAACTTCCGACGCACTCGAGGCAAACATCATCAGCGGCAATGCTACGGACGGCATCTTCATTGCATCCGCCTTCAACCAGGTTTCCGGCAACTTCATCGGCACGAACTCCACTGGGATGACGGCCTTAGGAAATGGATTCACAGGTGTACGCATTACGGCTGTCGGCCACGATAATCTAATCGGTACCGATGGAGACGGCGCCGGGGACCTGGCCGAACGAAATATCATCAGCGCCAATGCGGTCTTTCTCAACGGCTCCGCGGGTATCGGCATCCAGGGCGACGACAACGTCGTTGCCGGTAATTACATCGGCCTTGATGCCGCTGGCACGGCCAGCCTGGGAAATATTCAGTACGGCATCACCATCACCGGCGGGGCTAACGGCAACCGCGTCGGCACCAACGGCAATGGCGTGGCGGATGCCGCCGAAGGGAACGTAATCAGCGGTAACGGATGGATGGGCATTTTCGTCAATGATGCGGACAATAATTGGATAGCGGGTAACCTGATCGGCACCAATGCCGCAGGTTTGGCAGGCGTTCCGAACGGTTTTGGCGCGAATGAACAACTCCCCGGCATCGAACTCAGAGGAGGATCCAGCGGCAATCTCATCGGCACCAACGGGGATGGCGTTGCGGATGCGGCCGAGCGAAATGTGATTAGCGGCAACGCGCGCGCGGGGATGCGTATCGATGGCCAGGGAACGGCCAATAACGTCGTAGCCGGTAATTACATAGGAACGGCTGCCACTGGTTCCGCAGCCCTGGCCAACTCGGGCGTCGGCGTCATCCTTTCCGGCGCGGCCAGTTCGAATCGCATCGGCACGGATGGCAATGGCCAAGCGGACGCCGCTGAAGCAAACGTGATCAGCGGCAACACAAGTATCGGAGTGCACGTAATTGTGGCCACCTCCAATCAAATTGCAGGCAATTACATCGGAACGGATAAAACAGGAACCGCGCCATTGGGGAATGGACTCGAAGGAGTGTCAATTTCTTCCAGTAACGTCGGTGGCACCAATGGAAACACGGTCGGGGGTAGCCCTGAAAAGGCAAATGTGATCGCTTTCAACCAGAGAGAAGGTGTTGAGGTTGGCGGTGTGAGTTCCTATCCGACGGGGACGGCGATCCTTTACAATTCGATCTTCTCCAACGGAGACCTGGGGATCAATATTTCCCCCAATGATGGCTTCTATGGAGTCACGCCCAACGACATCGGGGACGTTGACAGCGGATCCAATAATCTGATGAATTTCCCGGAACTTGATACAGCCTTGTCCCTAAACAATAGCATCACGATCTCCGGTGATATTGTGGACGGGCTGCCAAACACGAATTTCCAAATCCAGTTCTTCTCAAATCCAGAGTGCGACATTAGTCTGCACGGTGAAGGTCAAAGCTTTATCGGGGAAACGACGGAGATGACCAACGGCTCTGGCGACGTGAGTTTCCTGGTGAACCTAATGGTAACCGTGGATGCAGGAGACTTCATTACGGCCACGGCAACCAGCGCGAACAATACTTCTGAATTCTCGGAATGCGTTGAGGTGTTGGCCGGCTCGCAAATGAATCTGGAGTTGGATGAACCCTTCAGCATCACCCCGCTGCGCAATCTTAATTGCCGCTATTACTGCACGCAGGCCTCCGACGTTGCCGACACCCTCCTGCAAGGTATCCAGTATTTCCCACTGGGCTGGGATCCGATTAGCGGATTCTTCGCCTTCGAAGGGCCAACTTTCGGAGAGCGATGCTTTGCGCCGCTTCTGACTGGCGACACGGAATTGATGCTCTTGTCCTACCAAGGGGAAGGGGTTACCGTGGATCAGCTAACCAATGACTTGGTAGAACCCCTGGCTTGTCCGGCCTTCCCAACGCCTACCCCCACAGTCGACCCTGACGAAGGCGATAACAGGACTCCGGCTGTCCCACAATGCAGCGATGGCATCGACAATGATGGTGACGGGCGCATCGATTACAGCGCAACCGGCGCCGGAGACCGCGAATGCCGCGATGCAAGCGATAATGACGAAGCCGTGCCGTAGAGCAAACTGACTTTGATCGTTAACGAATAAGGGAGACGCTTTCACGAGGGCTGGTTCCCTTGTGTTGCGTCTCCTTTGTTCTCACAATAGCGTGGAGGGCAATGTAAAATAACTCGGCTTCAGATCATGTCAACTAATCTAAGTGACACGCGGCCTAACCCGCGTCCCCAGATTCAAGCCACTCGCCCATCCGCAATGACAGGGGGCAGGGGCGGCAACCCCCCACCCCAAAAAGCCCCATCTTCCGTACCCGAAGAAAAGCGGCCGGGCTGCATTCGCGGCTTTTTCCGCTCGCCTGTGGTCCTCGCCGCCCTCATGGTGCTCCTTGGGCTTTTCCTAGTTTCGGCAGCTAGCGCTACGCTGGGTTGGTCGCTAGGCATTGGGGAATTCCAGGCCACGCAAACCCTGGAAGCCGGCCTCTACATGCTTGACCAGTACAACATGGCCCTGGATGAAATCGAGACCGGTAATTTATCCCTTGCCCGCCAACGGCTGGAATATATTTATGGCCAGAATCCGAATTTCCTGGATGTGCGCACGCAACTTGTGGACCTGATGGTGGCCATGGGCACTACGCTGGAACCTACCACCGCAGGGCCAACGGCCACTCCCACCCAAGATCCCCGGCCGAAAGAGGAGTTATTTGCGGCCGCCCAAGCGCACATCAATAACCGCGATTGGACGGCCGTGATAGACACGCTCCTTTCTCTGCGCAAGGCCGATCCTAACTATCGCACCGCGGATGTGGATGGCTGGCTATACGTTGCCCTGCGCAACCGCGGCGTCCAGAACATTCTCGAACGCGGTTTATTCGAGCCGGGCCTGTATGATTTCGCTCTGGCGGAGGCATTCGGCCCTCTGGATAACGAGGCCTTCGTATTACGCGAAGGGGCACGCTATTACCTTTACGGGAATGCATTCTGGTTGGCCTATCCACAAGATGCTGCTTACTATTACGGCCTCTCGATGTCCATTGCCCCCGGACTGCGAGACTCCACTGGCCTTTCCGCCTTTGCGCGCTTCTGGCAATCGCTGGTGCATTGGGGAGACCAGCTGGCCGCGGCCGGCGAATGGTGCGAGGCCTACGAACAATACCAGCGCGCCCAGGCGGCGCGCACCGACAGCAACATGCAACCCACGGCAGAATTTGCCCTCCAGGAATGCTTGGGGCCGACGGAAACGCCTACGCTTATTCCCAGCATCACACCAACCCCGATATTCTCCTCCACCCCGTCTTCCACGGTGGCGGGGCCAACTAACACACCCTCGGCCACTGATACCCCTGGGCCGTCAAATACCCCAAGCGAAACACCGCCGCCCAGCGACACACCGCCGCCCAGCGACACACCGCCGCCCAGCGACACCCCCGTCCCCAGCGTAACTCCGAGCGAAACGCCTACCCCTACAAATACCCCTTAGCTATGGTCAAGCCTAAACACCCCTCGTTTTTCCAGCGACATCGCCGGGTCTCATTGATCGCCTCGGCGGTCTTCGGCGCGTTGTCCTTGGCGCTCATCCCGCTGATGTATTCCTTTGCTCATTTCGCAGCCACCGCACCACGTGGCCTTTTCGGTTTGCCGCTACTATACTCGGGGGACCAACCGGTAACTGAAGGCAACCTGACATCCGAAAACATCCAGGCACCTCAGGGCTTTATCCTGCCAGACCCTTGGAGCGGTGCCGAGCGCGTAACAATTCTGGTCATGGGTCTCGATTATCGGGATGTCGAAGCCGGCGGCCCGGCGCGCAGCGACACAATGATTCTTCTCACCGTCGACCCTGTCACAAAGACGGCCGGCATCCTCTCCGTCCCGCGGGATCTCTGGGCTGTTATCCCCGGCTTCACCCCCAACAAGATCAACACGGCTTATTATTTTGGTGAACTCTACAAAATCCCGGGCGGCGGACCTGAGCTGGCCATGCGCACCATCGAGCAGACCATCGGAGTCCCAATAGATTTCTATGCCCAGGTGGATTTCGATGCATTTGTCAAGTTCATCGATTTGATCGGCGGCGTAAAGATCAACGTCCCCACATCCATAACCGTTGATCCCTTAGGGGCGGATACACAGCCAAAGAACTTGAAACCGGGCGTGCAGGTCCTTCCCGGGGCCGTGGCGTTAGCTTATGCTCGTGAGCGCCACACAACAGGTGGCGACTTTGGTCGCGCCGAACGCCAGCAGCAGGTCATCCTGGGGATCCGCGACCGTTTCCTGGAATTCAACTTGCTCCCCGGATTCATCGCTAATGCTCCACAACTATATGCCGAGCTATCGACAGGTGTTCGGACCGACCTATCCTTGAACGATGCCATCCAATTGGCTGTCTTAGCCATGCAGATCAGCCCGCAAGACATCCAGCGGGCCGTCATTGGCGAGGACCAGGTCATTTATGGCCGTTCTCCCGATGACCTGGCTATCCTTATCCCTATTCCAGACAAGATCCGCGAACTGCGCGATTATGTCTTCGGCGGCAATACCAGCCTCGGTCCGATGACACCCGGCAGCCCCGAAGAACGCATGGCCGCCGAGGCGCCGCGCATCTCCATCCAGAATGGGACAAATGATGGGAACATCGGCTCTCGCACGCAGCAGTTTCTTTCCGGGCTTGGCGCCAACGTGGTCGAAGTGCGCAGCGCATCCGTTTCCCTGAGCCAGACAATCATCGTTGACCACACGGGAAACCCCTTCACCCTGGCTTACCTGGCCCAGCTAATGGGCATCCCCAATGCGCGCATCATTCATGAGTTCGACCCTAACAGCTCAGTGGATGTTGAATTGCGCCTTGGCACGGATTGGCTAAGCAACAACACCCTGCCCTGAAGTTCAAGTCGCATCCGCAATACTTCAAGAGCCTTTTCAACGGCTTGATATAGGACTTGTAAGGTTGTATGGACCCTATGGGCCGGGCGATAATTCGACGGCCCACCACTGCTATAATTCGTGCCCCCTATGGCAAAGAATGGCAGACCTCAAATCCTGCTCACCAATGACGACGGCGTCAACTCACCCGGCCTTTGGGCGGCGGCCGAGGCGCTTTCCAGCCTCGGTTATGTATGGGTGGCGGCTCCGCGCGAGCAATCCTCGGGGATGGGCCGCAGCATGCCCCCATCTTCAGATGGCATCATCACCACGCAAAGCCTCACCGTGCATGGCAAAGAATGGACTATTTACGCCGTGGGCGGCACGCCTGCCCAGACAGTGCAGCATGCCATCTTGGAAATCATGCCCACTCCGCCCGACCTGGTGGTGGCGGGCATCAATTACGGGACCAACTTCGGTACCGGCGTGACCATCTCGGGCACGGTCGGCGCGGCCCTGGAAGGCGCCTCGCATGGGGTTCCCTCCCTGGCCGTTTCCTTGGAAACAGAGCACAAATACCATCTCAGCAACTCCAATGAGATAGATTTCAAGGGCGCCGCGCATTTCACTACACTGTTGGCTGGCCTCCTGCTTGATAAGAAATTCCCGGATGACGTACACATGCTCAAGGTCGAGGTGCCAGCGGATGCCACTCCGGTTACGCCCTGGATGATGACGCGCCTTTCGCGGCTGCGCTTCTACCTGCCGACGGCTCCGGTACGCTCATCCTGGGTAGAGCCTGGGTCTACCGGCTACGAGCAAGTTCCGGACTCAAGCACATTCGCCGAAGACAGCGACGTATTCGCCGTCATCGTCAAACGCCAGGTGGCGGTGACGCCTATCAGCATGGACTTGACGTCGCGCGTTGACCTGCGGGATTTAGAAAAGCAAATGCGAGGGCAATAAGCAACCGCCCGTGGTAGATCCGGGTCTCCGCGCTTGGCTTTACGACGACGCCATGAAGGATTGGCCAGGTGAACTGGATTTCTACCTTGGCCTTGCCAAGGAACTTCCCCAGGGAGGTAAGGTTCTAGAGGTCGGGTGTGGTACCGGGCGAATAGCTATTCACCTGGCGAACCGAGGGTTGTCTGTCGTTGGGATAGCATCTCGGATGCAATGCTCGATCGCGCCCATCAGAAAAGCGTGGATCTGTCCAGCTTGAAATGGATTCGAGCGGACATGACGGCATTTCATCTTGAAGAGATATTCGGCCTGGCACTCGTCCCAGGCCACGCCTTCCAATTCATGTTGACCGCAAAAGCGCAGTTAGCCTGCCTGGCAAGCATCAAAGCTGTTCTGCCAGATGCTTGCCTCGCTATCCATGACCACGACGACTTGTTCTGGCTGGCCGGGCTGCCTAAGGAACGGAGGAGTCGATTTGAAAACATCGGAGACGTTCCCCCTCCCGTCCGGGGACCACAAAGTGCGGGTGTGGCGTGCGTGGAGCTATGAGCGCGTGACGCAAACAGCGACCTCAGTCAACCGGCGGGAAGAAATAAATGCCAAGGGAGAGATAGTAAATTCCTGGCTTATTGAGCCTACTCAATTGCATTGTGTTTTCCCAACAGAGTTTGAACATCTGGCCGCCGCCGCAGGCTTCGTTGAAGCAGTCTATGGAGACTTTCAAAAAAGCAAATTGGCAGACGATAGCCACGACATGATTTTTGTCTCGAAAGCCTTAACCAGCCCTTATTAATAAGGCTGGCAAGACTGCTTAAGCTCGACTCCGTCGCCTATCTAGCAGGTTTCCTCCATGTCGCCAACGTACCTGCCACACCTTCCATGCGGCCTCCACCTGCACGCGAAAATTCATTTTTGATTCGCCCCACTGCCGGTCGGCAAAATAGATCGGCACCTCACCGAAGCGGGCTCCGTGCAATTTCGCCAGGTATAGGATTTCCACCAGGAAGATATAGCCGTTCGAGACCACCTGGTGATATGGGATGCGTTCCAGCAGATCTCGCCGCCAAAGCCTGAAACCGCCGGTTACGTCGCTGATGGGCAGGCCCAAAATCGTGCGGGCGTAGAAGTTCCCCCAGCGCGAAAGGGCCTTGCGCCAAACCGGCCAATTGCGGTCCACGCCGCCCCCGGGAATGTAACGGGAGCCGAGCGCCAAATCACAGCTATCCAGTTTTGCGGCCAGGGTGGGCAGTTTTTCGGGGGGATGCGAGAAATCGCAGTCCATCTGCCCTATGGCTTCGGCGTCGCTTCTGAGTGCATGATCGAAGCCGAAGACATAGGCGCGGCCTAGCCCGGGCGGCCCGTCCCGGTGGAGAACTTGGATGCGCCCAGGATACTTCCCCGCTAACTGCTCGGCGGCTTTGCCTGTCCCATCGGGACTCAGGTCGTCGACGATGAGCAATTTCAACCGTGGCAGGTCCAAGTCCATCAGGACGGGGACCATTTTCGGCAGGTTTTCTACCTCGTTGAAGGTGGGCAGAATGAGCGTTATCTTCATTGGAATAAGTTAGCTAATGGGGTCCTTATGGATAATGAAGCGGCAGACTTTGCCGCCTGCGGCCTGGCATTCGGACTCATCGACGCGAAACTCGCGCCCACCGGAAATGCGCTGCAATGCTTCCTGCAAAATGCCCACCATCATGTAGCACACCGGTTTTTCTTCGCCGGATCGACCCCAGCATGTCGCATTGCGGTGCACAATGAAATGGAACTCATCTTTTTTCTCTTCGATACTGCTGCGCTGGTCGCTGATCTGGTTGAAAATGCGCGCCAGGGCATAGAGTCCCACCTTCAATTTGCGACCGGCTGGCAGGAGCTTGAAGGCTATGGCCTCCATGCCGGCCAGCGCCCCGAAGTTGCCCAGCGCCTGCGAGAACGTCGTACGGCCCACGCGCAAGGCCATGCCGCGGCCGCCGCGCGGCCCGTACATCTCCTCCAGCCCCATATTGATGGCGCCCATCTCGGCGAAATCGAAGCCGCGTTCCAGGTTGGCCGCTGGGTAATGGTCTATCAGATGGGAAAGGTGCGCCAGGGAAAGCAGCTTTTCAATCCCATTGGGTGTAAGGATCTCTTCAATGGATTGCAGCGTGATGCGTGCGAGCCGGTTCGGCAGAGTGAAGCCGCTCTTCGGAATGGGATCCATGGACATCCCCTAAAGCAGGGCTTGCAGGTCGGCCACGACCTTGCGCAGTTCGAGCAAAAGCAGGCCGAGGCGCACTTCTCCCCGCGCCATGACAGTCAGGACGGCTTGTGGCCCGGCCGCAGTGAGCAAGGCATAGCCTTGTGAGCCTTTGATGTATACCTGTTCCACCTGCCCCCGCCCCAGTTCGTCTGCAATGCGCTCCCCAAGGGAAATCATGGCTGCCGACATGGCGGCCACGCGGTCCTCCTCGATGGGGGGCGCAAGCACCGATGCGATGGCCAAACCATCGGGGCTGATGAGAGCCGCTCCTTCGATCTCAGGCGTTGAAGTCTGCAGCTCGCGTAAGCGCGCCGTGAGTTTTTCGGTTCGGGTGAGGTTTGCCATATTTTCCCTTTTCGACTTACCGCGCGGGCAATCGGGTGACTCTAGCATAGCGAGTTAAGCGTGTCAAGAAAAGATGCCTTTCACACTATAATCCGCGTACTATGCTAGTTCTCTCGGCGGGACAATTGCTTACCCTGGCCGGCGGCCCGCAGCGCGGCGCCAATCTCGGCAAGTTGGGCCCCATCCAAGATGGCGCGGTGCTCATCCGCGATGGTCGCTTTGCTGCCGTGGGAAAGAGTGCTGAGCTGCGCAAGGCCTTCGCGGACGAGAAGGCACTGGACGCTGGCGGTCGCTTGGTAATGCCCGGCTTCGTGGATGCGCATTCACATCCCATTTGGGCCGGGGACCGCGCCGCCGAATTCGAGCAACGTTTGCGGGGCAAAACGTACCTCGAGATCCTGGAGGCTGGCGGAGGGATCCTCTCCACCGTTCGGGCTACTCGCGCCGCTTCCCTGGCCGAGTTGCTGGAGCAAACCAGGCCGCGGCTGCAGAGCATGTTCGCCCATGGCAGCACGACCATCGAGGCCAAGACCGGGTACGGGCTGGATCTGGATACAGAGCTGCGCCTGCTGGAGGCCCTGGTGCGCCTGGATGATGAGGGTCCCTGGGATCTGGCTATCACCTACCTCGGCGCCCATGCCATCCCTGCCGAATTCAAAGGCCGCGCCGATGATTACGTGGCAGAGCTGGGCAGCAATTGGCTGCCCGCAGTGAAGTCCTGGTGGCGGAGCCATGCTGGGAACCGCGCCCTGCCCTTTGTCGATGTATTCTGCGAAACCGGCGCTTTCGATCCCCCTCAGTCCCGGCGCCTCCTGGAACGTGCCAAAGAGCTGGGATTCCCATTAAAGATCCACGCCGACGAATTCGATAATCTGGGCGGCGCCAAATTGGCAGTCGAACTTGGTGCAACCTCCGCCGATCATTTGGTGGCGAGTTCTGCCCAGGACATTGCTGCCCTTGCGGCGGGCAACACGGTAGCCGTGGCGCTGCCCGCCACACCGTTCGGACTGGCCGAGACGCATTACATGCCCGCCCGGGAAATCCTGAACGCCGGCGGACTGCTGGCTATCGGCGGCGACCTGAACCCCGGCACCGCCTGGTGCGAAAATCTGCAATTTGCGCTGGCCCTGGCCTGTCGCTACCTGAAACTGACCCCGGCGGAAGCCATCGCCGCGGCCACTATCAACGGAGCCGCCGCCATCGGCCAGCAGGATCAGATAGGTTCGATCGAGGTTGGCAAGCAGGCCGACCTGCTCATTCTTGACTGCAACGACTACCGCCATCTTGGTTACCGCTTTGGCACCAATCTTGTACATACGGTAATCAAGAAAGGCACGCCTTATCCGGCGGGTACGTCGCTAAATGTCAGGAATTGAGACGCTATTTAACTCCCTCCCCGGCCATTGGGTCGTTCTGGGTCTGATCACCGCTATCGGCCTTTCGGTGATCTTCGTGCGGGGCCTGATCCGTTTATTCGTGCGCGCGTTTATCATTGGGGTCATCGGCGTTATACTCCTCGGCGCCGTGTACCTTACCGCCACCCTCACCGGTATTTCGCTGTAGATGCCCAGCGTCAAGCAGGCTCGAGCCTGGTATCCGGATAAGGATCCGGTCCACGGCTTCGACCATATTTTACGCGTGCTGCGCCTGGCCGAACGCCTGGCGGCTGCCGAGGGCGCCGACCTTGAGATCGTGCGCGCCGCGGTGCTGTTGCACGACGCCAGCGGTGCCGAAACCGGCGGCCAAGGCCGCGCCGAGCACCAGAACCATTCGGCCGAATTCGCCAGGGTCATCCTGGAAGCTGAGGGCTGGCCACCCGAACGCATAACAGCCGTGCAACATTGCATCCGCGCTCACCGCTTCCGCGGGGAGGAAACGCCGCAAAGCCTGGAAGCCAAGATACTTTTCGACGCCGACAAGCTGGATGTCATCGGCGCTTTCGGCGTGGCGCGCACCATCGCTTACGACGCCGTGATGGGCTGGCCGGTGTATGCCGAAGCCTCCGAGACCTTCCGCAAGACGGGGAAAAAGGAGGACGGAGAAACGCACAGCTCCAACCATGAATTTATTTTCAAGCTGGGCAAGATTAAGGAACGCCTGCACACCAAGACCGCTCGCCAGATCGCCGAGGGCCGCCAGAGTGTTCTCAATGAGTTCTTCGAGCAACTTGAGGCTGAGGCGCGCGGGGAACGGTAGATGGACTGAGCAGAAAAATGAGGATTGGTAAGGGGTGGTATAACCATCCGCATGCAGCCTAAACTCGGCGACATCATCGAAATTGCGCGCAACGCTGGAGCCATTCTGCGCGATGGTTTCGGAAAACAACACCAGATCGAATTCAAAGGGGAGATCGACCTCGTCACCGAGGTCGACCATCAATCCGAAGATTACATCTTGAGCGAAATCGCTCGGCGTTTCCCTGGCCACCGCATTTTCTCCGAAGAAAGCGGCGGGCGGGATGGTTCGGCCGAGGATGTTTGGTACGTGGACCCGTTGGACGGCACGCTTAATTATTCCCACGGTTTGCCCCTCTTCTGCGTCTCTATTGCCTATGCGCATGCGAGCGAGTTAGCGGTGGCCTCGGTTTACGATCCCATTGCCGAAGAAATGTTTACTGCCGAGCGCGGCCGCGGCGCCCAGCTCAACGGGGCGACCATTCAGGCTTCTACCGTAGCCAACCTCAAAAGCAGCCTGCTGGTCACCGGGTTCCCTTATGATGCGTGGACCAACCCCATCAACAACTTCGCCGAATTCCGCCGTTTTTCCATGCGCAGCCAAGGCGTGCGCCGCCTGGGTTCGGCAGCGCTGGACCTTTGCTATGTGGCCGCCGGGCGACTGGATGGCTTTTGGGAGATTCGTCTCAACGCCTGGGATGTGGCCGCGGGAGCGCTCATCGCCAAGGAAGCCGGGGCGCGGGTAACTGACGTGAGGGGTGGACCGGATTTCATCACTAAGCCGCAATCGGTCGTTGCGGCCAACCCTGCGCTGCATACAAAGATGCTGGAAGTGCTGCAGGAAAGCGAGATCACTAAGGGCTAAGAACCTAGCGGTGCGAAACTATGTAGTTATAGAAGTCTAAATTCTTCCCCTCGGCTTGAGGGAGGATCAATCGGAAGTCCGTCCTTAGAGTTTCTGTGCTTTCCCAAGTGATGGGGAGATCGGGATAATTCTCGGGGCCAAATTCGTCAATTAACGTCACGTTTCCCAACTGATCGAAGGTCAAGATAATGAAGTATTCGCGCTTCAAACGTCCGCCGGTCTCCAGCAACCCGTCGGGTAGGCGCGTATATGTTTCTTGCGTGTCGCCATCCAGCAGATGGATGCATTGCAACTCATTGTGATCGTAGAGCATGTTCAGCGCGCCGATACATCCGGTGCGGCCCAGGCTGGCATTAACAAAGACGAATTGCGTACCATAGGCCACATCCGGAACCTGTGCCTTGAGCGAGATCACAAAATTGCGGAGGATAAGATCCTGCTGCCGCGCTGTCTTCACACCCTGGGCATAAGCCAGACCGCCGGCCATTATCCAAAATCCACACACGGCTGCCAAGATCGCTGAACTTCGCCAGGCACGCCCTCGCGGCTGCTGCAGGAATAGCGCGCCGCCCAGCGCGATCAGGAACATCCCGAAGGCGAACCCGCGCAGGCTGTCGCTATCGGGCGGTTGGCCGGCCAGGAGGAACGGCGCGTAAGTGAATAAGGCCAGCCAAGCACCAGCAACGCATAAAGCCAGAGTTTCGGGCTTACCAGCACGGCCCCGCTTCTCTCGCGAAACCGCTGTCCAAAGAATCAGAAATAAGAGTACGAGGATGCCTATCGAAATGATTTGGGAGATAGGAAGCAGCAGTGGAGTGCTGCTCATTTCACCGAAAAGCGCGCCGCTGAAAATGGCGTCCGGGAATTGGGGTAACAGGGTCGCAGCCGTCTGCAGGATTTGGCTGGCATCGAACAAGCTCCCTGAGTACATCGTTTCGACACCCGAAAAAGGCTTGATCGCTTCGAGATTCAAGAAAGCGAAGGCGGCCAGCATCGAAATCCAGGCAGTCAGAGCCAATTTATTCAACCAATCTTTGGGGTCTTTTATATAATGGACAGAAAGGAAAACGGCTATAGGGAATAACCCAATGGTGGCTTCGTACGCCAGCACCGAGCATATAAAGGAAAATGTTGCGCCGAAGAGCCACGGCAACCGTTTGTTAACGACCCAGCGTTGGAACAAAAGTACGGCCAGCCAAAATAGAAACCAGGCAAATACGTGATGGGCCTTCTTCAAGGCCATAAGGTCTGTAATGTTCAGAGGAAGCCAGGCCAACGCAAATACGAGCAGGGCAGCCACCCAGGGTGAATGGATGAAACGCTTGAGGGAGAAAGCAATGATCACTGCCGTGGCGATGATCATAAGGAAGATGCTCAAATAGATGGCAGGTGGATTGAATCCAACGATGTCGTACACGGCCGAGATGACCACGCCGTGCATCAGGCGGGAGCGGACGCGTTCTAAAAAGAAAACGCGCGAGCTTTCCAGGAACGAATCCCGATACGGGAACTGAAAATCGTAGAAGGCTTCCCCACTAAAATTCTGCGGGATCGCGCCCGCCAGAAACAGGACGGGCAGCCACCAAAGCCAGCACGGCGCCGGCGGTCCAAATGGCAAACGCCACCGGGTTCTGCTGCGCGGCCGCGCCAAGCCGCAACCGCAAGGACCTCAGCCATCCAGTAACCTGCGTCTTCTTTTTTGTCTTAGCCAAGTCGGATCAAGGTTGCAGTATAAACTGGCTGCGCTTAAAGCAACCTGCCCCACTCCTCGATACTCAGAGTTTGCGGCCGGCGGCGAGGGTCGATGCCGGCCATTTCCAGGCGCGCCTCGGCCTGCGGCTTGGTGAGACCCGGCAAGGACGCCAGTGAATTGGCCAGCGTCTTTCTTTTTTGGGAGAAAGCGGCCTTGGCCAGGGCGAAGAAATCTTCCACCTTGTTTTCTGGCAGCGCAGGCGCGTCGAACAGCTCAACGATCAAAAGCGCCGAATCCACTTTGGGCGCTGGGTAGAAGGCGCCAGCAGGGATATGGTGGGCGATCCTTGGTCTGCCATACAACTGAACGCTCAGCGAAAGCAATGACATTCCCGGTGGCTGGGCGCTGGCGCGCTCGGCGACTTCGCGTTGTATGGTGAGCGCCAGGCGAGAGGGGCGCGGCTCGCTTTCCAGCAAGTGACGAATCAAGTTCGAGGTCAGATAATACGGGATGTTGGCAATCACCAGGAATCCCGAGGCGTTGATGTGCTCGCTCAACTGCATGTGCAGGATATCGCCCTGCACGAGCTTCACGTTATCAAAAGCGGCAAGCTCCTGCTGCAATGCGGGCAGCAGCCCGCGGTCCAGTTCGACCGCTACCACGCGGCGGGCCGCGGCTGCCAGGTGCCGCGTCAGCGAGCCGAGGCCGGCGCCAACCTCCAGGACTTCATCGCTGGATGTCACGCCGGAGGCTTCCACGATGCGCTCCAGGTGATGCTCGTCGACGAGGAAGTTCTGGCCCAGCCGTTTGTTGGGCCGTAGGCCATGCTGGCGCAACAGCGCGGATGCGTTCGTCATTGCTTAGTCTTAGGGGAAAAAAAGTGGAACGTACGCTGGAACTGGAGTTGTGAAATAAATGGTCACATAATTGTTTACCCAGGGTTGGCCCCCGGCTGCGGCGACCTCTTCCTCACTAAAGGCCAAATCGATCCAGGGCTCTCGGCCATTCGAATTAGCCCCACTAGTGTCTCCAAAGGTTGCCATACCGTAAACTGGGATATAGACTGTGGCCAATTTCAATTCTAGATACCAGTCGAGGTATGTAGCTATGGTTCCGCGTTGCACTGGAAGGCCAGAGGCCGTTCCATTTAGGCAATTATCCGTTCCAGAATTACACGGGGAATACCAGGTTGTACGAACATACACCGTTCGATAGTATTCGATAGTGATCCCATCCACGACTACTGTGCGAATCACGATCTTAGTGCCATAGCCGTTGATCTGAGTTTGCGGCTCAACCAGGAAGCGCTCGCCCTCCTGCACGCGTGTCAATTCCGCGCTGTTCTCATAGCGCAGGCGCGTGCGTGAGGCTGACACTCCATCCTGACCCTCTTGCACCACGCTGATCGTATCCAATTCGGCTGCGTCATCCGCTTGCCATTCGGTTTCGTGGGGGACGATCTGCTGGGTGAGCTGCACCGATTCGCTCACTCGCACCACTAAGACTGCGCCTTCGGCCGGGACCGGCTCATCAGCGGCGGGCTGGCTGTAGTCCAGGCCTTGCAGGGCAATCCCTGCACCGGCCAGGGCCTCGCCAACTGTATCCGCTGACGAATAGATCTCCATTTCGCTTCCGCCCAGTTCGATTCGCATGGGCCGGGCACGGTGCAAAGTTGCCGTAGTGGGCTCTGTCAACGGCGTTTCAGCCACGGGTTCCAATCGGTCCGCGGCTAAAAGCTGGATACCGCGCCCGGCCAGGGCCTCGCCGAGAGTGGGCGCCGAGCTGAGGAATTCGATGCTCTCGCTCCCATCATTGAGCGTGACCATCACCGCCTTGCGCAGCTCCAGCGCCTGAAATGGACCTTCGGGCAGTTGCTCATCAAGGGTTATTGTTTGCCCGGCAAGAAGAAGGCGATCGCCCGGGTCCAGCGAGATATCCCATTGCGCTAGTAGGATGGGCAGGCTGCGCTCTCCGCCTTCCGTTTCGTAGATTTCCCCGTCGGCCATTAACTGGATCCTAGTGGCCCGCTGGACTTCGATGAATAGATCATTGCTGGCAAAAGAGCCAAGGCCAGGCCGTACGTTGTCCTGGGGACCAACGCGGATACCGGCGTCCTGCAGCGCCCAGCCCACGGTGAGTGACCGTGTCGTGATTGAAATTGTGCGCCCATCAACGATTATGGTGACTCTGCGGTTGAGCGAGAGGAACCCCAGTAACGCCACAACCAATGCGGCGCCAAGGGCCAGCCAGCGGATTCGAGCAGGCGTCATCACAGAGAGATTCTACCCGCCGCGAACAAATAAAAGTCGAATATTGGGGATTAAAACGGTTAGATGGGTTGGCGCTTGATGTAAAGGTCCCAGGCAACGTTAAGACCGACGACCACGATGATCACGAATGTTCCCCAAACAATGGGCTCGATCTGCGCTTGATTTTCCACTGCGCCGGTTTGGTCGGGGTTCGGGGCAAGGATGGCGTAATCCGGGTTGCCACGCGGGAGCACCTGCATATAGGCCAGCACGTCGGCCACCATGC
The DNA here is from genome assembly GCA_040882365.1 of Anaerolineales bacterium. GTDB lineage: Bacteria > Chloroflexota > Anaerolineae > Anaerolineales > UBA11579 > JAMCZK01. The sequence goes on from JBBEBI010000057.1 coordinate 39,542, forward strand.
TGAGCGACCAATCTTGTTCTTCGCTGGAAGGCATGCGTCCGCTCGTCGGAGAACCGAAACGGATCTTGTGCAACGCCTGCCAGGGATCGGCAGCCGCAATGTCGCCCAGATACAAGGGCGCGACAGTCGACCCGAAATTCATCTCGGTGCCCTGGTCGCCGTGGCAAGACGCACAAGCCGCTTCATACAGCGCCATGCCGTCTCCGCGGTTTCCAAGAGCCTCGCCAGTGGCCGGGTCGATAATCAGATCCGTGTTCACCTGCTGCGTGCGCAGAAAGGCTGCCAGGTCGTTTAGCGCCGTAGCGGTGGTCCACGTCAGAAAGTTATGTTCGGGATTATTGGTGCCGTCCAGCCAATCAATGACGTCCTCCTGGCTGGAGCCGATCACACTCTCTACCCCGCCGAACCCGGAGTAATGGTTCGAATACGGACCATAAGCGCCATCCGCCCCCTTGTAATCCCAGCCATGGCATTCCACACAACGCCAGGTGATGACGCCGCTGCGCGCGTTATTGTCTTGCTGCCCCCACAGAGGATGGTTACCCTCCGGCGGCGAAGTATCCAGCGCCAGGATCCAGTTGTCGTAGATGCGGCCCCCATGTATTGCATCCCCCGGCACCTCGCCAACGGCGAGGCTGAAGCCGCGCCCCGCGGCGAGCAGGGCAAAGGCGGCCACCAAGGCCAAAAAAGTGATCTTCAGCGCACGCTTCATTTATGGAGAGTCCCGAAAAATCATGAACCCAACGAGTATATCATCCGGCCTGTGAGAATAAAAAACGCCCCTCGTTAAAAATGAGGGGCGTTGCATCATCCGTTAGAGGTTTTATTGCAGTGTGAGCAGGAAAGCTACCAAGTCGGCGATTTGTTCCTCGGTAAGGATCTCAGCAAAGTTTTGTGGCATCAGGCCATCGGCAAAGCCTTCGACCACATAGGCACTGGGATCGACAATCGATTGATGGATGTATTCTTCGGCGGTCAATCCAGTGACACTGTCCGCTGCGCGTGTGGCCAGCCCATCCAACCCAGGGCCGATGTTGCCGCTGCTGATGCCGCTGATGGTGTGGCAAGCGGCGCAGCCAGCAGTCGCAAATACCACCTGGCCGCGGCCCTCGGGTGTTGATTCATCCGCAACCGGGCCGAGAGGCTGTAGCGTGGGAACTTGTCCAAGCGCATACGGCTCGAAATTCATAATGAAGGCCGCCACGGCGCGAATCTGGTCATCGCGCAGCGGGCCACCGAACTTCTCCGACCAAGTCGGCATCACCGGCCGCGTGCCCGTGGCCCCGGCATACAGTTCCGGCCGCGTGGATACCTGGCGGCCAGTGGTAACCACGGAAATAATGTAATCCTCCAGGCCACCCTGCCATCCGACCTCGGCCAATCGTTGGGTGAAGAAGTATTCATCACGCAGGCCGGGCGCCACGCCGGCGATGCCTTGCGCCTGGGAGCCATGACAGCGGACGCAGTTGGTTGTGAACACCGAGGCGCCGAATTCGATCTGTTCAGCCCGTTGTTGGACTTCGTATTGCGCCAGGCGCGCTGGCTCCCGGATGCCGAGCACGATAACGATGGCCGCGCTGAGCAGTACCAGAATGGTGCCGAGGACGATTTCCAGTTGGATCCGTTTCATTTCGCGGAGGTCTCCTCGATGCTCGGCTTATTCTTCCGTTGCACGATCGGCGTGCAGGAAATATGTATGCTGATAAGTCTGGTGTTTCCCGGTCGCCGGGTCTGTCCATTCTACGTGCGGAGTCACATTCACCAGATCGGCCTGGAATTGCTCCACGCTCAGTTTGGCGGTCATCTCGGGCAGGCGGCCGTCGGCTTGGGCCTCCAGCAATCTCTCGCTGAAGATATTGAACACCTCGGTGAGATGCGGGCACCCGACCACGACGTTGTTCACGTCGCCCTCGGGATCCGGTTGATAAGCCAGGCCGGGGCAGAGGTCGGTCCCATAATCCTGGCCGACGATGAATTCCGCCTGGCGATTATGCAACTCCTCATAGGGAATGGACCGCAAAGGCCCCTCCCCTTCCTCCGGTGCCAAGTCCTGAACGATCCGTGTGGCCGCCGGCGTTTCGATGCCATATTCCGGAGTGCCCATGAAACTGAGCGCCAGGAAAACGAAGATCCATGCGACTCCCCACGCAATGGCAAATGGTCTTTTACGCGCCAGCCGCGAAGGGTTGCGATCGATGTAGGGGATGGCCATCAGGATCAGCACCAGCGTCGGCGGCACGATGAGGCCCATGATGAACTTGCTGTTCAGTAATTGGCTTACCTCGAGGCGGAATCCGAGGCCGAAGGCGGCGAAAATGGGGTTCACCATGCTCTCGAGGATGGCGGCCGGGTCGATCTTGAGCAGGCCTTGCAGCCACCAGAAATACCAGGGCGCTTTGGTATCCAGAGGCGTTTGCTGCGGATTGGCGTGCGTTTCCAGCGGTGAAACGAACAAGCGGAAATACAAGATCACCAGCATGATGAAAATGCCCAAGGCGATCAGGAACAACTCGTGTGAAAGCAGATCCGGGATCAGGTCGATGCGACGGTTGGCTTCTTTCTTCTTCTCGGGATCAACATTGCCCTCTTCCACTACCGCTGGCAGCGAAATGCTGTGTTCCCGCGAAACCTTGTAGTAGTGGACGCTTATGAAGAGGATGGCCAGCAGGGGGAACAAAATCACATGCTGAAGATAGAAGCGCAGCAGGCCGCCGGTGCCAATGTCGGGCGCGCCGCGCATCAGCAGGTTCAACGCGGGGCCGACTACCGGTCCAGATTCCGTGATACTGGTACCAACTGTCACGGCCCAGTAAGCCAACTGGTCCCAGGGCAAAAGGTAACCAGTGAAGCTGAGCCAGGCGGTGATCAGTAGCAGAATGACGCCGGTCAGCCAGGTGAATGTGCGCGGCCCTTTGTACGAGCCTGTGAAGTAGGTGCGCAGTAAGTGCAGCCAACTGAAAATCACCATGGCCTCGGCGCCCAGGCGGTGGATATCCCGCAGCAGTTCGCCGAAGAAGACGTTGCTCTCGATCTCCAAAATCGATCCGTAGGCTTGATCCGGGAACGGAATGTAGTACACCATTAGGATCACACCGGTGATCACTTCGACCACGAAAAAGAACGTGGTGAAAAAACCCAACCGGAAGGTGTGGGTGAACCAGGTGGCCGCCGCCGGGTAATAACGCGGCCGCAGGTGGGCGATGAAGCTGGTGGTGATGACCTTGTAGCGCGGGTTCGGTTTTTCCGTCGGGGGGTCGCCGCGCATCACCGCCCGCAATTCCTTGATGCTTAGGCCGGCGGTGATGATGCGCACACGGTCGTCGATGATCTTTGAAATTGTGGCGCGCCACTGGTCGCGTGGCGGGATATGGAAACGTCTCATCAGGCTATTGATCATAGGGTCGCTCCGGGAATAGGGGCGCTTTAGTCATGCGCCTCGCCGTTAATCCGGTTACCGGTATCGATGCGCACTAAGGCGGCCTGATTGCTGGGGATGGGCACCGCGCCGCCATCCACAGGCGTCTCAGCCAACACCTGCCCATTTTCATCTTCAAAACGGATCACGAATCGGTCGAGGCTGCGCGGGGCGGGGCCGGAGATCCAAGTTCCGTCGTGCTCGTATTGCGAACCGTGGCAGGGACAAATGAACTTGAATTCCTGGTCGTTCCAGCCGTACAGGCAACCCAGGTGAGGGCAGACTTTATATAGAGCTAACAGCCCCCCAGGGGTATTGGAGAGCCATATTTTGACTTTGGGGAAATTCTCGGGGGTGACTTCCACTGCCGGCATGTCCCCCACTGTACCCGGGGTGAACACACCGCCGAATTCGCCTTCGCGGAAACGCGGCAAACTAAACAGCACGGTGAGGCCACCGATGCTCAGAGTAAGAAAGCCGAGCGAGGCCAACCAGGCGAGGTTAAGGAATTCGCGGCGATTAAGCTTGAGTTCGCTTTGAGGCGGGGTTTGTTCAGCTTGGCCGGCGGGGACGGCAGCTTCTGTCATGCGGGGTTTCCTCCAACACTCCTAAATTAAACTTTGCGTATTTTATCACTACTGAATCTGCCTGACAAGCAATTCTAATATTTCAGGGCAGGACCACTTGCGCCGTATAGATAGCGCGCAAAATGAGGCCGCAAGTAATGATCGTGGCGGTGCTATATACCAGGATCTCGGCGCGCTGGTCTCGCCCCCTAGTGTACAGGTAAGCGCCGGGGATCATGATCAGGATCACGGCGCCATAAAGGATGTGCAGCCAACCGCGCGCCGGCTGGGCGCCCTGCAGCCATAAGAGCCCGCCAATCAGCGCTTCCGCGATCAGCAGCAACTCAGCAATGGCCAGGACGCCCCAATAGCTGGAATTGATACCCTGCCGCCGGAAAAAGCGAAAATAACCCCACACCGAAATGATCAGAAAGAAATACAGGGCAGTGATGCTCAGGCCCGCATGCAGGCAGGCCAACCATCCTTGGCTTTCAACGCAGGCTAAGAAATTATCCATCGGTTCCTTGCTTAAAAATGCCGAGTAAGTTGTAAAAGCCCCTCCAGTATAATCACCTCCTCGCCTCTATGAAAGCAATTTACTTCGAGAAACACGGCGGCCCTGAGGTTTTGCAGTTCGGGGATCTGCCTGAACCCCGAGTCCCTCCTAGGTGGGTGCTGGTTCGCATGCACGCCGCGGCGCTCAACCACGCCGACCTTTTCGTGCGTGCCGGCTGGCCGGGACTCAAACTGCAACTGCCGCACATCCCCGGCGCGGACGGCGGCGGCGAGGTGGCCGCGCTAGGCGACGGAGTGGCTAATTGGCGGGTCGGCCAGCGCGTGGTTATCAACGCCAGCGTTTGCTTGGAAGAAGATGAATTCACCCGCTCCGGCCAGGATAATCTCTGCCGCCGTTGGGAGCTGTTGGGGGAAACGCTCCCGGGCACCTATGCTGAATACGTGGCAGTCCCCTTCGCGAATTTGCTCGAAATCCCAGGCAACTTCCCTTACTCCAGAGCCGCGGCCGCCGCGCTAGTGTACCTCACCGCGTGGCATTCGCTGGTAAAGCGCGGCCGGCTGCAAAGCGGCGAGACGTTGCTCATTGTGGGCGCCTCCGGAGGGGTGAACACGGCTTGCATCCAGATTGGCAAATATCTCGGGGCGCAGATCATCGTGGTCGGGTCCGGCGCCGAGAAATTGAAGTTGGCTGAATCCTTTGGAGCCGATCACTTAATTGACCGCTCGGCGGAGGATTGGGGAAAGGCGGTTTACGCGTTCACCAATAAACGCGGTGTAGACGTGGTGGTGGACAATGTTGGAGCCACCTTCCCGCTCAGCATGCGCGCTCTGCGCAAAGGGGGGCGCTTACTCACGGTGGGCAACACCGGCGGGCCAAAAATCGAGATCGATAACCGCTATATCTTCAGCAAGCATCTCAGCATCCTGGGATCAACCATGGGCACGCGTACAGACTTTGCCGAGGTGATGGATCTGGTGTTTAAGGGTGAGCTGCAACCGGTGATCGATCGAAGCTTCCCGCTGGAAGAGGCGCGCGCTGCCCACCAGCGAATGGAAGCCGGCGAACAGATGGGCAAGATCGTGCTCGAAATCAAATAATGAGGACACACCCAATGCGTTCCCAGGTTCATTCGTCTGCCTACCTGTATACTCCAGAAACAATGCCTCGTCCCAAACACCCCTTCTCCGTAACCTGTCTCGTAGCGCTAGTGTTAACCTTCACAGGCGCTCAATTGCTGCGCGCCTGGGTCGCACTCGATTTCTTCGCCGTCCTCGCTGAATATGGCCCCAGAGTGCATCCCGCATTTTTTATCCTGAGTGGCTTGGTTTGGGGATCCCTGGGGCTGTGGCTGGCGCGTGGTCTTTGGCGCGGGAAAGCCTGGGCTCCCAAAGCGGCCAAATGGGGGTTACTGTCTTTTGCCGCGTTCGATTGGGCAGACCGGCTCGCCTTGCAGGCTCCAGGCCCTCAGAGCGTCAACCGGCCTTTTGCGCTCTTGGTCACGGGAATATTAATACTCATCGTTTTTGGAATTTTAGCGTTGCCCAAGGCGCAGGCGTTTTATGGAGAACAGGATGAGCGACCGCCGAAAAATAGACGAACTCGATAGACTGCGCGCTGAAAGCCAGCAAGGGGGCGGGCCGGAACGCATCAAAGCCCAACACGGACAGGGCCGTCTCACGGCTCGCGAGCGCCTGGACCTGCTGCTGGACAAAGGCTCCTTCCGCGAACTCGATGCGTTCGTAAAACATCGTAGTAACGCCTTCGGCCTCGAAAAACAACAGATCCTAAGCGATAGCGTCGTCACCGGCTGGGGCACCATCGACGGGCGCTTGATCTATGTCTTTTCCCAGGATTTCACGGTATTCGGCGGCAGCTTGGGCGAAGTTCATGCCGAGAAGATCGTTAAAGTGATGGAGATGGCTCTCAAGAATGGCGCGCCTATCATCGGCCTCAACGACTCTGGCGGAGCGCGCATCCAGGAAGGCGTGGTTTCCCTCGGCGGTTACGCCGACATTTTCCTGCGCAACACCATGGCCTCCGGTGTCATCCCACAGGTGAGCGCCATCATGGGTCCTTGCGCCGGTGGCGCGGTGTATTCCCCGGCGCTTACCGATTTCATCTTCATGGTGCGTAATTCATCTTATATGTTCGTCACCGGACCCGAAGTGGTCAAGAGCGTCACTCACGAAGAAGTCTCGTTCGAGGACCTGGGGGGCGCCAGTATCCATTCGGCGCAGTCCGGCGTGTGCCACGTGGTGGCCGACAGCGAAGCCGACACCATGTTCCTGATCCGTAAGTTGCTCTCTTACCTTCCACAAAACAACTTGGAGGACGCGCCTTTCCGCCCGACCAAGGACAATCCTCTGCGGCGCGAAGATGCGCTGGATACATTAATCCCCGGTGACCCCAGCAAACCTTATGACATCAAAGAGGTCATTCGCCTGATTGTCGATGAAGGCGCCTTCTTTGAGATCCACGAGCAATTCGCCCAGAACATTGTGGTGGGCTTTGCCCGCCTGGGCGGACACGCCGTGGGTGTTATCGCCAACCAACCCATGGTGCTGGCGGGAGTACTAGACATCGATGCTTCGGAGAAGGCAGCCCGCTTCGTGCGCTTTTGCGATAGCTTCAATATCCCCCTGCTCACCCTGGTAGATGTGCCCGGCTTCATGCCCGGCACCGCCCAGGAACACAACGGCATCATTCGCGCGGGTGCCAAGCTCCTTTATGCCTATTGCGAAGCCACAGTCCCCAAGCTCACTGTGGTGACGCGCAAGGCTTACGGGGGCGCCTACGATGTGATGAGCAGCAAGCACATCCGCGGCGATGTGAACCTGGCCTGGCCCAGCGCCGAGATCGCCGTCATGGGGCCTGATGGCGCGGTGAATATCATTTTCCGCAAAGAACTGGCGAGGTCCAAGAATCCGGAAAAAAAGAAGGCCGAACTAGTGGCCGATTACCGGCAGCAATTCGCCAACCCATACGTAGCCGCCGGCCGCGGCTATATTGATGATGTGATCCAACCGCGTGACACCCGCCCGCGGTTAATTAACGCGCTGGAAATGCTGACAAACAAACGCGACAGCAACCCGGCCAAGAAGCACGGCAACATCCCCCTTTAGCCATGTTCGGTAAAGTCCTCATCGCCAACCGTGGAGAGATCGCAGTCCGCATTATCCGCGCCTGCCGCGAACTTGGCATCCGCACCGTAGCGGTATTCTCGGAGGCTGACCGCTCGGCCCTGCATATCCGCCTTGCCGACGAGGCTTATCCAATTGGTCCGGCTCCATCGCGCGAATCGTATTTGCGCATGGACAAGATCATCGACGCAGCCAAGAAGAGCAAGGCAAACGCCATCCATCCTGGCTACGGCTTCCTTGCCGAGCGTTCCGATTTCGCCCAGGCTTGCGAAGACGAAGGCATTACTTTCATCGGCCCAAGGGCATCGGCCATTGCTGCCATGGGAGATAAAGCCATTGCCCGCGCCACAGTGATTGCGGCCGGGATCCCAGTGGTCCCCGGCACAGAAGGCGTCGGCAACCTGACCGATGAGGAATTGCTCAAAGCGGCGCCCAAGATTGGCTTCCCCTTGCTTATCAAGGCCACTGCCGGCGGTGGCGGCAAAGGCATGCGCGAGGTGCGCAGCCTGGCAGAAATGCCCAGCCTCATCTCCTCCGCCCGTTCTGAAGCGCAGTCTGCCTTCGGCGACGGCAACGTGTATTTGGAGAAACTGGTGGAAGGGGCGCGCCATATCGAGTTCCAAATCATGGCAGACATGGACGGCAACACAGTGCACCTGGGCGAGCGCGAGTGTTCGTTACAGCGCCGCCACCAAAAACTGCTCGAGGAGTCGCCGTCACCCTTTATCGATGACGACGAAGAGTTTCGGCAGCGCATGGGCGCCGTTGCCGTTAAAGCCGCCAAGGCCGTGAATTACCTCAGCGCCGGCACCATCGAGTTCCTCGTGGATAAGCACAAGAACTTTTACTTCTTGGAGATGAACACCCGCCTCCAAGTAGAGCACCCCATCACCGAAGAGGTCACCGGCGTCGATATCGTCAGCGAGCAATTGCGCATCGCCCGCGGCCGCCAGCTCAGCGTCAAGCAGGAGCAGGTCAAGATGCAGGGCTGGGCGATCGAATGCCGCGTCAATGCCGAAGACCCTTACAACAACTTCCTGCCCTCCACCGGCTTGATCTCTCACCTCTCCTCCCCCAAGGGTCCGGGGGTGCGAGTGGACACCGGCGTATACGCCGGTTTCCAGATCTCTCCTTATTACGATTCGATGATCTCCAAATTGATTGTGCGCGGCGATTCGCGCGCCCAGGCCATCCTGCGCATGCGCCGCGCCCTGGAGGAATATCGCATCGTGGGCGTGAAGACGAACATCCCCTTCCATCAAAGCATCGTGGAGCAGGCGCGGTTCCTGGCCGGTAATTACGACACTCGCTTCGTTGAAGAGCGTTTTTCTCTGGAGGCGGCGGAGGAAGGCAAGCAAACGTATCCCGAAATTGCGGCCATCGCCGCCACCCTTGTGGCCCACCAGCAAGCCGAGCGCTCGGCGCACATTATCGCCCGCGGTAAACGCGACACCAGTAACTGGAAATGGGTCTCGCGCTGGGAACGCATGCACCGTTAGCCTCCCATGGCCAAGTACATCACCAGCATCGCGGGAAAAGATTACATTGTGGAGATCATCGATGCGCGCCATGTAAACGTGAATGGGCAAGCCTATGAAGTGGATTTCCAATCCATTTCGGGACAGCCTGTGTTCAGCCTATTGGTGGACGGCGGTTCCTACCAGGCACATGTCTATCCCGGCGATGAAGGCGGGTTGCAAGTTCTGATGCGCGGCTCGCTCTATGAAGCCAATGTGGTGGACGAACGGGAAAAGCGCCTCAGCGCTGCGGGAGGCGCCGGGGCCGTTCATAGCGGGGAATTTGTGCTGCGCGCCCCTATGCCCGGGTTGGTGGTGAAAGTCCCCGTTAATGAAGGCGACCCCGTAAAAAAAGGAACCGTGCTAGCCATCCTTGAATCGATGAAGATGCAAAATGAACTCAAATCACCCCAAGACGGCAAGGTGACGCGCATTCAGGTAAAGCAGGGGGACAGTGTAGAACAACGCCAAATCATGCTGAGCGTGGAATAATAGAGCCGGACAGGAAATGGTCGTTTCGCCAAGCGATAAAGAATTAGAAGTCAAATTTCACGTCAATGACCTGGCGGGAATGGAAAAGCGCCTGGTGCAACTGGGCGCCACGCTGGTGCAGCCGCGCACACACGAATACAACCTGCGCTTTGATACCCCCAGCGGCGAGCTGGCACAAGCCGAAAGCATGCTGCGGTTGCGTCGGGATGTTGCCAGCCACGTTACCTACAAGGGTCCCAGCACAACGCTGGGCGGCGTGCTGGCTCGGCAGGAGATCGAATTCGAAGTCAGCAATTTCACCGCCGCCCAGAAACTGATCGAAGCCCTAGGCTTCCGCTCGAAATACATCTACGAGAAGTACCGCACCACTTATGGGCTGGACGGCCTGAAGATCACTTTGGATGAGATGCCTTACGGACTCTTCGTGGAGATCGAAGGGACGCAGGCAGGCGCAATCCAAGAGGCCGCCAAAAAGCTAAACCTGGATTGGGAACAGCGCTTGCCCGAGACCTACATCAGTATCTTCCGGCGCATCAAGGAATTATTCAGCCTGCATTTCACGGATGTAACCTTCGCCAACTTCCAAAAGGTCAAATTCGAAATCGGCCGGGCGGGGGTCAGGCCCGCAGATGTAGTCGTCGCCACGAAGAAAGACGCATAACATCGGCTGAGCTGCGCACCCGCCCGTATTTATTCTAAGTTTCCATCCTTCCATCCAGCTTCTCAACAGTCATTTCCTCCCCCATTAGTTCGTGAACCCGCGCCTGCATCTGCGCCGGGTCTCCGCTGGTAACGTAACGCGTGCGGCCTGCGGGCTGTGGATTGCGCAGGCCGCCGGCATCCAGCAGGCTGGCCACGCGGCGGGCGATGGCTGGCGCGGGGTCGATTAGTCGAACCGCGTCTCCAATAATTTCCCGAATCGTATCAAAGGCGAAGGGATAGTGCGTACAACCCAAAACGAGGGTATCCACGCCATTAACCATCATCGGCTGCAACGCGTTCTCCAGAATCCGATGCGCCTCATCTCCATTGGCGCGCCCTGCCTCGATCTCGGTTACCAGACCCGGGCAAGTAGCCTGCATGAAAGTGACGCCCTTGCCGAATCGCTCCACCACCGAGGCATAGAGTTCGCCCTCGAAGGTAGTTGGCGTGGCCAGCACACCCACCACCCGGCTCTCGGTGTGTTCGGCGGCCGGCTTCACGGCAGGCTCCATGCCCACGAAGGGAAAGCCGGGATACCGGGCGCGCAAGGAGTGCAAGGCGGCCGCGGAGGCTGTGTTACAGGGGATCACGATCAGCTTCACCCCCTGCGCCATCAGCCAGCGCACAATACCCTCCGCTAAGTGGCGCACCTCCGCCAGCCCGCGCGGCCCATAAGGGACATGCGCCTGATCGGCAAAGTAGATGAAATCCTCACCTGGCAGCATCTCTCGAATGGCGCGCAGGACGCTCAAGCCCCCCACCCCTGAATCAAAGGCGCCGATCGGTGCGCGAGGACCTTTTTGTGAACTCATGAGAAATAAAAAGCGGTGCAGCCTGATGGCTGCACCCGCGGTTATACCAGAAACGGAAGAATTACTCTTCGAACTTCTGCTTGAGCCGGCCCTTCTTGCCGACCCGGCCGCGCAGGTAGGTCAAGTGAGCGCGGCGCACTTGGGAGCTATGCTCCACGACCACCTTGTCCACCAGAGGGGAACGCAAAAGAAAGGTACGTTCCACGCCGACGCCATTGCTGGCAATGCGCCTTACAGTGAAGTTGCGGCTGTTGCCGGATTTGCCGACGCGCAACACGGTGCCCTTGAACTCCTGGATGCGCTCGCGATCGCCTTCTTTGATCTTGACGTGCACGCTCACCTGGTCACCGGCACGCAGGGCGGGAATATTCGGATTAACGGGGGCCTCAACGGCCTTCAACAGATCTGGCATTTCACGATTCCTTTTTGATTTCGAAACAAGCGCAGGATTGTACCATACCCACGAGCGTCAATCCGCAAACAAGTCCGTCGCCCGATAATCGTCGGCCGCTGGCGGGTAGGCTCGCGTAAATGTGTCCTGGCGCCCGAATAGACGAGCGATGTAATCCAGGAGCGAGAAGCGTGAGAAGCGGCCACCTTGCTGGCTGGCATGGCAGGCGTCCGCTTTGTCCTTGAGATCCTGCACAGAGCGGTAGTTAATGGTCACGTGCGGAGGCGTGTCCTTGTCGCGGGTCAGGACGGTCAGGTCGATGTCCTTATTGCGCCCCACCTTGGCGGGGTCCTTACCGGTCAGCCGCATCATGGCCACGATGCGGCGCAGGCGCCGCCTGTTCAGGGCGTTGTAATACAACTTCCCAGGCTGGAAGGGTTCGCCCGCGCCGGGAAAATGCGCCGGGGCGCCGGCCGAATGGAAGGCCCGCACGGTCGCGTTATGCGTAGCTATATGGTCGGGATGGTGATAACCGCCGACCGGATCGAAGGTAATCACGACCTGCGGATGCAAACGGCGGATATGGGCAATTATCCTGGCCGCCACCTCTTCGGTGGAAGCTGTGACAAGCGAGTTGGGGTGTTTGTTGTCCTGGGAACCCGCCATCCCGGAATCGCGGAAACCAAGAAAGCTGACGCTTTTCAGCCCCAACGCTTTGGCGGCACATTGCAATTCCGCCTCGCGCAGTTCGGCGATGGTCTTATATTTCTCCAGGAACTCCGGGTCAACGGTACCCGCCTCGCCCCGCGTGGCGCACAGCAAATGCACATCTACACCCTTTGAGGCGTAGTGGGCAATGGTGCCGCCCCAACCGAACGATTCGTCATCCGGATGGGCCAGCACGAAAAGGATAGTCTTCTTGGCAGCGGCTTTGTAGGACATAAAACTAATTCAGGCGAGAGGGAATTATACGCCTGCTGTCGGGCGCCTGGATCAATAAACGGGCAACTTGGGATCCACCTGCCTGGCCCAAGCGTTGATCCCGCCCTTAAGATTCTTGACCTTGCGGAAACCAGCGGCCCGCATCAACTCCACGGCCCGCGCCGAACGGCTGCCGGTGCGGCAAAAGACCACCATGTCCTCAGCGCTGTCCAGTTCTGGGAGTCGCGCAGCCAGTTGCCCCAGTGGGATCAGTTTCGCTTCCCTAATTTGAGAGATTTGCAGTTCGTGCGGCTCGCGCACATCGATCAGCCTGGGTTTGCCAAGCTTCATCTGCTCGGAAAGTTCTCTGGGCTCGATCTCAAAGCGATTCTCGATGTTGGCCTCGTCGTGGTCGTGGGCGGGAACGCCGCAGAAGGCTTCGTAGTCGATCAACTCGATCTGATGCGACGGGAGGCTGCACACGGCGCAATTGGGATTCTTGCGCAGCTTGACAAAATCGAAGCGCATATCCAGTGCATTGAAGAGCAACAGTTTGCCGCGTAGCGGCTCGCCGATGCCTAGCAGGATCTTCAAACCCTCGCTGGCTTGCAACGAACCGATAATGCCGGGCAGCACGCCCAGCACACCGCCTTCGGCGCAAGAAGGCACCAGGCCCGGTGGAGGCGGCTCAGGGAAGAGGCAGCGGTAGCAGGGGCCGTTTTTGGCATCGAAGACGCTCACCTGGCCATCGAAGCGGAAGATGGAGCCGTACACGTTGGGGATGCCCAGTTTCACGCATACGTCGTTCACCAGGTAACGCGTGGGGAAATTATCGGTACCGTCGATGATGAGGTCATAGCCCTGTGCGATGCGGAGGGCGTTGGCGGAGGTGAAAGGCTCGTTGTAGACATCGACCTGGATGGAGGGGTTGAGGTCGAGAAGCCGTTCGCGGGCGGACTCGACTTTGAGTTTGCCCAAGGTGGAGGAGCCGTGAATGATCTGGCGCTGGAGGTTGGAGAAATCGACGGTGTCGTAATCCACCAGGCCGATGCGCCCCACCCCGGCCGCGGCCAGGTACATGGCCACCGGCGAGCCCAGGCCGCCCGTGCCGATCACTAGGACAGAGGAAGCCTTCAGCTTTTTCTGTCCTTCCAACCCCACTTCGGGAATTAGAAGGTGACGGGAATAGCGCAGCACTTCTTCGCGGGAAAGTTCAGCGGAGGTTGGCATCACGTTGAGCATGATACTCCATTCATTTGGAACAGGGTTTTGGCAGTACCATGCGAGCGAAGCATCCACTCAAGAGTTGGTAATGGTGAATTCCTAGCTGGCTCAGAATGGCGCGCGAGCCGAAAGAGACATACTAAATTCATTGGCACGCCCACTCGGTTTTCAGACATGGTCATTTGGAAGACCTGCTGATAGGGATTCCTCGCTCGCCTCAGATCTCCGTCGGGTGGAGGTTTTATTACCCGCTCGGAATGACAAGCGAGAAGGGTGGCGGTTTGCGGAAGATAAGAGCGATTGGCCTTCGGCAGCCTCCAACTGCCCATGCAATTTTTCGGCGGAAGCCACGCCATGGTTCATGCCGCGCGGTTGGCCTTTGGAGTCGATGACGAAGGTGGTCGGCACGGTGAGCACGCCCCAATAATCCGCCAGATCGGGATGCTGGGTGGCATCCACGTGGATGACTTGAACGCGGCCTTCAAGTTGCTCGCTCAGTTTCCTGAGCGCGGGCCGTTGCTGAGTTTTACATGGTTGGCAATCCGGAGTGGTGAAGTAGAGGATGGCCGGTATTCCGGGCCGCCACTTCTCCAAGCCGAGTGAACGCTTTTTGAGGCGCCATAAGAGAAAACGGTTTAGGGTCCTGTAGGCGGCAAACCCGGACAAGACAATAGCGGCCGCCCAAGCAACCCGAGCAAGGATCTCGTCCATCAACTCGCCTTCGGTTTCAGGCCAGGAAGGGTCCCTGGCGGGGGCGCCTTGGCAAACCCGGGAACACCAAACCGGTTGAGCCAGTAATAGACGGCGCAGCCAGCGCAGAAGCCCACGAACAGATTTAGGGCGGCCAGGAAGATGACCAGCCACACCAAAGCCCAGCCGGCTGTGGCCGCCCCGGCCAGCAGAAGTCCAAAGCCAGCCAATTCCACCACGGCACCGAAACCCTGGGCAAAGCGATGGGGTTCGGGATTGTCGGTCAGAACTTCGGGTTTCACCAAGCCGCTTGGCTTCAGCCAGCGGCGATACACAAAGCCGAAAACCGGCGCCCTCAGCATAGTGCCGATAAACATGGCGAGGCCGACGATGCCAGCCCACCAGGGCGAGTCAGTGATGTACGCGGCCAGGCTGAGGCCAATGATGAAGGCCTGGTTGGTGCGCAAGGCAGCGTGATCCACCTGTTGCAATGGCGCACCACCGGCGATGCTGGGCAAGATCATCAGAGTGTCTTCCGGATTCAGGGGCGTATCCTTGCCTTTGAGGTCGCGCACGTTTTCATCGTTGACGAACAGGTTTACGAAGGCGCGCAATTCCCCGCTTTCGGTGAATAGATGAGGCTTAAGTTCGGGGTGCGCCGCCAACAGCTCGTCGAGGGCGCCGCCCACATTGCGAGCTTGCAGATCAAGCTGAGCGCTGCCGCCAGCAAAAGGGCGCAAGGGGGTTGGAATTTTCAGAGTTGGCATAAGTTCTCCGTAAAGTTGTCAATCAGGCGATCAGTCCTCGGCTAGTTATTTGCCTTCTCGCTTATCGCCTCGTTTACTTCAACAATCGATTCTTCAACGAAATCCTGTCGATCCTCTGCAAGCCGCCAGGAGCGTGAGGCTATAGCCTGGCCCTGGTCCACGCGTGTGATCACGTAACTGAACCAGGGCAAGGCCCAGTCTCGGTCGAACGCCGAAGGCTGCGCGGGATGGTTCGGATGGGAGTGGAACACTCCGATCAGATCCAGGCCGAGCCGTTGGGCGGTCTCCTCGGCCTGGCACAACTGCTGCGGCCCAAGGAGGTAACGTTTGTGGCGGGCTGAGTCTTCGCGGCGGTTTTCCGCCGGCAGAATGGAGACCAACACGCGCTGCTCTCCGTTGGCGCGACCCAGGAGGAAGCCGGCGCCTTCCTCGGGATAGGCGGCTTTACCGTGGGCACGGATCTGGGCCAGCAGGTCTGCGGGAATCTGTAGGCTCATGGCGCAAATCCCCAAAAGGTCTCGCTGAGATATTTGTAACCGGCGTCCGGGAACACGGTCACCACCACACCCCGCTCCAATCGGGCCGCTACCCGTAGGGCTATGGCCGCCGCCCCGCCGCTGGAGACGCCGACGAACAAGCCTTCCTCGCGCGCCAGGCGGCGGGTCATGTCGTGGGCTTCTTCGCTGCTCACTTGCAGCGTCTCGTCAGCAAAGTGCGGATCGTAGATGCCGGGCTGGATGGCACTGGGCATATGTTTCAAACCTTCCAGCCCGTGGAAAGGCGCATCAGGCTGAAAGGCATTGATCCTAACCGCCAGGTTTCGTTCGCGCAGAAAGCGCCCGGCGCCCATCAGTGTGCCCGTGGTACCCATACCGGCGACGAAGTGGGTGACGCTCCCGCCAGCCTGCTGCCAGATCTCGGGTCCGGTGCCCTCGTAGTGCGCCTGCCAATTGGCGGGATTGTTATATTGATCGGCATAGAAATATCGATCGGTGTCCTCCTCCTTCATTTGGCGCGCGATCAGGATGGCGCCATCGGACCCTTCCAACGGATCGGTCTCGTGCAGTTCCGCACCTAGGGTGCGCAGGACCTTTAGACGTTCCGAGCTGGCCGAAGCGGGGATGGTCAGCGTCACCGGGATGCCCAGCGACCCACACAGGGTGGCGTAGCTTATGCCCATATTGCCCGAGGTCGAATCGAGCAGTACGCGGCCAGTGCCCAAAGCTCCTTCCTTCAGTGCGTGCCGGATGATGCTGGCGGCCGGCCGGTCTTTGACCGAGCCGCCCGGGTTCAGCCATTCCGCCTTGGCGAGGAGTCGAACGGCTGGAGGCAGGCCCGCCCCGATGCGCTCGAGGGGCAACAAAGGTGTGTGGCCCACGGCTTGCATAAGGCCGAAGCCGGGAGAGCTACGAATGTGGCGAAGGTTAGTTTGTATTTTCAACATCTCTCATTAACCAAAAAGCGGCCAACAGAAGTAAAAAACGGGGCTTGCCTGAGGCATGCAGGTGCTACGCGCATGCGGGGTTGGCAACCGCCCGTTTCTCTGTTGGCCGCTTCGGGTCAGAGTGAGGGGGCGGTTAGCTTCCCCGCCCCAGACACAAGCAATACGCCGTTTCGCTCATTAATTTCCTAGATAAAACTAATAGAAATTATAAGGGTCGATCTGCATCTGTCAAGAGGTAAACCTGCCTTAGGTGACTTTCTCCAACCTTTTAGGCATCTGGTTAATGAACTCTAATCTGAACATATAACGTGGTCTGGTGCTTAGCGTTATTTGGCGTGTAACCTTACCAACCAAAGGAGGTGCTGATATGCCACATACCAAGGAACACACTCGGCAGACGAAGAAGGTCAAAAACCGAGCAAGGGCAGGCCAAGGCAAAAGCTCGGCAGCGTCAGCAGGGACCGCAAATGAAGATAGGCGGCCAACAACAGCCCAACCCACAGCCCATGGGCCATGGGCCAAAGCCAGGAATCCTGGCGTGAACGGGAAGAAGAAGAGATGAACCCGGAGGGCATGCCCGTCCTCCCCCAGAGAAACCAAGGCATTCCGCCCGATTGAGCTAATCCCTTTTGACAAAAGAGCCGAGACACGTCTCGGCTCTTTTTATACGCAGGGAAGCAGACTTACGACTTAACCACCATCTTTTCGTACACTGGCAGGTTCCAGTGGCGGTATTTCCTCAGCCTGCCGCGTACCGCATCATCGTAAAGCCTGCGCAATTGAGCGGTTATCGGGCCCATCTTTCCGTCCGCCACGGGGCGGTGGTCGACCTTAGTGATAGCTGTGACCTGTGCGGCGGTCCCTGTAAGGAACAGCTCGTCGCAAATGTAGACCTCGGTGCGATCGATGGAGCGTTGCACCACAGGAATGCCTAGCTCCTTCTCGGCCAGCTCCAAGACCGTGGCGCGCGTGATACCCTCCAGAATGTTGTCGGTTATCGGCGGCGTGATCAGCGTGCCGTCGCGCACCATGAAAAGGTTTTCGGCGCTGCCTTCGGTGATGTGGCCGTCTTGCCCCAGCACCAGCGCCTCGTCGAAGCCGGCGCGCACTGCGTCGGTCTTGATGAAGGCGGTGTTCACGTAGGCGCCAGCCACCTTAGCGCGGGCCGGGATCATGTTGTCGTCCACGCGGCGCCACGAGGAGAAGGTGACGTGGGCGCCAGTGTCGTTGGAGACGTATTTGTCGAAGGGTACAGAGAAAATAGTCAGCTCAGTTTGCAGGTCATGCAGCTTGACGCCGATGATCTCATCGGCGAAATACGCCAGGGGGCGAATGTAGACGTCCTGCCGGTAGCCTTCCTTCTGCAAAAGTTCAACCACCAATTGAACCAACTCTTCCTTGCTATGGTTTATTTCCATCATCAGCATGCGCCCCGAATTTAGCACACGCTTGAAATGGTCCTGGGGCCGGAAAATGAACAGCTCTTCTTCGGCGTCGTTCCAATAACCGCGCACGCCGCCGAACACGGCGGTGCCGTAGTTCAGGGCATGGGTCATCACACCGACTTTTGCTTCTGAGTAAGGGACGATCTTGCCGCGGAAATAGGCATACTTGGGAAGGATCAACGCTCACCTCCAGGGCTGAATCATTTGGGGATAAAACAATTATATCCTTTATAGCCTAATTATCTCGGCCAGGCAACCTATGGCCGCCCTACGCAGGGCGATCTCTATTAGGTGTAGAATCCCAGGATTCCCATCTCTTGCCGGGCAAGGAGGCCGCCATGAGGCGCGCTGTAAGCATAAGCATCGGTTCTTCAAAACGCGATAAGGCGGTGGAGATCAATCTGCTGGGGGAGACCGTGCGCATCGAGCGCATCGGCACCGACGGCGACATGGAAAAGGCCGCCCAGCTTTTTAAGGAACTGGATGGGAAGGTGGAGGCCTTCGGCTTGGGCGGGGCGGACCTCGGCATCCTGGTCGATAATAAGTTTTACGCGCTCCAATCAGTCAAACCCATCGTCCGCTTCGTAAAAAAAACGCCGCTGGTAGATGGCTCCGGCCTCAAAAACACATTGGAGAACCGAGCGGTTGGCTTCCTGCACGCCAAAACCGGCGATTACATTAAGGAAAGGAAGGTGCTCATTACCAGCGGAGCAGACCGTTGGGGCCTGACGGTGGCCTTTGTAGAAGCCGGATACGAGTGCGTATTTGGCGACCTGATGTTCGGCCTCGGAATTCCCCTTCCCCTGCGCTCACACAAATCGTTGAAGGTGCTGGCGCCGCTGGTGGTACCCATCGCCGGGCGCTTGCCCTTCGCCTGGGTCTATCCCACCGGCGAGAAGCAGGAAAAGCGCGAGCCGAAGTGGCACAAGTATTACGAGTGGGCCACCGTGATTTCCGGGGACATGCATTACGTGCGTCGCCACATTCCGGAGAGCCTGCCGGGCAAAGTGATCGTCACCAACACCACCACCTCTTCCGATGTGGCGCTGCTCAAGAAGATCGGAATCAAGTATCTGGTCACGACAACCCCAGTCTTGGAGGGCCGCTCCTTTGGGACGAACATGATGGAGGCGGCCTTGATCGCGGCCAGCGGCAAGGGCCGGGTGCTCTCCCACGCCGAGCTGACCGAATTGATCGACAAGCTTAATCTCGAGCCGCAGATCCAGGAGCTGAATTGACTCCCTCACCGCCGCAGGGCGGCTCGCTCGGGACAGGCTTCGACGCGATGGTGACGGCCGGCGGCATCCCCAAGCCCGGCGAGTCGCTCTACGAATTCAGCCAAGGCAAATCAAAGGCGCTGATCGAGGTGGCGGGGAAGCCCATGGTGCAATGGGTGCTGGATGCGCTGAGCGCGGCCAAGAGCATCGGCCGCGTGGTCATAGTTGGTCTGGAGGAAAGCAGCGGCATGAAATGCGGGGTGCCGCTGGCCTACATCCCCAACCAGGGTGGCATGCTGGAAAACATCCGCGCCGGGGCGCGTAAGATCGCCGAACTCAATCCTAAGGTTGAATTTGCCCTCATCGTCTCATCGGATATCCCCACGATCACCGCGGTCATGGTGGACTGGGCCTGTGCCCAAGTGCGGCCTGGACAGGACGACGCGGTTTACAACGTCATCAAACGTGACGTGATGGAAAAGCGCTTTCCCAATTCGAGGCGCACCTTTACCAAACTCAAAGGGATGGAAGTATGCGGCGGCGACATGAACCCGGCCTCTGTCCCTCTTATCCTTTCCCATACCGGCCCCTGGGAAAAGATCGCTGCCGCCCGCAAGAGTCCCGTCAGACAGGCCTCCCTCATAGGCTTTGATACGTTGCTTCTATTTCTATTGCGCGCGCTTACCTTGGAGCAAGCCGCCGCCCGCGTAAGCAAACGCCTGGGCCTGCGCGCCCGCGGCGTCGTCTGCCCCTACCCCGAACTGGGCATGGACGTGGATAAGCTCCACCACCTGGAGATCGTGCGGCGCGACCTGGGGGGCAAAGCCTAAAATAAGATGAAAAAGTGGTTTGATTTAGACGCACGCCTCTCGGCGCGCTTACGCGTGGCAGAGAAACCCGGCAAGCGCCGCCGGCTGGCGATCATCTTCGGCCACTCCGGCGACTCCTGGTTCTGGCTGGCAGGCCTGCTTCTACTGGCCTGGCTTGGCAGCGAAGCCTGGCGGCGGCTGGCCATCGCACTTATAGCGGGCATTCTGCTCACCGCGGTAATCGTACTGCTGATCAAATTCAGCGTGCGCCGCCAGCGGCCCGAAGGCGAATGGGGCCAGCTTTATCGCCGCGCTGACCCGCACTCATTCCCCTCCGGCCATGCGGCGCGCGCCTTGATGCTGGCTCTCGTAGCTCTTGGCCTGGGCCCTGCCTGGTTGGGTTGGCTGCTGCTTGTATGGGCGCCGCTGGTCGGCATGGCCCGTGTGGCCACCGGCCTGCACTACGTTTCGGATGTGCTGGCCGGTTGGGTGTTGGGGATAGTGATGGGACTGGTAACGCTGCAGGTTACCGGACTATTGGGGGTATAGGAAAGTAGATTTCGGATTGGCTGACTGGTCTCGCTGGCCAGGCTTAGATGAAAGAGTTACCCTGCCAAGCCGAAGCGCCTGGCGGCGCGCTCACGGGCGCGCTGGGCGATCACATCACGATCGCGCGGCGGCGCCTGGGTTACCAGCGAGGTCATCAGGATTCCGGTAACTTTGGCCACCTCGTCCACGGCTTGATTGAAGGCTTCTTCATTAGCCTTGGACGGCTTAGCGAAGCCGCTGACCTTGCGCACGAACTGCAAAGACGCGGCCTGGATTTCCTCCTCTGTTGCCGGCGGATCGAAATTGAATAAGGGCTTAATGTTGCGACACATGGCGAATCTCCTTACTTGCCTTTACTCGGGTTGAATGCTGCGGCGGCGCGCACCAGTTCCTTGAAGGCTTTCTCATCCAGCTTGTCATTTTCCGCCAGGTCGATGGACCGCGTGGTTTTGGCTTCCAATCCGGCATTGAATAGTCTCTTGGGGTCTTTGATCCACGCGCCTTTGAAAAAATTAACCTTCACATGGTCCTTAAAGGCTCCAATGCTGCACACCATCCCGTTACGCGAAAAGATAGGGCTGTCCCATTTCCAATCCTCGACCAGCTCGGGATCGGCTTCGTGGATCAGCTTGCGCAACAGCGCCATCTTCTTCCCGCGCCAATCCTTGAGTTCTGCAATGCGCTTATCGATCTGTTTTGTGAGATCCATAGGTCTTTCCTTTTGGCGAATTTCGCGCAATCGTACCACCCCACTTATTATTTCTTCTCTATGGCGGCCATGCGAGCCTTGACCATTCTCTTCACCAGTCTGGCTGGCACAGGTTTTTGGGGTTGGAAACGAATGGTGCCCTTGTCCACATCGAATGCCTCCAGGTCCTTCATGAATTCAGGCGGAACGGATCCGTAGATCCCGCAGTGCTGCTTGGCATAGCCGATATAAATCAGTGGCTTGCCCCTGTACTTGAAACCCGCAATGCCGTAAGCTCTCAATTCCACTGCAGCGGGGCAGGCTTGCTTGGTCGTGGCGCGTAACTTCTGCAGCGCGGCGCGTTGGTCGGGCGCCGCTTTTGCCAGATATGCGTTCACTTCAGCCAAGGCGGATTTCGGCGCCACCTTTGGCTTTGCAGCAGGTTTAGTGGGTTTCTTGGGCGTCATTCTCATCTCCTATCCAAGCTGGTTTCTTTTTCCATGGACTGCAGCATTTCCTCGAAACGATCAAGGGTTTCCGCTGCTCCATCTTTCATACCGGCCTGCAACATCCCTTCGCGGTCTTCCTTGAAGGGAACACGGAGGGAGTGGTAACCGTGGTCTTCCCGCCCTTTTCATCAAGCGTCATATTCTCCACCGAGATGTGCCCGGCCATGGGAATAGCTTTTTTTGGGGAAAGGACTTAGGCCTGTTCCAGCGCCCAGCGCTGCAGCCAGGTTTCGGGAAACTTGTGCCCCAAACCATACACATAGCGAATGAGTTGGCCCTGATGCTGCGTCTCGTGCTCTAATAGATCGAGCAATAGTTTCGTTCGTGCATCGTCCCATGGGGCTTGTGACGCAACCAAATCGAAGGACGCGACAGAGCGATCCAGGGCAGCCAAGATCTTCTTTTTCTCTGCCAGGTCAGATGAAGTTAGGGAGCAACTGAAGCCGACCCAAGCCCCATGCCCTATGCCCTTCGTATAGCTTTCGCGCGCGCCGACAATGCACCAATATTGCTGCCCGATGTTGTTGGAACGCATGGGGAGTCTTTGCGTAAAGGCCGTCTCAGGCAGCAACCCGGCCAATTCGCGGTGCCCTTGAAACTTAGCTCTGACACGAACTACGACCTTGTCCCACATAGGAATCAAGCGGAGAGGGAGGGATTCGAACCCTCGATACCTTGCGGTATACGCGCTTTCCAAGCGCGCGCACTCGGCCGGGCTATGCGACCTCTCCAGATTTCGGCGAAAATTATAGCATCAGGCTCGGACGCATTACAATCCCAGCATGCCACACCGGATCTATCTTGGCCTGGGAAGCAACCTCGGCGACCGCAAAGCGGCCCTGGACTCTGCCCTAGCCAACCTGGCTCCCCAAGTACGCATGCTACAGCGTTCTCCCATATACGAAACGGCGCCCTGGGGCTACACAGATCAGCCGGATTTTCTCAACCAGGTCGTGGAAGCAGAGACCGAGCTACCTCCAAAGGAAGTCCTTGCGCTGCTGAAGGCCACCGAAAAGCAACTTGGCCGCCAGCCGCGCATCAGGAATGGGCCGCGCGAAATCGACATCGACATCCTGCTCTACGACGACTTGGTGCTCGACGAACCCGGGCTGCACCTACCCCATCCCAACCTGCACGAACGCGCTTTCGTAGTTGCGCCCCTGGCCGACATTGCGCCTGAATTGGTCGTTCCGGGTCAGGTACAGACCATAAGAGAACTATCAGCCTCGCTCGACAAGAGCGGGATCAAGGTGTACGCGGGCGAATGAAAGATCTTCAGATCGGCGGCCACAGGTTTGCGTGGGGATCCCGCACGTACGTAATGGGCATCCTTAATATCACGCCGGATAGCTTTTCCGGCGACGGCCTGGCCACGGGCGCCGGTGCAGTTTCCGCGGCTCTAGCGCTGGCGCGCCGCTTCGCGGCGGCCGGCGTAGATATCCTGGACGTTGGGGGTGAGAGTACCAGGCCTGGCTCACAAGCGATCAGCGCGCAACAAGAGAAAGCTCGCGTCCTGCCAGTCATCCAGGCGCTGGCGGCAGAATTGGACGTGCCCATCTCGATTGATACCTACAAAGCAGAGGTGGCCGCCGCGGCGCTGGACGCTGGCGCCCATATGGTGAACGACGTGTGGGGTTTGCGCGCCGATCCAGGGCTCTCCCCCTTGGTGGCAGAAAGAGGTGTGCCCATCATCCTCATGCACAACCGCAGCAACCCGGCCAATGCCGAGCTGCGCGAAAAACTGGGCGGCCGCTATGTGGGCGTTGAATATGCGAATCTGATCGAAGACATCAAAAAGGAATTGACGGCTTCGGTAAGCATGGCACGCAGAGCCGGCATTCCTGACGAACGCATCATCCTCGACCCGGGCATCGGCTTCGGCAAGACCGTGGAACAGAACCTGGAGCTGCTCAATCGCTGCGGTGAGATCCGCGAATTGGGCTACCCGCTGCTGGTGGGCCCTTCGAGAAAGTCCTTCATCGGCTACACGTTAGACTTGCCGCCCGAACGGCGCGTGGAGGGCTCGGCCGCGGCGGTGGCCATCGCCATCGCCCGCGGCGCCGACCTGGTGCGCGTGCACGATGTGGAGCAGATCGCCCGCGTTGTGAAGATGACGGATGCCATTGTGAGACCGAAAGCTAAATGAGGGTGCTGGAAAGGGAAATCAGGCTAGGATTTTTTCCATCACAATCGCATCCTCATCGCCGGCATAATAGCGCGGCCAAACGTCCACTTGCACGTAGCCCCGGCCTTGGTAAAGACTCTGGGCAGCATGGTTACCCGCCCGTACGCTGAGACGCATGCGCGGCATGCCGCTGCGTTCCTCGGCGATCTTCAGTAGTTGGGCGCCAATGCCCTGGCCCCTGTAATCCGGGTGGACTGCAATTGTTGCGATCCAGGCCAGGTTTTGGCGCCGGCGGATATCCGCGGCCACAAAACCCACCAGCTTGTCGCCATCCTGCGCCTTCCAGCGTTCGATGCCAGGCAGGCTGAGGACGCCGATCATCTCGATCAGCGGCCAGGCGTCCAGCTCGAAGCTGAGATTCTCCAACTGGCGAATGGCGTTCAGGTCCCAAAGATTCGCCGGTGCGTAATCGATTTTTGGCTTCAGCTTTTCGGGCATAAGGCGGCAAGATTATATACCCCACATGGTACACTTTCGAAGAACGGTCTCGAGCAGTCCGCGATGAAACTCAATCTGGCGCTGGTACAAATCGACACTCGCCTGGGCGTGCTCAACACGAATCTGGAGAAGCACCTCGATTACATCCAGCAAGCCAAAGGCGCCGACCTCATCGTTTTTCCTGAACTTTCACTCACCGGCTACGTCCTCCAGGACCTGGTGCCCACTGTGGTGGCCCGCCCCAATGGGGACGACCCCACCTTCAAGCCGCTGTTGCAGGCGAGCAAGAAAGTCGACCTGATCGTGGGCTTCACCGAAGAGGATGCGCGCCACCGTTTCTTCAATTCGGCGGCCTATCTCTCCAAAGGCGAGGTCGTGTACGTGCACCGCAAAGTGTATCTGCCCACCTATGGCATGTTCGACGAAGGCCGCTTTTGGGCCTGGGGAGACAGCATCCGCGCCTTTGATACCCGCTTCGGCCGCGTGGGGTTGCTCATTTGCGAGGATTTTTGGCACGCCTCCCCACCCTATCTGCTCTGGCTGGACGGCGCGGAGATCTTCTATATGATCTCGGCTTCCCCGGGGCGTGGCATAAGCGGCGATACGGCTCTCGAGTCCGCCCGCTGGGTGGAACACGTAAACCAAGCGTACGCAAGTTTGTTCACCAGTTTTGTGGCCCAGACCAATCGAGTCGGATTTGAAGACGGGCTTAATTTCTGGGGGGGCGCAACGGCTTATGACCCGAACGGTGAGGAGATCGCCAAAGGGCCATACCACGAAGAAGCGCTCACCCTGGCTGAACTCGACCTCAACGAACTGCATCGCACACGCACGCGGCTTCCTGTACTAAGGGACGAGCGTACCGCTCTCGTCGAGCGCGAGCTGGCGCGCATTCTGCGCGAGGGCCGGACTGGTTCAAATGGCAGAGATTGACCTCACCATCAATACCGACCTCGCCCGGCGCATCCTCACCGGATTCATCCGCCGCGAGGTCACCCGGGTTGGCCTCAAGAAAGCCGTGTTGGGAGTTTCCGGCGGGGTCGATTCGGCACTGAGCTGCTATTTGGCCGCCCAGGCTTTGGGGCCAGAGAATGTGTTGGCGCTGCGTCTACCTTATAAAACGTCCTCTCCTGATTCCCTGACCCACGCCCAATTGGTGATCGACGCCACCGGTGTGCAAAGCAAGACCATCGACATCACTCCGATGGTCGACCCGTTCTTTGCGGCCATCCCGGACATGGACAAGGTCCGCCGCGGCAACGTGATGGCCCGCGCCCGTATGATCACCTGGTACGACCAATCCGCAGCGGTCAACGGCTTGGTTATCGGGACGAGCAACAAGAGCGAGATCCTGCTCGGCTACACCACCCTGTATGGCGACAGCGCCGCGGCCATCAATCCCAACGGGGACCTGTACAAGACGCAGTTGCGCCAACTCGCCAGAGCGGTCGGGGTGCCGAAGGTGATTGTGGATAAGACACCTTCGGCCGATCTATGGGTCGGGCAGACCTCCGAAGGGGAACTCGGATTCACTTACGAAGAAGTGGATAAATTGCTATACCTGCTGGTTGACCGACGTTATTCAGCCAAGGAATGCGTGGAGGCCGGCTTCAAGCAGGATTTCGTGGATGCGGTCATCGAGCGAGTGCGCCGCTACCACTTCAAGCGCATGCCGCCTTTGATCGCCAAACTCAGCAACCGCACGGTAAGCTACGATTTCCTGTATCTACGCGACTGGGGAACTTAGCCTGGCATTTTCGCCAATGGCAGGTTCCTGGCATCCTTTTTGCATCAAGTTCAAGTAAGAGAAAGAGCTAAAAGGTCGTTAATGCGATTTCACAGCCCGCTGGCTATAATGCTGCCTTGCCTATGACTACCCCTACCCTCAAACGCGAACCCTTCCTCCGCCGCTTGGCCACCGGATTTCGAGGCCTAGACCGGCTGACCAAGATCATCCTGATCGCCTTCCTGGTGGCCGGCCTGGCCACGGCTCTGGTGGGCTTCAACTTCGTCTATCGCTTTGTGGGGTGTAGCCCCACTGGTGTCTTCCCGGGCCTCCTGCTTTCCTCCTGCGGAGGCCAGACCGGATTGGGCGGCGACCGCACCGTGAGCAGTGCAAACCAGGGCGAACTCCCTGTTCCTGAATCTCTGGAGGATATTTACACCTATTCGCGCCCGCAGCACTGGGATGGCTCCAGCCGCGTCAATATCCTGGTCATGGGTTTGGATGCGCGTGATTGGGAGGTGGGAGCAGGCGCTCCGCGCACGGACACCATGATCGTGCTGACCTTCGATCCGGTCAGCAAGTCCGCAGGCATGCTCTCGATTCCCCGTGATATGTGGGTGGAGATCCCCGGCTTTGGCCACGGCAAGATCAACAATGCCTATGCCCTGGGAGAA
>JBBEBI010000058.1:0-11388 GCA_040882365.1 Anaerolineales bacterium
TCGATGATGTAGACCATCATCGAGGCGGAGGTGACACCGGCCATGGGGCCCACAGTGCTGTGATGGTGGCAGGGCGCGAAATCCACCTTGCCTTTTTTGACCAGCGCCTCGGCTTCTCTTTCACTCTTCGCCAGGCCCTCGAAGATCAGTGCTCCGATAACAGCGCCGCGTAACGGCCCGGACATGCGGTCCCATTCAATAGGGGGGCCGGCGTGCAGCAGCAGGTTATCGCGCATGCCGGGGATCACGTCCCGTGCTGGCGCCACGCCTTTGAGGATCGGGCGCGCATCCATCATGCGCTCGACCGCAGTTTGGTTGGCTTTGTCGATAGTTGCCATTTTAGGCCTTCATCTTTTCCAGAATGCTTATCAAGTCATCATTGCCAGATGCTGGCGGCCGCCAATCTACTTGGAGGGCCTGCGCTCCCTGGGACAGCAGGCTATCGTAGAAACTCTCGACGCCCACGTTGATTGCGGCCAGCGGCTCGCTGAACCGGCGAATGGCGGGAGCGGCATCTGCAATTGGTGGACCCAAACGCGCAGCCACATAATCAACGGCCGCCGCAACCTCGCGAAAAATCAGTGCGCCAGCCTTTTCCAGCTTAATGATCTGCTCACCGACTTTCTGGGGGTCTTCGTCCGTACCGATGACTAGCCCCGCGAATTCCAAGTCTTTGCGCGCTTTGCGATGCGCGGCGATTCCGAGCGCCAGCTCGCTGGCTGGGTCGGGGTGCGCGCCTTCGCCCAGCACGACGTCGAACAGGATCAAGGCGACCCCAGGGTCCTCAGCCTCTTGTTTCATGCGGCGCAAGCGCAGATCATTGTCTAACATCGGGTGCAGGCGACCCACAGTGAATTCATCCTCGCCTAAATCCAAAACGGCGTGAGCCTTGCTATTTAGTGGATTTTCCAGCTTCTGCGAATCGTGAATGGCGACGTTTGAGTAAATTGGACGGAGAAAATTCCGTAGGCCATTGAGCACCTCATAGGCTAGTGTGCCCCCGGAGAATAGGCCGCGCAAAAATCCTTTTATCGGTTCGGGATGCTTAGTTGAACTC
Source organism: Anaerolineales bacterium (assembly GCA_040882365.1). Taxonomy (GTDB): domain Bacteria; phylum Chloroflexota; class Anaerolineae; order Anaerolineales; family UBA11579; genus JAMCZK01. The sequence goes on from JBBEBI010000058.1 coordinate 1,058, forward strand.
GGAGGTTCCTTTGCTAACGATACAGCCAGTTGGGCAGTCTGATCCAGGCCGGCGGCAAAATGAATGTTGCCGATGCGCGCCGCAGGTGGGGCAAAGCCAATAAAATCCACGACCACTGGCTTGTCAATTCCGCGCGCCTCTCCCAGCAATTTGGCCGCCACTTCTTCATCGGGAGGCTTCGAGATAAGCACGATGACTTTCGTGTCCGCATCGTCGGCGAGATAGCGAAATCCCTTTAGCATCGATAGCGCAGCGACCGCCGCTTTCAGATCGCGGCCGCCGGTGCCGATGGCTTGGGACACGCCGCCGCCCAGGTTGTGTATGTAGGTGGTCACTGCTTGCAGGCCTGTGCCGGAGGCGGCAACCAGACCGATATTGCCGCGGCGGACGCGGTTGGCGAAACCAAGCCCGACACCGTTGATAATGGCGGTCCCGCAGTCCGGGCCCATCACCAACAATCCCTTTTGCGCCGCTTTTTTCTTGAGTTCGATTTCATCATCCAGGGAGACATTGTCGCTATACAAGAAGACGTGCTTGCCTAAATCAAGAGCTTCGTGTGCGACCTTGGCTGCATAACGACCCGGCACCGAAATCAGCGCCCACTCCGCTTGCGGCAAATTCTTCGCCGCCGCGGCCAGGCTGCGCGGGCGGAAGGTGCTTGCCACCGACGAGCGGCGCTTCTTGAGCAACTCATCGACTTGGGCTAAGGCTCCATCGGCGTCTGCGGCCTTGGCGGCTCGCACCACGATGAGTAGGTCTTCCGGCTTGGCCGCCTTGCCTTCGATGCCGAGTAAGTCATTGTCAGCCAGCAATTCCAAATTGGCTGGCGTTGCCATCACCACGCCGGCGTCTTCCACGCCGGGCAGGGTGAGCAGGCTGCGTTGCAACTGCATCAGCACCACCGAGTCGAAATACGCGCCAGAGCGCACTTGGCTTTTGGTTACGCTCATGCTTTCTCTGCCAATGCCTTCTCCATATCGGCGCCCCAGGCGAGCAAATCTTCGTCGCGGTTGTAATCCGCGGTTAGCTGTAGACCAAGCGGCAAGCCTTCAGCGTTTACGCCGGAGGGGAGACCGAGGGTAGGGAGGCCGGCTTGGGTCCAGGGCAAGTTCATCACCGGGTCGCCGGTGCTGACCAGACCGCGGGGCGCCGCGCCGGTTGCCGCAGGGGAGAGCCAGGCATCGATGCCGTGGATGTCCATCAAAGTACTGACGTTGAGGCCGAATCTGCGTGTCTCATTGAGCGCAGCTTGCAGGGCTTTGCTGGAAATCGCCAGGCCTTTTTCAACCAGCGCCGCGGTTTTCTCGTGATAGAGATGCCGGTATGTTTCATACCACGCGGTATGCACTTGCGCAGCCTCAGCGGCCAGGATGAGCTGGTGCCGCTCGAAGATATCGGCGAAATCATGGAACAGGTCGATGCGCCTGATCCTATAACCGGCGGCTTCGAGCCGCCCAATGGCTTCGTCAAAGTGGGCACCCATTTCCCCACCAGCACGCCCCATATACTCACCGTCAGGCACAGCCAGGTACGGCTTTCCCGACGAAAGGCGCGGCTTCCAATCTCTGCAAAGGACGGCTGCGCCGCGCGCAATCGTGTTCATTTCGTGGGCAAACAGGCCCACGTGATCCAGCGAACGCGCCAAAGGAATTACGCCTTCCGCCGAAATGCGACCATAGCTGGGCTTAAAACCGACGATTCCGCAATAAGAAGCTGGCCGCATGATTGAGCCGATGGTCTGCGTTCCCAGCGCCAGGTCTACCATTCCAGCGGCCACCGCAGCTGCCGAACCGCTGCTGGATCCCCCGGGTGTGTGCCTGGTGTTGTGAGGGTTGCGCGTGGGGCCGGGAGCGAAATACGCGAACTCAGTAGTCACCGTCTTGCCAGCCATCAGAATGCCTGCTGCTTTGAGCAGGCTTACGCTCTCGGCCTGTTTGCCTCTAAGTTCGCCAGCCGGCAGGCGGCTACCCGCCTGGGTGGGGAATCCGTCAACATGGAAGATATCCTTCACTCCTAACAATAAACCGTAAAGCGGCGGGCGATCCTCGGGTTTGGGGTAGCGACGAGCCAGTTCATTGCTTTCACGGCGCAGGCGTTTGAAACGCTCGGCCTCCGGGATGAACGCGTGGATGAGCGGTTCTTTCTTCACGTATAGTGTTTCAAAGGCATCCTGGCGCTCTTGCAAGCCGGATTTATTCTTTTGAGCGGTTCTCATGAGGCCGCCTGCATTTTTTTAGCGGCCAGCTTGGCTGCGTCGACTATGTGCTGGTAACCCGTACAACGGCATAGGTTGCCAGAAATGGCGTCCCGGATCTGGGCTTCGCTCGGTTCAGGATTTTCCATCAGATAGGGCAGCAAGGTCATCAATATGCCCGGTGTGCAAAAGCCGCACTGCAAGCCGTGGGCTTCCCAGAACGCTTGCTGCAGTGGATGCAGCTTCTTCTCGTCATCGGTTAGGCCCTCAACCGTGCCGATCTCGTGCCCGTCAGCCTGCACCGCCAGCATGATGCACGAGCGCACCGGTCTACCGTCGAAAAGGATCGTGCAAGCCCCGCATACCCCGTGTTCGCAACCGACATGCGTACCGGTAAGGCCTGCAATTTGGCGGATGTAATCCACCAGCAGCAGGCGCGGCTCTACTTCATGCTGAAATTGTCTGCCGTTGATCGATACTGTGATGGGGTAAGGTCGGCTCATCGTTAAGTTACCTGAGAGAAGCGGGCGCGTTCGAACGCCTTAGCCAAAGCCCGTTCAGTGAGCACGGCGGAGAGGTGGCGCTGATATTCAGCAGAGGCGTGCAGGTTGCCAAAGGGAGACATATCTTTTTGACTGGCGATTACCCCTGCCTCTCTGAAGGCGGCCGCGTCTGGCCTTTTGCCGGCCAAGCTGGCGGCCGCCTGTGTGCCATCCATCGGGCCGTCGCCCACGTTTAGGTACACCAGGCGCGCGCTTTCTATGCTGCCGCCTTCAGCCAGGGTCAGAATGGCGGCCAGCCCAGCCATAGCGTAGTCGCCGTGGCGGCGGGCAATTTCCAAAAATGCGTAGCCGGAGTTTGCAGTCAGCTCTGGGAAGGCGATCTCAACGAGCAGCTCGTCGGGTTGCAACGAGATAGCGAATAACCCGGCAAAGAAATCCTTGGCTTCGATCCAACGCTCGGCGCTCTTGCTTTGGGCGCGCATCCTGGCGTTCAGCGCCAGGCACACCACGGGCAGCTCGGAGGCCGGGTCGGCATGGGCGATGCTTCCGCCCACGGTGCCACGGTTGCGGATTTGCGGATGGGCGATATTGGGAATGGCCTCATGTAGCAAGGGCGCGTGTTGGGCGACCAACTTATCGTGCTCCGCCTGCGATTGGAGCGTCATAGCTCCCATGCGCAGCGCGCCATCCCTGCGTATGTAGCGCAGCCCGCTGATACGGTTTAGGTCAATTAGGATGCTGGGTTGCGCCACGCGGAAGTTCATGGCGGGGATGAGGCTCTGCCCTCCGGCTAGCGCCTTCGCCTCATCGCCGTGCTGGGCCTTGAGTTCCAGCGCAGCTTCCAGAGTGTCCGGGGCGAAATACTCGAACGGGGCAGGTTTCATGTTGAGAAATTCAATTGTAGTCCGCTGGTAAACGCTGGGCAAGCGCTTTGTGGAGGCATTAGCCGCGATATGCCGCAATAATTTGCGCCATTATGGCGAGCGCAATTTCCTCAGGCGTTTGGGCGTTGATTTCCACGCCGATTGGTGCGTGCAGGCGCGCGAGAACTGCATCGCTAATCCCTGAGGCCAATAAGCGCTTCCGCCGTTTTTCTGCAGTCTTCTTACTTCCCAGCGCCCCAACGTAGAACGCTTCGCTGGCCATCGCGGCTTTTAGCGCCGGGTCATCGATCTTGGGATCGTGGCTGAGCGAGGCAACGGCCGTGGAACTGGTCAACGGCACCTGCTGGAAAGCCTGCTGCGGCCATGCTTGGATAAGCTGATCCGCATGGGCAAAGCGCTCGGCGCTGCCAAAGGCTTTGCGCGGATCCACGATCACCGTGCGGAAGTTCAGCGTGTGTGCGATTTTGGCAAGTGCCACAGCAATATGCACCCCTCCGATCATTACCAGGGTGGGGGAGGCCGGGAGCGGATTGAAAAAGATCTCGTATTCGTTTCGCGAGAGGAGTTCCGCGCCCTTCACACTATGAGACTGAATACCCTGCAACAATGAGCGCAACAATGAGCCATTGCTTGCCGCTAGTGTCCTGCCTTGCTCGTCGGTGAGCTCTTGGGCGCCGACCCTATCTTCGGGGCCGCTGATCACGGTGCGAAGGATGCTGCCCTGTTCGGCCTTTATCCTGGGGAGCAAAGCCTCGAAGACGGGCTTATTGATGGGCTGGACGAAAATGTCGATCTGCCCCCCGCAGGCCAGGCCTACCTGCCAGGCTGTCTCGTCGGCCACGCCAAAATGCAACCGCTGAGGTCGTTGGCTGCGGATGACCTCTTGGGCGGCCTGGATGACCGCACCTTCCACGCATCCGCCACTAACGGATCCGACCAAACCGCCGCGCTCGCTAATCGCCATGGTGGATCCCGCCGGCCGTGGCGCCGATCCCCAGGTGGATATGACGGTGGCCAGCGCGACTCGCTCGCCTGCCTTCAACCAAATTTCAATGTCGGGTAGAAGATCACGCATGAAGTGAATAGTAACTCGTGAGCGGCAGGCTGCCCACGGGTCACTATTCCTCGATTCTAGCTTTCACGCAATCGAAGAATTGGCCGCTCAACTTCTGGGCCACGCTGCCCATCATGCGCGAAGCAAGGCTGGCAATGGTGCCGAGTACATTGACGTCCGCGTTCCAATCCATTACGGTGCTGCCATTCTCGCCGTCGCGCAATTTCATTTCGGCAGTTCCCTCAGCAGCACTGCCGGGGGCGGAACCACGACCTTTGATCACCGCCCGGTTTGGTGCCTCCAACGTGACGAACTCAATTTCGCCGTTGAAACGCACTTTAATGTTCCCGAGGCCCACGGAGCCGGTGGCCTTATATTTCTTATTTTCTTCGACCACTTCCATGCTTTCGAGGCCCGGCGCACACTTTGCCACAAAGTCGGGATTTGTCAGGTGCCCCCACACCTTTGCACGCGGGGCATTGATAACGGTTGAACCGCTCACTTGCATGGCTGCGAACCTCCAATACGCTTAATGCGCATAGTCAATAACTTTTTATAAACTGATATTTGCTCTGATCTTAAATAACCAACTCATCTACCCGCGGGTGGCTTTCATATACGCCGCGGTATTGCTGAGGAAGCAGGGCGGCAATGCGAACCATTATTTCTTCAGTAGACTGCCTAAAGAACTCGTTTCGGCCTTTCCTGGGAATCGAAGAAATCTTGAAAGGCTCGCCGACGACGATGCGAAGGTGAGGGCGGCGGAACTTGCGATAGCGTTCCAGCACGATGCGGTCCTCTGTGCCTGTAACGCCAACGGGGATCAGCGTGGCTCCCGTCTTGGCCGCCAGGAAAGCCGCCCCGGGTTTGCCTTCAAGCAGGGCTTCGGTGGGGCTGCGCGTGCCCTCGGGAGAAATCACCAGGAGGCCGCCGCGTTCCAATCGGCGTAATACTTCCCTTACGGTGCTAAAGTCGCTTTCAAAACGGTCCAGGAAAAGCAGGTCAAGCGTCTTGGCAACCCAACGCACAACTCCATACTGGCGATATTTCTCTGCAATCACCACTATTAAATCATCGCGATTTACCAGGGCCAGCGTCAATGCGGCGTCGAGTCGTCCCAGGTGGTTGCAGACTACAATCGCCGTCCCCTTTGACTGATGAATTCTTTCAAGCCCGTGTACTTCAATACTTGCCGCCAGGTGAACCAAGCCGCTGGTTAGGACGCGAAAAAATCTCCTCTTGACCCGCAGCCAGAAGCTCATTTCACTTGCTTGGCTTTCTTGTAAGGCTCATGCAATTTGACCGGCTGCAGGGCCTGAGTGCGCAAACGCAAGTTAAGCAGCTCCACGAACACCGAAAATCCCATGGCGAAATAGATGTATCCTTTTGGTATCTCTTGATGCAATCCCTCTACAACCAGCGAGAAGCCAATCAGTAACAAAAAGGCCAGGGCGAGCATCTTTATAGTGGGGTGGCGCTCCACAAAATCGCGTATGCTGTTCACCGCCAGGACCATGACGGCCACGGCAATGATGATGGCAGTGACCATGATGGCCACGTTTTCCACCATCCCCACGGCTGTGATCACGGAATCCAAAGAAAACACAATATCCAGCAACATAATTTGGAGCACGACGTTGCCGAATTCTGCCTGGATGCGAGCCTGCCCGTGGCCTTCTTTCCCTTCCAGTTTGTCGTGGATTTCAAACGTGCTTTTCCCAATTAGAAAAAGCCCGCCGCCGAAAAGGATCAGGTCCTTGCCCGATACAGCCTGGTTGATGACCGGCAAAGTGAATAGCGGTTCCGTCAATCGAATGATCCAGGCGATGGACAGCAGCAGGGCAATGCGGGTCACCATGGCCAGGGCCAAGCCTATTTGCCCGGCACGGGCCTGTTGATTCTTGGGCAACTTGCCGGCCAGGATCGAGATGAACACCAGGTTATCGATGCCCAGTACGATTTCGAGCGAAGTCAGCGTGAGTAGCGCGATCCAGATTTCGGGATCTGCCAGCCAATCCATCTCTCTCCTTTAGCGAATGAGGCGATGATTATAACTAAGCGGATCAGGGGAATAAACCCCGGATCGCATCGAAGACGCCGAGCAGGTACGCGGCGGAGAGCGCTACCGTGGCGATCAGTATCCAGCGCACCCAGGCAGCGCCGCGCTTGACGGCCAGCCGGGCCGCCACCCAGGCACCCAGCATGTTGCCGCATCCCAGCACAAGGCCAGCCCCCCAGTCCACCTGGTCATTGCTGGTAAAGACGAGCAAGGATGAGATGGTGAAGGCCAGGATGATGACGATCTTCACCGCGTTGGCCCTCACCAGATCGTATCCGACTGATAACACCAATGCCGCTAGGAGGAAAATGCCCACGCCCGCCTGGATGAAACCTCCATAGACACCGATGGCAAACAAGGCCAACGCCTGTTGCCAGCTGAATGATCCCTTCAGGGTGAGCAAAGTGCCTTCCAGCCAGCGCTGGGGGCGAAGCACGATGACGAAGAGCATCAGCACCATGACCGCACCAATGACGCGCTCCATCATCTCTTCGTCGAGGTTGACGGCAATCTGGGCGCCTAACACGGAGCCAGCCACGGCCGGGATGCTAAGGATCAGCGCGCCGCGCAGATCCAGCACCCGGCTGGAGCGGAAGCTGAGACCAGCCACGATGTTCTGCATGATGATCCCAATGCGGTTGGTGCCATTGGCCACAGTGGCCGGGAGGCCGAAGAAAATCAACGCCGGCAGCGTGATCAGGGATCCGCTGCCCGCCAGCGTGTTTATGACCCCGGCGAAGAAGCCGGCGCCCAGCAAGAGGAGATAGAAATACCAGGCCATTTACGGGGTCTGTAGACTATCGAGCAAGTGCTCCAGGATGTTGACGAACACTTCCAAATCCCCAAGGGCGGCAATACGGCTTTCGTCCTGGATGTCCTCTAGGGACAATGCCAGCCGCCCTTCCAAGTCTGCAATGGTGCCTGCGTATTCATCGCCCAATTCGGAAGCCAATGTGTCGAGGGTTTGGCCGGCTGGCAGTAAGGCAGCTTCGGCGCTGTCCCAGCGGATGCGATAGATCTCGAAGCGGGCCGTGTTGGCCTGCGCCAGCAGGCTAAGCACCTCTCGCTCCGGCCTGACCGATTCCAGGTCAACCAACTGGCTCTCCAATGTGGCGATCTGGTCTTGGGCGGCCGCCAGCTCGCTTTGCAGTTGCCCGATCTCATTGGACCGCGGCAGTATTAGCACGAACCAGATGAATAGCGCCAGGACCAGAATAACCAAGGCGCCGACCCCAATGCGCCGTGCCCAAACCAGCACCTGCGACTCCGATTCATCTCCAAACATTTCCTTCTTCTTTTTTATGGGATCGTCGGTCATGAGGCTCTCCTGGAAAAATCGCGCCGCCGAAGCTCATTGTACACCGGTGGGGGAGCAGGCTCCAATTTCCCTAGGTTTGGTTTTCATCCTCCCCCCGTTTTAGATAGCCCCACAGTTCCTGGCTAATGTGTTTATGGCCCCGTGCCGGTTTTATGGAGGAGGCATTTCCATCTTTTTGATTTCGATAAGGATTATTATCGCAAACATAGATACGGGCATTAGAGCTGTGTTTTCCGCCCTTGTAGCTCCTCAGGATCTCTGCTAAACGCGCGCGCCTCCTGCTACCTGGTCATTGCTTTTGACTGAGGAGTGAAAATCGCAACCCGGCACGCGTTGTGCAACAAGTAACCCAAAACGTGCACCGATTTATGGAGGCCTTAATGCAAACCGTCATACGTGTGGCTCTGGGTGTCTTCGCAGGAATGTGGGTCTTCCTTATATCCCTATTCCTGGCTGGCAAGGTATTTGGCTCAGCCCTGCTCGGCTTTATTTTCTAGCCGGCTTACATTAAAGGACGGGCTGTTCCACCACAACGGAGGATTACCCAGTGTATAGGTCCCCCCCCTGCTCTGAAAAGCTATGCGCAATCCTGGGAAAAACCGGTTTTAGCGAAGCACTAGGTGGTTTCGTGCTACTAAAAATGTGAGAGGGGGGTAAAGACAGAGCTTGTTTTGGTTGCGATAACTGTAGCAAGCCACCTATAATTTAGACGTGCCCGCAATAACTATCCAGCAAGCCATCGACCAGTTCATCGAAAGTGTAACCCAGGCCCGCTCGGAGAACACCGCCCTCACCTACCGTAAGGCATTGGCGGCCTTTGCTAATACGTTGATGGCCGAGGAATTGGATCCGGCGGCCTCCTCCCTTACTGAGCTGAGTGAGGATGCTGTGGCCTGGTTCGCCTCGGCACAAAAAGACCTCTCGCCATCCACGGAACGCGTGCGCCTGACCGCCGTGGCCGGGTTCTACGAGTTCCTGGCTGCAGAGAAGCTGGCGGAGCCCAATTTGCCGCGGGTGCGCCTGCTCATCCGCCAGCGCGGGCGCAGGCCGGGGCCTCGCCTGCCCCAGTTCCCCCGGGATGCCATCGAGCAGATGCTGGATTATGCCCAGGGCCTGAAGAAGGCCACAACCGAGGATGAAGTGGGCCATCTGCGCAATTTGCGCGATAGGGCTTTCATCATCACGCTTGGCGATACGGGCCTCCGCGTGCACGAAGCCTGCGGCTTACGCCGCGGGGACGTGGATTGGAATGAACGCAAGGCGATCATCATCGGCAAGGGTAACCGCCAGGCAGTCGTGCGCTTTTCAGCCCGCTCCTTGGCGGCGCTGAAGGATTACCTGAACGCCCGCGCTGCAACGGATGGCGCCTCAGGCAAGCCATTGGGGTCCCTTCCCATATTCGCCAGGCACGACAAGGGCGCCGGCAAGCATGTAAAGCCCATCACTCCCACCACAGGGCGCAACATCATCGCCCAACGTGTGGCAGAGGCCCTGGGTCAGCCCGCCTCCGGCAGCATTACTCCGCATTCATTTCGCCACTATTTCGTTACCGCTGTGCTGCGCGGCTCAGGAGGGAACCTGAAGCTGGCGCAGGAGCTGGCGCGGCATCGCAATATCCAGGTCACGCAGCGTTATGCCCACCTCAGCGATGACGAGCTGGACCGTGGTTACCATGAGATTTTCGAAAGATGAGGGCCTACCAAATGCTGAATCAAAAAGAGCAGCCGGGCGGCTGCTCTTTTTTCTTATAGTTGCCTTCGCTCATCTTTCGATGAAGGCAATGATCACCATATGGATCACGCCATTCCGGTATGGTTCTACCGCTCCGGCGATCACGGTGAGCGGCGTCATGCCTGCCATGCTTTCTCGTACCATATCTCCGCCGCCGGCATTGGCAATGGCCTCAACAAAGCCGGCCATGTCCAGGTAGAAGAAGGGAACCGCTGAACCAGAAAAAGCCCGCCAGGTCTCGGTATATTTCGGTGATTCCGCTAAGGAGACAAAGGACGAATCGAGGGCGGATTCGACAAGGCTGAGATCCGTCGTGAAGTAACCCACTCCGTTCCCAGAGCCAAAAGCAAAAAACGTTTGCCCTGAAAACGGATCGGTAACCACATAGGACTGCATGCCGGCCACCGTGCGTTGCTCGAGAGGCAGGCCCAATTGAGCTTCGACCAACCCGCTCAGCTCTCCAAAGAAATTGGCCAATTCTGCATCTTTAGTGGTGAGGACCATGGCTTGCAGCCCAACGCCTATTGACTGTCCGATGCCGGATGTTTGCGGGAATACAGCAATGGAGAATTCTTTGTCCACAGCAAT
>JBBEBI010000058.1:11488-61781 GCA_040882365.1 Anaerolineales bacterium
TGTCCACAGCAATCAGTAGATTCTCCACATCGATGCCCAGCATGGCCTGAAGCATCTGCATGGAGTCCTGGTAGCTTTGATACTGTTCCTCTCCCATCGTCTCGCGAAGGGTCTCTGGATCGTAGCCACCCGCGCCGCCAACTCCCGCGAATAGTAAGGTGTCTTCAGGATACCTGCTGACCGTTTCCGCTTCGTGCGACTCCGCCTGATAGGCCTCCAACATGGCGGGAGAGGCCGCTGATTCATCTACGACGACCGCTATATCCATCTGGATCCCCTCCGGAACCACGCTAACGCCCATGGCAACCGAAGATCCCTCGAGGCCTGAACTGGAGGCGGGCAGACCCATCCCCAACGACATGGATCCGAGCGCTTCCATGTATGCTCCCATGTTCATGTAAGCCGTTACCATTCTGCCGCCCGGCAGCTCGCGGGTTGAATCGCGATAGCTGCCCGAGGATCCCATGGAATCAGTCGCATTCAGCGTGAGGGCAGTTTCGATGGTTTCTGCACTGTCGGCAAGGAACACTATTCCCCCGGCCCTGGCCATCGCCTGCGTTGAGAAGGACTGTTCGATGACATAGACCTGAGTGCCGCGCACATCGGTGCTGGTGACCGTTTCACCATTGGCCTCCGCATTGGCTACCGCCTTGGCTATAAAGGCGTCGGCCGCTTCGGAATTCGTCGACTGGATTCCCACCAGGAACTGAGGTGTCGAAAACCCGGTCAGCGCACCCATATTCAAATCTAACAAACCCAGCCCTACCTGGCTCCCCAGCCAGGGAGCGATATCAGCATCGTAGTCCACATCCACAGATCCTTCGAAACTCTGTTTGATGAGGTCGAAATCTTCGGTGGTGGCAGGGGCACCGGATGCAGCTTGGAAAGCAGTGACGATTTCTTCCATCTCGGCAGAGGAAAGTTCATCCAGATCGATGGAAACGTAAAGGACTGCATCGGCCGGCACGTATCGGGCGATGGGATCTACGACGCCCCGTCCAAAGAGGACGAGCAGAACAACCACTGCGATAACTCCGCCAATGATCAGTATATTTCGCTGAGAAAGACCGGTCTTCCCGAAGAGGCCCTTCGGCAATGTCTCTTTCTTAGCAGGCTTCTTTGCACTGCTGGACTTACTTTTTCTTTCAGCCATGACCCTATTCTCCCGTAAGATGGAAAGGTTTTAGAAATCGAATGATCAACAATACCAGGGCAGTTATTCCTCCGGCAATCAAAAATGTTTCGCCAATGACCTGCTCCATGATATCGAGCCCTCCTACAGCGCCCTGAGATAGATCTGTGGCGCCCGAAAAAACGGCTCCCCTGAGTGCTTCGAAGCGCCGCAAGCCATACGTTGTTATTCCCGATACCCCAATCGTCATTCCGATCAGCCGGAAGACGATAACCAAAGCTGAACTGGTTCCTCGCTGCCGCGCCGGGGACGCGTCGACCACAGCCGTGGCGACGGGAGCCATGCTAAGTCCAAAGCCTATTCCTGTCAACATAAGATGCGGAACCATCGAGAAATAGTCACTGGTCTGTGTCCACGTGCTCATCAGCATGAATCCCAGGATGGCAAGGGAAACCCCGATGGCCAGCGGCACGCGGTAACCGCGGCGCTCTGCAAGCCAGCCTCCCGGGACGGCGGCGAGCGCCATGGGAACCGTCAGCGCAGAAAGTACCCAGCCGCTTTCCCAGGCGCCTTCATTGGGGCTGGCGGCAATAAAGGAATTGATGAACAAAGGAACGTTGGCAATTGCGATAAACATGCCGATGCCCAACAGGAAGTTGGCCAAAGTGGCAGGCAGGATATTGGCTCTGCTAAAAAGCCCTGGATCAACCAAGGGCTCTTTGGCGACGCGCTGGCGGTGAATGAACAACAGAAACAGCAGCAAGGCAGCGACAAGCAGAGGGCCAGCGAACTCGGTAATGGTCGCCTGCTGGCCAAATGCCATCCCGGCGGAGCTTTCAGAACCGCTGCCCAGAGCCAAGCTAAGTAGAGCCAGGCTGGCCGCAATGAGGCCGGCCCCCCACCAATCCAGCCTCCCTTTGACCTTCCGTTCGGGTGCCCGCAGCAATCTGGAAATCAGGATATATGCAACCAGACAGATGGGCAGATTGAGCCAAAATATGGTCTGCCAATCGAAATAACGCACTACAATGCCGCCGTAAAGGTGTCCTACTACCCAGCCCGCCGTGTCCACGGCTGCGATCAGACCCAACGGGCGCGCCCGTTTGCCTTCAGGGAACAAGTCCCCTACCATTGCCATTCCCACGGGCACCATGCTTCCGGCGCCGAAAGCCTGGATCATGCGGGCGGCGATCAGCACGAAGAGCGAGGTGTAGCTCACGTCCGGCCGGCCGGAGAAGAAGGCGTAGTAACCCCTCAAAGCCAGATCGGTGGGCCATTCGGCGGCAACTGCCACCAGGTAAGACCCGACGGCAAAGATAACCAGTGCGATGAGGAATACTCGCCGCCGGCCGTACAGGTCCGACAGCCGTCCCATGAAGGTCATAGAGATGGTGTAAGCCAGCAGGTAACCGGTGACAAGCCAGGCGGCGGTGTCCAGGCCCGTTTCCAAAGGGATTTCGAGATCGAAGATCACATGAGGAAGAACCGCGGACACGACAGTCAGGTCGAGTGCGCCGATAAATATCGGGATGCAGATCAGAGCTATCTTGAAGGCTGCGGAGCTATTTCGTTGCAAGGCCACTCCCCCTAGATGGGAGCTTCGATGACAATGACCTTCCCAAAATCCCAAAAGTCCAATTGCCAGGTCGTCCCTTCTTCCGCGCCCTCGTTGGCCGGGTCGATGATCAAGGCCCTGTGTAACTCAAAACTGCCGGGTGCGATCCATAGCTCGATATCCAGGAGTTGGTTGTCGATAAGCCCGAAGGTGATGTCGTGTACATTGGCCCCGTCCATCTGGCCGCGCAAATGATAAAGGGATAGGCCCGGCACCTCTTCAAGCCCGGCGACATCCATTACTTCGACGTTCACCATGTACTTTTCAATAGCCTGCTGGATGCCGCCTTCGGGTTCGAAGAGGACTGCTGGTTTGAACGCGTATTCGGGAGGGACCAGCATCCATTCGCGGGAGAAGATGTTGGTCTCCCATTCCAATTCGCCTATGCCAATGATCGAGACTTCGGCCACGATCGCGGGAACAATAACCTTCACGATGCCTTGCACTCTGTCGGGAGCCACGAAGGCGCCGCTTGCTTCGCGAAAGGTCACAATTCCTGTAGGATCGACATAGACGGGGGCACCGGACCTAGTAAGCTTGAAACTGAAACCGGCCAACCCACGCATTGTAGTTGTTGAATTTTTTATGATTGTCTCTGGAGCCAGATCCTGAACAGCGGTGCTGCACCCTGTTAGTAAAATTGCCATAAATAAATTGAGTAACAATCTTTTATTCATAAGAAAAATCAGTCTACCATAGTGCAAATTTTCGTTTTTGTGTTTGGGTGATGGGAGGTTAATTAGTAGGGGGGGGTTATTGACTATGCGCATTAATCTCCGGGGAGATCACTCTGTATAATCAAAGGCTGTGCCTCGAGAGATTCTGCTGATTGTCTTTCTAATTTTGCTCAACGGCATTTTTGCGGCCGTTGAGATGGCCCTTGTCACCTCGCGACGCCACCGCCTTCGCCGACTCATCCGCGAAGGTAAGCCTGCTGCACAGGAAGTCCTCCAAATCAAAGAGAAACCCGGCCATTACCTGGCTACCGTGCAGGTCGGCATTACCCTGGTAGGCTCGCTGGCCTCTGCCGTTGGTGGTCTTTCTGCCGCGCCTATTGTGTCCCGCTGGCTTAGCACGCTCCCCTGGCTCGCACCCTACGCGGATCAGATCTCCCTCCTGCTCATTGTGGTTGCCATCACTTATTTGTCTCTGGTGTTCGGCGAGCTGGTGCCAAAGCAACTGGCCCTGAAAAATCCAGAAGGGCTTTCCATTGCCCTGGTGCGGCCTATCCGACTTCTAGGCCAGGTGGCTTCCCTCCCCATCCGTTTCCTCTCGTTCTCGGCCGATCTTGTCTTGGGTCTGCTAGGCCCCGCAAAACCGCACGGACCATCTACCAGCGAAGAAGAAATTGAATTGCTGGTCCAGCAAGGAACGGCGGAAGGCATCTTCCAGATAAGCGAGGGAGCTTTCGTACACGGGGTCTTCGAATACGCGGACCGCAAAGCTTATGAAGTGATGACCGCCCGTCCAGAAATCATCGCACTCGATGCTGCATTAGGCCCCAGCGAAGCCCTGGAGCGGGCGGCCAAATCGGGTCTCTCGCGTTTTCCCGTCTATGCCGCAACGCTGGACAACGTCATTGGCTATGTCCACATTAAGGATCTTGTTTGGGCGGAAAAGGAAACGACTCTCAAGGATATTGCCCGTCAGGTTGTGTTCATTCCCGAATCTTCGACGTTGCCCGGCATCTATACTCTGCTCACCCAGCGCCGTGTCCACATGGCCATTGTGCTCGATGAACACGGCGGGACGGCCGGCTTGCTCACCTTGGAAGATCTCCTGGAGGTGATTGTCGGAGAAATCGATGACGAATATCACCTCTCGAATGTGAACATTCGAAAGTTGAGCGAAAAGAGTTGGCTGGTTTCCGGCACTGCCACCCTGGCCGAGGTGAACGAGGCGGTGGGTACCAAATTGCAGTCCAATGAAATCTATAGTACTGCAGCAGGATTTCTCCTGGCGGAGTTGGGCCATATTCCTAAAGTCGGGGAGACACTTCGAATATACAATCATAATTTTACGGTTCACGCGATGGATAAACTGCGCGTCGATCGCATCCTTATACACAAGGATGCTAAAGTTGCGGCCTCACTTGACAGCTAAATCTACGGCGATAGCATGCAACTCACCCCATTGTTATTAAATTCATAGCCTCACCCGCAATTTAACATTTCGTTGCATTTCTCTTATCGGTTTCAGTCGGTCCCGTTTGATGCTTGGCAACCCTTGCCGAGATTTTCCAATGACCTGCTGGTGGCTCCGGTCTTTCCGGGCACTCGCAGCGATTCGGTGGTGGTGGCGGCCAAGCCGGCCAGCCTGATCGGCGATCGCAGCCTGGATTGGCACATTCTCACGGCCGGCGCCTTTATAACCATGATCGTCCCGCTCATAATCTTCTTCTCCTTGCAACGATACTTCGTGCGTGGCCTCACCGCCGGTTCGGTAAAAAGCTAATCCCAAACAATATTCTGCTTGACCAAAAGTCCTGGCCCGTCTACACTGCTGCTCAGTTGAAAAGGCCAGGACTTCTCCTTTCGATGGAAAACCCTACCCACTGGTACAAAGACGCTATTTTCTATGAGCTGTATGTGCGCGCCTTCCGCGACAGTAATGGAGACGGTCACGGGGATTTGCGTGGCGTTATTGAAAAGCTGGATTACCTGCAGGACCTGGGGGTTAATTGCCTCTGGCTTTTGCCCATCTTTCCTTCTCCCCTGGCGGATGACGGCTACGACGTGGCCGACTTCCGTGATATCCATCCGGATTACGGCACCCTGGCGGACTTCAAAGAGCTGGTGAGCCAGGCGCACAAACGCGGCATCCGCGTCATCACCGATCTGGTGCTAAACCATACGTCCGTCGCCCATCCTTGGTTCCAGGAAGCCCGCAGCAATCCGAAGTCCAAGTATCGGGATTACTATGTCTGGAGCGATACCGACGAAGGCTATCCCGGCGCGCGCATCATTTTCCTGGATACGGAAAAATCGAATTGGGCCTGGGACGATGTAGCCGGCCAATACTATTGGCATCGCTTCTATTCTTCTCAGCCGGACTTGAACTATGACAATCCAGAGGTCCAACAGGAAATGCTGGACGCGCTAAAGTTTTGGCTCGATCTCGGCATAGACGGCTTCCGCGTGGATGCCATCCCTTACTTGTTCGAACGCGAAGGCACCAACTGTGAGAATCTTCCGGAGACCCACCAGTATCTGAAAAAAGTGCGCCAATTCTTCGACGAGCACACCATCGACAACGTGATTTTATCCGAGGCCAACCAGTGGCCTGAACAGGTGCGCGACTATTTCGGGGATGGGGATGAAATGCACATGGCCTTCCATTTCCCGCTTATGCCCCGCCTGTTCATGGCCCTGCGCCGCGAATCCAGCAACCCCATCCGCCGCATCCTTAAGCGCACGCCGCCTATCCCAGAAGGCTGCCAGTGGTGTACCTTTCTGCGTAATCACGACGAGCTCACCCTGGAAATGGTGACCGAGGCCGAACGCCACTGGTTGTGGACTCAATACGCACCTGACCCGCGTATGCGGCTTAACCTCGGCATCCGCAGGCGGCTGGCTCCTTTGCTGGAAAATGACCGCAAGAAGATACAGTTGGCCAATTCGCTGCTGTTCACCCTACCCGGCTCCCCCATCGTCTATTATGGCGACGAGATCGGCATGGGCGACAATATCTGGCTGAATGACCGCGATGGGGTTCGCACCCCCATGCAATGGACCCAAGAGAAGAACGCCGGCTTCTCAAATGCCGCCAGCCTTTTCAACCCTGTAATCGACGCCGCGCCCTACTCTCCCGACCACGTGAACGTTGCCGACCAGCAGGCCGATTTGGCGTCTCTGTATTACATGACCAAGAATATGATCGCGGTGCGCAAAGTGCATCGCGCCTTCGGCTGGGGAGATTTCACCTGGGCGCCTGTGAACGACCGTAAACACATCGCCGCATACTTCCGCTCCTATGAAGGTGAAAAACTGCTCATTTTGAATAATCTCAGTTCGAGTCCTAAGCCAGTGGAAGTGAAATTGGATGGGGCCGCCGTATTTTTCCCCCCGCCAGATTTGTTTACTGGCAAAGCTACCGGTGAGCTTTCTGAAGGCGTGTTGCGATTGACCATGCCAGGTCTTAGTTACACCTGGTTGAAGATCACCTAGACGCCGCGTTCTTTTTCTGCCAACAACGCAGGGATCTTTTTCGCCATATTATCGCGAACCTCGCGATAGGTCTGCATCACCTGCTCTTCACTGCCGGTTGCCCTGGCCGGGTCTGGGAAGCTAAGATGTTCGCGCTTCCCCTTGCCTACCCAGACCGGGCAGTTCTCCGCGGCATCATCACAAACCGTTACCACCACGTCAAACTCGTCGTTTAAAAAGCGCTCCACATGCTTCGATTCGCCATGATGGTCGATGCCAATCTCCGCGAGAGCGCGCACTGCCTTCGGGTTCACATGCCCAGCCGGCTCGACTCCCGCACTGAAAGCCTGCCAGCGGTCGGACAAGCGTGCGTTCACAATAGCTTCCGCCATCTGCGACCGGCAGGAGTTGCCTGTGCAAAGGAAAAGAACCTTCTTCTGAGCCATTATCCAAAGCGCCCAGTAATGTAGTCTTCAGTGACCTTTTGGCGAGGATTGGTGAACATGGTCTTGGTATCACCATATTCCATCAGGGTCCCGGCACGCTTGCCGTCATCGGAAAGTGACAGAAAAGCGGTGAAGTCGGACACTCGCGCAGCCTGCTGCATGTTATGGGTGACGATAATGATTGTGTATTCTTTAGCCAAATCGCGCATCAATTCTTCGATGCGCAGCGTGGCGATGGGATCTAGCGCTGAGCAGGGTTCATCCATCAGAATGATGTCTGGCCTGACCGCTATGGCCCGGGCGATGCATAAACGTTGCTGCTGCCCGCCGGAGAGCGAGGTGCCGTTTTGGTCCAATTTATCGTTCACCTCATCCCAAAGGGCCGCCTGCTTTAGTACATTTTCGACCAGCTCGTCCGTGTTTCCCCTATAACCGTTGATGCGCGCTCCCCAGGCGATGTTTTCGCGGATGGATTTAGGGAACGGGTTCGGCTTTTGGAACACCATTCCCACGCGACGCCTTACCTCGACAGCATCCACGTCACGCTCGTAGATATTGCGCCCCTTGAATAGGACTTCGCCTTCCGTGCGCACGCTGGGGATCAATTCGTTCATGCGATTGAATGCGCGCAGCACGGTGCTCTTGCCGCATCCCGAAGGGCCGATGATGGCCGTGATCTTGCGGGGCTCGATACTCAGATCAACTTCGCGGATCGCCCGGAAATCGCCATAGTAAATATTCAAGTTGCGTGCTTGAATGGCGTATTTTCCATTCGGCTGAGGTCGAGCCGTATCGCCTTGCGTGTCGGTCTGCACTAGGTTCTCCTGCTGTAACGATTTCTGAGCAATATAGCCGTGGCGTTCAGCGCCAACAACATAACCAGCAATACCAGGCTGGCCGCGGCCGCCACGTTGTGGAAGGCGCCTTGCGGGCGCACGGTCCATTGATAGATCTGGGCAGGTAAGGTTGTGAATTTAGAGAATGGCCCCGACGGATCGACCTGGATGAACGTTGCGGCCCCGATGACCACCAATGGAGCTGTTTCACCGATAGCCCGCGAGACCGCCAGAATGCTGCCGGTTAGAATGCCAGGCAGCGAATTCGGCAGCACGTGGCTCCACACCGTCTGCCAGCGGGTGGCGCCCAACCCAAATCCTGCTTCCCGCAAGGAGCCAGGCACGGCCTTGATGGCTTCCTGGGCACTGATAATGATGACGGGAAGCACCAAAATGCCCAACGTCAGGCCGGCGGACATAATGGTGCGGCCATTAGCGGTGGAAGGGTCGGCGGCGCCGAAAGCGATACCGCTGGTGAAATCTCCAAAGGCGCGCACGAAGATGGCCAGCCCAAGAATACCGTAAATAATGGACGGCACCCCCGCCAGATTGTTGATATTGGTTTGGATGATGCGGTTGATGAAATTATCATGGGCGTATTCCTGCAAATAAATGGCTGCGGCCACTCCCACCGGCAGAGAGAAAAAGATGGCAATGGAGATGGTCCACAAGGAGCCCAGAATGGCAGTGCGCACCCCCGCTATCTCCGGATGGCTGGACTGTTGGGAGCGAATGAAATCCCAAGTGACCCAGCTGCGAAATTGAAGTGCAGCCTGCGGATAACGCTCTCGCATAACGGCCTCGATTCCTGCCCGGTTGGTCAGAGAGTCGTATAAGGTCCAGCTCTCCTCCACTTGGGGAGAGATCACATACTCTTGGATCAGATCATAGATATTCGCTGCGTCCCGTTCGTCAATTGGTTGGTCGTGCTCGAAGCGCGCAAACAGTCCCACAGATACGTGTTGCCTCAGGATCTCCACCAATTGCTCCTTCGCCAATCCTTCTAAGGGCACGCCAGCAACAGCCAGGCTTTCGGGGTCAACCTCGTTCTGCACCGCGGAGAACCCGAAGGAGTTATTTATGATGCTCAGGATAAGGACCGTCAGCATCACAACGCCCACCAAGGTAGCTATCTGAAACACCACCAACCAGGTCTTGCCAACCGTGTGGCGCCTCTTTAGTTGCTGCTGAGATTCGCTGGAGCCGCGACCCCTCAAAGTGGTCATTCGTACACCTCGCGGAAGCGGCGCACGATCCGATTGCTTAAGATGTTAAGCGCCAAGGTGATCACGAATAGCATCAACCCCACCGCAAACAGGCTGTTGTAATCCACGGAGTTATAGCTTAGGTCCCCGCCGCTTATGCGCACGATGTGCCCGGTCATCGTTTCTGCCGCCTGAAAAGGATTGAAGGTGAGGTTGGGACCCGCCCCGGAGGCGATAGCCACGATCATGGTTTCTCCGATGGCCCGCGAGGCCGCCAAAATAACCGCCGCCGAGATGCCCGAGAAAGCCGCCGGCACCACTACGCGGATCGAAGTTTCCAAGCGCGTGGCGCCAAGAGCGAAAGCAGCCTCCCGCAGGGAGCGTGGAACCGCATTCAAGGCATCTTCGCTGACGGTGCTTACAAAAGGCAGGATCAGGATGCCGATCACGATGCCCGCAGATGCCATGTTGTAGATGTTCACCACGTCGGCACCTAACAATGATCGCAAAAATGGGGTCATGAAGGTAAGGGCAAAAAACCCATAAACCACGGTGGGCACGCCAGCCAGAATCTCTAGAATGGGTTTCAGCCTATTGCGCGTCCGCGTGCTGGCGTATTCACTGAGATAAATAGCGGTCGCCAGTCCCAATGGGACCGCAACCAGGATGCCGACTCCGGATACGATCAGAGTAGCAGTTAGCAGAGGCAATATCCCAAATTTGCCGTTTTGCGGGGCCCATTCGCTCCCAGTAAAGAATTCCAGCAGGGTTGGTCTTAGTTCGTTCTGGAGCGTCAACCCCTGGCCATGGGCCGCAGCCCTGGTCCCCTGATATCCCCGCTGCGCCGTAACCGTAGTTCCATCTACGGACTCAAGGTAGACAACTTCATTTTCGATGCGATAGACATGTTCCTCCGCGATCACCGAACCTTGTGTGCCAACTTCGAAGACCGTTTGCTGGGCATCGATGGCGGCGGCCAAAGGCTTATTCGTGGAGGACCACTGCTGATTTCCAAAAAACAAAAAAGACTCTTTGCCTAGTTCGTAGATAATTCCGAAGGTGATAAAAATCGATAGAAATCCGCACAAAAATAAAAAACCCTGGATAATCGTTTCGCGGGTTCGTCGCCGACGTCGCAGGTCGAGCAACGCGCTGGGGGCTACTATGGGATCGGTGGGCACAGGGTCGGCATCCATGGCAGCCAACTGCGATTTGGGACTGCACGCTGAAAGCTGTAGATAATTGAATCTCATTATAACTGCGTCCGTTTGCAGGCAATGAGGGCGGCCTGGCAAGAACTGGCCGCCCTCATTGGACATGCCTTTGGGCTGAGGCAACCCGATTACATCGGGTTTTCCATGCCCACCGCGTTGTAGAAATCCTCCCAGTTGGTTTCGAATGCAGCTTCGCTAGCCGGGAAGTAGCCTACGTCTACGACCTCTTCGTTGACGAAGGACAGATAGAAGTGGATGAAAGCCGCCACCTGCGGTTTTTCAAGCATGATATTGGGGTCTGAGTAGATGAACAACGGTCGGGCTAGCGGATAGCTGCCGTCCTCGGCGCTCTGTTCGCTGGGTTCAACCCCATCGATGGTCAAGATCTTCAGCGTGCCCTGGTTTTCCACATAGTAGGCGTAGCCGAAGTAGCCGATGGCATACGGGCTGCCCAACACACCCTGCACCAGCACGTTATCGTCTTCGCTGTATTGCGTGCCGCTGGAGTTCTGAATCAGGGTGCCATCATCATCCAGCACAGCCTCGACGAAGTAGTCATACGTGCCGGAATCCGTGCCGGGGCTGAAGCGTTGGATAGGCTCGTCTGGCCAGGTGGGATCAACGTCAGACCAACTCACCGCGGTCGAGAACACCAGGGCCAATTGCTCTAACGTGAGTTCGGTCAGGAAGCCGTTTTCCCGGCTGACTACGATGGCAAGGGCGTCCGTACCTACACGGAACTCAATGGGCATGCGGCCGATGGCCTCACAGGCTGCAACTTCATCTTCGTTGATGCCGCGGCTGGCATTGGATATGTCAGACTCGCCGGCTTCGCAGAAACGCTCAAACCCTGCGCCGGACCCGATGCTGTCCACCGTGATATTTCCACTGAAGCCTTCATCGCGGAAACGTTCCGCCATACGCTCAGTGAGCGGAAAGACCGTTGAACTGCCAGCCGTGATGATGTCGCCCGAGACATTCAGCGGGCTGAAGGCCGCGTTCGGGTCAGTCGGAGCCGAAGTGGGCTCCGCGGAAACCGCTGTCGGCACCGCCGTAGTAGCCGGGCCGCAGGCTGCCAGAGACACGTTCGAGATCACGAACAGTGCCAGCAGAGTTTGGAACTTGCGATTCATAGATTATTCCTCCTTAGGGGAATGTAGGATAGATAACTGCTTGGTGAATGCTAGCACGCAGTGTTTAAGAGGCGATGCATTAACATTTAACGAAATGCTAAGGCTGAGTTAACGATTTAAATGGTTTTGGTCCTACTTCAGAATAGATTTTGGCTGGTTGATTGGTCTCGACAAAGGTCAAACGCCTTAGGCAAACTAGATTTTGTATCCACTCGATGATCTGGTCCTGGCGAGCCGGGTTCATCGCATCATCCCACGCGTCTCGCATACATGCAGACAGTAGGTTGCCGATCATCGGGCATTTATTCCCTCAGCCTGCTCCAGCGAGTACATGGCATCAACGAATTTTCATTTTTCCAGAGCCTGTCGACATTCTGCCAGTTGGTCGAGTCCTGCTTGCAGAATGTCCACCGTCTGTTGCCGTACCGCTCTTTCATATTAGATGGGCTCATCCAATTCTGCGGGAGCTGCGATTCCCTGCCCGCAAGCAGCGCACTCGAATTGTACGGTTGTGTGTTCGATGCCGAATTTGGAAAGACGATTGTTTAGTTCAGCCATGATGCCATTGCCGTCTGCCAGAGTCTGGTTAGTTGTGACGATATGCGCACTAAGGGCCAGATGACCCGAACAAATACTCCACACATGAAGGTCATGCACATTCTCCACTCCAGCGACCCCCGCCATGCTTTGACCGATCTTCTCAAGCGAAAGATGTTCGGGGACGCCTTCAACCAGAATATGCAAGGAACTCTTCAATACGCGCCACGAACTCAGCACGATGATGATGCCGATGAAAACGCTCATAAGCGGGTCCATCCACTCCCAGCTCGTCAGCCAGATAATGCCTGCTGCCAAAATAACACCCACTGAGGAAACCGCGTCGCCGATAACGTGCAGAAAAGCGCTGCGGATGTTCAGGTCCTCGCGCTCGTGTTCGGATTCAGACTCGCCTTTCTCGTGTTCATGAGTATGTCCGCCGAGGACGAAGGCCACAAGCAGATTGACGCCCAGCCCAATGGCGGCGATAACCAGCATTTCCATGCTTCTAACGGGTTGCGGATTGTGCCAGCGCGCCCAGGCTTCGCTGAAAATCTCGATGGCAATCGCACCTAGAGTAACGCCGTTGACGAGCGCAGCAATTACTTCGAGGCGATGAAACCCGTAGGTGTGGCGGTCATCAGCCGGCAGAGCAGAGAGGCGCAGAGCGAGGTAACTCAAAGCCAGCGCGAAGACATCCATAAAAACGTGCGCCGCGTCCGAGAGCAGGGCCAGGCTGCCCGTCCAATATCCGCCGATGACTTCGGCAACAAGAATGGCAGCCGTAAGAAGAACAGAAAGAACGAAACGGTTTTCGATGGCTTTGTTAGGGTGGGGATTCATATTGTTTAATCCTTATACATATCCCACTAGCTTCACCAGGAGCTGGGCGGCTAGCGCCCACATCAGTAGACCAATGCCGGCTTTGATCATTTTCGGTTTGACACCCATACTGAATCTGGCCCCGAGATTCCCGCCGATTAAAACCGCAATGCCAGTGGCTATGATCAGTGAGGTATCCAGGTGGTGAGTGGATGCATGACCTATGATTCCAGCAAGCGCAGAGAAGGATATGATCAAGTGCGAAGCCCCGGCGGCAAACTTCGTTGGATACCTGCACACATAGGTCATAAAAGGAACAATCAGAATTCCGCCACCGACACCAAGTAATCCGGAAATGATGCCAACTGCGAAACTGAAAATAAACATGAGCAAATACATAGCGCTGGACTGGTTTTTTGGCGACTCTTTCTCTGACTCCCCTTTTTCCCAGTATGCATAGAACATCCGCGCCCCCAACACAATCAGAAAAATCACAAAAAGCCACAGCAAAACAACAGTGTTAACAAATTTAGAATACACTCCACCAGCAAACGCGCCAATGATGATACCCGGTACGAACATAAATGACGTCTTGAAGTCGATCATTTTGTTCCGATAAAAAATGTATCCGGCAGAAAGCGACGTAATCAGGTTCAATACCAGGGATGTGGAAGTAGAGATCAACACGGCATAGCCGAGCAGAATCAGCATTGGGGAGTAAATCGAACCCCCACCCTGGCCAAACATCGAAAATATAAAAGCCAACAAGAAGGCAAATAAAACAGCGGCCAATAATGCAGTACTAATATCCATATCGTTAATCACCATACTTTGTGACAACTAAGGTTATGTTGCCTTCCGAAGCCTTATGACTTCCGAAGGCTGTTAAACTACCGCTCCGTCAAAACGGTCTTTTCATAACCCGAACATGGAATGCACACTGGCTGCCCATCTTTCATGCGCACGTAGCGGTTAAAGACGTATTCGCCGCACACGCTGCACTTAGTTTTGTTGAACGATCCTTTAACCGAGGTATAGCTGAAATCGGGTTTCGGCTCAACTTTGAACATGGCTTCATCTGGTTGCTCATACATCCACTGGATAACTTCACGCCGTACTTCCAGTGGAATTTGGGAAGGCTCAATGCCCTTCTTGCGATATACAAAGAACTCGAACTTGCCCATGGCGTCGATGAAGTCTGGCAGCAGTGAAAAACGTACCGCGCCCTTTTGCGGATGATAGAAGGTTGCCGCCAATTTGCCGTAGAACGTCTTGGCGATCATCACCTTGCCATAAGTGGCACCGGTGGCAATTTGCATTCCATCCATCATGCAAGTTTGTGGGTGACCCTCACCCAGTTCAGGGAAGATGAAGAAACCGTGGTCGGCTTCCTTCTCAGCGCCCAGATACTCCAGGGCGAGTTTGCCTATCCGATAACCAATGGGCATGAATGGGCATTCGTGTGCGTGAAATTCAAATGCCCATTCCGGGGGGATAAATTTCGTCGTCATTTTTTCTCCTCTATTAGCCTAGTTATTAAGCTTCGTGCCTTGTTCGCGTTTTGGGCCGCATTTTCAGAAACTCCTTTTTGGCAGCCTTAATTCCGTACTTAGCTGTGAAACTAAAAGGGCGGTCGCCCCCCAGAAAATTATCCCAGCGATCACCGCGGAACTTACACACCAAATGCATGTTGCTCCAATCACGAAGGGCTCAAGGTAGGTGAGATAAGCCGAAAAAAGAATACCGACTAAGCTCATAAACCAAAATAAGATTACAACCAACCCTCGCCTTTCATTTTCTGCCTTTCTGGTGGCCAACCAAAGAATGCCTAAGAGCGCATAGGCGAACATTCCTAGCATCCCTATGGGCAGGAAACCAAATAGATACGCATACGGGCTTTGCTGCACGATGTTGCAACTTCCCACGGGGCCGCAGACAGCCGGTCCCCCACTGAGCTCGATGCTCGAGAGGTAAGTTGCCACCAGGAAGCCGGCAATAAGAAGCATCGGTAATATCCAGTTCGGCCATGGCCGCGGCTTCCCTTGTTGCTTGGTCAAGCGATACAAGTTCAAGCTCAAGCTGACTACTAGAAGTACCAGAACAACCACCGATAGCGAGTTGCCAACGAGGTCATTCCTAAATAGCTGGATCCAGCGGGGAGACGCCGAGGCTTTGGCCACAACTGGGGATAACGTAGTTTCCGCCTCTGTTGCTTGGGCAGGAGATGTGGTAGCTTCCATGGAAACTAATAAGCTATCTAAGCTGGGAATTGATGGCCAATCAACACCCCCGATGGCCAAATACGAATCGATCAGGAGTGGCAAATTCTCTTCAATCTGCAAAGAGCCCAACAAATATTGATCATCGATTATCAAAAAAGGGACCGCCCTTGAGGTGTCGGGAAACCCCAGAAAATTCAGTGCCTCGCTAAAGAGGTCATTCCCATCAATGGTTGTTACATCAATCGCAAGGACGGTCAGCTGGTCTCCATATTCTTCTTGCAATGGAGGCAGTATTTCGTAAATTACCTCGTGGCAATGAGAACAGCCCGGGGAGTAGAACAGCACGGCCTTGACCTGCGTAATTTGCGCCGCTGCAGGCACCAGCTGCAGGAAAAACAAAGAGCTAAGAAGGATCAAAGGGATGACAGTTCGCACATGCTTGGTCATTTTTATCCAAGAAGACTTCGAATTATTCTTCTCGTACTTTGTGGGGAAACTTAGCTTGACTGTTACGGCAGACATGCTGATTATCTACGCGTGTCATGTCCGTACGACGGGCTGTGATGCTCGTTTCCTGATTGCGTAGACCGGCTTTAACCCAGGCATGGATCATGGCTCTCCTACCCGCAACAACTGTTTGAATTTCAAAAGCGCCTGAACGTTCGGTGGGCATATGCCATATTCCTGCAGGCGAGTGTACAACAGTCCTAACATGTGAGTGCTCAACTTGAGAAAGATCTGGCTGTCTTCCAGTCTTGCCAAGTCCAAGGCAACTATCGCCACTGCTCCTAATGCCGTGGCGGATATGCCCACCCGCTCCGCTCGCATCCAGGCGGCCCAACCGAAAAGCTCACCGGGCGCGCTCAACTCGATGTGAGCGTCCCCACTGCACTGCCCCGTTTCCGTGTTGATGATTAAATGCAAACCCACTTTTCCTTCACGCAGGACGAACAGCCGTTCATCCACACCACCAGCCGAAACGATGTCTTGGTAGTCGGTGTAATCGTGGATCCGCCCGCAGCCCGCCAGCATTCTTAGTTCCGCTTCACTAAAGAATGTCGCCAGCGAGCTGAGACGTAGAGTATGAATGACTTTCCCACTCATTGCAATTCACCCATCAGCCACGGCACAATCAGCCTCATGCTTGCGACTTTCGTCTGCGGAACTGGGCCGCCCAATCGGTGAGGGTGTAATCCGGCATTTGCGGGAAACCGATATCGAAGGGCGTTGGGTAGGCGGCGGTTTGAGTTGTGCCGCGCAACCCTTCCAGAATTTCGGGAATGAGCGCCACCGGGAAACCCACGGTCAATTCATCGTCTTGGGCCATGCCGGTCTTGCGGTCCCCAAAACAGGGAATCGCCAGTGAGAGGTCTTGCGTGTTGTAGGTGTTCGCCAGCGTATCGGCGCACAGGCTGTATTCGCCACCGGTGGAAAAATCGGCGCGCCCGCCACGCTTCCATAAGTAGGATTGGATGATGCGCATGATCTGGCTAGTGTTGCCATATACCACCACAATATCGGGCTCGAACGTCAATCGGTCTAGCGGCGCGGTAGCGATGGCTTTGATTTTGCCGGGCGGGATGCGCGGTACCAGGTCGGTAAAGCGTTTAGCCGATTCCAGATCGGCGTGCAGCATGGCGGCAATTTTGCCGGAGCGCATATTCTCGGGCGGTTCCATCATACCTACCGCCACTGCCCCGATGATGCAGGCCATGTCTTCTAGCGTGAAGTACATCGAACGCCCGTAATACCGAGTGAGTGCAGTAACCTGACAGACGTTCATCGGATGCGACGGTCGCATGGATTTTTGTGGACGCTGCTCCAGGTTGTCGTAGAACTTGACGCCAAAGGGAAAGGCCTTTGGACGAATGGAGGTCATCACCTCCCGGTAAAGTTCCTGATACAGGTCGGTTGTCATGCTGTTTCTCCCTTCTTAACCCGAAGCCGGTTCGCGTTTTTTTGCCTCGTACTTTTGCGGCTCGGCGCGCAGCATGTTCTTGGATTGTGTCACCACTTTGTTCTTCTTGATGACCTGGCGGATGTAGCCCTGCGAAGGGAATTCAATCGCATCCTGCGTACAGATAGTCGCACAAGTCGTGCAGCCGACCATGCACATTTCGGGCGCGTCGACAATGGGCTTGTTCTTTTCATAGTCAAACTTATACACATTTCGTCCGCAGGATGTTACGCAAAGCCCGCATCCGATACATCTATCTTCAACTACAGTTGGATTCCATTGAATATTTACTCTGGGTATCCCATGCCAACCGTCTGTGGAGTCAGATTTTTCGCTCATTTTTATCTCCTTGGATTCCTTTACCATTTACCCAGCAATGTTGGGCTCAATAACTTCTTTCTTTCGACTGCGTTTGCCAAGAATGAACAATCCTACTGAAAGTACTGCCAGAAAAATGGACACATAACCAGCGAGCAGCCAGACAGAGTTCCCATCAACCCACGCCCCGTAGATAAGCCCGGCCAACGCGCTGAATAGAGCAACCCACCCGACGTAGGTCCAAGCCCGCAGCCGGCCGATGATGGTGGAAATGATCAGGATGCTTTGCAGACTGAGTTCGGGATCGGACATCAGGTAAGCCAGCAGCGGGCCGCGGTGCATGCCAAGACTCAGGAACATCTTGGCGATGGGCACTTCCACCAGGGTTGGGAAATACATAAACACACCGAAGACGACGCCCGCCAGATTACCCAAAATGGTATTGCTCCCCGCCAGGCTCTCGATCCACTCGGGGCGAATGATTTGGCGGATTATGCCGACAGTGAACACGCCCACGATCAGCAGTGGGAAGATCTGTTTAACGAAACGCCAGGATTCCCATAGCCACTCCTGGATTTGGCGTGGCTCTAGCCTTCTTGCCCCAATGAAAGCAACTGCAAGTAATAACAACGCTATTGTAAAAAAGCGCCCGGTGAAAGACAGTTCGATGCCATCCGCGTGCGGATTGATACCCAACGCGCCCACCAATAATGTCAAAGCCACCAAGCTCAATGAAATCCAGGTCCAACAGCTGAATCCTTCCAGGATATTGTTCAATCCCTTCCAGGCTGTTAATCCAATCATCGCCAGTAGGCTGACCAAGATGGCGCCTTGAGCCGTGACCCCTTCCTCGCCTTTAGATGCGTCGAACGGAATGATGTGGAAGAACCACTCCTCCAGTCGATCCAACCCTAATGAAGGCAGACTGACCTGGAAATACGGTTCGGTGAGCAAAGCAACTTTGAAGGTTCCTGCCAGTAGTAGAGCAACCAGTAGTAGTAAAAATACTAGTGCCCAGCGGTTCATTTTTCCTTGTCCTGCGAATATTGCATCCGTGGATTTGTCGTGAGCAGCATCCTGCCTACTAAACAACATGGCCATAATCAGTCCAATTCCGATGCCGAAGGCCAGGGAAAGTAGCAAGCGGGCCAGCGCCAGATCAGAACCGAGAGCAACGCCCGTATAGGCCAGCGCCAGGATGTTGGAGGCCGGGGCAAAAAACAAAAAAGTGATCGCCGGCCCAATCCCCGCCCCTTTTTTATATATTCCCGCAAACAATGGAACTATCGTACAGGAACAAACCGCTAACAGCGAACCTGCCATTGCCGCCGCTGGATAAGAAATGAATTTGGGCGTGGTTCTGCCTAAAAAGCGAGTGACCGCCTCCTTCGGGATCAGTGTGGTTAAACCCCCGGCAATGAAAAACGCGGGTAGCAGGCACAACAAAACATGGGCAGCCAGGTAAGCAGCCAGGTTTCCCAGACCGGATTGGACCAGTTTCACTACCGTGGCTAGGATATCCATCTAGTCCTCATTTGGTCCCTTTTAAATACACATTCGTCTTTTCGAATATGTGCTCTCAAAAAAAGGTCCTGCTTTCTAAGTCGCAGCCACTTCAGCGTCCGCCAACCAAGTGCTGACTTCAGCAGGGCTTGGGATGCGACCTGAGCTAACCACCTTTTCGTTCACCACCAATCCGGGAGTCGATAGAATGGGGTATTCCATGATCTCGGCGTAATCGGTCACCTTAAAAATTTTGGCTTTCACTCCTGTCATCTCAATAGCCTGCCGGGTTACCTCTTCAAGCTTTCTGCAATTCGCGCAACCTGGCCCTAAAACCTTGATGGTCAACATGTCTTCCTCCTCTTATTCAACCGCGATCAGATTGGAAGTCCCGCACCGCGGGCATTCGCAGCTAGTTATCTTTGTGTTCTGCAATTCGCCGCTTTGCCCCTCGCTATCCATACCCAGTATCTTGGCGGTTTTACGGATCAGCCTTATCAGCCGTTCATCCTTCACCCCGTAATAGACATATTTCCCCTCGCGACGCGCTTTGAGGATCCCTGCCCCGCGCAAAGCCATCAGGTGCTGCGAAATGTATGCCTGCCGTTTTCCCAATTGGCATTCCAAATGGCAAACACAAGCCTCGCGCTCACTCAGCGCCCATAAAAGACGCACACGAAATGGATCCCCCATTGATTTGAACAATTGGCCGATCTGCTCGCTTTGTCTCACCGTCAACATATTCACCTTCGCGAATATGTTAGCCGCACCGTGATAGTAGCTAAAGTGACATTTGTCTGGGAAACCAAGGGACAAAAAGATTGCTGCTGCTATGCAACAGGTACGGTAAAGAAGAACCTACTCCCTTTCCCCTCTTTACTTTCCACCCCTATCTGACCCTGATGAGCCTCGACCACGTGCTTGGCAATCGCCAATCCGAGCCCGGTACCACTTTTGTTGCGCGCCGCATCAGCTTTGTAAAAACGCTCGAATACTCGCTCGAGGTTGTCCGCCGGGATTCCGACACCGGTATCCTTCACCGAGAATTCCACCAGGCCATCCTTGGCTTTGATGGAGGCGGTGATGGAGCCGCCCCGCGGCGTGAATTTGACCGCATTGTGAATAAGGTTAACCAATACCTGCTCCAGCCTCGGCGGGTCGGCCAGGATAAGCGGAAGGTTCGGTGTGCACTCCAAATTCAACGTAAGGCCAGCCCGCTCTGCCTGCAGCCGCAGTCGCTCCGCGCCGCCCTGCAGGATCTCGCACGGGTTGCTGGGCGAGCGTTGCAAAGGGACTTGTTGCGATTCAATGCGCGCCAGCTCCAAAAGCTCCGCCACCAGTTCCGAAAGCGCATCCACTTCTGTTTCGATGTGGCCGAGGAAACGTAGCGCCATCTCAGGTTCCTGGAGGGCCCCTGCCCGCAGGCTCTCGGTAAGCGCCTTGATGGAGGTAAGCGGCGTGCGCAGCTCATGAGAAACATTGCTGACGAAATCTCTGCGGATCGTTTCCAAGCGGCGCAATTCCGTCACATCTTCGAAGATCAAAAGAGCATGGCCTTGCATCCCGTTGCTCAATGGGTAAGCGGTGGTTCGCAGCAGCCGCTTGCTTTGTGGGACTTCCGCGGTGAGCGTCTGGGGTGCGCCGCGTTGGCTGGCTCGCTTCCATAGGTCAACGAATTGGTAATGGCGCACCAAATGTGGCAACGAGCTGGCCCGGCCTTCTTCTGAGCTGAGCGCAAACAAGCTGCCCAACGCCGCATTGGCTAACACTACCTCGCCTTCAGCATTGACGATAACCACCCCATCTCCTAGGCGATCTAAAATGCTCTGCGCGCGGATTTGCTGCGCCGCCAATTTCCTCTGGCTGGCCTCCAATTTTTCTTCAAGGGTTTCCACACGATGTGATTGTTCCTCATTGGACCTGAGGGCATATACAATTGCAACCACCATTACCGATAGCAAGGCCACCAAAAATAATCCGTCAACTCCAGGATTACGGCTCTGCCTGACAAGGTAATAAAGCGCGGCCAGGATGCCGCCTTGCAGCAACATAACGGCCAGAAAGCGCCGGAGATTAAAGCCGGGGCGCGGCGCCATTACCCACTGGCCTCTAGCCTTCGAAGCGATAGCCCACGCCGCGTACAGTTATGATGCGAATAGGTTGCTCAGGGTGCTTCTCGATTTTTGCCCGCAACCAGCGCACGTGCACATCCACTGTGCGGCTGCCCCCGGAAAATTCCCAACCCCACACTTGCTCCAGCAGTTGATCGCGCGAAAACACCTGCCCTTGATTCTGGATGAAGAATAGCAGCAGGTCATATTCTTTCGGCTTCAGCTCGATGACGGCGTTATTCATCTGGGCTTCGTGCCGGGAGAGGTCGATCTGCAGGTTACCGGATGCCAGTATTTTGTCCCTCTGCTCCTTTACCTCGGACTCCTCTTTTCCTAACCGCACACGGCGCAGCATCGCCTTCACTCGGGCAAGCAACTCGCGCATGGAGAAGGGCTTAGTCAGGTAATCGTCCGCGCCCAGCTCCAGGCCGAGAACCCGATCGATCTCATCATCACGCGCAGTTAACATGAGGATGGGGACTGTACTTTCCTTGCGCAAGATCCTTGTAACATCGAATCCATCGAGCTCGGGGAGCATTAGATCGAGGACAATAAGGTTCGGAGATGATGAGCGGGCGGCTTTGAGGGCCTCTAAACCATCACCCACAGCCAAAACCTCATAGCCATCACGGCCAAGGTTATAGCTTAAGGCCTCGCGAATGGCGGGGTCATCCTCCACAATCAGTATTTTCTCGCGCATGGGATTGCAATATCATAATACGCCATCTTTACGGTATGAATTAGCCGATTTGGATATTTTTGTGACTATGCGCAGAATCTAATTGCCATCACCCTCCCCGCGCATTTTTTTCCAGGCGCCCACCCACGGGGTACCAAGTCGGTGCCGCTTTACGACCTCTACGCCTCGCAATTTCTCGCCCAGGTTCGCAACACCCTGAGCCACTTCGACAGCGTCTTCGCTTTGTACGGCCTGGCGCAGTTGCCTTCGCAATGGGTCCACCCAGGCCCAGTCCATGCGAAAGCGATCGGCCTTCAACCAGTATCCGCGTTTCTCCCAGGGACCCACGCTGCGCTCCACGCTCTCGGAGATATTATCTAGCGCCAAAACCAGGAAGGCAGCCAGGTCGCGCACCTCCGCATTAAATGCGGCCAGCTTTGTCAACTCTCGCAACGTAATAGCCATCGCTTTCAACAAACGGTTGCGGTCTGCGACCAGGTTTTCAGTATGGATGACTCGGCCCAAGGGCCTCTCCTGTCTTGCGGCATTATATACGGGAAGAAGGAGTACGGTGACTGGGCCGAATCCACATCATTACCTCTTTGCTATAATTGACTGGTACGGGGAAGTGTTGGAATTGGCAGACAAGCATGACTTAGGATCATGTGCCGAAAGGCGTGAGGGTTCGACTCCCTCCTTCCCCATGCCATTTTCGTCATTCCGAGCGGGTGTCGAATTCTTTACCAAATTCAGAATCAGCAATAGTGAGGAATCCCTATAACCCCACCCTCCAAATAGCCCTGGACGCATTTGAGCAATCCCAATCCAGTTCATATACTTTTCTGATACGGCCCTAAGAACCGCAATGCTATAATCCTCGCACCTCTCCCTACTCCTTAAGGATTCCTTTTTTGAAAATCGACCAAGAGACTCTCGACGACCATCAAATACGTTTCACGGTGGAGGTCGAGACCCAAACCCTCGAGAACGCGCGGCACAAAGCCGCCCGGCAGATCGCCCAGCGCGTCAAAGTTCCCGGCTTTCGCCCGGGCAAAGCCCCCTTCGCTGTCATCGAAAAACAGGTCGGGGCCCAAGCAATCAAGGACGAAGCCCTGGATATCGTCCTCGACGAGATGTACCCGCGCATCATTGAGGAAACCGGCATTAAACCCTACGGCCCAGGCACTTTGGAGAAGGTACACGAAGACAAGACTCCACAAGTCTTTGAGTTCCGCGTTCCCCTTTCTCCGGAAGTAAAGCTGGGCGACTATGCCAAGATTCGCCTGCCCTATGCGGACAAACCGGTCACCCCGACCGATGTTGAAAACGTGCTCAACAATCTGCGTGAGCAGAACGCCGTGCTGGCACCCGTGCAGCGTCCGGCCCAGGAAGGCGACATCTCCTACATCTTAATGAGCGCCGAACGGCAGACGCCCGACAAAGATGGCCGCTCCGCACTTTTACCGGAGCGGCGCTATCCCGTTGTCATCGAAAAGGCCGACGTGGATACCAAGACCGAATGGCCTTTCCCGGGTTTCTCGAGGCTGTTGATCGGGTTGAAAGCGGCCGAAGAAAAGATCTTTCCTCACACATTCAGTAAGGATTCCGAATTCGAGGATTTGCGCGGCGCCGCAGCCACTTTCAAGATCAAAGTCGAGGAAATTAAGGACCGGCAACTGCCCGACTTGGACGATGCCTTCGCCCAGACCTTAGGCAACTATAAGGCCTTCGCCGAGCTGCGCGCCGATGTCGAAAAGCAGCTCACAGAGAACTATCGTCTGCAAGCGGAAGACGAATACGAATCTCGCATCGTCGACAAGATCATTGAAAACAGCCAGATCAAATATCCTCCCCAGATGCTCCACCACGAGATTCACCATTACATCGAGGATATGGGGCCGGATCTGGCGGCCCGCGGCCTGGATATGGAAACTTATCTAAAAAGCCGTCAGCTCACCATGGAGCAACTCGAAGAAGAGGTGAGTCCGCGAGTCGAGCAAAGGCTGAAAAAGTCGCTAGTGCTCATGGAAGTCTCGAAACAAGAAAAGATCGAGGTTCCCGAAAACGAAGTGCAGGGCCTTGTCGAAGAAAAGGTAAAGCGGCTTCAACAAGTGATCTCGCCGGATGAAATGCGCAAGCTGCTTGCCAAAGAAAATCTCCAGGGCCTTGTTAGCCGCGCGCTGACCGAAGAAGTGATTAAACGCACCTTGGCTCGCTTGCGCGCCATTGCGCAAGGCCAGGCTGAAACGGTGACACCGCCAAAATCCAAAATCAAGGAACCGAGTGAATAGCCGAACTAGAAAGGAAATATGAATGTTTGATCCCAAATCCGTCATCCCGATGGTCATCGAGACCACAGGCCGGGGGGAACGTGCCTTCGATATCTATTCCCTGCTCCTTAAGCGCCGCATCATCCTGGTGAGCACCCCTATCGAGGACCAGACCGCCAACCTGGTCGTCGCCCAGTTGATTTACCTGAGCAACGAGGACCAGGATGCCCCCATCCAGATGTACATTACCTCCCCGGGTGGCTCCGTGTACGCCGGCATGGCCATCTACGACACCATGCAGATGATCCCTAACCAGATCAGCACCTTGGCCGTTGGCTTTGCCGCCTCCTATGCCACCGTGCTGCTCACTGCCGGCACCAAAGGTCACCGCTATGCGCTGCCCAACGCCACCATCCACATGCACCAGCCCTGGGCCAGCGGCGGCGGCGGCGGCCAGGCCACCGATATCGAGATCCACGCCAAAGAGATCCTGCGCCTGAAGCGCCGCCTGAATGAGATCCTGGCCGAGGCAACCGGTAAGACCGTGGATGTTATCGAACACGACACCGACCGCGACTTCTACCTGACCGCCGAACAGGCCGTAGCTTACGGTTTGGTCGACCAGGTGTTAGTCAAGCCTGAACTAAAAAAGTTGACGGCCAAGTAAGATCAGCAAAGCCGAAGAGAGCCGAGGAACCCTCGGCTCTCTTTTATTCAGGGCTTTTGCTTGACATCCGTGAGCATCTTCACTCGCTCAATCTCATTCCTGCTTTAATAATCCAGATGAACACCTCTCTTGAACTCCGTGCAGCCTTATCGCTATTCCCTCCGGTTAAGCTGTCAAGTTGATAGGGTGCTGTGTGTCGATCTATCAACCATCAACTTGACATACAGCAGCGAACTCTTCGTCCTGGGCGTAACCGCTATAATCGCCTTTATGACCTCAACGAAGCTCCGCGGCCTGCTCCTTGACATGGATGGCGTCCTCTGGCGCGACACCCAGGCCATTGGTCACCTGCCATCCGTCTTTGCGAAGATCAAGGCCAAGAGGCTCCAGATGGCTTTTGTAACCAACAACGCTACTCGTACCGTGGAGCAATATCAGGATAAATTTCGGGGCTTCGGTATCGAGGTTGGGGCCGAACAGATCCACACATCTTCCAAAGTGGCTGCTGAAATACTCGCAAAAGAGCACCCTTCGGGTGGTCATGTCTATGTCATCGGTGAGAAGGGGCTATACGAAGCCCTGAATGAAAAAGGATTCTTCTCCTCCGAAGAGGATTGCCTGGCCGTCGTCGTGGGATTGGATCGCCAACTGACCTACGAGAAGCTGTCCACTGCCACTCATCTCATCCGAGGCGGCGCGGCCTTTATCGGCACCAACCCCGATCGCACTCTCCCCTCACCCCAAGGCGAGGTGCCCGGTGCCGGAGCTATCCTGGCTGCGCTGGAAGCCGCCACGGGCGTGCGTGCCACCGTCATCGGCAAACCCGAGCGAGCCTTGCTCGATAGCGCGCTAAAGCATCTTGGCCTGCAACCGAGCGAGGCTTTGATGATTGGGGACCGCGTGGAAACCGATGTAGCTGCCGGACAGAAGACGGGCTGCCCCACCGCCCTGCTGCTTTCGGGGGTCACCAGCGCTGAAGCCGCCAAGGATTGGAAGCCCGCGCCGGATTACATCGAAAAGGATTTGGAAAGCTTGGTATGTAGGCTATAGAGCCACATATTTATGGCTTTCCTATGCGGATGAAGTAGCAGTAGGGGATAATCGAACTAGGTCATCGCGCTTACGAATGAGCAACTCCTATATCTACGATCTCGATTTATATCAACTCAAGGCCCTTTTTTCTGAATGGGGGCAACCCGCATACCGCGCCAAACAACTTTGGGAGGGACTCTATAAGCAGTTATGGTTGCAGCCCGAACAATTCACCAACTTCCCCAAGGAACTGCGCCATAAGCTCGACGAACACTTTACCTTTTCTCGTCTTGAGGAAGCCCAACGGCTCTTCTCGAAGGATGGTGAGACCACCAAGGTTTTGTTCCGCTTGGCGGATGGCCAGGCCATTGAAACCGTGCTGATGCTCTACTCGGACCGGCGCACGCTTTGCATCTCCACTCAAGCCGGGTGTGCCATGGGATGTGTGTTCTGCGCCACCGGGCAAATGGGCTTTCGGCGCAATTTGACCAGCGGCGAGATCGTGGAACAGGTATTGTTCTTTGCCCGCGAGTTGAAGGCTAAGGGCGAACACCCCACCAATGTTGTACTCATGGGCATGGGAGAACCCTTCCACAACTACGAAGCCACCATGGTTGCCCTCGATCGCCTTAGTCATCCCGAAGGATTTGGAATGGGGGCGCGCCGCTTCACCATCTCAACAGTCGGCCTGATCCCAGCCATCAAGCGTTTCACTGCCGAAAAACGGCAGGTAGGTTTGGCGATTTCATTGCACGCCGCAGAAGATCCATTGCGCAGCTCCATGCTGCCGGTCAATAAGCGCTATCCCATCAAGGAGCTAATTCAAGCGTGCCGCGAATATGTAGAGGCCACCGGCCGCCGCATTACCTTCGAATGGGCGCTAATCCAAGGGGTGAACGATAGTCCCGAAGAGGCTCGCAACTTGGCGCGCCTGCTGAAGGGACTGAACTGTCACGTCAACGTGATCCCCCTCAACCCCACTCGCGGATACTCGGGAGAGCGCTCCTCTCGCGAGAGAGTTGCAGCCTTTAGGGATGTGCTGCAGGCGCAAGGAATTTCCTGCACGATCCGTGTACGCCGGGGCATCGACATTCAAGCTGGCTGCGGGCAGCTTGCAGAATCTGCCGTAGTGCCTATAAAGACCATCTAAGATTTCCATGCTAAAATTCGCTCAACTGACCTCAGGAGCCTGCAAGTGACCGAACAAGTCGTACGTCTTATTTACCCGCCTTCCGTAGTCAATGTCCCTATAGTGAACCAGCTCATCCGCAATTTTGGTGACCTCGCCGTGAACATCCTTCGAGCCGAAGTAAACCCCGGCGAGGGCTGGCTGGAAGTGCAGCTGCTCGGCAGCGCGGCTGTCATCGAGTCCTCAATCGATTGGTTGCGCAAGCAGGGCGTCGAGGTGCAGGTCCTCGGCAGCTAAACCCAACGCCGGCCCATGCGCCCGGCCCTCAATTTCCCTTCTCGTCTCCTCCGCTTTTTCTTTTTCCTGCTCTACCATCCGCTTGCCTGGTCCTACGATCTGGTGGCCTGGATAGTGTCTCTCGGCCAATGGAAGGCCTGGCTCTATACTGCCCTCCCGGAATTGACCGGCCCTAGGATATTGGAATTGGGCCATGGCCCCGGCCATCTGCAGCTCGTCCTTCGTGAACGAGGTTTCATGGCTTTCGGGCTCGATCGCAGCAAGCAGATGGGCTGCCTGGCTGCCCGCAGGTTGGCTTCTGCCGCCCATCCCGGCGGGCTGGTGCGCGCTGCAGCGGAACACATCCCCTTCAAAAGCGGGAACTTTGACCAGGTTGTAGCCACCTTCCCTTCTGAGTTCATATTGAAACCTGAAACCCTCGCGGAAGTACGCCGCGTTGTCCAGCCAACAGGAAGCCTGGTGGTGTTGCCGTTTGCCTGGATTAGAAAAAAGTCTTTCTTTGGGGGGATTGCGGAATGGCTCTATCGCATTACGGGTCAATCCCCCCAATGGGATGGGTCATTCAGTGAGCACATTAAGCTATCCGGCTTTGATGTAAAAGAAAAGCGTATCCAACTAACCGGCAGCGAAGTGATCATCCTGTTGGCAACAACAGTATAGCCACCTGGTATTCCCCGGTTGTGCTTTTGATTACAATTCAATAAATGGAAGTTCAGATCGGTGTCGCCAAGATCAATAAATATGCGTCTTCCGAAAGCGGAGACACCCTTGAAGTTGTAGAACGCCCTAACGGCGGCCTGTCGGTCGTTCTAGCGGATGGGCAGCGCTCCGGTAAGAGCGCCAAACTTATCTCCAATATGGTGGTGCGCAAGGTGATCTCGCTGCTCGCCGAAGGCGTGCGCGACGGCGCCGCCGCCCGCGCCGCGTCGGACTATCTCTATACGCATCGAAACGGCAAAGTCCAGTCGACGCTAAACATCCTCTCCATCGACATGGAAACTCGCACGGTCGTCATTACACGCAACAATCCTAATCCCTCCCTGGTTTCCATAAATGGGGTGACGAAGGCTATGAGCGAGGAAAGCCAGCCGGTGGGCCTGCGCCGCGGCACCCGCCCAGTGATCACAGAGCTTAACCTTCTATCTGGACTGATTGTTGCCATGTACACTGATGGACTTCCATTTGCCGGCGACCGCCGCGGCACTCCTCTGGATATCCGCGCACGCTTCGAGCGCCTGGTCCAGTCAGACGCAACACCTCAGGGCATGGCCGACAACTTGATGGCTGAGGCGCTCAACCTCGAGCAGGACCGTCCGGGTGACGACATCAGCATCGTCGTACTCGGCGTCTTGCCACGTGGCAGCGACGACGTGCGCCGCATGTGGGCGCGCCTGCCGTTATCATGAACGACCAAAGTAGTGGCAGTACCAGGCCGCGGATCGGCGTGGTGGGCCCGTGCAAATCGGGCAAATCCACTCTGGTGCGCGGCTTGCAGAAAGCCGCTTACGAAGCCACACAGATTGCGCAGGAACACTCCTTTGCGCCGCGCATGTGGCAGCAGACTGGCAAACCCACGGTGCTGATCTATCTACATTGTGAATACGAAGCCACGGTGACCCGTGGACTAAGCTGGATGCGGCATGAATATGAAGACCAACAACCGCGGCTTACTCACGCGCGGAAAAACGCTGATCTCGAGATAAACACAGATTCTGACTCGCCAGAAAGTGTGCTAAATAAGGTCTTGGATTTTCTGGCTGACTCTAACTTGATTTCTTAATGAAATTAGCCAGGTGTTTTTTCTGCGCAACGAATGAGGGCTGGTGAATATACATCATATGCCCCGCTTCGTAGTACTCCATCGAAATGTTCTGGCGCAAATGCGGCTCTAGCTGCATGTGGTTGAAGGTATATTCCGTCGCAAGGTACGGGGTGGCCAAGTCATAGTAGCCATTGGCCACGAACACTTTTAGCGCGGGATTCAGATTGATCGCTTTTCGCAATGTTTCGGCTACGTTGACATATTGGTTTTCGTGCTCCTTAAAGCTCCAGGGACGCACACGCTCGCTGAGAATCTCATACGGCACATCACTCTTGAAATTCAATTCCTCGCGCACATATTGGTTCAATGCTGCCGTGAAAGGCCCCTGGATGGCAGCGTAACTGGGGTCGAATTCGGGCTGCTCGCCGGCTGCATCTCTATCGGTGGATGTGAAGCGGCTATCCAGCCTGCCTACTGTTCGCCGCCCGGAGCGCAAAAGCTCCTTGGTGAAGCGGTGGATCTCAATCCGCAAGTTAGTGCGTTCGATGTATTCGGGGCTCAACCCGGTGAACCGCGCAAGCTGCCGGGCAATGCCCTCGCGCTCCGTGGCCGGCAAGGCATCGCCCTTCATCAACGCCAGGGTGTACTCGTTGTTCGCAAATTGCTCCACGGTTTCGAGGGTCTTTGCCAAGCTCTTCTGCAACTCATCATCCAATTTATGGTGATACCAGGCGGTTGCTGCGTAGGTTGGCAGGAAGAGAATATATGGCAGGTCATTGCCGGGATTGAAATTGGCCGTCGAAAAATCAAGGATCGATGAGATCAACATGATCCCGTTTAGATAAAGTCCATGGCGTTCCTGCAGGTATCCCGAGAGAGCTGCCGCCCGGGTGGTACCGTAACTCTCGCCGATCAGGAACTTCGGTGATGTCCAACGCATGTGGCGCGTAGTGAATAAACGAATGAACTCGCCCACGATTTCCATGTCTTTTTGAAAGCCATGGAATTGTTTTGCCTCTTCGCCCGGGACTGTACGGCTAAACCCCGTTGTTATCGGATCTATAAAAACGAGGTCAGTGACATCCAGTATTGAATATTTATTGTCATCCAATTTGTACGGGGGCGGAGGAGGGTTTCCGTCGTCCAGCAAATGGACCCGTCGAGGCCCCAGGGTCCCCAGATGCAGCCAAACTGAGGATGAGCCGGGGCCGCCATTGAATGAAAAGGTGATTGGCCTGAGCTTGCCGCCACTGGTTTTGCCGGCCGTGTAGGCCACATAGAAAATGGAGGCCTTCTGCTTGTGTTCCCCTTTTTCATCGTCTTCTTCTTTGAGTACAAAGGTGCCAGCCGTTGCGGTGTATTTGAGGTCTCGCTCACCTATCCGCGCGCTATGCTTCGTTTCTACAAGCTGCTCTTCGACCGCAAGAGGAGTCTTCTTCTCCTTCTCATTCTCAGTTTTCGTCTTTTCTTCCGCCATTTGGTTTCCTCAGGCTCCATAGAAGGGTAATCCGCCGGGATTATAAGTCCATAATCCAGCTATCCGCCTATAAGCCCATAGACACCGGTAATGACCGTGAGAACGGCTCCGAGGCAAAGAAACGGAGCATAGGGAATTGAGCTGAAGGCCGAGTATTTCCTGTTGATGACCATCCATAACAAATAGGCGGCGCTAAAAATGGCCGCCGCCACCATGCCGGCAAAGAGCGCAATGATGACGCCGGGCCAGCCTGTAAGCAACCCGATGACACCCGCAAGATTCACATCGCCGAACCCCAAGGCTGTATCCTCCCATTTTTCGTTTCGCGCCCTGGCCATCAGCCGCCCCAGCCAATCGCCCAGAAAATACAGCGCCAGCATGAATCCGAAGCCGGCCAAGCCACCTAGGACGGTATCCAAGATGCTGTGCCGCGTGAGGCCGATGGCGCCCAGCAGAATTACCCCGGCCAAGCTCACCGGATGCATAACAACACGGTATTCGATATCGATGACCGCGACCAGTAAAAAATACAGAATGATTATCTCAAGAAAAAGGAGAGGGAAATCGGGTGATGGATGTTGGTAGATCAGACCTACAGCGCCTGCCGATAAGACAATAACAGCAATGACCCTTAACCGAGCTAGATAGACCCTGAACTTCAGCCCATTGATTGGCCACCATATTGGGCGCGAGAGCGTTCGTGTACTAGGCAAAACATCGGCTAAGTAATTGACCAATAACCCTCCAGCCAATCCTGCGGCAACCCAAACGAACAGCATTGGCGCATTATAGCTAAACAACAAGCCCGGGTATCATCCCGGCCTTGTTCAATTTCAAGTTGTCGTGAATTCTTATGCCTTCGTATCAGCCTTTTCCTTCGCCTTGGTCACTTCGACAAATTGGTCGAATAGCTCACGCAGCATTGGCTCCGGCAAGGCACCAACTTGGCGGTGCACAAGCTTGCCGTCGGCCACAAACAACATGGTGGGAATGCCCTGCACGCCGAATTGCCCGGCCCACTGTGGGTTCTCATCCGTATTGACCTTGGCCACAACTACTCTTCCGGCATAATCCTTGGCCAGCTTATCGAGGGTCGGCGCCACGCGTAAGCACGGGCCGCACCATGGCGCCCAGAAATCGACCACGACCGGGGTCTCGGACTTCAAAACCGCTTTTTCGAAAGCATCATCGGTTACATGAATAGGTTCACTGAACATCGAATCTCCAATCTGTTTATCGTCTAAATTCTACTCTCAGACGCCCCTATGGCCGGCTATCTTACTCCCACGTGTATAATGTCGCCGTGTTTTCGCTTTTGGGTCAGGGCGCTCCCCAACCCTACACCGTCGAAACTGACGTCTACCAGGGCCCACTCGACCTGCTCCTTCAGCTCATCGAGCGAGCTGAACTCGACATCACCAAGTTATCCCTGGCCAGGGTCACCGACCAGTTCTTGGCCTACATGCGCACCCTGCAGGTGCTGCGCGCCGAGCGAGTGTCAGAGTTTCTCGTGGTAGCCGCCCGGCTGATGCAGATCAAGTCCGAAGCTCTTTTGCCGCGTCCGGTCGTGCGCCAACCGGACGAAGAAGATCCGGGTGAGGCCTTGGTGCAACAACTCATCCTCTACCGCCAGTTCAAGAACATTGCCAACCTCCTGGCCGCCCGCCAGGCCGCCCATCTGCATTCATTCTTGCGCATGGCCCCTCCGCCAAAGGTGGAAGGTCGGCTAGATCTCAGCGATGTGACCGTGGCCGACCTGCACGCGGCTGCCATCCGCGTCCTCAGCCGCGAGGATCTGCGCGCCCCGCTGGCGACTGTTGTCACCGCGCCCAAAGTAACCATCCGTGAGAAGATCCACAGCATCGCCAAGGCCCTCATGGGAAACACTGTTGTGCGCTTCCGCGAGCTGGTCGCCAAAACCCCCGGCCGCTTGCACATGGTGGTAACTTTCTTGGCCCTCCTGGAGCTTGTGCGACGTTACCGCATCGCCGTCAAACAAGACTCCTTATTCGGCGATATTGAACTTCGCCGCGATGATGCCTGGAACGAAGACCTCGAATTCGAACTCGAATTCAGCGAGTAGCAATGGCCACTCACTCAAAGGTTCGCCAAACCCCAAAAGAGACGAGCAGCAGAACGGATTGGAAACAAGTGGCGCGCCTGATGCTCACTTCTCGCGCTATTGATGAGATCGAAGAAGAGCAATTAGCGCCTCAAGGGAAAGTCACATATCAGTTTTCGTCTAAGGGCCACGAGCTGGCTCAGGTCCTCCTGGGCTTACAAATGACCCACGGGCACGATGGTGCCACCGTGTATTACCGTTCGCGGCCTTTCATGCTGGCGGCTGGCCTCACCCCACGCGAGGCTTTCTCCGCTGATATGGCGCTAACCGGTTCCCCATCTGAAGGTAGGGACGTAGGGGTGGTGTATTCCATGCCGCCACGCCGAGGAGTGACCGTGTTGCCGTCCTCTGGAGCTGTCGGGGCCCAATACACGCCTGCCGCTGGCTGGGCCCAGGCCATCA
Source organism: Anaerolineales bacterium (assembly GCA_040882365.1). Lineage (GTDB taxonomy): Bacteria > Chloroflexota > Anaerolineae > Anaerolineales > UBA11579 > JAMCZK01. The sequence continues at coordinate 44,522 of JBBEBI010000058.1, forward strand.
CTTACTACCAGCACGAACTGAAAGATAAACGTTGGAAAGGAGCAATTGCCGTTGCCCTCGGCGGCGATGGCTCGGTGGCCGCAAACGGTTTTTGGGCCGCGCTGAACATTGCCACTACCCGCAGTTTGCCGATGCTCTTCTTTATCGAGGACAACGAGTTTGGCATCTCCGTCCCCGCAAAGTACCAAACCCCCGGCGGGGACATCAGCGCCAATCTTAAATCATATAGAAACCTGTTTGTTTCAAGCGGGCCTGGCACCGATCCCGAAGAAACTCAAGCGCTGATCCTAAAGGCCGTTGGGCACGTGAGAGGCGGCGCGGGTCCAGCCCTCCTTCGCCTTGAAGTACCTCGCCTGACTGGCCACACATTTGGCGAGGATCAGACGGCCTATAAGAATTCTAAGGAAATAGAAGAAGAGAAGCTCAGAGACCCATTAGTGGCTATGCGCAATACGCTTTCAAAAGGGGATTGGCGGGAACTGGCAAACCAGGTGCAGCAAGAAGTTCGCTCTGAACTTGCCTCCGCCCAGCAAAACCCTGCACCTTCACTAAACTCAGGAAGGTTGCATTTGTTCTCCAAAGGATTGCACAGCGCCCAGGTCCCGCCAAGCCTGGAAAAACCTCCGATCGATTTTTCCATGCCTCCGGAATCTGAGGGCCCGCGTCTCAATATGTCTGAGGCCCTTCGCCGCGCCATGGAAGTCGAACTTAAACTCAATCCTCGCCTGCTTATCTTCGGAGAGGATGTCGGCCCGCGCGGAGGCGTCCACCGCGTGACGCTTGACCTGCAGAGTAAATTCGGCGCCCAGCGCGTGTTTGACACCTCTCTATCCGAAGAAGGTATCGTCGGCCGGGCTGCAGGCCTGGCGCTGGCTGGCCTGACCCCCTTGCCCGAGATCCAGTTCCGTAAATATGCGGACCCCGCCACTGAGCAGATCAACGATATTGGCTGGATCCGCTGGCGCACTGCGGGCAAGTTCGCCGCGCCCATTGTCATCCGGATTCCTGTTGGCCATAGCAAGAAGACCGGCGATCCATGGCATTCCGTCTCCGCAGAGGCCATCTACGCCCATAGCCTGGGCTGGCAGCTGGCCATGCCCTCCAATGCGGCCGATGCCGTTGGCCTGTTGCGCAGCGCCATGCGAGGGCAAGATCCCACCATTTTCCTGGAGCATCGCGCGCTATACGACACCCTAGCAGGGCGCCGTCCATATCCAGGTGATAAGTTTGCGCTGCCCTTCGGCAAGGCTGCCGTAATGCAAAAGGGCAGCCAGCTAACCGTAGTGAGCTGGGGAGAAATGCTCCATCGATGCATCGAAGCGGCTCAACCCTTCGCCGAGCGCGTCGAGGTGATTGACCTGCGCACCATCATCCCATGGGATCGAGAGCTGGTATTTGCCTCCGTGCGGAAGACTAACCGATGCCTCGTCGCCCACGAGGATGGCCTTACCGCCGGCTTTGGGGCAGAGATCGCTGCAACCCTTGTCCAGGATTGCTTCACCTACCTGGATGCCCCGCTCCAACGACTAGCAGTGCCCGACGTGCCCATCCCTTTCAGCATTCCCTTGATGAACGCGCTGATACCGAGCGTAAAACTCCTGCGAGAAAGGATGGAATCCTCGCTCAGGTGGTAGCAAAAAGACCCCTGACGATTCTGTTTAATTGGCCATAGCGGCAGCCTGTTCATCCACCCTTTCGGGACCTATTCTGAGCCAGGAAGAGCAACTTGGCAAACGCATCTTCGTAGCCCATTGTTCGTCCTGCCATACCAACTCAGGCAGGGAGTCATCGTCGGCCCCCCTTTGGCCGCCACCGCCGAAACACGCGTCGCGGGCCGGGACGCTCGCTCCTATATCGAGCAATCGATCTTCGACCCAAGCGCTTATCTCAACCCAGGCCTTAAGGACTTGATGCCGAAAACCTTTGGCCCGATCCTTAGCCAGGAAGAGCTAAACGCATTGGAGGCCTACTTGCTCACGCTGGGCTAGGCATCCTGTCTACCCAAAAGGTGTAGCGCATGCTACAATCCGCCGCCTGGAACAAGCCCGCCGGCCGTTAGGCCGGTTAGCTTTCCGCCAACCTGCTAGCGCACAGCAGGTAGAGAATCGCTCTCGGTTTCAGCTGGGTAGATTCTCCGACGCGTTGCACTGCAACGCCAAGGGCTAACCCGTGGAAAGGAGCCACTACTATGCGCAAGTACGAAGTAACTTACATTGCTCACCCTGATCTAGACGCTGACGCCTTCAAGCAATTGAACGAGCAGGTGCAGGGCTGGATCACCAACAGCGGGGGCAAGGTCGATAAAGTCGATATTTGGGGAAAACGCAAGCTGGCTTACAGAATCAAGAAGCAAGCTGAGGGCCAATACGTCCTGTTACAGACGACTTTGGACCCGGTTTTTTGTTTGCAGTTGGAACAGCAATTCCGCCTGCAGGAATCCATAATGCGCTTCCTGATCGTGGCAGTCGAAGAAGAGGAGAAAGAGGCTGCGTAAGCGGCTATTACCCTGCCAGAGCAGGAGGAAAAGATGAGCCGAGGGTTGAACAAAGTCATGCTGATCGGCCACCTTGGGCGCGACCCTGAAATGCGCTACACGCCTTCCGGACGGCCGGTGACCAGCTTTAGTGTAGCCACCACCCGAAATTGGACCACCGCCGAAGGGGAACGTCGCAGCGAGACGGAATGGTTCAACATCGTCGCTTGGAGCAGCTTGGCTGAAATCTGCAACCAATACCTTAAGAAAGGTCATCAGGTGTACATCGAGGGCCGCCTGCAAACCCGCCATTGGCAGGATGATGAAGGCAACAAGCGCTCCGCCACCGAGGTCGTAGCCCGAGAAATGATCATGCTTACGGAGCGCCGCGATAAAGGCGAAGGCGAAGCAGAAGCCGCTACCGACACCGAGGATTTCCCCGAAGGCGGCGAAGAAGACTTTCCATTCTAAATCCCATCAAACAGAGATAACATAAACAATATGGCTGAGAAACCACAAAAACCCCGTGTTATTACGCGCAAGCATCTTGTCGGCTTGGAGCGCGAACGCTATCTGAACCGGATCCTCTTGATCGGGACCGGCATAATTGTTTTGCTGATCCTGGTCCTGGTTGGCGCTCCCGTTTTGCTGGAGACCTTCGTTTATCCGAATCAGACCGTAGCGGAAGTCGCGGGCGAAAAGATTACGGGAAGCGAATTTGTGGCCCGCACCCGCTATTACCGCCAGCAATTGCTCAATCAATATGATTCGGTATACGCCGAGTATTATCAGCTTTTCCAGATCTTCGGCGACGATGAGGCCTTTACCTCTCAATACGAATCTGCACTGATGCAAATCCGAGCCCAACTGGATCCCCAAGTCGCAGGCGAAGCGGTCGTCAACGAGCTTGTTGATGAAAAACTGTTGAGGTTGGAAGCGCAGAAACTGGGCATCCAGATCAGTGAGACGCAGATCGCGGACCAACTGCAGGCCCTGCTCGCCTTCTACCCCGATGGAACCCCGACTCCTCAGCAGGATCCGACCACCGCAGCCACGTCGACGCTATCTGCGGCTCAATACGGCCTGGTTTCTCCTACCCCAACTCCCACGCTTTCCCCAACACCTTCGGTAACCCCCACGGTCGACCCGGACGCCTCAACCACGCCCGAGGCCACGCCAATTACCGCGGGGTCTCCGCCGTCCACTGTGGTTGTGGCCAGCCCAACTGCTTCACCCACTGCAACGCCCTATACACTTGAGGGCTTTCAGCAAACCTTGGCCGATGTAATGAAGTTCTACGCAGATTCCGGAGTAAGCGAGCAAACCATCCGGTCAGTCATTGAGGCCGGCCTGCTGCGCGATGCCATTAAGGATCGGATCACGGCAGATTTGCCCCATTACCAGGAGCAGGTCTGGGCGCGTCATATCCTCGTAGCCACGCAAGAGGAAGCGCTCGCCGTGCTCGATCGGCTAGCGGCGGGCGAAGATTGGACTTCGCTGGCGGCTGAACTCTCCATCGATGAATCCAATAAGAATTCCGGTGGCGACCTGGGTTGGTTCCCACAGGAGGCGATGGTAGAACCATTTGCCAACGCGGCCTTTGCCTTGTCCATCGGCGAGACCGGCGATCCTGTAGAGTCCGATTTCGGCTGGCATATTATCCAGGTGCTCGGGCACGAGGACCGACCCCTCAGCCAGGCCGAGTATGAACAACTGCGAGATCAAAAGATGGTCGAATTCATCCAGGGCTTGCGAGACCAGTATACAGTGGTCATCTATGACACCTGGAAGGCCATGGCCCCGGACGAGCCTTGATCGGCTCACACAAAGCAAAGAGCCAGCATACTGCTGGCTCTTTTTCATTCCTAATTTTACGAGGACTAAGCTTCCACCGGGATTGCGATCCAGCAGATCAGATAGGCCAGGATGCCTGGGATGCCGCCCGGCAGCGCCGCGATGATAAATCCAATGCGGAACAAAACCGCGTCGACCCCGAAATAGTTCTCCAAACCCCCGCAAACCCCAGCGATCATTCGATTGGACCGTGAGCGTCGCAATATTTTTTTATTCTTTGCCATTTCGCACCTCGATTCTAAGTTGCCCAAAAATCCATTTTACTGCGTGTAGCGCTCGCTAACCTCATCCAATTTAAGGCTGATCACCTGGCTGGCCGTATCCCTGCCCATCGTGACGCCATAAATGACATCCGCCGCCTGCACCGTGCCGCGATTGTGGGTGATGAGCACGAACTGAGTTGCCTGGCTGAGCTCGCGCAGCAGATCCGTGAACCGCCCCACATTCGCCTCGTCCAGCATGGCGTCCACTTCGTCCATCACGCAAAACGGCGTGGGAGACGCCTTAAGCAGCGCGAACACCAGGGCAGCCGCCGTCAGGCTGCGCTCGCCGCCGGAAAGCAACGCCAGTCGCTGCGAACGCTTGCCCGGTAGCCGGGCTTCGATATCGATGCCGGTCACCGCCATATCACCTTCGTCCGTCAGCAGCAGCTTGGCGGATCCCCCACTAAACAGGCGGCTGAAGATCTCCCGGAATTCTGCCGCCACCTGGTCAAAAGTGATGCGGAATTCCTTTTCCATCAACAAGTCCAATTCAGCGATCACCTTCTTTAGGTCCCCTTCCGCAGCTCGTAGGTCATGCACCTGTTCTTCCATGCTCTCCACCCGCGCTTTGACCTGAGAGTATTCAGTCTGCGCCTCGGGGTTAACGGAGCCCAGGCGCCGTATCTGTACTCTCTGCTGCTTGAGCGCCTCTTCAAGTTCAGCGGGCAGCGTTTCCACCACCGGCAGCTGCTCAACCAGCTCTCCCAAGGGCAGGGGAGTCGGCCCGGAGACACCTGCCTCATATTGGAAGGCAACCAAGCCAAAATCGTCCTCAATGCGGCTGCGCAGCCCTTCCAAGGACTCCTGCTGGCGTCCAAGCGAAATCTGTGCCTGCGTGTGTGCCCGCTCTGCCGAACTCAACGCCTGCAAAGCCTCTGCCTCTACGGCCTGTTGCCGGTCTAGCAGGCTGTCGGCTTCGGCAAGCTCGCCTTCTGCCGGCGTCAACTTCTGGCGAATGCTATCGATCTCTTCGCTAAACGTATCTTGCTGCTGCCCGGCCTGGGCTTTTCCCGCGCCCAGTTCGGCCGTCAATTTTTCCAGTTCCGCGCTGCGCTCCTTGTGAGCTGCCAGGTGGCTTTCTGTCCGCTGCAAACCTGCCTGTCGTTCTGCGACCCGACGCTGGACTTCCTGCAGGGCTCTCTGGGCTACGGCCTGGCGCATCTCCCAATGCGCTACTTGGGCACGCTGCTCGTCCATAGGAAAGTGGACCGCCGCATCAAGTTCCTGCTCCAGGACTTTGCGGGCCACCTCTAATTGCTCTCCAAGCGATTTCTCACTTGCAGCCAGCTCTTCCAACTGACTCTGCGCCTCCGTTGCTTCCGCCTCTTGCGAGCGTTTTTGAGTGAAGAACCATTCCATTTGTCGCCCCAATTGTTCGCTCTCGAGTCTGGCACGTTGTTCTACCTGCCTCGCATCCTCCAAAGCAACTTGCGCCCCATCCAATTCCGCATGTTTTGCTTTTTCCCTTGTGACGAGGTCGTCCATCCCGGCAATTAATCTGGCAATCTCCCCTTCAATATTCGCTAGACTCCGCGTGGCCTCTTCTAATCTTGACCGAAGCTCGCGTTCCTCGCGTGGCCGCGCCAGCCCCGTCGCCGACTTTGGTGAGCGCACTTCGATGGGCCCGGCCCGGTGGAATACTTCGCCACGCAAGGTCACTACCTGGGCGGCGCCTGGAACTTTGGACAACAGTCTGCGGGCGGCCGCCCGGTCTCTCGCTACCAACACGCGGCCAAGTAGCAACTCCACGGCGGGTCGCAGATCTTCCGGGGTCTCTACAAGGTCTGCCGCTATTCCAACATAGCCATCTTGAGAAATAACATCCAGTCGTCCATCTGCTTGGAGAGCGCTGAGAGGCAGCAGGGCCGCCGAAGCATCCTTGCCCTCCAGCCAATCCAGCGCCACTTCGGAATCTTTTTCCTCTGCCAGGACGACCGCATCCGCGTAGGTTCCCAGCGCCGCTCCGATAGCGGCTTCAAACTCTGCGGCCACCCGGATTTCTCTGCCAAGGAGTCCTTTTTCGAGGCTTAGCACTTTTTCCTTGGCGGCCTCCTGCAGAAGTTTTGCCCCAAGGGCAAAGCCGGCCAAAGCAAACTCTGCCTCCTGCAAGGCTTTCATTTCGGCCTGCAATCGGGCTACACCATTTTGAATATCCCGGCGTTTCTGGTCGGCTTCCGCGAGCTTTGACCGGGTCTGATCAATCTCCCCTTCGATTTGTTGCTGGTCCAACCTCACTTGAGCCAAGCCCTTTTCGGCGCGGGATCTCCCATCACTGGCATCATGTGATTGCTGGCCAAGCGTTTTTGCGTCACTCTCTAATCCATCCGAGGTTCGCTGCAATTCAGTGAGTTCAACCCGGATACGTTCTATTCGTGCCCCCAATTGTTCTCGGCGAGCTTTAGCTTCGTTGAGCTGCCGTTCAATTAGCACAACGCGGTCCCGCGCCTCCTGTTCTTTGGCGCGCCTGCCCTCATCTACCGACTGGCGTTCGTCAAGTAGTTGACGGGCTTCCTCCAGTTGCCCCTGCGCTTCCCCTACTTCGACCTTGTAGCGTTCGGCATCCTGTTCAGCCTCCGCCAATCGCGCCTGCATGGATTTCAACTCGGCCTCGAGCCTTTGTTCCTCTTCGGCCAAGGCCTGGCGTCTTTCCTTTAGGGCGCGTTCGCGTTCGGTGGCCACCGCGAGGTTCTTGGAGGCCTGCTCGCGGTTCGCATTGAGCTCCGCCAATCTCCGCTGCCACTCTCCAATCTGGCTTCGCAAGCTCTGTGCTCGCGCCCGTAATTCATTCAACTCCCGGCTTAGCTCCGCCTGTTTCTGCCGGGCGAGGCCAAGTTTCTCTTCCTGCGACTCGGCCTCTTGCCTGCGCTCCTGTAATTCCCCTTGGGCAAGGTGCCAATGAAAGCCGTACCAATGGCGCAGCGTCTCGCGTAGCTCCGAGCGCAAATGCGAATACTCTTCCGCCCGCTCCGCCTGTTTCGCCAAGCTGCGCACCCGCGGCCGGAGTTCGGTCAAAATATCCTCCGCCCGCTCCAGGTTTCGCAATGTTGCTTCCAAACGTCGTAACGATTGCTCTTTGCGTGCCCGGTATAGGCCGATGCCCGCTGCCTCTTCGAACAGCCGGCGCCTTTCATCGGACCTGAGCGTTAGCGCCGTGTCCACCAACCCTTGGCCAATGACCGAATAGGTTCGCTCGGCCAGGGCGGATTTCGCCAGCAATTCCGTGACATCCTTTAACCGAGTCTTCTGCTGGTTGACCAGATATTCGTTTTGGCCATCTCGGTAAGCTCGACGGGTGACCGAGACTTCGGCAAAGTCGATCGGCAGCCAACCCTCACTGTTATCGAAGGTGATGGTGACCGAAGCCATGCCCGAACGCGCCCGTTGTTCCGAGCCCGAGAAGATCATGTCCTCTGTCTTGCGCCCGCGCAACACACTGTAAGACTGTTCGCCTAGAACCCAGCGTAGCGCATCCGAAATGTTCGATTTGCCGGACCCGTTCGGCCCCACGATGGCCGTAATAGGCCCGGCGAATTCGAACAGCGTCCGACTGGCGAAGGTCTTATAGCCGTTCAGTTCCAGGGATCTAAGGCGTAGGCTGCTCACGTATTCAGCAGATACTTAGTATCGTCTCCATGTCAATCTCCCCTTTTCTCCAATGTCTTAAGCGCTTCCCGGGCGGCCATTTTGCTGGCGGCTTGCTTGCTGCGGCCTTCCCCTCTCGCTAACGGCCGACCCTCAACCAATACCTCGACCTCGAAATGCTTGCTGTGGTCGGGTCCCGTTTCAGACACAATGCGGTAAATAGGCGCCCCGCCGCCGCGCGCTTGCACCCATTCCTGGAGCAGGCTCTTCGCATCCCGGTCGCCTGCACCAAGACGGATCTCGGCGGCTGCATGGCTGAGCAAAGGTTCCATGAACCCTTCCACAGCCTTCACACCCCCATCCAGGTAGAGGGCGCCTACCAGGGCTTCGAAGGCGTTGCACAGCATGGCCAAGCGCTCTCGCCCCCCGCTTTCTTCCTCGCCATGGCCCATCCGCAACGCCCGCCCAATTTGGATACGCCGGCCTAGTTCGCCGAGCTGTTCGGTGCTCACCAGTGCCGCCCGCAAGCGGGTCATCTCACCTTCCGACCTTTCCGGGAAATGATTGTACAACCATGCCCCCACCACGAAATCTAACACCGCATCCCCCAGGAATTCCAGCCGTTCATTATCTTCCAGGGCCTCGGAATGTTCGTTGAGATAGGAGCGGTGCGTCAGGGCTCGCCCAACCAGTCGCATATCTCGAATCGGCATTCCCAATCGTTGGGCAAAATTCTGGGGGGTTTCCAGGCCCGGGCCATCATTGTCAGACACAGCAATGCCTCCCGGAACTCAGGGAACGTCAGCCACCCTTCAAACGAGGGTGGCTAACGGTCCGTCAGTTCCTTGCGAAATCTATGCGCCAATAATTCTAATATGTTTAGCGATATTTGCGTATGACCAGCACCGCGTTATGGCCGCCGAAGCCGAACGCGTTCGTGAGCGCAACATCCACGTTTGCTTGACGGGCCTTGTTGGGGACGTAATCCAAATCGCATTCCGGGTCCGGGTCTACATAATTTATGGTCGGCGGCAGAATGCTATCCTGTATCGCCAGCACACAGAAAAGGGCTTCCAGGGCACCGGTCGCCCCCATCATATGGCCCGTCATCGATTTGGTGGATGAGACGGGAACATCATAAGCCTTCTCCCCAAACACGCTCTTGATGGCGCGCGTCTCGGACAAATCGTTCAGCGTCGTGCCCGTGCCGTGCGCATTGATATAGCTCACATCCGTCAGATTCACCCCGGCAACATCCAACGCATTGCGAATGGCCTGTGAACCTCCGGTCCCCTTGTCATGCGGCGCGGTGATGTGGTAGGCATCCGCCGAGGCTGAATAGCCTGCCAGTTCCGCCAGAATGTTGGCATCCCTCTTCTTGGCGTGGCTTTCGGTTTCCAGAATCATCACTGCCGCGCCTTCGCCGATCACCAGGCCATCGCGGTTAGCATCGAACGGGCTCGGCGTCCCCTCTGTACGTCTCGACATGGCCTGCATGCGGTCGAAGGCTGCTACGGCCGTTTTGGTTATTGCGGCCTCAGCGGCACCTGCCACAGCTGCATCGATCAGGCCGGCGCGCAGCATGAGCCAGGCCATGCCAATGCCATCTTGCCCCGAGGCGCAGGCTGAAGCCACCGAAAGCGCTGGCCCTTTGGGGCCATGATCGATCCCAACCAGTCCCGCGGCGCCATTGGGCATCAGCATCGGGATCAGGAAGGGGCTGGCACGCCGGGGACCCCCTTCCTCAATATGCAGGACTCCTTCCTCCAACGCCCCGATACCGCCGATGGCCGCGGAGATTACGGTACCCACTCGAGCAGCATTCTTTTCGGTTATTTCTAATCCCGAGTGCTTGAGGGCTTGCGTCACTGCCGCCGCTGAAAAAAGTTCATAGCGATCGCGCCGGCGCACCTCGCGCGCATCGACGTAGAGCAACGGGTCAAAATTCTTCGTCTCGCAGGCAACATGGACGAGGTGATCCTTATGGTCGAATAAGGTTATTGGGCTGAGGCCGGATACGCCACTGACTATTTTTTCCCAGGTTTCATCCACCGTATTTGCCAAACCGTTCACGGTGCCCAAGCCGGTGATTACAATTCTCTCTACCATTGTTCTCCTCATCTAAAGCGCTTTAAGCCCGGAACCGGTTAGCACCAGCGCAATGGGTTCCGGCAATTCTTCGGCTATCTCCTCGAGCGCTACCCATACGATCGCGGAAGTAGGTTCTACAAATAACCCTGCCCTGGCAAGTGCGTCGCGCGCAGGCAAAATCCCCTGTTCCTCCACGGCCGCAAAACGTCCACCGCTCTTTTCCACGGCGACGAGCAATTCATCTCCATGCACGGGCTGCAGTACCCGCACCCCTTCCGCCAGCGTCTCGCCTTCGGTGACCCAGGCCAGCCCTGCCGCGCCTTGCGTGGCAAGTGCCCACAACGGCGCACATGCTCTTGCCTGAACACCGATCAATACAGGCAGGTTTTGGATTATACCTGCGGCCTTCAATGCGGAGAATCCTTTGGCGACGCCCAGCAGCAGGCTGCCATGGCCAACAGGCGCTACTACTGCGCCAGGAACTTGGCCCAGTTGCTCCAGCAGCTCATAGGCTACCGTGGCGATGCCTGGTATTCCAAATGGCAAATACGCGTGGCTGGCATAAACAGCCCCCGCCTTCGCTGCCTCTCTTACAGCGGCGGCCGCTTCCGAACGCGGTCCTTCTACTCGCACCAGTTCCGCGCCATACGCTTCGATCTGTAAGCGCTTGGGGCCGGAGGCATAGCCTGGCACGAAGACCCGCGCTTTTATGCCAGCCCGCGCAGCATATCCGGCGAAGGACGCCCCCGCATTCCCGGAAGAATCCTCGACTGCTTCCCGGACGCCGCGCGCCCTCAACCAGCTTGCCAATGGCGCCGTGCCGCGATCCTTGAATGAGCCGGTTGGATTGAGATACTCCAGTTTGAAGACAAGCTTCTTTCCGAAGCCTTCGCCTTCCACTATAGCTGTGTTGCCTTCCCCCAGGCTGATAACCGGCGCTTCATCCGGCAGGCCGAAGGTATGGCGATACCGCCACAACCCTGGCAAGTCAGGTTCGATTCTGTCTGGCGTAAATTGGATATCACCGGCTATCGAAAACACACCCCCACAATGTTGGCAGCGATAAGGAAATCCTGTGATTGGAAATGGTCGGCGGCAATTGCCGCATTGAAAATTAGTCATGGAATGTCACTGCAATGCGAACGGAGCGGATCGGGCCATAGCCTTCTCCCGATCCTTTAGTCGCCTGGCCGCGGAATATATTCCCCCTCGACCCATGTCCCGCCCTTGGGCCCTACTTCTTGCTTCCAAATCGGTACGATCTCCTTCAAACGATCGATGCCATATCGCGCCGCCTCAAACACGCCTGTGTCTCGATGGGCCGCCGCACAGGCGATCAACACCGTTGGCGTTCCCGGCATCAGTTTTCCGACCCGCTGAACGATGGCGATGCCCTCAATTTGCGGCCATCGCTGGCGGATTTCACCGGCCACCTGGCGCATCTTCCCCTCGGCCATGGGGGTATAGGCCTCGTATTGCAAATGCACCGTTTCGTGCGGCTCGCCGCGGCCAGTCACCCCGCGCACCACTCCGCTGAAAACGCAAGTCGCCCCCGTGGTCGGCAGTGTGATTTGGGCGAGGATGGCGTTCAAGTTCAACTCGGCTTCGGTGATCGATAGGATAGTCGGGGATTCTGATCCGCCGCTGACAGGAGGAAATAAGGCGATCTCTGCCCCTTGAGGAATCTGGTCCTGGTCGAAGGCGTATTCTTTGTTGACGGCCACCAGCAAATTGGCTTTGCTTTTCGGTAAATCGGGGAAGCGCCGAAACAGCAACTCTTTCAATTCGGCAACCGTGGTTCCGTCTGGAATTTCCAGATCCGCCTTTGTGGTCCCTGCCCTATCTTTCAGAGTGGCAAAAAAGAGGATTTTTATCTGGTTCATGCCTGCTTCTTGGCCTTCGTTGATTTGCCTTTTTTAGCCTCTTCAGCTTTTTTCTTTTTAATTTCTTGTAGGGTAAACACCGAGCGTCCTGATACACGCATTCCCCGTTTTCTCTTTTCTATCTTCTTTTCCCGGCGCTTCCATTTTGCTTTGGGCATCTACTTTAGTTCGAGCACTCTACACTTACTCATGGAAATCTCCGCTCTTCCCACCACTCTTCTTCACCAGCCGCACGTTCTCGATTCGCATCCCCTTTTCAGCGGATTTGGCCATGTCGTAAACCGTCAACGCGGCCACGGAGACCGCCGTCAGCGCTTCCATTTCCACACCGGTCCTGCCGATGCTGCGCACGGTGGCCCGTATGCGTACACCGGGCAGATCTTCGACCAACTCAAAATCGAGACCTATATAATCCAAGGGGAGTGGATGGCAAAACGGAATCAGCTCCGCAGTGCGCTTGGCTGCCTGGAGTCCGGCGATCTGGGCCACAGCCAGCACGTCCCCCTTCTCCAGCGAGTTATTACGAATCAGCCCAAGCGTCTCCTGGCGCATATGCACCTCGCCCTCGGCGATTGCCAGCCGTTGGGTTACCTGCTTGCCGCCCACGTCCACCATGCGCGCTCGACCCGCTGCGTTCACGTGGCTCAATTTTGTCTTGGCCATTATGCGATTATAGCAACGAAAGCATTTGCGGCAGACGGGCTCGAGCCGAGCTAATGCTTGCTATAATCCCTGGCGAGGATCAAATGCAGGAACTCATTGACCGCCTCACCCAGGCCCGCAAACGAATCCAGGCCCTCTTGGAGCGTCTTTGACCTAGCCAAACAGGAAGCCGAACTTACCCCCCTAGAAGAGCAGGCCGCTCAACCCAACCTCTGGGAAAACCCCCAAAAAGCCCAACAACTCATGAAGCGCATCTCCAGCCTTCGGGATGGGATTGAAAGCTGGCGGGGCCTTGAGAGGCGCATCGCCGATACTCTGGAGCTGGCCATGCTGGAGGATTCTTCGCTCCAAGCTGAGCTGGAAGCCGACACCGCGGCCATCGACCATGAGGTGGACCAGCGCGAACTGCAGACCCTCCTCTCCGGCGACTACGATGAAGGTGCCGCGCTGCTTAGCATTAACGCCGGCGCGGGCGGCACCGAGGCCCAGGATTGGGCCGCGATGCTCCAGCGCATGTTCCTGCGTTGGGCCGAGAGCAACGGTTATAAGACCGAGCTTCTCGACCAGACCCTTGGCGAAGAAGCCGGCCTCAAGAGCGTAACCATCGCTGTGAACGGCCCCTACGCCTACGGCTATCTCCGCGCCGAAAAAGGTGTGCATCGCTTGGTGCGCCTCTCTCCCTTCGACTCGGCCCATCGGCGCCACACCTCTTTCGCCCAGGTGGAGGTGTTGCCCCAGGTGGAGGAAACTGAGATCGAGATCAACCCGAGTGATTTGCGCATCGATACCTTTCGATCTGGAGGCGCCGGCGGCCAAAATGTGCAAAAGAACGACACGGCCGTGCGCATCACGCATATCCCTACCGGCATCGTGGCCTCTTGCCAAAATGAGCGTTCGCAGACGCAGAACCGGCAAAGCGCCTTGCGCGTGTTGCGCGCTCGCCTGATGGAGCTAAAGCAGGCGCAAAGGGATAAGGAGCTGAGCCAATTGCGCGGTGAATATCAAAAGGCTGAATGGGGCAGCCAGATCCGATCTTACGTGTTACATCCCTACCAATTGGTAAAGGACCACCGCACCGAACACGAAACCGGCAACACCCAGGCCGTGCTGGATGGCGAGCTGAATGGATTTATCGAGGCATATTTGAGATCCCAAGTGGGCGAAAACCAGTAAAGTCAATCTGAACTTGGCATACCAATTTCAATGAACCGCTCCTTTCTCACCCGCTACGCCTGGCTCTCCATCCTGGCCGCCGTGCTCACCATTGGCCTCAAGACCGCGGCCTACTTGCTCACCGGCTCCGTGGGCTTGCTGTCCGACGCGCTCGAATCGCTGGTGAACCTGGCCGGCGCCGTCCTGGCGCTGGTCGTGCTCACCATTGCCGCCCAGCCCCCCGACGAAGAGCACACCTATGGCCACGCCAAAGCGGAGTACTTTTCTAGCGGTGTTGAAGGCGGGCTGATTATCGTTGCGGCTGCCAGCATCGCCTTTGCAGCTGTGCAACGTCTTCTGGATCCTAGACCCCTCGAAGCCATCGGCCTTGGTTTGGGAATCTCGGTCATTGCCGCCATAGTAAATCTTAGCGCCGCCCTGGTGATCCGGAACGCCGGAAAACGCCACCGCTCCCCGACCTTGGAAGCCAACGCCCAGCATCTGTTCACCGACGTATGGACCTCGGTAGGAGTGTTGGTCGCGGTTGGCTTAGTGGCTTTTAGCGGATGGTTGTGGCTGGACCCCGTGGTGGCCTTGTTGGTCGCCGCCAACATCACCTTTACTGGCATCCAAATCTTGCGGGGATCAGCTGTCGGTTTGATGGATACCGCCTTGCCAGCAGATGAGATCGCCAAAGTGAAGGCTATTTTGGACGGATACAGGGGCAACGAAGTTCGTTACCACGCGCTGCGCACGCGCCAATCCGGCGCGCGGCGCTTTGTTTCGGTGCACGTGCTGGTACCCGGCGCCTGGAGCGTGCAGCGTGGACACCGCTTGCTGGAGCGCATCGAGGCCGAGATCCGGACGGCACTCGAAAATGTCAACGTCCTCACTCACCTCGAATCGCTGGAAGATTCGGCTAGCTGGGAGGACCAAAGCCTGGATAGGGGGTAATGTCAAGTTGTTATTGGAAAAGCGTGGGAGGGGGTCATCATAACTTGACAGCCAGCACCGCAATTGTGCACACAAATGATAGTTGGCACGACGAGATCCCCTTTCAGTAAAGAAGAAACCCATCCAATATGTAAACTAAGTTCTGTGTTATATACGATAAATCAGAGGAGGAGAATAATTCAGGCCTTGTGTCAAGTGGATCGCCAAGAGTTTAGAGATTGCAGCTTAGGAGGATTCTAGGATGGTGACTATGCGCAGTAACCGACGTTTCGCCTATATTTGCCTGGTTGCGTTCGGCCTGCTAGCTGCTTGTAGCACCGTACCTCAGCCGGCGGTCAGTTTGGACCCCGTCGCCCAGAGCTTCGACGGAGAGCAGGCGTTCGCCACTGAAGCTGAGTTCGTGAGCAGCTTCCCCAACCGCCACAGCGGCCAGCCCAACAGCCGCTTGGCCGCCGAGTGGCTTTACGAGCAATTTACAGCCGTCGGCCTGACTTGCGAGTTGCAGGTTTGGACGGTGATCAACTACAGCCTGCCAGTGGACCTGCGCAACGTGGTCTGCACACTGCCGGGTGCCTCCCCGCAAGAGATCCTGATAGTGGCGCACCACGACCAGGCGCCCACCACCGTGCAGGGCGCGGATAACGATGGCTCCGGCATAGCCATCCTGCTGCAGCTCGCCGAGATCTTTGCCAGCGAGGACACGCTACCATACTCGCTCACTTTCGTGGCCAGCGACGGTGAGGAGTACGGCATGCTGGGCACAGCCCATTACGTACGCACCCACCCCAATGTGGACGACATCTTGGTGGGCATGTCGCTTGATAATCTGGGCCGCGATTACTACGACGGGATAGGCATTGAGCTCATAGGCCAATACCGCAACTATGGCCCCATCTGGGTGCAGTTGACTCTGCAAGAGGCCGCCCAGGCGGCTGGCGGCTGGCAGGTGACCCTGCGCGCCCCGCTAGACCAGGTGCTGGACCAGGCTGGGCCGATCTCGTTTATGGACCAGGGGCCGATGATCGCCGCCGGCATCCCCGCAGTCGGCCTTACCGGCCACGTGCCCGCCGAGTTCGGCGAGGTGCATTACCACCTGTGGCATGACCCCGACGACACCATGGAGCACCAGTCGGCGGACACGCTGCACGAGGCCGGCCGAGTGGCTGAGGCCTTCGTGCGCCAACTGCTCACCATGGGAGAATTCCCGCGGCAGTTCGGCCCTTACATCTATTTCGAAAGCAGCGGCCAGCAGCTTAGCGGCCTGCCGCTGTGGGCCATCTTCGTTGGTTTCGTGGCGCTGTTCTTCACGGCCAGCTTCGCCGCCCTGCGCGCCCCGTGGCAGAAGCGGCTGACGCAGTGGCGCGCCGCCCTGCCGCACCTGCTGAGCCTGTGGCTACCACTGCTGGCCTCCATAGTGCTCACCTATATCTTTGTGGCCATTGGCATTATGGACAAATACGCGGCCTATCCGGCTACCTCGAAAGACGCGCACATTTACAACCCGCGCTGGGAGGCAGTGATCCTGTTCGTGTTGGGACTGGCGCTGTTCCTGTGGCTGGGCCGCAGGTTGGCAGCCAGGCACGGTGGCCGCAGGCAGCCAGCCCACGGCGACACCAAGAGCCTCGCCTTCCTGGTCATCGGCCTAGGCGCCCTCTACGTGTTGTTCATCAGCCCCTTCTCGCTGCTGTTCCTGGCGCCAACCTTCTTATGGCTACTGATCGCGAGGCGCAGGCGCGCCGGCGGTAAGGTGGCCGGCAGGCCATTGCGAGCCGCTGAAAAGCGGCGAAGCAACCCCCTGGCCCGTAAGGTTATCGATATATTGTTCTTCCTGCTGGGCGGGCTGGTCTTTTACGGGCTGTTCTACTTCTTCGGCTTCGTGATCTACGACTACAACTTCGCCTTCGCCTGGTTCATGCTGATGGTGTTCTCGATCCAAATGACCAGCTTCTGGACGGCGCTCGTGATAACCGCCGTGGTGGGCGCGGGGTTGAGCTTGGCGGTCAGGCCCTCCAATAAAACTCGGTAGGTTTTACCCATTTCAAAATCAAAGGTGTCACGGGCATGAGGTTTGAAGCGCTTGTATCAAAGAAAAATCTTTTACTTGCGTGGAATCGCCTAACGACATCAACAAACGCAAGTTATAAGAATTACTTCAGGCACATATTAAACATTTATCAATTGAGTGCTGACCAGAATTTGACCATCCTGCGTCTTAGATTAATTGATGGTGAATTCGAACCCAATGCATCATTGAAATTATTTTATCCAAAAGCAAATGGCCTACAACGGCTGTCAACATCCCATTTTTAGTACCAGTTGAAAGTAGAAAAACTCAGGCATGTAGA
>JBBEBI010000059.1:0-11460 GCA_040882365.1 Anaerolineales bacterium
TTGATGCCGTGCTTTTTCGCGGCTGCGATGGCTTCCTCGTATCCGGCGTCGGCGTGGCGCACAATGCCCATGCCCGGATCGGTGGTGAGCACGCGCTCGATGCGTTTCTCTGCCTCCAGTGTGCCGTCCGCAACGATGACCTGGCCGGCGTGTTGGCTGTAGCCAATGCCGACGCCGCCTCCATGGTGGAAGGATACCCAGGTGGCGCCGCCCACGGCATTGATTAGCGCGTTCAAGATAGGCCAATCGCTCACCGCATCCGTGCCATCTTTCATGCCCTCGGTCTCGCGATTGGGGGAGGCCACCGACCCGGAATCCAAGTGGTCACGGCCGATCACGATTGGCGCGCTGACTTCATCCTTGGCCACCATCTCATTGAAGCGCAGGCCAGCTTTAGCGCGCTCGCCATAGCCCAGCCAGCAGATGCGGGCGGGCAGGCCTTGGAAAGGAATACGCTCGCGGGCAAGTTTCAGCCAGCGTTTCAGATGCTCATCTCCGGGGAACAACTCGGCAATGGCCGCGTCGGTCTTATAGATGTCTTCGGGATCGCCCGAGAGCACCACCCAACGGAACGGCCCTTTGCCCTCACAGAACAGCGGCCGGATGTAAGCGGGCACGAAGCCAGGGAAATCGAAGGCGTTCTTGACGCCGAAATCAAAGGCACGCTGGCGAAGGTTGTTGCCGTAATCAAAAACTTCGGCGCCGGCTTTCTGGAACTGCAGCATGGCTTCCACTTGAGCGGCCATCGATTGCATGGCCTTGCGTTCGTATTGCTTCGAATCCTTGCTGCGCAGTTCGGCGGCCTGCTGCAGGCTCATGCCCGCGGGGATGTAGGCCAGCACATCGTGGGCTGGCGTCTGGTCGGTGACCACATCCGGAACCACACCGCGGATTAATAACTCCGCATAAATCTCGGCGGCGTTGCCAATCAGCCCGATGGAGCGCGGTTCTTGCTTCTCGATGCTCTCCTCGACCATGGTCATGGCTTCTTCAAGCGTGTCATAAACCACGTCCACATAGCCGATCTCCAGGCGGCGCTTGGCGCGCGCCGGGTCGACCTCGACGATCAGACCCACGCCTTCATTCATGGTGATGGCCAGCGGCTGGGCGCCGCCCATGCCGCCCAAGCCGGCAGTCAGCACGAACTTGCCCTTCAGGGAACCCCAGCCGCGCAGCCGCGCCAGCGAACCCAAGGTTTCGTAAGTGCCCTGGAGGATGCCCTGTGTGCCGATATAGATCCATGAGCCGGCCGTCATCTGCCCGTACATCATCAGGCCTTTAGCGGCCAGTTCATCGAAGTGCCGCTGCGTGGCCCAGTGCGGCACCAGGTTGGAGTTGGCGATCAGCACGCGGGGTGCATCGGCGTGCGTGCGGAAGACAGCCACCGGTTTGCCGGATTGCACCAGCAGCGTCTCGTCTGGCTCCAAGTTTCGCAACGAATCCAGGATGGCATCGAAGGCGTCCCAGTTGCGCGCCGCCTGGCCGCGGCCGCCGTATACCACCAAGTCTTCCGGGCGTTCGGCAACTTCGGGATCCAGGTTGTTCTGGATCATGCGATAGGCCGCTTCGATGAGCCAGTTCTTACACGCCAGTTGATTGCCGTGCGGGGCATGGACGACGCGTGACTTAGCCATTGATCACCTCAAAGCCGGCCCCATATTCGATAAGCATCATCGGGTCGAAGAGTTTGAATATGCCGCTGCTGCGCCACTTTGTGTATTCTTCCTTCTCGGCTTCGCTGGCTCGCGTATCGTAGAAGGCCATGGGCTCGATAAAGATCCCTGAACGCCCCACGCGGGTCTCGAAATGCAGATGCGGCTCGGCTATCAGATCGGGCTGGCGGCCGGATTCGCCCACTTGTCCGATCTGCTGGCCGCAATCCAGTGGTTCGCGGATCTCGAATGGCGCCAAGTCTTGCATATGGGCGTAGAGTAGATACAACGACTCCCCGGCCTGCATTGGGTATAAGGCTGCCAGGTCGGCGGGCAGGCGTTCAAAGGGCGTTTCAATGATCAGGTAATTACCATAGACTGCGTTGTATCCCAAGCCGGCCATCGTGCCGTCCAGGGCAGATTGAATGGGGTTGCCTTCCAAAGGGTCGCCCACGCCATCGCGGCGATAGTAAGCAAAATCCACACCGTGGTGTCCGGTTTCTTTATTGGATCCTACGGGCGCGATAAAAGGCTGGCTTACGTACCTGCCCAAATCGCTGAGCGCATGGTCCGCCAGCGGTGAGCAAACTGCCGTGATGGGAATGGGCGTCGCGCTTGGCGTAAGCGTGGCCGTGGGGCTGGGCTGTAGTGTGGCCGTTGCTGAAGGCAGCGGGTTGGCTGTAACCGTGGGAGTGGCAGGCGCTGCACAGACAGTCAGCAGCAGCGTCGCCGCGCAGGCGAATAGACCGCGTTTCATCTGTGCCATTCTAACGCTGAACATCGGGCAAACGCCGGTGTTATCATTTACGCCAATCTTTGCTGTTGGAGCGTGAATGAAAAAGATCAGCGTGGTAGGCGTGGGCTATGTCGGCCTGGTAACGGCCGCTTGTTTCAGCGACCTGGGCAACACGGTAACAGCCCTGGACGTGGACGAGGAGCGCATCGCCGGCCTCAAGCGCGGCCACATGCCGATCTACGAACCCGGCCTGGAAGAGCTGGTGCAGCGCAATGTGGCTGCCGGCCGCCTGCATTTCACCACCTCCTATAAAGAAGCGCTCAAGGACTGCGAGTTCGTTTTTATTTGTGTAGGCACTCCCTCCGGCGTGGATGGCGAGGCCGATCTCAAATACGTGGAAACCGCTGCTCGTTCCATCGCCGAGAACATGCAAGCCTCGCTGGTGGTGATCAACAAATCCACCGTGCCGGTGGGTACAGGCGATTTTGTGGCCGAGATCATTCAAAAGGCGCAGCCCAAGCCCATCGATTTCTGGGTTGTCTCCTGCCCCGAGTTCCTGCGCGAAGGCGCCGCTATTGCCGACTTCATGGCCCCCCATCGCACAGTGCTGGGCTCGCTGCACCGCGAGGCGGCCGATAAAGTGGCGCAGTTGCACCTGCCGCTGCGTTCGCCCATCGTTATCACCGACCTGCGCACTGCTGAAATGATCAAATATGCCTCGAACGCCTTCCTGGCCACCAAGATCTCCTTCATTAATGAGATTGCCGACATCTGCGAGTCTCTGGGCGCCGACGTGAAGGAAGTAGCCGCCGGCATGGGTTTCGACCCGCGCATCGGCAAACAGTTCCTGGAAGCCGGCCTGGGTTACGGCGGATCCTGCTTCCCCAAAGACATCAAGGCCCTGGCCTTCATGGCCGAGGAATTGGGCCACCAGCCACACATCTTGAATTCTGTGATGGAAGTAAACAGCCGGCGTCGCGAGCTGATCGTGGCCCGGCTGAAGCAGGCGCTGGGCGACCTGAACGGCAAGACCGTTGGGTTCCTGGGCTTGGCCTTCAAGGCCAATACGGATGACATGCGCGAGGCACCCTCGCTGGATATCGCCGAAGCGCTGTTGGCTGCGGGCGCCAGGGTGCGCGCCTTCGACCCTGTGGCCATGGAAGGCGCCGGCAAGCTGCTGCCCAAAGTTGAGATGGCCGACGATGCTTATGATCTGGCTAAAGATGCCGACGCCATCCTGGTGGTCACTGAATGGAATGAGTTCAAGAACCTGGATCTGGAGCGCGTCCGGGACAGCATGCGCCAGCCCGTGGTGATCGACGGCCGCAACATCTACCAGCCAGAGCTGATGCGCAACCTGGGGTTCAGCTATCAGGGCATAGGCCGCGGCTACAACGGCAACGGCCAGGTACAGACCGAGATCAAAGTCCGGCCCAATGCCGCCTGACACCCCGCGCAGCACGGATCATCCGCCGGTCTGCGATTATGAGGGATCGGATTATCAGCAGCGCTTTTGGGAACAGGGTGAACGCCAGTACGAAGACCGCGTAGAAGCCATTGCCATCAGACGTTTGCTGCCAAAGGGCGGCAAACTACTGCTCGAGGTGGGCGCAGGGGCCGGGCGCAACACGCCGCGTTACACCGGCTTCGAGCGCATTGTGTTGATGGATTATTCCACCACTCAGTTGGAGCAAGCGCAACAACGGTTGGGCACCGGCGGCCGCTATACATATGTGGCAGCCGACGCATACAAACTGCCTTTCGTGGATGGGCTGTTCGACACCGCCACCATGATTCGCGTCATCCACCACATGGCCGACGCGCCTCGGGCGCTTGCGCAAGTACGCCAGATTCTGCAGCCGGGTGGCATTTTCTTGCTGGAGTACGCCAACAAACGCAACCTCAAAGCTATCGTTCGTTATTGGCTAAAGAAGCAGGAGTGGGATCCGTTTGGCCAAGCCCCCGTCGAATTCGTGCCGCTCAACTTCGATTTCCACCCCAAGGCAATGAAACGTTGGCTGCAGGGCAATAAGTTCGCCATCGAACGCCAACTCACCGTGTCACATTTCCGCATGGAGTGGGCCAAGCGCATTCTGCCGCTGGGACTGCTTGTCAATCTAGATTCGATCTTTCAATATACCGGGGCCCTGTGGCAATACACGCCCAGCGTGTTCGTCCGCTCGCGGGCGAGTGGCGTCTCGCCACTCGCTAAGCAAGGTGCCTTCTTCAAGTGCCCCGAGTGCGAAGCAGCACTACCGGAAGTGCAGAACGACGCGCTGCATTGCCCGGGTTGCGGGCGCCGCTGGGGAATGAAAAATGGGATCTATAACTTCAAAGGGGCGCTAAAGAGTTAGTTGGCCTGGTTTTCCAGTTCGTAGTCGATGATCTGGGCGAAGACCGAATAGGGTTGGGCGCCGACCACAGCGATGCCGTTTACGAAGAACGTAGGGGTTGAACTTACGCCGAGTTGCGAGGCGAAGGTGTAATCCGCCTGCACCGCATCGGCATAGCGCTGTTCCGCAAAGCATGTGGAAAACTGATCCATATCCAGGCCCAACTCCTCGGCATAGGCCGTGTAAGCGTCAGAGCCCAACTCGAGCCGGCCGCTGTAAAGAAGGTCATGAAACTCCCAGAACTTATCCTGTTCGTGCGCGCAATGCGAGGCCAGTGCTGAGGGGAAAGCTTCGGGATGGATGCTGGTGAGCGGGAAATCCTTGTATACGAAGCGGATCTGATCACCGTAGTTCTCTACCAATAGTGGATAGGTTTCCAGGGCATGGCGTTGGCAATACGGGCACTGGAAATCGGCGAATTCGATGATGGTGATAGGGGCATCTGTCGCACCCAAGATCCGGTCATCATCATCAATAGGAATGTCGTAACGCTGGGCAACGATGTCGTCGGCTTGGCTGCCTGCTGCGGATGTTGGCAGAGCAACGACATCCGCCGGGGTAGCAGCAGGCGACCCCCACACTAAGAAGCCGGCTCCCAAACCGGCCAAAAAGGCCACGGGGGTGAAGGCAGCATACAGATGATGCCGCTTCACTTTGAATTGCACAATTTCGTCAGATTTTTTTAGGCGAGGCATGCGGCGCATTATATCCGAACAGCGCGCCGTATAATCTGCTCCATGAGTACCGATCTGCCAGCCCCCAGCCTGGATCTCCCGAGCCCATGGATGAACGCCGCCGGCAGCCTTGGTTTCACCCCCGACGCGCGCGGGCCCGTATCACTCGAAGATTTCGGCGCTTTCGTCACCAACCCCGTTAGCCTGCGCGCCCGGCGGGCAAGCCGGCCGCCCCGCATGCTTAGTTTCCCTGGCGGGGTGTTGCTCCACACCGGCCACCCAAATCCCGGTCTGAATGCCGCTATAAAGCGCTACGCGGCAGCCTGGGCGCGCTCACCACTGCCCATTATCTTGCACTTGCTTTCAGCCAAACCGGAGGAGTTGCGCAAGGCTGTATTGCGCGTCGAGGGATTGGAAAATGTGATGGCCATCGAGCTCGGCATCGAAGCAGACTGTTCGGCAGGCGAGGCGAAGGAGCTTGTGCGGGCCGCACAGGGTGAATTGCCCGTAATCACGCAGCTTCCTCTACACCACGCCGCCGAATTGGTTGAAGTGGTCATGGAGTCAGAGGTAGCCGCCATCAGCCTGGGCGCGCCGCGCGGCGCCTTGCCTGGCCCAGATGGCAAACTGGTGAGCGGGCGGCTCTATGGAGCGGCAATTTTTCCAATGGCGCTGGAATCCGTGCGTGAATTAGCGAAGCTCCATCTCCCCGTTATCGCCGCCGGCGGCATTGAGAGCCGGGCGCAAGGGGAAGCCGCGTTGGCCGCGGGGGCTATGGCAGTACAAATGGATATAGGCTTATGGAAGTGAGGAACAAATCGTTAGTCGAAGGAATTTACTATTCCTAAGCATTCACTCATCACTGTTTCTCTAGCCAAACCGTCACCGGCCCGTCGTTATTGATCTCCACCAGCATGTGGGCGCCGAAGCGCCCCGTTTGCGTGGGGATGCCTTGGGCGGCCAGCAGCCCAGCGAAACGCGTCACCAGCGGTTCGGCGAGATCGGGCGGAGCCGCGTCTACGAACGCGGGGCGGCGGCCCCTGCCGGTGTCCGCGTACAGCGTGAACTGCGAAACAACGATGGCCGCGCCGCCGATATCCAGGAGCGAAAGATTCATTTTATGCTGTTCATCTTCAAAGATGCGCAGATTGGCAATTTTCTCCACCAGATATTGGGCTTGCCCCTCCCCGTCGTTGTGCCCTACGCCCAGCAACACAACCACACCGCGGGCGATACGCGCCGCTTCTTTTTGTTCAACTTTCACTGCTGCCGAAGAAACGCGCTGCACCAAAGCCCGCATGGTGGCGCGCAGTATAACATTGCACCCTGCCGTATAATCCCAACGTGGCCAAAGCTCCGTTCCTGTCTCTGATCATTCCCGCATACAATGAAGAGCAACGGCTGCCTGACACGCTCAATCGGGTCCGGAATTTTATACAGGCACAAAGCTACACCGGCGAAGTGTTGGTGATTGAAAACGGCAGCCAGGATCTCACCTTCGAAGTAGCTGAAGAGTTCTGCAAAGGACACCCCGGCTTTAGCGTGCAGCGCGCGCCAGGCCGCGGCAAAGGGTTGGCCGTGCGCCAGGGCATGCTGGCGGCTGTTGGCCAACACCGTATGATGATTGACGCCGACCTCTCCATGCCGGTGGACCAGATAAGCCGTTTCCTGCCGCCGCAACAAGGTGCGGATGTCATGATCGCCTCGCGCGAAGCGCCGGGCGCAGTGCGCTACAACGAGCCCGGCTACCGGCACCTCGGTGGGCGGGCTATCAACACCATCATCCGCCTGATGGCCCTGCCTGGGCTTCAAGATACACAATGTGGGTTCAAGTCCTTCCGTGCTGAAGTCGCCCAGGATCTGTTCGCCAAGCAAACCATCATGGGTTGGGCCTTCGATGTGGAAGTGCTTTATATCGCGCGGCTGCGCGGGTACTCTATCGTCGAGCTGCCCATCCCCTGGTATTACAGCCCGCAGAGCCACCTGCGTCCTGTCCATGACGCGCTCCACATCTTCCTCGATCTCCTCCACATCCGAAACAATGCACGCCGAGGGCTTTATGCGCGCGCATCTTGATCCGGCATTGTTCCCTGCCTTCCCCACGCTAGAATTTGAAAGATCGCTGTGGGCCGCGGGCGTCGTGCAGCTGGCGGGCATCGACGAGGTCGGGCGCGGCGCGCTGGCCGGCCCCGTGTATGCCGCGGCCGTGGTGCTTCCCCGCCGCGAGACCATCCTGGTTGAGCTGTTCGGGGTACGCGATTCCAAACAGATGACGCCTGAAGAGCGGGAGGAGTGGGCGCCCGTGATCCACAAAAAAGCACTGGCCCATTCCATTGGCTGGGCCAGTTGCAAGGAGATCGACCGCTATGGCATCGTGCCGGCAACCAAATTAGCCGCCCGGCGCGCCCTGAAAAACCTGCCCACCTGCGCCCAGCACCTGCTGGTAGACTACATTACGTTGGAGAAGGTAAACCTGCCCCAGACCGCCATCTTAGGCGGCGACGCCCGCTGTTTGAGCATCGCGGCCGCCTCCGTGGTGGCAAAAGTGGCGCGCGACGCCGAATTGCGCAAGCTGGATACGCGTTTTCCGCGCTACGGTTTCGCCTCCCACAAAGGTTACGCCACAGACGAACACCGCCAGGCCATCAAGAAGCTGGGCCCCTGCCCGCAGCACCGCCTGAGCTTCGCCCCCATGCGGGTGGAATGAAACCAGGCGTTTGGCTGCTTCTCGGCATCCTCCTAGCGGCCTGCGCTGCCAGGGCTCCAACTGCGCAGACCAGGCCTTCGTTCATCCCCACTCCTTCCGCCAGCCCCACCAACCCGCAGCCGACAGCTGAGGCCACCGTCCTTACCGAGAGATCAAACACACCTGCCCATTACACGCTGAATGTAAGCTTTGATTACGCCACCCACTATTTGCGGGTGGATGAAACCGTCGAGTACACCAATAACTCTTCTGATGCCCTAAGCGAATTGCAGCTAGTCGTAGAGGCGGATCGCACTGACGCCGGTTTCGATCTGCTAGCTCTTGCGGTAAACAACTCCGGCCTTACTTTGCCCGAATTGAGCCGAAGCATATTGCGGGTCCCGTTGCCAACGGTGCTGGAGCCCGGCCAAGCGGCGACGCTGGAGATTGAATTTGGCGTGGCCTTACCGCCCGGCCCTGGCTTATTACATTGGACCGAACGCCAAACAAATTTCGTGGACTGGTACCCCTATGTCCCACCCTATGTGAGCGGCCAGGGGTGGTTGATCCATGAGCCGGGCAATGTGGGGGAGCATGGTGTCTATGAAAGCGCCAATTTCGACGTTCACATTGAGGTGGTGAACGCCCCCGCCAGCCTGAGCCTAGCAACGCCGGCACTGGGGATACAGAACGGCGAGGGTTGGGATTATCGCTTGCATCAGGCGCGGCGTTTCGTGTGGTCGGCCGGGGGCCAATACCAGCAATTGCACAGCCAGCAAGATGGAATCCCGATCTCGATCTATTTCTTCGAGGAGCAGCGCGATGCAGCCGAAGCTTCAATGGAAGTCGCCAAGCAGACGCTCAGTATCTATGCGGAGCTGTACGGGCCTTATCCATATGAAAGCCTGACGCTCGTCGAGGCTCAATTTCCAGACGGCATGGAATCTGATGGTCTATTCTTTCTGGATCAGTTCTTTTTCCAAACTTACAGCTATGACCGGCGCAACTACCTGACCGCGCTGACCGCACATGAGATCGCCCACAACTGGTGGTTCGGCCAGGTGGGCAATGACCAGGCGCTGGAACCCTGGCTGGATGAGGCTCTGGCTACGTACAGTGAGGTGCTCTATTATGAGACCGAATATCCTGATCTCGTCGATTGGTGGTGGGAATTTCGCATCGATCGCTTCGAACCGGAAGGCTGGGTGGACAGCAGCATTTATGACCATGGCGCCTTCTCCCCCTACGTACACGCCGTTTACATGCGCGGGGCGCAATTTCTGCACGCCGTGCGCACTACCCTGGGCGATGAGCTCTTCTTTGAATTCCTGCGTGGATGGGTCGACGCCGGCGCGGGGAAGATTGCCACCGCAGAGGATTTCTTTGCGTTGCTTGCGGGGTACGGCGATGGGGATCTAAGCCCGATCATCGCGGAATACTTCGAGGATTAATTACGTGGTACGTCAGGACGGACCTGAGACCCGCTCCTACAAATACAACTGTCTTTGGCGAATGATCTCGTACACCGCGCCAGGGAGATAAAAACGGAAATGGCCACCTGCGCGTATTCGCTCGCGGATCTCCCTGGACGAGATTTCCAATAGCGGCGCATCCACATATTCCAGCTTGGCGCTCACTCCCGGCACCGCGTGCTCCAAGTCGTCCAGATCGATGCGTGTGCCAGGCCGCCGCATCACGCCCAGAGCATCGCAGGCCGCCATGAACTCCTGAGGCTCGCCCCACTGTGGCAGGCTGCGCAGCGAATCGCCGCCGAGCAGGTAGACAAGCCGCTCATCCCTGTGTTCCGCCTTCAGCAGCCGCATGGTGTCCACCGTGTAATGCGGACCTGGCCGGTCGAGTTCCAGTCGCGAGAACTCGAAGATATCCTGTCCCTTAATGGCCGCCTGTACCATGGCCACGCGATCCTTGATGGGCGCGAATTGCTGGCCGCGCTTTAGCGGCGGATCGGCGGTGAGCACGAACAGCACCTTCTCTAGTTTCAACTGCGCCTGCGCCTCGGCGGCCAGGATCAGATGGCCTAGATGCGGAGGGTCGAAGGTGCCGCCGAATACACCCAGACCACCGCTCATTCCCGCCACTCCAGCTCGTACTCTCCGATTCGCACGGTGTCGCCATTGTTGACGCCCGCCTCGCGCAGGGCCACATCCACACCTAGCCTTTGCAGCATGCGCTGGAAGCGCCGCACGGACTGGTCATGCTCCCAATAGGTCATAGCGGCCCCTCGCTCCAAGGCGGCGCCATGTAATCGCCAGGCGCCATCTTCGCGCTCCACGTGAAACTCACGCGGGTCGACCTGCGGACGGTAAACAGGCACCTCGGCGGCTGGCCTCGTTTCCGGCAGCGCGGCCAACTCCTGCATGGCCCGGCCCAGCAGGACCCGCACTTCCTTACCGGTGGCCGCCGAGATCGCCATTGGCTTATAACCTTGTTCCTTAAGTGTGGCTTCGATTTGCGGCCAGCGGTCCTGCACATGGGGAAGATCCATCTTATTGAGCGCCACGACCTGGGGTTTTATGGCCAATTCCGGGTCGAAGAATGCCAGTTCACTGTTTATCTGCGAAAAGTCGGCCAGGGGGTCCTCCGCCAATCCATCCAACAAGTGGACCAGCACTCGCGTGCGCTGGATGTGGCGCAGAAAATCGTGTCCCAGGCCTTTGCCGATGTGAGCGCCCTCGATCAGGCCAGGGATATCGGCCAGCACCACGCTGGTCTCATCATCCAGCGCGGCCACGCCCAGATTGGGCTCCAAGGTGGTAAATGGGTAGTTGGCGATCTTTGGCCTCGCATTGGTCAGAGCGGCAAGCAAGGTGGACTTGCCTGCATTGGGTACGCCCACGATGCCGATATCGGCGATCAGTTTGAGCTCCAGGCGCAGTTTCTTCTCATGGCCTGGTTCTCCTTTTTCGGCGATGCGCGGGGCCTGATTGCGTGGGTTGGCGAAATGCTGGTTACCGCGCCCGCCGCGACCGCCCTTGGCCACTTCCATGCGTTGACCCGGCTGAGTCAGATCACCGATCACCCCATCGCTATCGGCGTCATACACCAGCGTGCCGCGGGGCACACGCAGCACCAGATCCCCGGCGCCACGCCCGCTGCGTTGGCTGGGGCCGCCGGGGCGACCATCGTCGGCGATGAAGCGCTTCTTGAAGCGGAAGGTGTGCAGCGTCCGCATGGAGAGATCGACTTCTAAGATCACCGAACCGCCGCGGCCGCCGTCGCCGCCATCCGGGCCGCCGCGCGGCACAAAGAGCTCACGGCGGAAGTGAACCATGCCATCGCCACCCTTGCCGGAGCGCAC
>JBBEBI010000060.1:0-10868 GCA_040882365.1 Anaerolineales bacterium
AACCGCTTGACCCGCCGTCCGATTTTCCTCACATTTCCCAACTCTATGTCATTAATATCCCTCGAGCCCGCTGCAGGCTGGGTGCCCATTCTGCAAGCCGCTTCGCCATGGTGAGCGCAACCATTGAGGAGAGCTGGGATGGACCATCAGAGTGCCTTGCGTTGCGCAGCAACGCACGGGCCGCCGAGATGTCGGCAGAGAGACAGGACAAAAAGTGCACCAGGGAGAGGGGGTGAGCGGAACCGGAGGCGCGGGCGGCAGCTATCTGGCTAGCTGTCGCCCGGCGGGTAGGCTGGTAAAGATGATACTTTTCCTTGGTGAGTTCATCGCCCTTGCCACCGGCCTGCCTGGCACCGAAACGTTCACGGGCACGGTCGCCATCGGAGCATCGGTTCTCATTGAGGGAACCTACTCCTATGGCGACGACCCAGGGGTCACCTGCGAAGGGCAATGGCCCATTACCGCAGAATTTCTGCTGGATTAGCAGCTTGCTAGTCGAGACTATAAAAAAAGCCACCCGTTCTCGCGGGCGGCTTTTTTCGGAAGAGAAAAACATGGGGCTATAGCAAGCGGAAGATCAGCAGGATCACTACTATGACTAGGATGATGTGCACCAGGTTTCCGCTGAGGACGGGCAGACGCACGCGACCGAAAGCGCCCAGCAGCCAAAGGATCAGCAGAACGACAATAATGGTTTCGAGCATAGGTCTCCTTTCATTGAGGCTGGCGAATCTTTACCCGGCGAAGTCAACGCCCTATGACGATGAGCACGCCGGCCGCCAGGGCAAGTATGTTCATGATCATGCCGATGTCGCCCAGGGTGACGAATTGGGCGATGCCTGTAAGAATGAGCCAGATGCCTAGCAGAAGCAAACCGATATTCTTGTTGAATGTCACGTGGACCTCCTCCACAGGTGAATAGGGTTACTAATTAAACGCATTTTTGGGCATTTCGTCGCGCCCCGGGAAACCGCTGCATATGGACATTTTGACCATACCGGGCGAACATATGACCCTGCCCCATAGGAGAGCGGGGGATTGTTGCTGGCCGTTCATATGTTCTAGAAAAAATGCTTACAACAGATTGGACAGGAAGCGCTGCAGGACCCAGACGCCGAGCGGCAGGAAGACGGCGGAGAGGAAGCCGCGCAAAGTGCCGGGGTTCCACGGCCAGGTGGGCACTTTCTCGATCTGTTCGCGCATCTTGTACAAACTGGCCAGCGATTTTTCCATCTCGCCGCCCTTTTTGTAATCGGCCTTGTTTAGGTGGCGGTGCAGGACCCGGTGCGTCTTTTCGATCTGCTGTCCGTTCTCTTCCAGCGCGGCTTCCTTCTTATTTTGGATGCGCCGGTGGATGCCCCACAACGGCACGATGAAAGTGGCCGCGGCTAATACCACATAAGGAAAACTGAAAAGGATGGAAAGGATTAGATCAATTGTGGATACAGCCGGACCGGAATAATTACTGACCAGATTGAAGTTCAGGATAATGATCCAGAATAGACTGGACGTCATGGTAAGACCCGAAAATGCATATAGTGGCTGCAAATGAAAGAGGTTGATCTCGTCGACAAGGCGGTAGGCCTGAGTGACCAGGCTTAACTGGCGCAAGCCGTGATAAAGCAAGATCGGCGCAAATGAATAGGAAAACGCCAGGAAGAAGAAATAAATGGCTATGGAGACCGGGTTGCTTACGCCTAAAAAGGACGGATCTAAATAGGCCCCCGCCCCCAAGATTGCGATCACCACGATGGTGAATGCCAGAGCGGGGCCTGGCGGCAAGGTGGTCATCTTGTAGCGCAGCAATTCGAGCTCTCGTCGTTTGCGTGGGACGAGAACGGAAAATTTGTCCATGGCCCGATGGGCAATGCGGTCCAGGGTCAGGAGGAAGAAAACCCCCACGATGGACCAAATTGCATCGAAAAGGGATGGCACATCCACGGCACCAAATCGGATGTCTCCTTCCACCCACAGCGCAATGTGGAAACTGAGCGCAGCAAGGCCATAGATGATCAGAACCGTGATCCCATACGGAATCGGGAGGTTGTCCAGCCAATCCAGAAAACGGTCTGCCCAACTTGGAGGATAAGGCTTATTGCCTTGCATAATTTCTCCGGCGAAAGTTTTGAGCATTGTATTACAAAGTAGGCGTTCAGACCGAATCTGCCCTCGTGTATACTCACCGATATGCCGGACAAGCCTGTGATCTCCGTAGTGGTGCCCGCCTACAACGAAGAGCACATCATCGGCACCTGCCTGCAGCACCTGCGGGACCAGGATTTCGGCCAGCCCTACGAGATCATCCTCTCCAACAACAATTCCAGCGATAAGACCGCCGAGATTGCCGAGAAGTTGGGCGCCCGTGTGATCAACACCACCGAAAAGGGCTACGTGCACGCCGCCATCGCCGGCGTGCAGGCCGCCCAGGGCAGCATCATCGCCATGACTGATGCCGATACCCGCGTGCCCCGCCATTGGCTACGGCGCATTTACGAAACCTTGCAAGCGCGGCCGGAGCTGGTGGCCGTGAGCGGCCCCTTCGAGTTTCACGATGGGCCGCGCGGCGTGCGCGCCGTCATCCGCCTGCTCAACCGCATCTCGCCGCGGCTTATGATCGCCTCCCTCTCGGGGATGAACATGGCCTTCCGCAAATCCGCCTACGAAGCTGTGGGAGGGTTCAACCCCAAGATCAATTTGCAAGCGGATACTTATTTGGGCAACAGGCTGGGGAAATACGGCAAGACCATGCTGATCAGAAACAACGCCGTGCTCTCATCCGGGCGGCGCTACCGCACGGTGGGGCAGATCATTTCTGAGACCTTGGTGCGCCTGATCAATTCGCTCTCCATAAAACTGTTCAACACCACCCTGTTCAAACACCAGGCCGATATCCGTTAGGCCTTCTTGGGCGCGTTGGCCGCCCTGGGGTCGTTCACGGTCAGCTCCGCCTCGCCCTTCATTATCGAGTTCACCCATTCCACACCCTGCATGAAAGTGTGGTCCTGGTTGGACACCTCGTACTTCCAGGCGCCGAAGCGGCCGCGCGAATAGATGCCATGCTTGGCCAACGCAGGCAGCGCCCGCTGCAGCAGCGCGTCGCGGCCCAGCGTCGGCGTGGGGTAGCCATAGCCGGCGCGGAAGGTCCACACCGATTCGATCTTCGCATCGGCGGGGATAAGCTGGGTGCGCTTGGCGCCTTCGATAACCAACTGCTCAAAGTCTCCGCCGGGAAAGGGTACGTATTGTGAAGAGGCCGTCTCGGTCATCAGCGACCAGGCGCCTTCCGGCGCGTTGTAGTGCGAATAGTTGGAGAACACTGTGGCGCGGAAGAAGGGCGCTTTATCCTCGGGAAAATACATCCAACATTTGGTCTTCAGCGTTTCTGGCACTTGTCCCCGAATGCCAATGCCCACGATAGTGACCGTGGAGTGGCGCAGGGGTCTGGTATCCAGGCCAATATCGGCGTCACTGATTATCCCCATCAGCACATCCAGCGGCATGCTGGTGAACAGCAGCTCATAGCCCTCGCGGGAGCCGTCTGCGAAATGAACGGCGCGTTTTTTCGCATCCACCTGCACCGCTTCTTTGCCCAACGCAATCTTGTCCGCCAAGCGGCGGCCCACCCGACGCCAGATCTCGCCGGTGCCGCCGCGCTGCGGAAAGTGGAAAGTGGCGTTGGGCCCCCAGGAGACGTCGTCGCGGTTCAGGCCGATGTTGTCCTCGACGCGCGCCACGTTCACGCTGGCCACTCGGTCGCCCACCCAGCGGTAATTCATCAACTCCGGCGGATGAGCCCACACCTTCAGGTTGTAAGGCAGCAGGAAATGCTTGGCGATGCCCTTTCCGAACGAAGCCAGGATCCAGTCCGCAAAATTCTCCGGCGCCGGAGGGGGATGGAGAGCCAGCTCCTTCAATCCGTCCAGGCACTCGCCCATCACCTCGGGCGGCAGACGATGAATATTGTTCTGGAATGGGTAAGGCACAAAGCGGTCGTAGATCCAGATCCACGATTCGCGCTGGTGTGTGAAGTATTCGCCGCGCATCACCTCTTCGAACACGGCGTCGAAATACGGGTAATGCGAATGCAACACATGCCCGCCCACGTCCCAGGTGAACCCGTTGCCGTCCACAAAGGAGGTCGCCAGCCCTCCCACGTGGGCGGCGCGCTCGAAAACGGAGAAATCGTCATGGCCAAGCTCCTTAAGTCGCCAGGCCGCGCCCAGGCCGGCCGGTCCGGCGCCGATAATGACGATTTTGGGGGGTTTCATAAGAAACGCGCCAAATTATAGTGGAAAGGATAACAATTCTCTAACGCGGATTCCGCCGCCGGCTTCACTGCACCTGCTACAATTGCGCCATTCGCCTTAAGTAGGAGTCCTAAAAACAATGACCGCTGTATCTGCAAACACCGCAAGACCCGCCTGGGTGGATCTCGTAAAACGTTACACGGTTCCCGATCCACGCAAGAGCACTTGGCAGCTGATCAACAGCCTGGTCCCATTTTTCGCCATCTGGGTGTTGATGATCCTCAGCCTGAGCGTTTCCTATCTGCTCACGCTGGTATTCGCTTTTCTCGCCGCCCTGTTCATGATGCGCATCTTCATCATCCAACACGATTGCGGCCACAACTCGTTCTTCAAGTCCACGCGCCTGAACAATCTCGTCGGCACCTTCCTGGGCGTGCTCACCCTCACGCCTTATTACGCCTGGCGCAACTCGCACGCCAAGCACCACGCCTCGGCCGGCGACTTGGATTTCCGCGGCTTCGGCGATATCGAAACCCTCACGGTTGACGAATACCGCGCCCTTCCCTTGCTGCGGAAATTGCGCTATCGCTTTTACCGCCACCCCCTGGTGATGTTTGTGGTGGGTCCCACCATCTTGTTCACCCTCTTCAATCGTTTCCCCACCGGGTTGGGCGTAGGGCAGGCGCGCGAAAAGAAGAGCGTATATTTCACCAACCTCTGCCTGGCCGCCATCTTCCTGGGCCTGGGCGCGTTGATCGGCTTCACCAACCTGCTGATCACCTGGCTCCCCATGATGGTGTTCGGCTCCTCGATCGGCGTATACCTCTTCTACGTGCAGCACCAGTTCGAAGACACCTATTGGCGCTGGCACACCGAATGGGATTACGCCGAAGCCGCGCTGCGCGGCTCCTCGTTCTTCAAGTTGCCCAGGCTGCTGCAGTGGTTCAGCGGCAATATCGGCTTTCACCACCTGCACCATCTCAACCCCAAGATCCCCAACTACAACCTGGAACAGGCGCACTACGAAAACCCGTCCTTCCAACAGGTGCAAACCATCACCTTGTTTAGCTCATTCAAAAGCATCTTTTTACATGTGTGGGACGAACAAACCCACAAATTGATCAGCTGGCGCGAATACGCGCGCCGATCGCGCATGCAAATCACCGCAGGTTAAAGGATCGCTACGCAGTAAATGGTATTGAGATTCACGTCCTGCCAGGCGCCCAACGCAGATGTGCAATTCGGCCGGGTGGTGGATTATGTGGGTCACCGCTTGGGGATAGAGCCTGAATTCGTTTCCGACCACGACTGGGAGCAACGCGAGGCGGGCTTGTTTGCCGGGGATTTCCAGGTGGGCTGGATCTGCGGCCTGCCTTACGTGCGCCAGGCCGACAGCAGCAACCCGTCGGTCGCCGTGCTTGCCGCGCCGTTGATGGCGGGCGCCCGCTACGCCGGTGAACCCGTTTACTTTTCCGATGTGGTCGTCAGACACGACAGAGAATTCCGCACCTTTAACGACTTGCGCGGCCGCACCTGGGCCTACAACGAGCCTCACTCCCACTCCGGCTACAACCTGACCCGCTATATGTTGGCAGCGAAGGGATTGAACGGCGATTACTTCGGCCGGCGGGTCGAAGCGGGTTCGCACGAAAACGCTTTACGACTGCTCTTGTCCGGAAAGATCGACGCTACCGCGCTAGACAGCACCGTGCTGGAAACCGAACTCAGTGCTTCCCCTCAGTTGGCAGATCAACTGCGCATCCTCGAGGCCTGGGGGCCAAGCCCCATCCCCCCGTGGGTGGTGCATGTTTCCGTTCCGCTCGCACTGCGCACGCGCCTGCACCAGGCGCTCACCCAAATGCACATGGAACCTGAGGGAAAGGCCATGCTAGAATCGGCCGGGCAATCCAGGTTCGTGGCCGTGATCGACCGGCAGTATGATCCGATCCGTGAGATGTACCGACGAGCCGAGCCGATATCCCTATGAGGTCCTTTTGACCAGAGGAGGTCCATGATTAAAGGCGTTCACACCATGTTCTACACCTCCAACGCGCAAGAATTGCGCGCCTCCTTGCGCGACAAGCTTGGCCTCACCTCCTTCACCGATACCGGCGAAGGCTGGTTCATCTTCAATCTGCCTGAAGCAGCATGGGTACTCATCCAACCGACCACGAAGGCAGTCCGCCCTCCGGCACGCGGGATATTTCGTTCTACTGCGATGATATTCATGCCACAGTGGCCGAATTGAAAGCGAAAGGTGTGAAATTCACCACGGGCATTTAAGACCGCGGTTATGGCCTGTTCACCCGCTTCAAGATGCCGGGCGGATTCGACACCGAGTTGTACCAGCCGAGTTACACAAAGAGAAAGGTACCGAACAAGGAAAAAAACAGGAGAGGCGCCTGACGGCGCCTCTCCTGCTCTCAAGGCTGGATCAGTTTACTCCTCGCCCACCACCACGCTGCTCATGTAAGTGCCTTCGTCATACGTCGCCACCACAGTCACGGTGCGATCGTCCATGCTGAAGCGCAGCATACCTATACTGGCCATCAGATTTTCCTCCACCAGGGTCCAACCGAGGGCACCCATTTCGGCTTTATAGAAATCGACCACGGCTTGCTGGGTTGCCAGGACCTGATAGCTGAGAAATCCCTGGAAGGAAGCCTGGTTGCTGGCGCCAGGCATCAGCGGGAAATCGCTCTCGGCGGGAGTCGCACAACCTTCGGGCGGGGTAATCTCGCCCACTGACGCAATGGGGGTGAGATCCAACTGGTAAAAGATATCGCCTTCCAACTCTTCGTCCCCGCTCAGCAGACTGCTTACCCCGCGGCCTTCGAGCAGCAGCCGCACCACGTAACCGCCGTCCTTGGCCACATAGATCGCCCCATTGGTGATCTCGCTGACGTCCATGGCCGTCGGATCGGAAAGGTCCAGATTGTCCTGCGTGATAGCGTAATGATAGACGGGTACCCCGTTGATGATTTCATCAGGCAATACGCGGGGCGCCGGGTTCGCCAGCATCCCGCCGGTATCCACCATTGTGTCGAAGGGCAGCTGGGCGGCATCCACGGTCATGTTCACACAACCCATGGAGGCTGCAGAGAAGTAAACCTGATCACCTATATAGGCAACTTCAAAGGTCTCGCTGCCAGCTATGTTGGCCGCCCCGCTTCCCGTGAAAGTGAAACGGGAGGCCAGCGGTTCAGCCTGGCCGACGCCATCCAATCGCAAGCTGCTGGAAACCGGGGTTCCGTCAGCCTGGGTAGCTTCAAAACGGAAGTCCATGGCGATCTGATAATTGTCCGGAAATTCTCTGAAGCTGTCGGGGTTGCTCAGGTCCAGCGATCCCGCGCCGATGTCCGCTGCCCCTGAATCGGCGGGTCCCGCCGCCGGGGCATCCTCGTTGCCGGATGCGTCACTCGGTGCGGCGGATGCACAAGCTTGCAGAAATAGAAATAGACCGATAAGGAAGACTATGCTCGCTTTTTTCATGAGACCTCTCCTTAGGCGAAAGGGCTATCCAGCATTCTAGCAGTTTTCAAGCTCCGCGAACAAGTACCTCATTCATGGCCTGCTAATCTAACCTGGCCATGCACCTCCTCTATAATGAAACCCTGGAGCATTCGCCATGCCAAACAAATTATCCTCTCGGTCCACCCCCTCGATCATTCTTAACGGCGCCGTCCTCGGCGCCCTGAGCAGCCTGACTGTCATCGGACTGCTTGCGGCCGGGGAGAGCCTGCTCGGCACTCCCTTCGTCCCCTTCGACATTTTCGATTGGATGTCGCGCACCCTGCCGGGCTGGCTCATTGGCAGTGTCATCACCGCCATGGTGGCGGTCATCCGTTTCCTGCAGGGTTTCCTGCCCATCGGCGACATTTCCACCACAGCCAAACTCGCCGAGCAAGGCATCGCCATCCTGCAACTCATCGCCTGCGGTGCCATCTTCGGCGGCCTTCTGGGCTGGATTGCCAGCAAGCCCGGCCGCCTACTCAGCGTTTACGGAATCATTGGCGGGCTGATCTTGCTGGCATTCACCTTGCTGATTGAGGCCAGCCTTGGGAATTCACAGGCTGCAGGTGCAGGTTCCGTTTGGTTGGCCCTTATCTTCGTCGGCTGGGGCGCGGGCTTGGCCTGGCTTATCCAAAGAACCCTCCGGCATCCTGTTAGCAATGCAACCGCGCAGCTAAGCCGCCGCCAATTCATCACCGTCAGCGGCGCCGGCTTGGCGGCCGCCGCGCTGGGGGCCTGGGGCCTTGGCAAGATCTTCGGCGAACCCGGCCTGCCGCAAGTAGCGGGGGAGGCGCCTGCGCCGGTTAGCGGCGATGATCCCTTCGGCGCCGCGTTCACCTCAGGTCCGGCGGCCTCCCCATCGCCGGCGGAATTGGCCGCTCGCCCGCAAGCTGTGGACGGTACCCGCCCGGAATTAACCTCGAACGAGGAGTTCTATCGTATTGACATCAACACGCGCCCGCCCCAGGTGAGCGCCGATGAATGGCGTCTGCACGTCCACGGTTTGGTGGACAATGAGCTGGAACTCACCCTCGATGAGATCCGCAGCCTGCCCTCGCAAACTCAGATCCTCACCATGCAATGCATCTCCAACCCCATCGGCGGCGACCTCACCTCTTCCAGCCGCTGGACCGGTGTGCGCTTCATGGACCTGCTGGCGCAGGCCGGGGTGCAGTCCGCGGCCGCCGGTGCCTACATCACCTCGACGGATAGCTTCTACGAGTTCGTCACCCTGGAGGACATCCGGGACGAACGCTGCCTGCTGGTTTACGAAATGAACAGCGAGCCCTTGCCTCCTGATCACGGCTTTCCCCTGCGCGTCTACATCCCCAACCGCTATGGCATGAAGCAGCCCAAGTGGATCCAGAATATCGAACTGGTCGCGGAACGCGTCCCCGGCTACTGGGTCGACCGCGGCTGGGACCGCGAGGCCTTCGTGAACACGGTCTCGGTGGTGGATACCGTCGTTGTGGATCCCGATCAAGGCGAGAATGGCATGGCCCTCGCCGGCGGCATCGCCTGGGCCAGCGCCAAAGGCATCAATAAAGTGGAAGTGCAGGTAGACGGGGGCGAGTGGCAGCCCGCAGAATTGATCAGCCCGCCGTTAAGTCCGCTCAACTGGGTACTCTGGCGCTTTACCTGGCCCTATGTGGCCGGGCGGCATACCATCGCCGCGCGTGCCTACGATGGCAGCGGCCAGCTGCAGGCCACCGAAAGGCGACCCACACAGCCCAGCGGCGCTACAGGCATCCATTCGGCGACGGTGAACTTATAAGCCTGATGCAAAAACGCAAAGAGAGCAGCCCAAGGCTGCTCTCTTTTTGTATTGGGTGAAGTTTATATAGAGATCGGGATCAGCTCTTCCGCCAGGCGCCGAAGCTGTTCATAGCCCACGGGCTTCAGCAAGACCTCATCCGCCTGCCCCTGATATCTCTCGGCCATCTGCGCGTCTCCGGTGATAAGCAGCACACGGGTGTGCACCAAACGCATCTGGCTGCGGATCTGGCGCAGCAACACACCGCCGTCCAGGCTGGGCAGATGCAGATCCAACACAATAAGGTCAGGGCTGGTGAACACCAGGTTCGCCTGGGCCTTGTGCCCGTTATCCATCACGTCCGCCTGGTAGCCCGCGTCTTTCAACGCGCGCTGGAACAACTCCGACACCAGCGGATCGTCCTCTACTACCATGGCGTATGGCTTGGCCATCTCCTCCTCCAGCGCGTACTTCCCGCGAACGATTTCTCTGATGAATCAACACAGAACAGACCTTAAAGATGCGCAGTCCTGGCTTGGTTGACGGGCTGTTGTTGGATATGGTATGATGCGGCCCGCCCTTGCAGCAAGAGTTGATTGGCAAAGATTGCCAGAGGAGAAGTAACAGATTAGTACATCCGACTATCGGGTAAATAGAGCCATTCGAGCCAGAGAAGTTCGCCTTATTGATGGTGAGGGCGAAAATCGTGGAGTCGTTTCAATCGAAGAAGCTTTGCGCATCGCCCAGGAGGCCAATCTGGACTTGGTCGAAGTGGCTGCCAACTCCAATCCTCCCGTGTGTCGGGTGGTCAACTACGGCAAGTTCACTTACGAGCGCACCAAAAAGGAACGCGAGGCCCGTAAGGCGCAGAAGAAGATCGAAGTCAAAGAGATCCGCTTGCGCCCCAAGACCACCGAGCATCATCGTGGTTTCAAAGTAAAGGCGGCACGCGGCTGGTTGAAAGAGGGCAAAAAGGTTCGCGTACGGGTCCGTTTCCGCGGCCGCGAACGGGATTATCCGGAGCTCGCCCTGGAGGACCTCAAAGAAGTCGCCGCGGAATTGCAGGACGTGTCCGTTATTGAAGTAGCCCCCGCATTTGAGGGCCGCACCCTGCTGATGATATTGGCGCCGAACGATGGCAGCGTGGCACCCGCGGCAACGCCGCAGACGGCTGCCAAGCCGGCGGCGCCGCCAAAACCGAAGACACAACCCGCCAAGCAATAATCCGGGCGGCGACAGGAGTATTACGTGGCAGTTAAGAAATTTCGCATGAAGACCCACAAGGCCACCGCCAAGCGCTTTCGCTTGACCGGTTCCGGCAAACTGGTGCGCACCAAAGGCGGCAAGAGCCATTT
>JBBEBI010000061.1:0-10853 GCA_040882365.1 Anaerolineales bacterium
CCGTGAAGGCGGCCTGACCGTGGGCGCCGGCGTCATCACCAAGATCTTGGAATAGGTTGCGAGACCGAGTTAGGACGTAGATATGGCTGGTAAGAAAGGTGTGCGTGTGATCATCACCCTGGAGTGTACGGAGTGCCACGAGCGCAACTACACTTCGGAGAAGAGTCGCCGTAACGACCAGAATCGCCTGGAGATGAAGAAATTCTGCCCGCGCTGCAAGACCCATCGTTTGCATCGCGAGACGAAGTGATTTCTTTCCATCGCGATGGTTCGCAACGTAGGCGAGTAGCTCAATTGGCAGAGCACCGGTCTCCAAAACCGGGGGTTGCGGGTTCGATTCCTGCCTCGCCTGCCTATGGCATCAGTTCGAAAAATGCCGCGGGCAACGCGGCGTTTTACCTAGAAGAGGTACAGGGATGACCGTAATCAAACATCGTGAGCCGAACCGTTTCCAGCGCTGGTTTCGTGAAACCATGAGCGAATTACGACGCGTCTCCTGGCCTACCTGGCCGGAAGCCATAAACCTCACGCGTATCGTCATTATCGTGATGCTCATTTCCGCCATCGTTTTGGGTGGCCTGGATGCGACTTTCGAGGAAATCTTTAGATTACTTTTGAGTCGGTAGAATTGGAATTGGTGAGTTGATGCCGCAAGACGACGAAACCCTCGTGCCTGAGGAACAGGCGAACCCCATGGCTGGGCAGCCGGTGGAAGCTGAAAGCGACCCCGATGCCGAGATGGAGGCGCGCCTGCGTGAGCCCCAATCAGGTGCCGGCGAGGATGAAGTCCCCTTGGCCGAAAGTCCCATGGTGGATGCCGGCGAAACCGCCGCGCCCGACGAGCGCGACCAGACCATGGCTGCTGATCAGGATATGGAAGTCTCCGCCCGTCTGGGCGAAGGCGACCTCGATGAGGATGATATTCCCAACCTGGCGGAGCCTCCTGCGCAGGACCTATCCGTCTCGCAGCAGGAACAGGAAGAGGCCGCGTCCGAAAAACCGCGCCGTGAGCGGGTTGAGGATCGCTCAGCACGGCGGGGCGATGAAGGCACACCGGACTTCAGCCAGGTGCCCCAGTCCGATGGCCAATCGGATGGCCGGGCGTGGTTTGTAGTCCATTGCTATTCAGGATACGAAAATAAAGTCCGCCACAACCTGGAGCAGCGCATTGAATCGATGGGCATGAAGGACAAGATCTTCGATGTGGTCGTGCCCACCGAGGAAGAGATCGAAGTCAAGGAGGGTAAGC
The DNA here is from genome assembly GCA_040882365.1 of Anaerolineales bacterium. Taxonomy (GTDB): domain Bacteria; phylum Chloroflexota; class Anaerolineae; order Anaerolineales; family UBA11579; genus JAMCZK01. The sequence continues at coordinate 1,250 of JBBEBI010000061.1, forward strand.
GCCGCACCGTGGAACGCCGCGTATTCCCTGGATATATTCTTGTCAACATGATCATGAGCGAGGAATCCTGGTATGTGGTGCGCAATACACCGGGCGTGACCAGTTTTGTGGGGCAGGGCAACACCCCATTGCCGTTGCGCCCCGAAGAAGTGGCGCAGATTGTGAAGCGCATGGAGGCTGATGCCCCGCGCATCAAGGTTACTTTCCGGCAGGGCGAGCGCGTGCGCATCGTGGATGGTCCCTTCAACGATTTCCGCGGCACAGTTGCGGAGATCGACATGGAACGCGCCAAGGTGCGCGTCATGGTGAATTTCTTCGGGCGTGAAACGCCTGTCGAATTGGATTTCTTGCAGGTCGAAAAGGCCTGATAGCAAGCGGGAGGTCGCGGGAATTCCGTGAACCGTTAGCACCGCAAAGGAGACGAAATGGCAAAGAAACTGAAAGCAGTAATTACCGTGCGGATCGAGGCCGGCAAGGCCAGCCCCGCTCCGCCCATCGGCCCGGCGCTCGCCGGCCACGGCATCAACCTGATGGGATTTTGCAAGGAATACAACGCCCGCACGGCTAGCCGCGCCGGCGATGTGATCCCAGCCGAGGTTTCCATCTACAGCGATGGTTCGTTCACCTTCATCCTCAAGACCCCTCCGGCTTCTGTGCTCCTGGCAAAGGCCGCCGGCGCCGAAAAGGGTTCCGGGGAACCGAATCGCCAGAAGGTTGGCCAGGTGACCCGCGCCCAGCTGCGCGAGATCGCGGAAACCAAGATGCCCGATCTGAACGCCAACGACATCGAAGCGGCTATGAAGCAGATCGAAGGCACTGCCCGCAATATGGGCATTGCTGTTGTCGACTAATAAACGAGTGGGAGGGCGCTAATGCGCCCGAACCTGGAGCGCAACCCTGTTGCTCTCCAGACCGAAAGCAACGCTTTTGGTAGACCACAAAGGAGCTTGAATGGCACACCGAGGTAAGAAGTACAAAGCAGCTGTCTCGAAAATAGAAGCCCTGCATCCCTATTCCCCTCAGGAAGCAGTGGCCCTGGTGAAGGAAACCTCCTACGCCAAGTTCGATGCCACCGTGGAAGTGCATATCCGCCTGGGCGTAGACCCGCGCCATGCGGACCAGCAGGTGCGCGATGTCGTCGTGCTACCGCACGGTTTGGGCAAGAAGGTTCGTGTGCTGGTCTTCGCTCAAGGCGAAGCCGCCCGCACAGCTCGCGAGGCCGGCGCAGACGTGGTGGCCGATGATGAGGCTACTGTCAAGAAAATCCAGGATGGGTGGATGGAGTTCGATGTGACCATTGCCACCCCCGACATGATGGGTACGGTGGGTAAGCTGGGCCGCGTGCTCGGCCCGCGCGGTTTGATGCCCAATCCCAAGGCGGGCACCGTCGTGAATGAAAAGGATCTGCCGCGGGCGATCAATGAGGCCAAGGCCGGGCGTGTGGAGTTCCGCCTGGACAAGACCGGGAATCTGCACGTTTCCATCGGCAAGGTTTCCTTTGAGCCGCAGCAGCTTGTGGAGAACTTCCTGGCCTTGATGGACGCGGTGGTGAAGGCCAAGCCGGCTTCGGCCAAAGGTATCTATCTCCGCAGCCTAACCCTTTGCGCCACCATGGGGCCCGCCGTGCGCGTGGATCCGCTGAAGGCGCAAAGCGTGGCCGTTGAGGCATAGGATTTTGTAGTACAATTTCGCCCCGCCCATAAAGGGCGTTCCTGCCCGAGACAGCAGGCGCAACGCAGACCGTTGCTTAATTCCCTGCCGAGGTAAGGATTTCTGACCGCAGATTTTGCCTGCGTAGAAGTCTTTGCTTCGATCCGAAGCAAAGACTTTTTAGTTAAGGAGGTGAAAGCCCTTGGCGCTTTCAAAGGAAAAGAAACAATCCATACTGAGTGAATATGAGAGCTGGATCGGCAAGTCCGAGGCCGTATTTTTGGCTGAATATACCGGCCTCACCATGCCGGACTTCGACGAACTGCGCAAACGCATTCGCGAAGCCGGTGGCGAGTTCCACGTGGTGAAGAACACGCTGGGCAAGCTGGCCTTCCAAAAGGCTGGATTGGACCTGCCTGCGGAGTTTCTAACTGGCAGCACAGCCTTAGGATTGGCTTTCAGCGATGCCCCGGGCGTGGCCAAAGCCATCGCCGATTTTGCTAAAGGCAAGCAAGCGGTCAAGATCAAAGCTGGATTCCTGGGCAAGCAATATATGACCGGGGAAGCAGTGATGCGCTTGGCCACATTGCCGCCGCTGCCGGTTGTTCGTGCTCAGTTGTTGGCCATGTTCAATACGCCGGCCACCCAGCTGACCCGCCTGTTGGCGGAACCTGGACGCCGCATTGCCCAGGTGCTGAAGGCTTACGCAGACAAACCTGCCGCGGCCTAATCAAATAAGTGAATTTATCTAAGGAGTAAGAAAATGGCAGATCTGAGCAAATTAGTTGAAGAGTTGGGTAAGTTGACCGTGGTGGAAGCTGCGGACCTCGTTTCCAAGCTGGAAGAGGCTTGGGGTGTGTCCGCCGCGGCCCCGGTGGCTGCGGCTGCGGCCCCTGCCGCCGCTGCGGCTGCACCGGTGGAAGAGAAGACCGAATTCGATGTCTTCATCAAGGATGCCGGCCCCAAGAAAATCGAAGTCATCAAGGTGATGCGCCAGCTGACCAACGTGGGCCTGGCGGAAGCCAAGCAAATGGTGGAAGCCGGCAACACCAAGGTGCTGGAAGGCGCCACCAAAGAAGCCGCCAACGACGCCAAAGCCAAGCTGGAAGCGGCAGGCGCGGCTGTCGAACTGAAGTAAAAACCCTACCCATCCCTGCGACTAAGGCCGCCAAAAGCGGCCTTTTGTCGTTTTAAAACCAGCCTCAAATCGTTATCTTTGGGGCTATGATATATTCATTAATCTTCCCGAAAAGAAAGGTTCGATGGCGACCAGAATTCTCATTATCGAAGACGATGAGGCCATCCTAAACGTCCTGCGTCGAGGGTTGGGCTCCGACGGCTATGAGGTGGAGACAGCGGAGACGGGCCAGAAAGGCCTGGCTTTGGCGGCAGGCAACCGTCCGGATTTGGTGATCCTGGACTGGATGTTGCCCGGCATGGATGGCTTGGAAGTGTGCCGCCGTCTGCGCAGCATGGGCAAAGTGCCTATCCTTATGCTCACCGCTAAAGATTCGGTCAGCGACCGCGTGTTGGGTTTGGATGCCGGGGCTGACGATTACATGGTTAAGCCTTTCATCCTGGATGAATTACTTGCCCGCCTGCGCGCCCTGTTGCGCCGCACGCAAACACCGAAGCAAAAGACGTACACATTTCTGGACCTTTCGCTGGATACGGGGACGCGCCGGGCGCAGCGCAGCGGCCGCGTGATTGACCTGACCGCCAAGGAATACGAGCTTCTTGAGCTGTTCCTGCGCAACCCGCGCCAGGTGCTCACCCGTGAAATGATCTACGACGATGTGTGGGGCTACGATTTTGGGGGCGAGAGCAATATCATCGAGGTTTATATCCGCTATTTGCGCCAGAAGCTGGAAGTGGGCAAGGAATCCCGCTTGCTGCACACCGTGCGCGGCATGGGCTACGTGCTGCGCGAAGACGAATAGCGCATGTCCCTGCGGTCCCGCCTGACCTTTTTCTATACCCTGGTGCTTGCCGCCGTCTTGGCGTTCTTCGGCTTGGGCGTCTACGTCCTTGTTACCGTCGTTCAGCTTCGCCAGGTTGACGACACCCTGGACCGCGCCGCGCGCGGCATGATCGCCGTCACGCGCATCGACGATGAAGGCCAGCTTATTTTTGTGGATCGGGTCACCCTGGATTCCAGCGTGATCATTCAAGTTTGGGATACACAAGGCCGCCTGATCGGCCTGACCTTGCCCGTGGAACCGGATAGTCCGTTGCGCCAGCCTTTCGACCCGTCCACGATGGGCGTGCAAGACCCGACTTCCAGCAGCGTTACCGTGGCGGGTGTCAGCTTCCGGGTCTTCTCGGTTGCGCTGCATAACACGGAAGATGAGCCTGTGGGCGTCCTGCAAGCTGCCACCTCGCTTACCGTGATCGATGCGCTGCGCGATGAGATCCTTCGCTATCTCCTCATCCTTAGTATTCTTGCCATCTTGTTGGCCGGCATGTTCGGCCTCATTACCGGCAAGCGCGCCCTTACGCCGCTATCCCGGGTGACCGACACGGCGCTGCAAATTACGCGGGCCGATGATCTGTCTCGGCGCATCCCCACCGAAGGCATTGTGGACGATGAGGTGGGGCAGCTGATCACCGCCTTCAACGACACCATGGGGCGCCTGGATAAGCTCTTCGCAACCCAGCGCCGCTTTGTGGCCGATATCGGCCACGAGTTGCGCACGCCGCTCACCGTCATTCGCGGCAACTTGGACCTTATGCGCCGGGCAAGCGAATATGATGAACAATCCGTTCACACCATCGAGCGCGAAGTGGACCGCTTGGCTCGCTTAGTTGAGGATCTGCTCATCTTGGCTCAAGCCGAATCCGGCAAGCTGCCGCTGGATAAGCGCCGCGTGGAGCTGGACACGATCTTGCTGGATGTATTTAACCAGGCGCACGTTTTGGCGGATGATCGGGTGAACTTGGAGATCGGGCGCATCGACCAGGTGATCGTCTGCGGTGACCGCGAACGTTTGAGGCAGGTTGCGCTCAACTTGGTGGCGAACGCCATCAAATATACAAAGCCCGGGGGAAAGGTGACTGTGAATCTATCCAAGGATAGCGAGCAGGCCTATTTTTCGGTCAAAGACACCGGTATGGGCATCCCCGCCGCGGACCTGCCGCATGTGTTCGAGCGTTTCTACCGCGGCGACAAATCGCGCGCCCGCGGCAAGGACGGCGCCGGGTTTGGCTTGGGCTTGTCGATCGCCTATTGGATCGTAAGGAACCACAGTGGAGAGATCGAAGTCAAATCGAAATTGAATCGCGGCAGCACTTTCATGGTGCGCCTGCCGCTGGCAAACACAGATTGCGCCGAAGCCACCGGCGAACTCAGTGAAGCTCCGCCACGCGTTGCGCAGCCTGAGCGCATAAGCTAGCTCCACCCGCCGCCAACCATTGTTCCAGAGCTGCGCTGACCGTTTTGCCGGCCAGCGCGTCCCCATAGATGTTTTCTCCCCAATACATGTAATCGATCGTTTCCTGAGCCCATTCGCTTTGCGGGCGGCTGGCGCCGGCAATGCCGCCGTTGTATCCCGCCAGGGCCATCCCCGCATCATTATTGAAATGTGCCAGCGAACGATTTAGGTAATCGAGCCCGCGGGCCGCGTTGGCCTCCGGCTCGAAGCGGTTTTCCCCAACGGCGAAATGATACGGCATCACCTGGAAGAGGCCCAGTGCGCCGGCCTGGGATTCTGCCAATGGGTCCCCACAAGATTCGATCTGCATTACCGTCGCCACCAAATTCGGGTCCAAACCGTGTTCGTGTGCCCATTCTAGAATTTCGGGTTCCCAATGTAAGACTTGAGGTGTGAATAGGCGAGCCAGCATATGCGCAGGACTGGGAGTAGATTGAAAAGACACTTGGCTTAACCCCAGCAATAAAATTGACCCGAACAAGGCCGCGCTGAAAGGCGGAAACAACAAGACGGAGAGGCAGCCGGGGTTTTGGGCTGCCTCTCCGTCGTACTGCTCATCCTCGGAGGGAGGGAAGGCGCGATGAAGTTCCTCGGGACGAGGAAATTCATACTGCACGTTAGAACTCGCCCTGCTCCATGTGCCCTGGGATGCGCCCATTGCTGTTTTGGGGCACCAGGCCAGTGCGCATGGCCGGTTGGGCGGCGCGGCCGTTCTGTACCGCTGTGTTGCGGCGCAGCGTGGGCGGCATTTGGCGTTGGGCGCTGGACTCTGCAGCGAACAGCTTGCCGCCGGCCGTGATCAGCGTGCCGATCACCAGCACGCGGATCAGCCATACCAACACCGCCACGAAGGCAGGCACGATGGCTAGCAGCGTCTCTCGCCCCAGCAAGGCGTTGCCCAGGCTGGCGTGATTGACGATCGCCACGGACACTCCCCACCAGGTGAGCATGGCGTTCATCGTGGCGGCCAGCAGCCAGGCCGCGAACAGGTACCAGACTTCCAGGCCTTGCTTCGCCTTCAGGTTGGTGCTGTTGCTGAACATATGCGCAATGCCGGCGAAGTCGATAAAACAGAAGGCCAGCGCCAGAATAGTGGCCCAGGCCAGACCGCCAAAGCGCAGCTCGCCCAGCAGGTCGCGCATCGCAAATTCGGTGGTGCTGAAGTTGAAAGCCTCGAAGGCCACCAACGCAGCCGCGACTAGCAGCCCCCACACCAGGTTGCGCTGGATGCGGGCGGGCCAGTTCAGCTGGCTTAGCAATCCTCTATTGACCATCTCTTCTCCTTGCCCCAGGTATGGGGCAAAACAAATGTTCTAAAAGATGGGCAGAGTATAGAACAGAAGTGCTAAACGAGTCAAGCGCTGGGTATGGGGCTCGGCCTGCGGGCTTCCCCTGGATTTGGGGTTATGGGCTGCCGGGAACCGAGCGATAGAAGCGAACTTGCGCTTTCTCCAGGGTGGCCATACCCCCGGTGATCGCGGGATCGATATGCACCAAAAAGGCTTCGAGCCTATCTTGGCTGTCGATGAACTCAACGACGATGGGTAGGTCCAGGGAGAGGCGCTCCAGTTTGCTGGTGTGGATGCGGCTGCTGGCGCCGAAACCCATAATTCCGCGCAACACAGTTGCGCCGGCCAGCTGCTGCGCCCGGGCTTCCTTCACTAGCCACTGGTAGAGCGGCTTGCCCTCATGTTTATCATTCTCGCCGATGAAGATGCGCAGCAGATAGCCCTCTTGCAGGAAATCCATGCTTACCTCCAGATCAGGAACAACAGGGAGCGCCCGGCCCACACCGCGGCCAAGCCCAATAGTGTGGACGCGAAAATGTTGATCAAGGCACGAACGAGTTCACCATCCAGTAGCAGGTTCAGGGTTTCCATGCTGAAGGTGGAGAATGTGGTGAATGCGCCTAGGATGCCCACAATCATAAGTGCCCGGGACTCGGGTCCCAGCAATCCGCGAGTGTCGATGAGATAACTAAGGACGCCAAGCGCGAAACAACCCAGGATATTAACCGCCAGGGTCCCATAAGGAAACCCGATGGCCCCGGATAGATCTTGAACCCGGCCGGATAACCAATAGCGCGCCACGGCTCCAAGAAAACCCCCCACGCCGATCAAAACAAGATTGCCCATAACCGCTGTTCTCCTTCAAGGGATTCGTAGGAGTTATCAGCCGATGGGCAATTCAGGGCGAACTCCATCGCCGCGAGTTATGATGAGCAATTATATCGGACTTCCATGCCGAAAAAAAGCGCCGGGATTCTTGTCTACCGAACTCGCCAAAGCCGGCTTGAGGTTTTCCTTGTCCACCCCGGCGGCCCATTCTGGGCCAAGGTGGATGCCGGCGCCTGGACCATCCCCAAAGGCGAATTTGACGCGGAGGATCCGTTGGCGGCGGCCCGGCGCGAGTTCCGCGAAGAGACCGGCTTCGATATTGCCGGCGAGTTCAGGCCGCTGGCTCCGCAAACCCTGAAGAGCGGCAAAGTCGTATACGCCTGGGCGGTGGAAGGTGATCTGCAAGCCGCCCGGGTGCACAGCAATCTCTTCGAAGTGGAATGGCCGCCCAAATCCGGCAGGCGCATCCAGGTGCCCGAGGTGGACCGCGGCGCTTGGTTTTCGCTGAAAGAGGGGTTGGAGAAGATAAATCCCCGGCAAGCGGGATTTATACGGGAATTGGCCCAGCTTCTGGGTATTCGGCTGGAATAGAAGTTCCACCCGGCGTTATCGACTTGGCGATCGTGAATTTCGTGGTGTGCTCGGCGATCAGGTTGGGGTTGGCGCTGCTCATCACGATGCTGTCTTTGCCGCGCTGCACCTTGGCTTTTGGCGCGGTCGCCTTCCATTGCAGGGTGTAGGTGCTCCCGTTGGCCGATGAACCGATCACGGAGAACTTTCCCCCGGGAAGGCTCTTCTTGAGCAGTGTGTTGTACCAGGCGTAGATAGCCGAGCGGCCCGTGCGCGTGTGGCCGTTGTGCGCGTGTTTGGCGGTGTTCTTCTCGTACAGCACGGTGACTTTGCTGGGATCGCCGCTGTTGAGGGCGCTGATGTAGCGTGCAATGATGTCCGGCTTGGGGGCTGGCGGCTCTTCCTCTGCCTCGTCGGGCGCAGGCGTGGGCGCGGAACCGGTGGCCCAGTCGTAATCGCGGACGGCGCTCCATAGCGCGCCGCCGTTCTCTTGCGCGGTTGACATTTCCCAGAAGTTGGCGCCGGGCAGCTGCAGTTCGCGGGCCGCGGCCATGAAATCGTTGAGCTGCTGCGGGGTGGGCGTCCAGGAACCCTGGGAGTAGGCCGCTCCGGTGGGGACTACGGGGAGGCCGGGCTTCAGCGACTGGAATTCGCCATAGGATTTCTTGAGCTGCTGGGCGGGGTTGACCGAGCCGACCCAATAGACCTGCGGCAGGGCGAAATCGCAATAATCCAGGAAAGCGGTGAAGGGGAACTGATAGTGCACTGTGGGGTAGCGATAGGTGCTAAGGCCGATGGGCAAACCCGGCAGGCCTTTGCGCAACTCCTGCATGTACTTGCGCGCTTTGGCGTCCATGCCTTTGGCTTTGAACTGGGCCTCGGCATTCACCACGAAGCCGTCCAGCTTGAATAACTTTACTCGTTCGATGGCCTTCTTGGCCTCGGCCGGCGGGTCGGAGCCGTAGACGTACTGCCAGCCCCAGGCGGCGATGCCGCGGGCGCGCAACGCCGTCACCAGGGCGGGCACCATGTCCACTCCGTTGGTGATGTTGTAGCTGTAGCGGCCGTCGGCTACCTTGATCAGGATATGGGTCAGGTTGGCCGCCTTGGCTTGCTCGGCGATGGCGTTTGCATCTCCGCCCGCCACGCGTTTGACCTGCCAAAGGAAGACGCCTTTGCCTTGGATGGACATCGCGCTAGGAGTGATGCAGGTTCCGTACCAATCTCCCTCTTCTTCCACCGCACCAAAGCGAGCCGGCCATCAGGCAGGCGAGCGGCCCGAAGGGCAAATCGGGATACTTACGCAACAAGCCATCTTCTATTGCGGAAAGGGTTTGGGGAAACCAACTTTGGTTTCCCCAACGGGGTGTGGGGCAGAGCCCCACAGAAATAAAAAGGAGGCAGGACTCCTCCCTCTTTACGGGCTATGGCTGCCTGATGGCCATGGATGCGGATGGCGGTGGGCTGGTGCAAGTAACGCAGAGCGTGTGCACCTACGGCTTCCCGGATTGGTGAATCGGATACACAAAGCGCAACTGCAACCCCCTCATGTAAAGATTGATGCCGGCGAGTTAGGCAGGCTTGCGCATGAGCGTGTAACCCGCGGCAAGGGCCAATAGAGCCGCCAGCCCCCAGGCGGCATACGCTACCAGGTTCGAGTCCGCCTGGGCGACGGCGATGCCGGTGAAAGCCCATACGAGCACGAGGGCGTAGGCCCAATCGCGTTCCCTCGTCAGCATGGCGGCGCCGAGCACGGTAGCGACGGCCAGCATAATCACCGCCCAGGCTTCGCCGCTGATCCCGAAGGCATCCCAATTGAGGAAGTAGAGCAGCTGC
>JBBEBI010000062.1:0-10743 GCA_040882365.1 Anaerolineales bacterium
ACACCGGAAAAACCTGGGTGGATTTTGGGCCGAAGAAGGCGCCAAATAAATGGGTCACCTTGCGCGCATTGAGAACCTTGCAGGCCTGGGCCTCATAAAGCCTCGTTATCCCTCCGCCGATCCTTCTTCACACAATCTTCACGAAACCTTCCGGTCTCCTTCATTAGCTGCAGCTATCCTGGGAGCATCTAACTCAGGCTTGTTACCTGCTTGGGCAGGTAGAAGGAGAACAATGAACAAGGAACTTCGCACCGGTTTGGTTATCGTAGGGGTCATCGTCGCCCTCGTCCTCGTGGCCTATGCCGCTCAGGCGGCCGGGCTCACCAGTGCCTCTCAGTATGGCATGCCGGGTTATGGCATGCAGGGCGGCTTTGCTGGCATGGGGCGCGGCGGCATGATGGGCGGCTTCCAGGGCTCCGGCTACGGCATGATGGCCATGATGGGCGGCGGCCGCTTCGGCGGCGTCATGATGGACCCGAGCCAGATGCCGCACTGGAATCAGGACGGCACCCCCAACTTCGAGAACTGCCCCTACTGGCAACAGCAGCAAGAGCAGTAAGCCCACCAAACCGCGCCGCGAATTGAGGCCAGCCAATGCGCTGGCCTCGTTCGTAACGAAAGGCCCTATACTTACTCCATTGGCCAAACAAAAGATCCTCGTCGTGGACGATGAACCCTCCGTCCTCAAGTTGGTGGAGGCCTACCTGCGGCCGGAAGGCTATGACGTCTTCGCCGCCAAGGACGGGCTGGCCGGGCTCAAGGCTGCCCGCGCCTTCAAGCCGGATCTCATCGTTCTCGACCTCATGCTGCCGGGCATGGACGGCCTCGAGGTGCTCTCCAACTTGCGCCGCGAATCCAACGTGTACGTGATCTTGCTCACCGCCAAAACTGAGGAGACCGACAAGCTTGTCGGCTTGTCGGTCGGCGCCGACGATTACCTCACCAAGCCCTTCAGCCCGCGCGAGCTGGCGGCGCGCATCAAATCCGCCTTCCGGCGCATGCAAAGCGGCGCGCAGGGCCCGTCCGTTCTCTCCTTTGCACGCCTGCGTATTGACCCGGGCTCCCGCCAATTGTGGGTGGACGATAGGCTCGTCGAATTGACCCCCATGGAATTCGAATTGCTCAAGACGCTGGCAGAGCACCGCGGCCTCGTGTTAAGCCGCGAGCAATTGCTGGAAAGGGTCTGGGGCAATGACTATTTTGGAGATTTGCGCGTGGTGGATGTGCACATAGGCCACTTGCGGCGAAAGCTCGGCAGTAGAGACTTTATTCGAACTGTGCGGGGTGCGGGATACCGCTTCGATGCGGAGTAGCCATGCTTAGGTTCTGGTTCAAACGCTTTAGCTCCAAGGTCTTTGTCACGTACCTTATCCTTTTCTTTGTCGTCTTCCTGATCCTCGGCGTCGGATTGGAACTGGCCCTGCCGGACGCCCTGGGCCGGCACATGCAGGGCATGGGTGGGATGGGGGGCATGCAAATGGGTCCCGGTCCCAATGCGGATCTCATAACGAACTTGCGCCCCGCAGTGAACGAGGCTCTACTTCTTGCCGCTGGCGCGGCCCTGTTGGTGGCACTGGGTCTCAGCGCCTGGCTGAGCCGCCAGCTGGCCGCCCCGCTCAACGAGATCAGCGAGGCCAGTCAGGAACTCGCTGCTGGGCGTTACGAAAAGCGTGTGCGTATCCACGGCGAGTCCGATCAAAATATCGACGAGCTTGGCAGCCTGGCGCAAAACTTCAATCACATGGCGGCGGAATTGGAGCACAATGAAATCCTGCGCCGCCAATTGATCGGCGATGTCAGCCACGAATTACGCACGCCCCTCACGGCCATCAAGGGCTACACGGAAGGGCTCATGGATGGCGTGCTGCCCGCCAATGCCGAAACGTATCAACACATCCATCGAGAAGCCGACCGGTTGCAGCGCTTGGTGGCCGACCTGCAGGAGCTCGGCCAGGTGGAGGCAGGCGGTTTCGGGTTGATGAAACAGCCAGTCACCGTCGCGGATTTGGCGTACTCGGTACAAAAGAGACTGGGCATGCAATTCGAGAAAAAGGGGGTGAAGCTCGTGGTGGATCTTCCAAAATCAATCCCGCAAGTCCTCGGGGACGAAGACCGCCTCGGACAGATCCTGTTGAACCTCATGGGGAACGCGCTCCAATACACTCCGTCTGGCGGCGAAGTGAAATTGTCTGCTACACCAAAGGACGCTGCGGTTACATTCAAGGTTGCGGACACAGGGCTTGGCATCCCTGCAGAGCATCTGCCTCACATCTTCGCTCGTTTTTACCGCGTGGACAAGTCCCGCTCCCGGGCAGGCGGGGGCAGCGGCGTCGGGCTCACCATTGCCAAACATCTGGTGGAAGCCCACGGCGGGCGCATCTGGGCGGAAAGCCCGGGCCCGGGCAAAGGCAGCACCTTTTCGTTTTCCATTCCGCTGGCTCTTTAGCTTGTCATTTCCATACGCGAGTCGCAAGCGCAAAAGGGACTCCTCTTCGGGCCGGAGCCTGCCCTGAGCGCAGCGAACGGGGCCCTCGTCGGAATGACATAGATTGCGTTACTCACTTCGAGTGCGGCAATGCCGAGCCGGAAATCCCTCACTTGCAGGTCTCTAACTTATCGTTACGTCCATTGGTTTCGCAGCTTGCTGCTAGAATCCGTATTGATTATAGGAGCTCTTCCAATCAAGGCATCTCCGTCACTACTGATCCTCAACCCCGGAGGTTGATCATGTCCACTCTCAAACGTGCCGATGTCCCCCTCGAAGCCACCTGGAAACGCGAGACGACCTTCGCTTCCTGGGAAGCCTGGGACCGCCAGTTCCACGCCGCCAAGGCGGCTTTGCCTAAGCTGAAAAAGTACAGCGGCAAGCTGACCAGCCCGGCCAAGCTGGCGGATTGGTTCGAGGTCTACGAAGAGCACGCCGTGCGCCTTGGCGAGCTGCAGGGCTTCGTGGGCTGGGCCGCCACGGTGGACAGCAGCGACGACGAAGCCACCCGGCGCCAGGGGCTCGTCGCCAGCCTTGCGGCCGAGTTCCAGGCGGCCACGGCCTTCATGGACCCGCAATTGATCAAAAGGGGGAAGAAGCTGCTCAAGTGGGCTAAGAAAGAACCGCGGCTCAAAAAATTTGCGCACTATTTTAAGAACCTGCTGCGCCTGCAGAAGAACACGCGCTCCGAAGAAGTCGAAGAGCTGCTGGGCATGGCGGAAGATCCCTTCGCCATGCTGTACCGCACCTATAGTGACTTGACCAACGCCGACCTCAAGTTCCAGGATGCCGTGGACACTGCCGGGAGCGCGCATCCTATTTTCCAATCCACGATCAACGCTTCGATGCAATCCACCGATCGCTCCCGCCGCCGCACGGCCTGGGTTAACTATCACGACGGGTATCTGGCCATGCAAAAGACGCTGGCCGCACTCTATTTGGCCAATATCAGGCAAATGGAGTTCACCCGCAAGGTACGCGGCTTCAACAGCGTGCTGGAGCTGCGCCTGTCGCCCAATAATTTGCCAACGCAGGTCTTCCATAATTTGATCGACGTATTCAAGGCCAACCTGCCGGTCTGGCATCGCTATTGGGCGGTGAAGGCCAAATTATTGGGCCTGGAAAAAATGGCGCCTTACGATGTGTGGGCGCCGATCGTCAACAACCCGCCGGACCTTCCTTACCGCAAGGCCATCGATTGGATCTGCGAGGCGCTGGCGCCGCTTGGCGACGAGTATGTCAGCACCATGCGTTCCGGTTGCCTGGAGGAACGCTGGGTGGATTGGGCCCCCAATATCGAGAAGCGCCAGGGGGCCGCCTCCTCGCGCATGGTCGGCCGCAAGCCGCCCTACATCTTCATGAGCTACAGCGACAGCATCTTCAGCCTCAGCACCCTGGCCCACGAACTGGGCCACTCCATGCACAGCCACGCCTTTGCCCGCCACCAGCCCATCGTCTACAACGATTACGGCGCCATCTCGTCCACGGTCACCGAGACGGCCTCCAATTTCCACCAGGCCGTGACGCGAGCTTATTTGCGCAAGCAAGTGAAAGACGAAGTCTTTCAACTTGCCATGATCGATGAGGCCATGTCCAATTTCCACCGCTATTTCTTTGTGATGCCCACCCTGGCGCGCTTCGAGCTGGAGGTTTACGACCGCGCCAAGGCCGGCAAACCGCTGGCCGCCGATATCTTCAACGAAATCATGGGCGCCCTTTTCGCTGAGGGGTATGGCGCCACCCTGGCCGATGACCCTGCTCGCACCGCCATCACCTGGGCACAGTTCCTCCACACCTACATTCCGTTCTACACCTTCCAGTATGCGGTCGGCATCAGCGCCGCCCACGCCGCCGCCGAGCGCATCTTGGCCGGTGAGAAAGGCGCCGCGGACGGCTACCATCGTTTCCTGCAGGCGGGCGGCTCGCGCTACGCCATGGACCTGTTCAAGCTTGCCGGCGTGGATATGAGCACTAAAGCGCCTATTGAAGCCGCCTTCCGCGAACTGGAAGCCAATGTGGCGAAATTAGAGGAATTGGCGAAATAACATTCCCCTTTGTCATTTCGACTGAGGCGTAGCCGAGGGAGAAATCCCTTTAGCCTTTAGCCGTCCGGCCGCCCGTCGGCAAATCCAACCACCAGCCTCGTCATTTCGAGCGAGGGGCCGCCGAACGAAAATCTCTTTCAATGCTGCGGCCATCGTCTAGAATGGCATTGATGAAACAAGCGCGTCATTATTATGTCTACATCCTGGCAAGTTCCTCCGCTACGCCCTATGGTGGCCTTACTAATGACATCGAGGGCCGCGTTTATCAGCACAAACATGCGCTTATCAAAGGCTTCACAAAGAAGTATGCTGTAAATAGATTGCTTTATTACGAAGAATTCGACGATGTGTACCAGGCAATTCTGCGGGAAAAGGAAATAAAGAAGTGGCGCAGGGAAAAGAAGATAAAGCTATTTGAATCGTCCAACCCGGGTTGGGTTGACATAAGCATAGATTGGTATAAAGACTGATCACTGCTTGTCCTTCCGACGAAGGCCGTAGGCCTGAGGAGGAATCCCTTTCAGGAGCGGGTCCCTGTTAATCAAAGGGATTTCTCGCTCGGTCGCAGACCTCGCTCGAAATGACAGGCTTGATTTGCAGATCGGGATGTGCTCATTTCGCCCGATCAAAGCAGGACTTATAATCCTTGCATGCTCGCCATCCAACAGATCGATACCGGCTCAAAAAACGACGCGCGCCGCTTCGTCGAATTCCCTTATAAGCTCTACAAAGATTGCCCGCAATGGGTGCCGCCGCTCTTCGTGGACGCCTACATGTTCCTCAACCGCAAGAAGCATCCTTTCTTCGAACATTCCGAGGCCGATTTCTTCGTGGCGCTGCGCGATGGCGAAATAGTCGGCCGTATTGCCGTCCTCGAGAACAAGCCCTACAACAAATACCACAACAAGAAAACCGCCAATTTTTATCTATTCGATTGCATCGAAGATCAAGCGGTCGCCAACGCCCTCTTCGAGCGCGCCTTCGAGTGGGCGCGTGCCCGCGGTCTCACCCAACTGGTGGGGCCCAAGGGCTTCGGGCCGCTGGATGGTTATGGCATTCAGATAGAAGGCTTCGAACATCGCCAGGTCATGACCATGATGAATTACAACTACGCCTACTACCCGCGGTTAATCGAAGCGCTTGGCTTCCGCAAAGAGGTCGATTTTGTTTCCTGCTACGTCAGCCGGGACAGCTACAAGTTTCCGGAACGCATCCATGCCATTGCCGCCCGTGTGGAGCAACGCCGCGCCTTGAAGGTCAAGCGTTTCCGCAACAAAAAGGAATTGGTCAGTTGGGGGCCGCGCATCGGCGAAGCCTACAACAATGCCTTCGTGAATAACTGGGAGTATTTCCCCTTCACCCCTCGCGAGATCGACTTCGTCATCCAGAACATCATGGTCATCGCTGACCCGCGCCTGATCAAGGTCATCACCCATGGCGAGGAGATCGTCGGCTTCCTCTTCGCCTTCCCGGATGTCTCGGCCGCTCTGCAGCGCGCCCGCGGCCGGCTTTTTCCCTTTGGCCTCCTCGATCTGCTCCTGGAATTTCGCCGCACCAAATGGATCGCGCTCAACGGCGTGGGCATCCTCCCGGAGTTCCAGGGCCGCGGCGGCAACGCCCTCATGTACTCGGAGATGGCTAAGACCTTGCAGGACTATCAGTTCCAGGAAGGCGACCTTACCCAGGTGGCCGAGTCGGCCTGGGAGATGAGGCGCGACCTGCAGACCTTCGCCGGCAAACCCTACAAGAACCACCGCGTTTATATTAAAGACATCTAATTACGTTTTCCTTAGTACCTTCCTGAGCAGGTAATACGCTCTCCTTCCACTGTGCCATCCTGAGCGAGTACTAGCGCGTCGCCCGGTTGGCCAACCAGGTCCAGCGAAGGACCCCTGGGATCAAGTCTCACTGGCGCCCCAGCTTCAGCAGGTGCTCCCCTTGTTTTCCCCAGGCCAATTAATACACCTTGATCTCCGCTTACAAATAACCTCGCCCTGCTTCCTAGGGCAATTTCCCTTTTCGCTTTCAATCAATCTCCGCACCTACTACCATGGTGAGAATTGCGGGGTCCTTGTGGATAACCCTAACAACTCTGTGGATAAGCGGTGGGTACTTGGGATAAACCCCCTGGTTACCCTGCCTCTTTTGCCCCGCTCAGCTCACACCTTGTTGTGGGTAGTCTGTGGATATCCTCCCCATCTCTGTCCTCAGAGCGGCAAAAGTGCGGTGTAAAGTAAGGGCCGATCCTTTGTCCCCAATCCTTCCCCTTTGAGCGGTTGGCAATGTTGCCTCCCATCTGGCCCACCTGTATTCGTCTGGTCTGCAGACGCCCCTGGATATCGGGGGTTGCCGAGCATCTCCCTTGGTTATCCAACTTTTCCACAAGCCCTACGGCTACTACTGATTAATAATAATAAACTTTCATATAGAGTGTTATAAAAGTAGAAAGAATCCAAAAGGAGCGTGTATGGCTATCACCTTTACCTGGCTGGGTCATGGAACTTCGAGCCTCGCCATCGGAAAAAGTCGCGTAGTTATCGATCCCTACTTCACTGACAATCCGGCTGCCCCCTCCAAAGTGGATGTGATCCAGGCCGACTTCATTTTGGTGACCCACGGCCATGGCGACCACGTTGGCGACGTGGAGACACTCGCCAAAGGGACCGGTGCCCTGGTGATCGCCAACAACGAGATCGCCGGCTGGTTCAAAAAGAAGGGACTCAAGACTCATGGTCAGCACATCGGCGGCGGACACCAGCATCCCTTCGGCCATCTCAAACTAACCATGGCCGTGCACGGCTCCGAGCTGCCGGATGGTTCCGGCGGGGGCACGCCAGCCGGCCTCCTGATCACCGCCGAGGGCAAGAAGATCTACCTGGCCGGCGACACCGGCCTCTTCGGCGACATGAAGCTGATCGGCGAAGAAGGCATCGACCTCGCCGTACTGCCTATTGGAGACAACTACACCATGGGTCCGGACGACGCACTGCGCGCCGTCAAATTGCTGGATCCCAAACACGTGGTCCCCGTCCACTACAACACTTGGGATATCATCAAGCAAGACCCTGACGCCTGGGCGCAGCGCGTGCAGAAAGAGACGAAGTCTCTACCGCACGTACTCAAGCCCGGGGAGAGCTTGACCCTTTGATTGCAGGTTGTCAAAGTGTATCGAGGCCCGCCCTCAAGGTTAGTAACAACATCTTGACAATGAATTCGGTAGGGGAGGGTCTAAGACCCTCCCGGTTTCGCCAGAGGAGACTCTTATGTTAGACAGTCTGATGGGACGCCGCGACGAAGAAGAGCGCATTCGCAAAGAAGGCCGCCTGCCCCCCGGCCAGGCGCTGACGCAGAAATTCCCCGTGCTGCACTACGGCCCGGTGCCGCGTTTCAACCCGGCCACCTGGGACCTGCGTGCCTGGGGGGAACTCGAAAACGAACTGCGTTGGACCTGGGACGAATTCCAGAAGCTGCCGCGCCGCAGCGTGAAGATGGACATTCATTGCGTCACGCGCTGGAGCAAATTCGACACGGCCTGGGAAGGCGTCTCGTTGAAAGATCTCGTCGACCAGGGCATCCTCAAGCCGAAGAAGAGCGCCAGGTTCTTGTTGCAGCACGCCGAGCACGGCTTCACTGTCAATGTCCCCCTCGAGGTGGCCTTGGCCGAAAATTTCCTGCTCGCCGACAAATTCGGAGGCGAGCCGCTCACGCCCGACCACGGCGCCCCGCTGCGCGCCATCGTGGGTTTCATTCCCGGCCGCCAGGAATTGGAGACGCCCTACTTCTGGAAAGGCGCCAAATGGCTGCGCGGCCTCGAATTCCTTTCCGAAGATCAGTTGGGTTTCTGGGAACAAGCCGGCTATCACAATCGCGCCAACGTGTGGGAAGAAGAACGCTTCTCGCGAGGCTGGTGATCCATCAAGGTGTCATCCTGAGCGGGTCCCGTCCCCTGTCATTTCGAAGCGGAACACGCCTAGTGTCATTCCGAGCGTCGCTAAAACCTCGTGCCATCCTGAGCGAGCACCTACGCGCCTCCCAATGTCCACGCGAGTCCAGCGAAGGATCCACAGAGACAGGTCTCTCCGGCGCCCGGTCTTCCGCCACGTGCTGCACCCAATAACAAAAATCCCCGCCATCGGCGGGGCTCTCTCAATTACGTGTTGCCTTATTCGCTGAAATAAACAACTCTTGCGGTTGATCGCTGACAAATACGATCAGTCCGTCGCCCACAACTATTACGCAGCCATTTGGCTGTCATTTCATTCTCCCTTCGCCGCGCCAGTACACGCCATTTGTAACCGACTTCTTGGCGGCGGGGAATATAATCATCCATCTTTGGATATGAGATCACTGCTTGCATTCACGATTCTATTGGTGGCGTGCGCCGCGCCGCTTACCCAGACAACCCCAGTGTCTGCCGAGATCCCGGCGGCAGGCGAAACCGCGGCCCCGACCCAATCCGTCTCTCTTTCCAACCAGACCCCCTTCGCCCAACTGGCCAAGGAACCCTGCCTGCCGGCTGGCGGCAGCGTGGAGCAGCTATCCCTGGAATCTGAACACCTCGATCGCCCCTTGGCCTTCCGCGTATACACCCCGCCCTGTTACGCTGAGCATCTCGGCGAGAGTTATCCCGTCATTTACCTGATCCATGGGCAGACCTTCAACGATGACCAGTGGGACCGCCTGGGCGCCGACGAGGCTGCCGACGCCCTGATCGCCGCTGGCGAGCTTCCCCCCTTCATTATCATCATGCCGGCAGATGCCTCGCACTACACCCAGCCCTCCGCCAACGCCTTCGATGAAGCCATCGTCGCAGAGTTGCTTCCCTGGATAGACCAGAACTATCGCACCATCCCCGATCGCCAACAACGCGCTGTGGGCGGCCTGTCACGCGGCGCCTCATGGGCCATCCACCTGGCGCTCACCCATCCGGATTTGTTCGGCGCCTTGGGCGGACACAGTCCGCCCGTGTTCCAGGAGGACACCTCCAAAGTGCGCGGCTGGCTGGATTCCATCCCTGCCGAACTGCTGCCGCGCATCTGGCTGGACATCGGCGAGCGCGACCAGCGCGCCATCCTGGATTCCGCCATCTGGTTCGAAGGCTTGCTCGACGAGCGCAATATTCCCCACATATGGTCGCTGCTCAGCGGAGACCACAGCGAAGGATATTGGAACCGCCATATGGAACTGTATCTGCGCTGGTACGCCGCGGAGTGGTAGCACGAGTCGATTGGTGTTCATCGTTATAATTCCGTCATGCCGCTCTCTCGCCAAGACGTCGAACACATCGCCCTCCTGGCTCGCTTGCACCTGACCGACGAGGAGAAGGAGCGCTTTCGCCAGCAGCTCTCCAATATCCTCGATCACATCAGCAAGTTGCAGGAATTGGATACCAGGAATGTGCAGCCCATGAGTAGCGTGGTAGTGGAACAAAGCCGCCTGCGCCAAGACGAGCCGGGCCCGGCTATGCCGCGCCAAGATTTGCTAGGCAACGCGCCTGAGGTGGCCGACGAACAGTTCCGCGTCCCGCCGGTGCTGGGCGGCGCGCCGTGAGCGAACCGTGACGCTCTCCACGGAACTGCACACCCTCACCGTTGCCCAGATCCTTAAAGGTCTGCGCGCCGCATCTTTTTCCAGCAAGGAATTGACCCGCGCCTACCTCGCTCGCATCGAACGACACAATCCGCGCCTCAACGCCTTCCTGCATGTAGCCGGCGAGAGCGCGCTGAAAGCGGCCTCCGCCGCCGACCGCAGGCTGGCCAAAGGCCGCAAGACCAGGGCCAAGCTTCCTCCGCTGCTCGGCCTGCCCATCGCCGTCAAGGACGTGCTCACCGTGGCGGGCATGCCCGCCACCGCAGGCTCGCGCATCCTCGAAGGCTTCGTCCCCACCTACAACGCCACTTCCGTCCAGCGCCTGCTGGATGCCGGCGTGGTCATCCTGGGCAAGACCAATACCGACGAGTTCGCCATGGGTTCCTCCACCGAGAATTCCGCCTATGGTGTGGTGCGCAACCCCTGGGACGAGGAGCGCGTGCCCGGCGGGTCCAGCGGCGGCAGCGCCGCGGCTGTGGCCGCCGGCCTGGCGCCCGTGGCGCTGGGCACCGACACCGGCGGTTCCGTGCGCCAACCTGCCGCCCTGTGCGGCCTCACCGGCCTCAAGACCACCTACGGGCGCGTCTCGCGCTACGGCCTCATCGCCTTCGGTTCCTCGCTGGA
>JBBEBI010000063.1:0-52198 GCA_040882365.1 Anaerolineales bacterium
CGGCTGGTAAACTAGCCTCAAGCACAGGAACACCCCTTTATGGCGAAAGTTACGCGGACTAGCGAGAGGAAATCGGATCACATCCGCATTAATCTCGAGGAAGATGTACGATCCTTGCTCACCACGGGATTGGAACGCTATTTTTTCCTGCACAGCGCCCTGCCCGAGTTGAATCTGGAAGAAGTCGATCTAAGCACCGAACTCCTTGGCAAAAAACTCAAAGCGCCACTGCTGATCTCATCCATGACGGGTGGCAGCAAAGAGGCCACCCAAATCAACCTGCGCCTGGCGGAGGCCGCCCAGGGCGCCGGTATCGCCATGGGGCTGGGTTCCCAACGGGCGGCTCTGGAGGACGGGGGACTGGCCACCAGCTTCAAGGTGCGCAACGTGGCGCCGGATATCCTGCTCTTCGCCAACCTGGGCGCGGTGCAGCTCAACTATGGGTATGGCCTGGCCCACTTACAGCAAGCCGTGGATATGGCCGAAGCCGACGCGCTGGTCTTGCATCTCAACCCATTGCAGGAAGCCGTGCAACCCGAAGGGGACACGAATTTCAGCGGGCTGCTCAAGAAGATCGAAATCATGTGCAAGCAGCTGCCAGTGCCGGTCATAGTGAAGGAAGTGGGCTGGGGCATCTCGGCAGAAACGGCCAAGCAACTGGCTCGCGCCGGTGTGAAAGCCATCGATGTGGCAGGCGCAGGCGGCACATCCTGGACACAGGTGGAAATGCACCGCGCCCGCGACGAGAGCCAGGCGCGGCTGGCTGCCGCGTTCAGCGACTGGGGCATCACGACCAGCGAGTCCATCATCCAGGTGCGGCAAGCCTTGCCGAACATGCGCATCTTCGCATCCGGTGGGTTACGTTCCGGAGTCGATATTGCGAAAAGTATTGCACTCGGCGCCGACCTTGGAGGCATGGCAGGACCCTTTCTGAAGGCGGCCAGCGATTCGGCGGAAGCGGTGACCCAGGCCATCGAAGAAGTGGAACGCGAGCTGCGCGTCACCATGTTCGCGGCCGGCGCGGGGAATATCGCCGCTTTGCAGGCAGTCACCCTGGTGCTGCGAAGCTAATCTATAATCGGTTCAATGTCTCTCGAACAATTTAAGAATGAAATGCTGCCTGCGGTTGAGCAGGCGTTGAAAGAAGCTGTCTTGCCGGCGAACACCTCCGGGCACGAGGCGCTCTTCGCCATGCTGACCTACCATCTTGGTTGGGAGGGCGATGGCGCGGGACCCAAAGCGGCGGGGAAGCGAGTGCGCTCCATTTTGCTCTTGCTCACCTGCCGCGCGGCGGGCGGCGAATGGAAAAGCGCCCTACCCGCCGCGGCTGCGGTGGAACTGCTGCACAATTTTTCGCTGATCCACGATGACATCCAGGATGGAAGCGAAATGCGCCGCGGCCGCAAAACCCTGTGGGCCTTGCACGGGGATGCGCAAGCCATCAACGCGGGCGATGCCATGTTCTCCCTGGCTCACCACAGCCTGGCGGGCTTGGAAAAAACTGCATCACTGGAAACCTACGCGGCCGCCAGCCGGCTGCTTGCTCGCACAAGTCTGCAACTCACGCAAGGGCAATACCTGGATCTGGCCTATGAGCAAATGGGGGAGCTGGACACCGAGGATTATTGGCCCATGGTGTGGGGGAAAACGGCCGTGCTGATCCGCACCTGCACCGAGCTTGGTGCGCTGGTAGCAGGCGCCAGGGGGCAGGTTTTCGAAGACTACATGGCCTTCGGCGAAAAGCTAGGATTGGCCTATCAGGTGAGGGACGACCTGATGGGAATTTGGGGCGACCCCGAGGAAATGGGTAAATCCGCCTATAGCGACTTGCTTAGTGGAAAAAAATCCCTACCAGTTCTTTATGCGCTGGCAAAGGAAGGCGCATTTGCCAAACGTTGGATCAACGGTGGAATTCCAGTGCAAAAGGTCCGGGAGTATGCGGAACTGTTGGAAGCCGAGGGAGCCAGGGATTACACCCGGGAGCACGCCTCGCGGCTGACGGGTGAGGCATTGGTGGCGTTGGCGGCGGCGAAACCGCAGCCCGGGGCCGGCGCGGCGCTGGCCGAGCTGGCAGAGGAGCTGGGGCGCAGGGAAATCTAGTAGCATTAATTTTTTGGGGGCGCTCGTTCTTATATGGAATTTATCCTTGTCCCCGCAGGCGCATTCATTGGCTACATCGTCAATATGGTCGGAGGCGGTGGCGGCTCTTTGCTGCTGGTGCCTGTGCTCAGCTTTGCCCTGGGGGCCAGGGCAGTGGCGCCTGTACTGGCGATCGGAGAAGAATTAAGCAGGCCTGCTCGCCTGGTTATTTTCTGGCGGGACATAAATTGGTCGGTGGCAAGGTTCCATATCCCCGGTGCATGTTCGGCGCCTTTCTGGGCGCGTATGTATTTACCCACATCGAGCTTGAATGGCTACAGATTGTGGTTGGGCTGTATTTGATTTCCACAGTCTTCCAATACAGATTTGGGGAGAAAAAAACGCACATTTGAAATGAAGGCCCTTTATTTCCTGCCGCTGGGCTTCGTGGTTTCGCTGTTGTCAGCCATCATCGGCGCCACCGGACCCGTGGAAAATTCGTTTCATCTTAACTACGGGTTGGAAAAAGAAGCCATGGTCGGCATCAAAACCATCAATTCGTTCATGGCCGGCCTCGTGCAACTCGGCACCTATGCGTACTTCGGCGCGCTCCCCGGCGAACTGTGGATCTTTGGCATCCTCGTGGGGGCTAGCGCGGCGGCGGGCAGTTTTGCCGGCGAACAGATGTTGGGAAAGATGGACAGCAAAACCTTCCGCCGTATCGTGATCGCCGTGATGGTTATCAGCGGCGTCACAATGATATACGGGCAACTGAGCATTACGTGATCAGCGCTTCCAGTTGACCCGCACCTTGTCTTGCCCTTTCAGATACTCAATATCCAAGTCACCCTGATAGGCGTCCTTAAGGGCGTCGCCGATGCGGCGGGCCAGGTGTATGCCCGTGGTTTCCACACGCAGCTTATCGCCATCAGGTTTCATTGCCATAAGGCGTTCCAATGGGTGGCGTTCCTTCTCCAGCTTCTCTTGATTATTAATCAGGCTTTCGATCTCATCGCGATGATCTTCGAAAAACGGCCCGCTCAATTCCACCACCCCGGCGGCGACATGGTCGTTGATGCGGCGACAGGCAGGGCAGAGTTCCTCTTTCACCGGGTCGGCAACCGTTTCCCAAGTCCAACGGCCCTTTAGGAATACGGCTTTGCAACGTGGACAGCGCGTTGGATCTGGGAGTTTCCTACGGGATTTATAGGGATCGATTCGACCCTGAGAGTACATCTTGTCCGCCCTGGCGGGAGCTTTTGGATTTCCGGATTTCGTTACATGTGCCATAAGTCCTTTAACGATTTCTCACTGCTATCCGTGCGGTCGTTAGACAAATTCCATAAAGGCTTGATTTCCCAGCAGCCGGCCTCGTTGGGTAAGGCGGAGAACATTTCGAGCGCCATTGACCTGCTCAAGCAGTCCCAGCGTAGTCAGGCGCCCTATTTCAGGTCCATACACTTCTTCCAAGCCGCTGCCGAAACGCTTGGAAAAGTTAGCCATCGAGACACCCTCTTCCACCAGGCGCAAGCCCATCATCATTGTTTCACTCATTTCGCGCTGTTTGTCAATGGCCTCGGCGCTGGCCGTGGCAGGTGTGCGCGGGAATCGGGTGGCTTTTCCATCCCTCAACCTCTGGATGTAGGCGGCTGGCGCCAGTACGTTGGCGGTACGCTGACCTGCGAGGAAGCCATGCGCCCCGGCCCCCAGGCCGGCGTAGGGCAAATTGCGCCAATATTGCAGGTTGTGGCGGCAGGCCAGTGGCTGCCCATCGGAGCCCGGTTTGGCCCAATTGGAAATCTCGTACTGGATGTAGCCCGCGGCCTTGAGTGTGGCGGCTGCGAATTCGTACATGTCCGCAGCCAGATCGCTGTCGAGTTCAGGGAACAGCCCGCGGCTGGCCATTTCCTTGAATGGCGTGCCATGTTCGATGCTCAGCGCGTAAAGCGAAAGGTGCTCCGGATTGAGGTCTATGGCAAGTTGCATGTTGCGCTGCCAGCTCGCCATGGTCTGGCCCGGCAAACCGAAGATCCAGTCCAAGTTCAAGTTGTCGAAGCCGGCCTGCCGCGACCATTTGACCGCCCGGACCACATCCTCAAAATCATGCTGACGCTCCAGCAGGCGCAGTTCCTCCGGGCTGGCCGATTGCACGCCAAAGCTCAAGCGGTTGAAGCCAGTCTTGCGCAAGCCAGCCAATTTTTCTAGGGTGACGGTGCCGGGGTTCGCCTCCAGGCTGATTTCGGCGTCGTTGCTGAGGCTGTAGGAAGCCCTCAATGCAGCCAGGATCTCCTCGACCATTTCTACTGACATTAGCGAGGGGGTGCCGCCACCGAAGAACACCGTGTGGACGGTGAACCGTTCCGGCGCAGACTGGGCTAGCAGGCGCGCCTCGACCACCAAGGCCTTCACATAGGCGGGCATGAGGGCTTCCAGGCCTGCGTAGGTGTTGAAATCGCAATATCCGCAACGATGAATGCAAAAGGGGATGTGCAAATACAGGCTAAGAGGCTGCACGAACCCAGTATATCCTTTGGAGCGCGGTTGAATAGCCCGCTTGGTATAATCCCTCGGTTTTATGACCTCCGATAAGCCCCGCTCCACGCCAACTAAAGTCTGTCCATCCTGTGGCACTCGAGTAAGCGAGCGCTCACCGCGCTGCCTGGTTTGCGGATACCAGTTCACCGCAAGCGAGAAAAAGCCGCTGGCAGCTACTCCTCTGGTTGGCCGCGGGGCGCAGGAATTGCGCCTGAGCATACCCGTTGCCATCGGATTGCTGGCGTTGTTCCTAATTGTGGGGGGGGCCCTGACTTATGTGGCCCTGGCGCAGACGGGTGGTTTCGCTCCCGGTGAACCGGTGGTCACTCCCTCGATCTCACCGACCGCAACGCTGTCACCCACGCCCGAAACGCCCACGGTAACGCCAACACCGCAAGCCACCTTTACGCCGCTTTCATACACGGTTCAACTCGGGGATGTATGCGGCGGCATCGCTTTTGCGTTCGATATCCAACCCCAAGACATCATCCTGGCGAATTCGCTGAACGCCAATTGCGACCTGAGCGTGAACCAGGTCTTGCGCATTCCGCAACCCACCTTCACGCCAACCCCGGCCGCCTCGGCGACGTTGAGTGAGCTGGAAGCCACCATCGCCGCCTGCCCCACCCAAGATCATGTGGTGCAGGAAGGCGAGACCATGAGCCTGATCGCGGTCACCTTCGGCGTACCCATGGAGGCCATTCTGGAATGGAATGGCCTGACAACCGACGTGGCCTTTACAGGTCAGCATCTTTCTATTCCGCTATGCGAGCGCACGTTTGTGGCTGGAGTAACCGTGACACCGACCGTTGCGCCACCCTACCCTGCGCCGGAACCGCTGCTGCCAGCCGACGGTGCTCCGTTCGACTCCTCAGCGGACACGATTACGCTGCAGTGGTCCTCAGTGGGTGCGCTGCGCGGGAACGAGTTTTATCAGGTCACGGTGATCGACATTACCGGCGGGCAGAACCGCCGCGTCATAGACGAAGTCAAGGACACCAGTTTCATCGTCCCAGTTTCCTTCCGTCCTACCGATGGCCGTCCTCATATTTTCAAATGGTTCGTCGTCCCTGTGGCGCAGATCGGAGTCGATGTGGAAGGTCTGCCCGTCTACCTTACCGGCGGGCCAGCCAGCGAGGAACGAACCTTCTCCTGGTCAGGATCGGGTGCGGCGGCAACAGCCACACAGTAGCTTTCTGCCAAGCATCGGCAACCAGGCAAAACAAAAAATGACCTCCAACTTTGGAGGTCATTTTTTTGGATATTAATAGACTACTTTCGTTTCTCTATGGGCACGAAGTCGCGCTTTTCCTTGCCGAGATAGACCTGGCGAGGACGGGCGATCTTCTGCTCCTCGTCCTTCAGCATCTCCACCCATTGAGTCAGCCAACCCACGGTGCGTGGGATGGCAAACATGACCGGGAACATGGCCACCGGCAGCCCCATGGCCTGATAGATGATGCCCGAATAGAAATCCACATTCGGGTAAAGCTTGCGCGAGACGAAGTAATCGTCCTTCAGGGCGATACCTTCCAGCTCAAGGGCGATATCCAGCAGCGGGTTGCGCCCGGTGACTTGGAACACTTCCTCGGCTACCTGCTTGATGATGCGCGCCCGCGGGTCGTAGTTCTTGTAAACACGATGCCCGAACCCCATCAGTCTGCCTTCGCCCTTCTTCACATTGTCGATGAAGGCGGGGATGTTCTTCACGTCGCCAATCTCGGTCAGCATCTTCAGCACGGCCTCGTTGGCGCCGCCATGTAGCGGCCCATAGAGCGCGGCCGCGGCCCCGGCCATGGCGGAATACGGATCCACTTTGCTGGAACCGATGGCGCGCATGGCGTTAGTGCTGCAGTTCTGTTCGTGGTCGGCATGCAGGATGAAGAGCACATCCAGGGCGCGTTCAAGGACCGGGCTGGGTTCGTATTTGGGTTCCGTGAATTTGAACATCATGCTCAGGAAATTTCCCGGATAGCTGAGATCGTTGTCGGGATAGATAAAGGGCAGACCGCGGCTGTGCCGGTAGGAGAAGGCGGCGATGGTCGGCACCTTGGCGATCAGTCTTTGAATTTGAATAATGCGATTCTTTTCATCGCCGATCTTGGACGCTTCGGGGTAGAAGGTGGAGAGGGCCGCCACGGTGGCAATGAACATGCCCATCGGGTGTGCATCGTAGCGGAAGTTCTGCATGAAGTGGCGGATGTTTTCGTGGAGGATGGTGTGGTGCGTGATATCGAACTTCCATTGCTCGAGTTGGGCTTTATTGGGCAACTCGCCATACAGCACAAGATAAGCCACTTCCAGATAGGTGCACTTCTCGGCCAGTTGCTCTATGGGATAACCCCGATATTGCAGGATGCCTCTTTCCCCATCTAAAAAGGTGATCTCGCTCTTCGTGCTGGCCGTATTCATGAAGGCTGGGTCATAGGTCATCAAGCCGAAATCCTCGGAATCGGTCTTGATCTTGCGCAGCTCCATGGCCTTGATGGTGCCTTCCCAGATCGGCACCTCATATTGCTTGCCGGTACGGTTGTCGGTGATGGAGAGAGACTCTGCGGATTTCAACGCCTCTTTTCCATTTCCCGGCGCTACCGTTGTTAGCTTTGCCATCTGTTCCTCCTTTATGGATGAGATAACTAAAGCGACAAAGTAGAGGTGCTTTCTCTCACTTCTGCCGCTGATTTCAAAAGCATGGCTTGCTCTTCCTGATTAAGCTTGTACTCGATTACTTTCACCAGGCCGCCGCGACCAAGCTGGGCCGGCACACCGAAGAAAATGTCCTTCAACCCGTATTCGCCCTGCATATAAATTGAGCAAGGGACGATCAGGTTTTTGTTTTTCAATATCGCCTCCGCCATCTGGGTTATGGCAGCCGAGGGCGCATAAAAGGCGCTGCCTTGCTTAAGCAGCGCCACGATCTCGCCACCGCCCTTGCGGGTGCGATCTACGATGGCGGCCAGCTTGTCGGCGGGCAGGATCTCGTTGAGGGGCACGCCGGCCACGTTGGAATGGCGCGTCAAGGGGATCATGCTATCGCCATGGCCACCCAACACATAGCAGGCCACATTTTCTACGCTCACACCCAATTCCATAGCCACGAAGGCGCGCATGCGCGCCGAGTCCAGGATGCCGGCCTGGCCGATCACGCGCTCGCGGGGCAACCCGCCCACCTTCATGGTCACGTAGCACATGGAGTCGAGCGGATTGGTCAGGATGATATAGACAGCCTTGGGGGAGTGCTTGAGGGTTTCTTCGGTGGCCTTCTTTACAATGTCCGCGTTGGTTTTCAGCAGATCTTCGCGGCTCATGCCCGGTTTGCGCGGCAAGCCTGCCGTGATGACTACGATATCCGAACCCTCCGTGGCGGCGTAATCGTTACTGCCGACCACGCGCACATCTTTGCCGATAACGGGCATGGCCTGTAACAAATCGAGGGCCTTGCCTTGTGGCATGCCCTCGACAATATCGACCAGCGCAATGTCCGCAAGTTCGCGCTCGGCCAACCAGTGTGCGGTGGTGGCGCCGGTCATCCCCGCTCCGATAATTGAAATCTTGGTCATCTGCATCTCCTGGGATTTGGATTACGGGAGCGCATCTTGCGGGTCATCCAAATGCATTATAGCATTTCAAAGTAACCGCATATATGTGCAAGTATGCGCATAATCGACTCAACCCAGAGCAACAAAACTTCTCCATATCCTGGAGAGCTTGGAGTCACCTGCTGACGAAGTGAACGCTTACTGGTTTTCCAGAAATCTTGTGGCCTGGATACCCGCGGCGGCGCCCATGCCCGCCGAGGTGATCACCTGGCGGAAGTGGGGATCGGCCACCTCGCCGGCGGCGAAGACGCCGGGAACGCTGGTTTCCATGTATCGATTAGCCACCAAATAACCGCTTGGGTCCATTTCTAGTTGCCCCTTGAAGAGCTGCGTGTTTGGAGTGTGGCCAATGAAAATGAACACCCCATCGGTCTTGACCGGCTCAGCTTTGCCAGTCTTTAAGTTTTCTAATCGCACCTGTTGCACTGCGCCGTTTCCCTGGATGTCTTTCACAACAGAATCCCAAATAAACCGCATCTTGGCATTCTCTTTTGCGCGTTGTTGCAAGATGGGGCTGGCGCGCAGCTCATCGCGACGATGGACAACGGTGACCTTATTGGCGAAGCGTGTCAGGAAGACCCCTTCTTCCAGGGCACTGTCGCCGCCACCCACCACGACGACCTCCTTATCCTTGAAGAAGAAGCCGTCACAGGTGCCACAATAGGAGACTCCCCGGCCGGTGAACTCTGTCTCCCCGGGGATCTGCAAATGTCGCGGCGTAGCTCCTGTGGCGACGATAAGGGTGTCTGCTAAGTATTCCTTCTCGTAGGCCTTCACACGGAAAGGCCTTTTGCTCAAGTCGACTTCGGTGGCAGTATCAAAGACCACCTTAGCCCCAAAATGCTCAGCCTGTTTCTTGAAGAGTTCGGTGAGCTCGGGGCCGCCTACTGCTTCGGGGAAACCCGGGTAATTTTCGACGATATGGGTAAGCGAGACCTGGCCGCCATATTCGGCGCCGGCCAGGACCACCGGCTCCAATTGGGCGCGGGCGGTGTATAGGGCAGCGCTTAGGCCGGCAGGGCCGGAGCCAAGGATGAGATTATGTACATGCTCGATCTGGTTTGGAGCTTTAGATACCGGATTCTTGACTTCCATATTTTCCTTTGTGTGCCTACTATCCTATAGACGCTGTTCTATATCAAAAGTTTACCAAGGGGATGCGTGACCCAATTATATACACCGGCCTAAATGCTAGAATTCCAAGCATGGGCCAATTGCAGGGAACTGATAGCGCATACACAGCCGCCTTAGAGGCTGCGGCTTATTACGTCACCCCTCAGCCGGGTTCCCTCAGATTCAAAGGCGAGACCCGCCGTGAGTACCTGCAACGCCAGACCACGAACAATCTCGACCTGTTAAATCCTCAGCGCGCCCTGCCCTCGCTGCTCACCGCGGCCAATGGCCGCATCCTGGAATACTTCACTTTGTTGGATGACGGGGACAGCATAGGAATGCTTACGCAGCCCCGCCACGGCCCGGGGTTGGCAACGTACTTTCAAAAGCGAATCTTTTTCAACGACAAGGTCAGTGTAGAGAACCTCAGGGCCCAACAGTCGCAAATCGAGATCCACGGCTCGCAAGCGGCCGACTTGTTGCTCAAGTTCGGCTTCCGGCCACCGGAGTTGGACGAAGTCATCGATCAGCAATGGGAAAGTTGTCGAATTCGGGCCATTGGTGAACAAGGCTTCGGTCCGGATCTGAAATTTCGGGTCCTCCTGCCGGCAGCTGCGGTTGGCCAGTTCACCGACGAACTGGCGGGGTTATTCATTCCTGCATTACAGCACGCCACGCGGGAGGTCTTGCGCATCGAGGCCGGCCTGGCAGGCGATCCAGAATTCAATAATGTGTACACGCCTTTTGAAGTCGGCCTGGCCCGGCTCGTTTCCGCCGACAAAGGCTGTTATACCGGCCAGGAGGTTCTGGCCCGCCAGGTCACGTACGACAAGATCGTGCGACAGCTGGTGAGGATACAAGCGATCGCATCCCTGGAGCGCGGCGCGGATATATTCGCCGAGGGCAAGGTGGTTGGGAAATTGAGCTCCGTTGCACATTCCCCGCGCTTGGGCGCCATCGGACTCGCTGTAATCCGTCGCCCCTGTGATGAGATTGGCACGACCCTGGAAGTGCACCAGCCCGCCGGGATTATTACAGCACGAGTAATCTAACTCGCAAGGTTCCTCTTTTCTCCGCCTTTTCCCTGATACAAAGGGAGTTTTATGGTTACTTAAGGCCAACCTTGATTTCTCTAAGATTCCATATTGACATATTTAACTATTTCTGTATAATGTTGCATGAAATTGCTGACAGAAATGAGTATTTTCAAGGTTCGCTTAGAGTAAGTAAAAGGAGCCCTCATGTATCTAAATAATCTTCAAGTTTACGAGCATCAGGTCCGCCAATCATTGCTGGCGGAACGGCTTCCCGCCCACGCTCGCCAGGCGGATGCCCAACTCGATTGGGGTCGCAAGGTGCGCCAGGGGATAGGAGAAGCCTTCATAGCATTAGGCCACTGGATCAAGCCGCGGACTAACAATAATCGCGTGGCTTCCGCCTGGGGAGGCCGGTAGCCCATGCATCGCACCCCAAGCGTCTGCCCGGTTTGCGGAGGCGAGCTGGTGGTGACTGGCCTTTCCTGCCGGGAGTGTGACACCCGGATAGAAGGCCGCTTCACCAGCGGCGCGTTCAGCCAGCTCAACGAAGAGCACCTTGCCTTCGTTGAGCTGTTTGTCCGCAATGAAGGCAAGATCACGCGCATGGAAGCGGACATGGGGCTCTCCTACCCCACCATCCGCAACCGCCTGCTGGAGATCATCCGCGCCATGGGGTACGAGCCCGGCGAAGACGAGTTCGCCGGATTGAGCGAGGACGAACGCAAGCGAATCCTCGAGGACCTAGACGCGGGCAAAATCAATTACGAAGAGGCCTTGCGCCTCATTCAGGAAAAGGAAGGAAGCTGAGATGGCAAGAATACAAATCCCTTCGGGGGATACCCCTCTGATCAAAATCGAGAGCGTGGCCGGCAGCTTGCAGGTCAAAGGCTGGGACGAAGGGGGTATTCGCATCGACGTAGATAGCGAAGACCACCTGGATTACAGTTTCAAAGACGACACGCTGTCATTGAGCTGCGAGAGCGATTGTATGCTGCGCGTCCCTGAGGGAAGCGAATTGCATATCGAATCGTTGGCCGGGGATGCGTACGTAAACGGCATCGAAGGCAAACTCGACGTGGACGAGGTGGGCGGATCGTTAAACCTGAAGACCGTGGGCGAAGCTACCCTTGGCAACGTCGACGGAAATCTAACGGCGCGCGGCGTGGAAGGCGAACTCAACGTCAAAGAAGTATCTGGAAACCTCAGCCTGCGCGACGTAGAGGGCGAGGTAACGGCAAAAGAGATCCACGGGAATCTCAGCCTGCGGAACATCGAGGGCAACATCAAGGCTTCCAGCGATGGCAATGCTGAATTGCGCCTGGAGTTGGAAGAGGGATGGGAGTGCCGCGTAAAGACCGGGGGTAATCTCTTTTGCCATCTGGAGGCTTCGAGTGACGCGGATGTGGTACTCACCAGCGGCGCCGAGCAGATCCACCTCTATACCGAGGACAGCAAGCAACTGATGCGCACAGGCCGGCATGAGTTCACCCTTGGGGATGGCGGGGCCACATTGGAACTTTCTGCCGAGGGCCATATCGATTTCCGCTGCCGGGGAGGCGAAGAGTTCACACCTGACGTGGACTTTGTGGATGACCTGGCCGGGCTTGCCGATGAAATCACCGAACAAGTAACGACCCAGATGGAAGGCCAGTTGGAAGCGCTTAGCGAGCAATTGGAGGCCTTAGGCGAACGGCTGAAGGAAACCGGTTCGCGCGCTGCGGCCCGCGCCCAACGTCGCGTTCAAGAGGCACAACGCCGCCTGGAACACAAACTGCGCTCGCGCCAAGGGCGCGTTATTAACGTGGCGCCCGGGATGAAGACGAAATCTTCGGAACCTGTGTCCAGCCAGGAACGCGCGCTAATCCTGCAAATGGTGCAGGCAAAGAAAATTAGCGTGCAGGAAGCGGAAATGCTCTTGATCACACTGGAAGGCCGCGAAGCCGCGGAATCTGCGCCACCCGTTCCCCCGGTGCCGCCAGTTTCGCCTTTACCGGCAACTCTGACTGAGATAGTCGAAAAGGACGGGGACAATGCCTAGCCCAGAGGATCGCCTAAAGATATTGGATCGCGTAGAAAAAGGTGAAATAACTCCGGAAGAAGCTGCCCGTTTGCTGACAGAAGACGAGGCGAAATCCTCGAAGGTCGATCGCCCCATGGATGTGCTCGGGCAACTAGAGCGCGGTGAAATAAGCGCCGACGAGGCTGCCCGCCGCCTCTCAAAAAACTCCAGTGCAAGCCTGCGCAGCCAAAAAAAAGAGTCCCTCCCTCCTGTGGTCGAGGTGACCGATAAGGACCGATCTAGCCCTGCGCGCACCTGGGGCTGGTGGCTCATCCCGGTCACGATCGGCGCCT
This sequence comes from Anaerolineales bacterium, assembly GCA_040882365.1. Lineage (GTDB taxonomy): Bacteria > Chloroflexota > Anaerolineae > Anaerolineales > UBA11579 > JAMCZK01. Next base: position 12,716 of record JBBEBI010000063.1, read on the forward strand.
TGCTTACAGTGTTGGCCGCTTTATGGATGGGCGCAGATGCGCGGGACGGCGGCCTGGGCCTTGGTTTCTTTTGCGCCTGGTTTCCTTTGAGTCTGGGGATTTTGTTTATTCTGTTAGGCTGGCTCAGCCGCCGCGGCCCCTGGGCGCACCTGCGCGTGGATTCACGCAAAAGGTCTGGCCGAGTCAATTTCAAATTGGATCTTCCTGTTCCCGTGGGCGTAGCCACAACGACCCTGCGCACCGTGGGCAGGCATACTCCTGGGCTTGACGAGGAGGACGTGGACAAACTCGTGCAAGCCATGCAGGAAGCCGGCACGAAAGGCGAGCCTATCAGCATTCGCGCCAACGACGAGGACGACGATGACGTCGTCGCCATTACGATCAGCTAATTGGGCCGGAGGCATTATGGCTACCAGTGAAGAACGATTAAAGATCCTACAAATGATCCAGGAAGGCAAGATCAGCGCCGCGGACGGCGCTAAACTTTTGGAGGCGCTCACCCGCGGCGCAGGCCGCGCCGCTTCCGGGCGTGGCAGCCTGCCTGTAGAGGACGGCCGCTACCTGCGCGTGCGGGTTTCTGATAGCTTCAGTGGACGAAACAAGGTGAGCGTGAACTTGCCGCTTACCCTGGTGAACGCGGGCATAGGCATTGCAGCAAAGTATGTCCCCGGGGTGCAAGAAGCAGACCTGCGTGAGGCGATCAACCGCGGCATGGTGGGCAAGGTCATCGACGTCATCGACGAGGAAGACGGAGACCACGTAGAGATATTCATCGAGTAAGCCCGCGGATATACTGCTCTCATGGTCGTCCGCAACCCAGATGAAATCTTCGTAACCCCCGACCAGATGCCGGGCGCCTGCCAGGGTGAGCTGCACCCGATGGCGATCAAAGGCATCAAGTTATTCGATAACGGGCACTACTGGGAAGCCCACGAGGCCCTAGAAGACGCCTGGAAAGCCGAGACGGGCCCTGTGCGCTATCTTTACCAGGGCATCCTACAAGCAGGGGTCGTTTACCTGCAGATCGAGCGCAATAATTTCCTAGGCATGGCGAAGATGTTCGAGCGCTGCAAGAAGTGGCTGCGCCCCTGGCCGGATGTGTGCCGCGGCATCGATGTGGCCCGGCTGCGCCACGACGTGGCCGCGGCGGTGGCGGCCGCCGGGAAACTGGGACCGGGGAATTTGGATCAGTTCGACAGGGATCTGTTCAAGAAGATAAAGCGCGTGGCCTAAAGCTGCTTCCAGCCGTAGGCCACTTCCACCAAATTAACGCCGCCAATCTCTATTTCTTTCTGGCTAATCTCTTCCCCTCCCATGCGCACATAGAAACCGCGCGAGGGATTATCGATCAACACCCACAGCAGAATGCTATGATGGCCGCGCTGCTTCAATTCGTCCACCGCCTTATCAAATAACTGCTTTCCAATTCCCCTACCCTGATATTGCTCATACAAGTAAATAGCATAAATCTCCCCTGGATATTCCCTCCGGCCCTCACGCTCAGGTCCGCAATCGACGAAGCCAACAATGCCAATTTCCTTATGCTCGGCAACGAATATGTAATTGCGATCCGGGTTTTCCAGCGCCGAACCCCACTGCTCGGTGCGCCGCTCATAGGACAAAGCGGCCAGGAACTCGCTGGGCACTAATCCTTTGTAAGTGCTCCTCCAGCTGGCTATGTGGACGCGAGCAATGGCCTCGGCGTCTGCCGGGGTGGCCGCACGTATGCTGATCAAATAGCCCTCGGATAGGATTTAAACGCCGAGCAGGATGGCCCGCGCAGGGGCGCCGTCGCTGCCATTCAGCTTCAGCGGAAGGCAGAAAAAGTTGTAGCGACCCTGGGAGACTTGCGCGAGATTAAGCCCCTCCACAATTACAACTCCAGCCTTTAGCAGCGCTACATGCGTGGGAGTGCCCTCTCCAAACGGGGCCACCGACAAATAATCCACACCAACCAACTTAACACCGCGCCTCACCAGATAATCCGCTGCTCTCACATCTATCGCCACAAAATTCTTCTGAAACGCCCGGTATTCTTTGGCCCACTGCTTGGAGTTGCGCGTGCGGATGAGCACGCGCCGCGTGCGCGGCGGGATATCGGCTGCCTCCAACACTTCCGGCGTGATCACATCCACATCGTCACTCAAATGGATGACATAGGCGCGGCCTACCAGGATCTTGAGCGGCAGGCTCTCCACGGTGTGGCCGTCTTTGAGGAAGTGATACGGGGCATCCACATGCGTGCCTGTGTGCACGCCCATCTCCATGCGGGACACATTCGCGGCAGCCCCATCTTCCATCTTGTCGATGCGGCGAATGAGGATGCCACCGTCGCCGGGCCACACCGGCATGTCTGGAGAAATATTAAGGGAAACGTCGTACGTCTTCATCGCCAGCTAATAACTAGCGTGAGTATATAAGAGCGTTTGGGCCGCCGCCACTTGGCAAGCTAATCAATTTGAAATGCCGGAGCCTGGTGCGTTGCCATATCCCAGAGCAAAGCCTGGCGCCAATCTACGCCGGCCAGGTAATCAACCTTTTGCGAAAAGCGAGCCGCCAACAGGTGGAACACGCGCGGGACTGTATCCAATTCGCAGATGCGGTCGGCGGCCAAATAATCCAGCCAGAAATTAGAGGCCGGAAGCCGCGGAAACACAGCATGAGTCAGGTTGATCAGAATGCGCAAGTAGGAGGGGCGCCCTGAGATCAGGCGGGACTGTAAACCCGCTTTTTGCTGGATCAGTTCGGAGATGCGGCGCAAGCTGAGATGCTCAGGCCCGCCGACCTCGATGGTCTGAGCCAGGGTGGCTTCATCATCCAGGCACCAGGTGAGGCAGGTAACGAGATCCTCCACCCAAAAGGGCTGGAGCATAATGCGCCCATTCAACGGCAGCGGAAATACCTTTGAGAAGGCCATTAACTTGGCTAGGTCGGTCGTAAAGTGATCCCCCGGGCCGAAGGTTAGGCTGGAGCGAATGATCGTGTAGGGCAGAGAGCTGCGGCGGACGAATTCCTCAGCGATGCCCTTAGCCTTCAACGGCGCAAAGGCCGCCGCCCGGTCCGCCCCCAGGTGGCTAAGAAACACGAAACGCTTAATACCGGCATCCTGGGCAGCCTCAAGCAGGTTGCGCGTCCCTTCGGTCTCGGTAGCGCGGAAACTCTCGCGGCTGTCCAACCAGTCAACGCCGGCCAAATGGAAAATGCGTTCGACCCCCACCAGCGCGGCGCGCAAACCGCGCAAGTCAGCCAGGCTGCTGATGGCCGCCTGCACGGATAAGCCTTGCGGCAGCCTGGGCGTTGCCGCAGACGGGCGTATGAGAATGCGGACGCCATGGCCCTCGTCCACTAATCGCTGGACGAGCCTTTGGCCGACAAACCCGGCTCCGCCTGTCACTAAAATCACGTCTCGTTTTTACCATAGCAGGCACTGCCCCTAGTAAGGAAAAGCCGATCAAAACGTTAACAAAGCCCTTCTGCGGCGTTTAACCGGCCTTAAACGCGCTCCGCTAGAATCAGTTCGAGCAAAGATAGCAAAAAAACCCAAGTTCTAGGTTCACGCCTTTCGTCCCAAGGATAAGGGCCAGCAGAGGGTTCATGCCCCCGTAGCGGCTGGCGAAAGGCATCTCCATTTATCAACCCATCGATGTGCCAGCCTTGCACGGCTTGAGGCTGGCACATCTCTTGCATCCCAAGGGGACGTACAAGGAGCCCAAGATGCAGAAGGATGGCAAGCGTTTCCCCGATAGCACTTTTTCGCTTGAAGCATTTTTGCGGCAACACCCGGAGCAGGATGTCAGCAATGCAGATTTGACCGCAGAGGATACAGGTCAGGATCCCGATCCGGCCGCGGAGGGGGAAATGCTGGCCGAGGAAACCGCAGAACCCTTGGCGGTCACTTCCGCAAAACGGCTGGGCATCCATTATTTCGCCGACACTGAGCATTACAGCCAGGCAGACCTGGAGCGCTGGCTTCCGGTCCTCCAAGCTCTCGGAGTGAATTGGATCACCCTGCCCGCCCCTCTGGACCGCGCCATCCCCAGCGAATTCATTGGCGCGCTAATTGAGTCCGAGATCCAGCCCGTTGTTCATCTAAACCTGCCACTCACGCAGACCCTGCCTGTCGATGATTTTGCACCCATCTTGCGAGCCTATGCCAGCTGGGGCGTACGTTACATCGTGCTGTTCGATCGTCCCAACTTGCGAGCGCAATGGCCCGGCATGGCCTGGACCCAGCGCGGGCTGGTAAACCGCTTCCTGGATGCATTTATTCCCCTGGCCAACGCGGCCTCGCAAGCCGGTCTCATTCCCGTCTTCCCGGCGCTCGAGCCCGGCGGCGATTACTGGGACACGGCCTTTTTGCGTTCTGCGCTTGAAACGCTTGCGGAACGCAGCGAAGGACTTCTATTGGGAAGCCTGGCCCTAGGCGCTTACGCCTGGACCGGCGACAACTCCATGACCTGGGGCGCGGGTGGGCCCGAAAACTGGCCGGCTACATTACCCTACCACACACCGGATGGCAGCGAAGACCAACGCGGCTTCCGCATTTTCGATTGGTACAACGCCATTTCGCGCGCTGCGATTGGAAGGGAATTGCCCATCATCCTTGTGGCCGCCGGGGTGCAATGCGAAAGCAGCAAACCTTTGGATGCCCAAGCTGGAACAAGGGCAGTAAAGATGGCGGAAACTTTCCTACGCGCGCCTTCCGAGGATAAGAACAACGCGGTCCCGGCCAATGTGTTGGCCTGCAACTTCTGGCTGCTGGCCGTCCAGCCGGAAGACCCCGCGGCTCATTCCGCATGGTTCAAGATAAATGGCAAACCCAGCAAAGTGGGAGAAGCATGGTTGGCTTGGCGAAATCCGGGCCAAAAGAAATCTATTGAGCAACCGGCTCGGAATGAAAAGTCCACAGGCCCGACGCAAGCTATCCATCACTATCTGCTGCTCCCGGCAACGCAAAATTGTCCAATGGATGCCGTGCGCACTTTCCTTCAGGAACACCAGGCCACCGTGGGCACCTCTGAAACCGAGGCGGCGCAAGCCGCCCGCGTGACGCTGGCCGGGGGCATGGAATCCTTTTCCGATGAATTGATCCGCAATCTGATCCGGGCTGGTTGCACCATTGACCACATCCAACTGGCCGGGGCTTAAGGAGATTGTTATGGAAGATACGAAACCCAGCGAAACCACCAGAGAGCAAACCTTGCGCGGCCCCGTCATCAAGGTGATGGGACTCGGCGGAGGCGGAAGCAACGCGGTGGACCGCATGATCGAGCTCGGCATCCCCGGGGTCGAATTTATTGCAGCCAACACCGATTACCAGGTGCTACAAACCAGCCAGGCCCCGGTGAAAATCCAACTGGGGCCACAGCTCACGCGTGGCCTGGGAGCTGGCGGGGTGCAAGAGGTTGGCTACCAGGCCGCCCGCGAAAGCCGGCGGGAAATCGAAGCCGCGCTGCAGGGCGCAGATATGGTTTTCCTTACAGCCGGCATGGGTGGCGGCACCGGCACCGGCGCTATCTCTGTAGCCGGTGAAGTGGCGCGCTCATTAGGGGCCGTGACCATCGCAGTGGTCACGATGCCCTTCAGTTTCGAGATGGGCCGACGCCAGAAGAACGCCCAGGAAGGATTAGCGCGGCTGCAAGCCCACACGGATACCTTGATCGCCATCCCTAACGACCGGTTGTTATTTGTCGCACCGCAGGATCTGCCACTAGAAACGGCCTTCCGTTTGGCCGATGACGTGCTGCGCCAGGGGGTGCAAGGCATCGCCGAACTGGTGACACAGCCTGGCCTGATCAATGTAGATTTCGCCCACGTGCGCAACCTGATGAAGCGCGGCGGCGGGGCCTTGATGGCCATTGGCCACGGCACCGGCGACAACAAAGTGGTCGACGCCATCGAACAAGCCCTCCAACATCCCTTACTGGAAAGTGTGGCGTTGGACGATGCAAAGGGGGTCATTGCCAACTTCAGCGGCGGCGAGGACCTGAGCCTGTACGAGGTGGGCGAAGCCATTGGGCATATCCGCGGCATGATCAGTGACGATGTCGATGTGGTGATGGGACTTTCGCAGGATGATCGCATGCGCGAACGAGCGCAAGTGATCCTGGTCGTTACCGGTTTGGGCGCCAAATCCCTGGCAGATGTGCTGCCGGGCGCCGAAAGGCTGGCGGAAGCCGGAGCAATCAAGAGTGAGTCAACGGGCAAGCAAGCCGCCCCTGATACCAAACCTAGCGGGCCTGCGGTGATCGAAGAAAGCCGCGAGGCGCCACCTGTGGATATTTTGAACGACTTGGATGTCCCCGCATTTCTGCGCAAACGGGCGCGCGTGAACGCGCAAGTGCCTGAGCGCGCCTAGGAGGAAGCATGGACGCAAAAACAGTCCAAAACATCGCCCAGCAAATCTCGCGCCAATTCCCCGAGGTGGCTGGCGTGGAGCCCAGCGTGAAGCCGCAAGCAGGCGCTAAAGGGTCCAGCGGGCGCGGCACCTATCTGATCACGTTTAAGGGCCGTGTGCCACAATCGGAGGGCATCACCTTCAGCCGTATGGTGCGCGTAGTCGCTGAGGATAACGGGCGCATCCTGAAGGTCACCACGTCGAGGTAAGCATGATCGCCCGTTTCGGCGAATGGATCGAACTCAGTTTCTGGCAGATGGCCGTGCGCCTCCTGAGTGGCCTCCGGCCACTTGGGCATGGTCTGGCGCAAGCCAAGGCAAGCCAGGAAACCCAGCCCGCCATCGCCTTCTTGCCCAAGGGCTGGGTAATCGCACTGAGCGGTTGGTTACTAGGCCTGATGCTGGGCGTCGTTGCAGCCTTCTGGCTGCTTTAGGCCATGGCGATCTCCTCCCGTTTATTATTTCTCAGCTTTCTGGGCCTCGGGCTAGTAACCGGGCTCTTCCTCGGCAGCCTGGGGAACGCCATTGCCGCGCCGGCTGGCGAGGGCAGCCAGCACAATACGCTCTTTATCCTAGTGGACGATCTAAGCGCGGAACACCCCACCCTGCAGGGGATTTGGCTTGCGGGAAGAATAGCAGGGACCCATGAATGGAATTGGATGCCCATCTATCCCGCGCCACTGGATGAAACCGATAGCGAGTTTGCCAAACCCCATTCGGCATTTTATTTGCCCAGTGGGGATTTCGATGATGTGAATGCCCTACCGCCGCTGCGCGCTCAGGGGGCCTGGTGGGACGAGGTCTTTTGGCTGGACCGGGCCGCGTTGGACATGCTTCAAACGATCAGTGGCAATGAGCCATTGGCAGCCATCGATACTTGGCTGGAACCACAGCGTGCCTTGTTCGAACAGGTTCAGGTGCTTAACAATCTGTGCCAGACTGCCCAAGCCTCTGCGGCGGCCGGATCCGGGGCGCTGGATCAGTTGTTGGCGCTCATGCCCGGCCATCTGCGCACTTCCGCGAATCCATTCGAATTAATCACCCACTGGGATGCCTGGGCGCTAGAGGGTTACGCGCTGAGTTGCGCCCACCCTTGGGCGGACTGAGTCAGTCCTCCCGCCCAAACTCGCGACGCAACTCGACCTTGGCTCGGTTAAGAACTCTTTTACGCTCGACAGGCATATTCTTTCCAGCTCGATTGATAAAGAAATTCAACATGGACATGGCCGACTGGAAGGGCTGGGCTTTGCGCGCCCGGCTTCGTCTGGCGGAACGCGCCAGAGAACGAGCGATGTGCTTGGGATCATCCCAGGTGAAAACGCCCTCCTCCAGCGCCAGGGCGCGGCTCGTCTTGGTAACATAAGCTGACCAACGCCTGGGCTTCAACTTTACATTGGATTTCTTGTTTCTATCCATCATTGCATACAACGAAGAGAAACGCGCTTTAGTACCCCAGAATGTAATCCATGTTTCTAGGTAGAATTCAGGAGTAATGGCCTCAACCCCTTCGAGTCCTCTCGGAACAGAATAACATGCAACGTGTCGCGGTGGGCAAACGGATCGCCTATTACCGAACAGCGGCCAGCGCCGATTATTGGGACGAGGTCTGGTCGAGGGAGGATACCAAGCAGCTTTACGAAAAAGCCCAAAGGGGGGAATTGGGATACTACGAGGAAATATTCCCGAAGTATCTGCCCAAAAGCGGCCGCATCATCGAGGCGGGCTGCGGATTGGGCCAATTCGTCATCGCCTTACAGGCGCGCGGCTTCCAGGTGGAAGGCGTCGATTTTGGCACGAAGACGGTTGAGGCGCTGAACGCTAAATTCCCCGATTTGCCTATTCGCTGGGGTGACGTGACCAAGCTGGATGTCCCCGATGGCTATTACCAGGGATACATCTCCCTGGGGGTGATGGAACATCGCGAACAAGGGCCTGAGCCGTTTTTGGCCGAAGCAAATCGCATGCTCAGCGAAAGCGGCATTGCCCTGATTTCCATACCCTTCCTCAACCCCCTGCGGCGCCTGAAAATGAGGTTAGGTATGTTTCATAAGTCAGCCCCTGCCGACCTGCAGTTCTACCAATACGCCTATTCTCCTGATGAGTTCGACCGTTACTTGACGGAAGCTGGCTTTGTCCCCTTCGCCCATCACCAATACGCCGGGTATAAGGGCATAAAAGACGAATTGCCGATCCTTAGCAGGTTATTCAAGCTGCCCCAGGTGGGTTGGCGCATGCAGCGGTTTTTGATGAACTGGAACTGGGCGGAGCGGCACATGGGTCACATGATGATGTATGTGTGCCGCAGGTCGGCCGGCTAAATAAGTTGTTCCCTTATTCCATTAGTTGGAGTTAGTACGGGTACAATCTTTTGTAATGGTCACCCAGCCAGCCGCTCAACCCCCATTAGAAATCTCTCAGCCATCTTTCTTCGCCAAGGCCGGCGCTGCCTTGGCCGCCGCGCTGGGCATCACCTTGCTGGCCGCACTGGTATTCTCCGTTGGCGTCAGCCTGGCGTATCTCGGCCGCATCCTGCCGGGCGTGCGCATGGCCGACCTGGACCTCGGCGGTGTACGGCGCACGGAGGCTGTGAGCTTGCTGAACCAGCAAATCAGTTTCCCCACCACCGGTCAGGTGACGCTGCGCTACGGCGAGCGTTCCTGGGCCTTTTCTCCGCAGGAGCTCGGCCTGCAACTGGACGCCGAAGCCAGCGCCGGCGCAGCCTATGCTTTCGGGCGGAGCTTGTGGCCGTGGGAAAACGTAACCGGCAAAGCACAATCGCTTAACGGTGGAGTGGAGCTGGCGACGCGGCTGGCTTTCGATGGCGAGGCGGCCCACCAAGCTCTCCAGCAAATCGCGGCCGAACTGAACCAACCGACCATTGAAGCGCAACTTTCGGTGAACGGCCTCGAGGTGCATGTGCAACCCGGCCAAGTCGGTCTTACCGTGGATACCGAAAAGACGGCTGACTGGCTTGCCGCCCAGCTACTATTGATGCAAGACATCGAGGTGCCCCTGGCGGTGATTGAAGCCCCGCCGCGCATCCTCGACGCTAGCGGCCAGGCGGCCATTGCGCAAAACCTGCTTAGCCAGCCGCTCACCATACTTCCGGGCGGCAACTATGAAGGGAACCCGGAGCCATGGACGATCCAGCCCGACGTCCTGGCAGGCATGCTGAGCATAGAGCGCGTGGAAAGCGACACAGGCGCTCACTATCAGATCGGCTTGGACTCGCAGCAGCTTGGCGCGTTCCTGGCCGGCCTGGCTCCTCAGGTTGCGGCAGAGGCGCGCAACGCTCGTTTTATTTTCAACGACGAAACCCGCCAGCTGGACATCTACAAGCTAGCGGTGATCGGGCGCACCCTAAATTTACAGGCCAGCATCGATCACATTAACCAACAGATCGGCCAAGGCGTACGCCAGGTGGAATTACAGTATGACTACTCCGATCCGGAGATCAGCGATAGCGTCACAGCAGCCGAGCTAGGCATCACAGAGTTAGTCCATCAGGAATCTACCTATTTCTACGGTTCGGCGGCAGCACGCATTCAAAATATCACCACCGCAGCAGAGCGCTTCCATGGGCTGCTGGTCCCGCCTGGCGCAGTCTTCTCGATGGTCGATAACATCGGCGACATCAGCCTCGAGTCCGGATTCGCCGAGGCGCTGATCATCTTCGGCGATCGCACGATCAAAGGCGTGGGCGGCGGGGTATGCCAGGTTAGCACTACCCTGTTCCGGGCAGTCTTCTTCGCCGGCTTCCCCATCCTGGAACGCTACCCACACGCCTATCGCGTGGGCTATTACGAACGCAACTCTGCCAATCAGATCGATCCCGGCCTTGTCGGCCTGGATGCCACTGTATTTGCCCCGATCGTTGATTTCAAATTCCAGAATGACACGCCCTACTGGTTGCTAATGGAAACCTATGTCGATTCCGGTTCGATCACCTGGAAGTTCTACTCCACGAGCGACGGGCGCACGGTGCAGGCGGAGAGCAGCGGCATCGACAATATTATCGACTCGCCGGACACGCGCTATGAAGAGAATCCCGAGCTGAGCAAGGGTGAAGTAAAGCAAGTGGATTGGGCGGTAAACGGCGCCGACGTGACCTGGTGGCGCCGGGTGTATCGAGATGGCCTTCTGCTTTTTGAAGATATCTTTGCGACCCACTACCAAGCCTGGCCGGATATCTTCCAATATGGCCCAGGTACCCCCAACATGCCGCCCAAGCAAGTCAAGGGGCAGAACGATAACTGACATGCACAGAGCAGCCATGCAAGGCACCTGGACCATCGAGGGCGGCGCCCCCTTACATGGGGAGATCGCCGTTAGCGGCGCGAAGAATTCCATCACCAAGCTGCTGGTCGCCTCTATGCTCAGCGAGCAGCTCAGCCACTTTGCCAACGTGCCGGATATTGGCGACCGCGACATCACGCAGGAGATGTGCGAATCGGTGGGAGCGCGCTTCAAAAGCGAAAGCGCACATCGCCTGGAAGTGCATAGCCCCTCATTGACCAGCGACACGGTCAGTACCGAGTTAGGGAATCGCAACCGCTTGGCCATCATGATGATGGGCCCGCTGCTGCACCGCATGGGCCGCGCCCTCATTCCGGCAGCGGCTGGCGGCGATCAGATCGGCCCTCGCCCCGTCAATTTCCACCTCGAGGGCGTGAAGAAAATGGGCGCACACGTCCAGGTCAAGGATAGCCTCTATGTGATCGAGGCCAAGGAACTGCACGGCGCCGAGATCGAATTGCCCTACCCCAGCGTAACGACCACCGAGAACCTGTTGATGACCGCCACGCTGGCCAAGGGGCGCACCACCCTGCGCAATGCAGCCATAGAGCCCGAAGTAATGGATCTGGTGACGTATTTGCAGAAAATGGGCGCCATCATCGATTACAAGGTGGACCGCACCTTTGTTGTCGAAGGCGTATCCAAACTTTCAGGCGCCAGCCACCGGCTGGTGCCAGACCGCATTGTGGCTGCCTCATTGGGCGCCGCCGCGGTTGCCACGGGGGGCGATGTCTTTGTGCGTAATGCCCGCCAGCAAGACCTGCTCACCTTCCTCAACACCTTACGGCGGGTGGGTGGCCTGTTCGAAGTGCAGGAGGATGGCATTCGTTTTTTCCACAACGGGCAACTAAAAGCCATCCACCTCGAGACCAGCGTACACCCCGGCTTCATGACCGACTGGCAGTCTCCTTTCCTGCTGCTGCTGACTCAGGCTGAAGGCATGTCGGTGGTGCATGAGACGGTTTTCGAAGACCGCTTTGGCTATGTGAGCGCGCTGCAACAAATGGGCGCCGAGGTCGCCCTATACGACAGCTGTCTAGGCCACCGCTGCCGCTTCGATGCCAGCCAATACAAGCACAGCGCCGTGGTGAAGGGCCCTACGCGCCTGAAGCCTGCCGAGATCACTGTGCCCGATCTGCGCGCTGGATTCACTTATCTGATCGCGGCTATCATGGCCAAAGGGAAGTCGACTATCCATGGCATCGGCCACATTACCCGCGGCTACGAAAACCTGGAAGAAAGCCTGCGCAGCCTGGGGGCTCGCATAGAAGCAGTAAAATAAGACGAGGAGGACTCATGCCGCAAGGATATGAATGGATCATCATATTAGTCATCGTTGTGCTAATCTTCGGCGTAGGCCGGATCAGCAAGATAGGCGAGGACCTGGGCAAGGGCATCCGCTCTTTCCGCAAGAATCTGTCCGAAGAGGATGACGCCAAAGAAGACAAGGAAGAGAAATAACCGGGAGACATTATGGTCAGCAAAGAACTGATTGAGATCTTGCGTTGCCCCCACTGCGTGCAGAACAGTGAAGGGGAATTGGAGTTTTACAAGGAAGCCTGGTTCATCTGCAAGGAGTGCGGGCGCAAGTATCCCGTTATCGATGACATTCCGGTCATGCTGATCGAGGTGGGAGACAAATTCATTAAGACTCCAAAAGATAAATTGGAAGTGCCGCCGCTCAAGTCCGCGGCGGATTAGCGCATGCCCGTCTAGGGGGTCTTGCTTGAAGATCTGATCAGCGGTGATGCCGAGCGTGCCGAAGGAGAGGCTAGGCATTGCCTTTCTCTGAGGAAGCCCTTACCGGTCTGCGGTATTCAAGTTGTCGAATCCGTTCTATTCGCTCAAACATAAGGATTATTCATTGAACAATCCATTAATCCAAATCGCCAAGGACCTGCGTATCCCCCAGATGGGCTTTGGCACCTATGGACTGGGCCGTAATGCCACCCAAGCCATCCTGCACGCCCTGCGCAGCGGCTATCGCCACCTGGACACAGCAGACATCTACAGCAGCCATAGCAACATCGCAGAAGCCATCTCGCAAGGCGGCATCCCTCGCGAAGAGATCTTTATCACTACGAAATTATGGAGTCACAGTCTTTCTGCGCAGCGCGTAGGCCCTGCGGTGGATCGTTTCCTGAGGGAACTGAATACTGAATACATCGACCTGCTGCTTATCCATTGGCCCGGGAATACGCCCGTGGCGGAGACCTTAGGCGCCATGGACAAGGCGCGCCAAGCAGGCCGGCTACGTTCCTTAGGCGTGTCGAATTTCGACGAGGAGTTGGTCCAGAAGTGTCTTGATAGCGGGGTCCCGATCGTCAACAACCAGATCGAATGCAACCTCAACCATCGCCCCAGTGGCGTCCTGGCTTTCTGTTCCGAGCATAAGATTACGGTGACTGCCTACAGCCCGCTCGAAAAGGGAACAGGGCGGCAGGAACGCGTTGTAACGGAACTAGCCAAAAAATACGAAGTTACTAGAGAGGAAGTCCTGCTCAATTGGTTGATGAACAAAGGCATGATCGTGATCCCGCGCTCGGCCGATCCGAAGCATATCGTTGCTAATTTTCACGTGCTGGCATGGGAGCTGGAAGCCGGCGATACCGATAAGATCGATAATGCATAGCATCTGGACAAAGGCTGCGGCTAGCTAGATAATTGCCGTGATGAAAAGTACATCCATCCACAGGCTCAACGCGGACCACCGATTGAGCAAATGGAAACGCCGTATTTGGTTCGCCCTCAATTGGCTGAATAACAGCATATTTCCCGGCTGGAAATCCAATACCCTGGAGATCAGGCACTTCGATCCCGACCTTTCGGGTAAAGCCTGGCAGCAAGTTGATTCCCGCAGCTCCCCGTCCCGTGCGCTAAGCGACCTCTTTTGGATGCAGCTCCCCTGGGAGCGCATCCACGCGGACCTTGGCCAGATCCATATCGTGGATACCGGCTGCGGTTCTGGTAGATACGGCGAGGAATTGCAGAAGTTCTCCGGCGGACGGACTGCCAGCTATACGGGATTAGACGAAAGCGCGCACCCCGACTGGGCAGAGCGCGTGCAGCGCAACGCGTTCATCCATCTGCAGGTCGCCGATAGCGCCGGATTTGGCGACATGATCCCGCCCATTACGAATTTGTTCATGTCGCAATCCGCCATTGAGCATTTTCCGGAGGACCTCACCTATTTTCGCCAGGTCAAACACTTCATTGACCAGCAGTCCGGCCCGGTCCTACAAATTCACCTCTTCCCTTCGGCCGCCTGCTTGCGGCTCTACCGTTTTCACGGCGTCCGCCAATACACGCCGCGCACGGTTTCCATGATCTGCGCTTTGTTTCCCGAGTCGGCCTGCCATCTTTTCGAACTTGGCGGCTCCGACTGCAACGAACTCCATTGGGAATACGTCACCAAGCCTGTGTTATTGGAGGGCAGAAGGGACCGGCGCGAAACGGAAGCCGAGCCGTACGCGCAGCGATTGCGACAGGCCTTAGAAGCCCAGTCCTCTGGAAGATCGGATGCCAGCTTTTACGCTCTCGTCATTCACAGCCACGCTAAGAATCGAATCATTTAGATGCCCAACCGCCTCGCCCAATCCAATTCGCCATATCTCCTGCAACACAAAGATAATCCCGTCGATTGGCATCCCTGGGAGCCGGAGGCCCTGGCGCGCGCCAAGGCCGAGGACAAGCCGATCTTCCTGAGTATCGGTTACGCGGCTTGCCATTGGTGCCACGTGATGGCCCACGAGTCCTTCGAAGATCCCGCGACTGCCGCTTATATGAACGAGCACTTTGTGAATATCAAAGTGGATCGCGAGGAGAGACCCGACCTGGACGGCATCTATATGAATGCCGTAGTAGCACTCACCGGGTCCGGGGGTTGGCCAATGAGCGTGTTTCTCACTCCCCAGGGCCAACCCTTTTTGGGTGGCACCTACTTCCCGCCTGAGCCTCGCCACCGTTTGCCGTCTTTCAGGCAAGTGCTGGAGCATGTGGTTTCACTCTGGCGGGACCAGCTCCCTAAGGTTTTCGAAGCCGGCAAGCAGTTGCAGGAACATTTAGGGAAGGGCGAACTCTCGTCCAATTCCGATGTGACCCTGAAACCTGAAAGCCTCGACCGAGCAGTCATGGCCCTGGCCCAGGCCTATGATTGGAACAACGGAGGCTGGGGACACGCGCCCAAGTTTCCGCAACCGATGACTATCGATTTTCTGCTGGGCCGCGCCACCCAGGGCGACAAGCTTGCCCAGGACATGGCCGTACACTGCCTGCGCGCCATGGCGCGCGGCGGCATAAACGACATGGTGGGCGGCGGCTTCGCCCGCTACAGCGTGGACGATTATTGGCTGATACCCCACTTTGAAAAGATGCTATACGACAACGCCCAGCTGGCCCGCGCATATCTGCACGGGCATCTGGTGAGCAAAGATGAAGCCTTCCGCGATGTTTGCGAACGCACGCTGGATTTCGTGGCCCGCGAATTGCGCAATGAGCAAGGCGGGTTCCTAAGCAGCCTGGACGCGGACTCCCAGGGCGAAGAGGGCAAGTACTACTTTTGGTCTCTGGATGAGATAAATCGCGAAATTGGCGATGCAGAAGTCAGGGACTTGTTTATTGCTGCTTACGGCGTCTCTCAAAAAGGGAATTTCGAAGGCCGTAATATTTTGCAGCGCGTCAAAGACGATGAAGAACTCGCCACCCAATTCTCGTTGAAACCCCACGAGGTCCGTGCACAATTGGAAGGCGGGCATGCCGCCCTGCTTGCTGCCCGTGCCTGGCGCACACGGCCGGATACCGACGATAAGGTGCTTACCTCGTGGAACGCGCTGATGCTCATCGCCTTCGCCGAGGCGGGCCGCTTCCTCCAACGCCAGGATTACACTGAGCTCGCCCGCCAGAACGCCGACTTCCTGCTGCGCGAACTTCATCCTGCTGATCGCTTGCTGCGCTCCTGGCGGGCAGGCCGCGCTGACCATAACGGTTACCTGGAAGATTACGCCGCCCTTATTTTGGGACTGTTGGCGCTTTACCAGACCGATCCAGATGTGCGTTGGTACGCACAGGCAGAACAGCTGGCGGACGAGATGTTGGCTCATTTCCGCGACACTGCTGGCGGCTTCTTCGATACGCGCGACGACCATGAGGCCCTGATCGCGCGGCCAAAGGACCTACAGGACAACGCCACGCCCAGCGGGAACGCATTGGCAGCCAGCGCCTTGCTGCAGCTTGCGGCTTTCAACGGCAACGGTGAATATCGCGAGCGAGCCGAAGGCATGCTGGGCGCCGTTCAGGATTCTGTCAGCCGCTACCCGTCCTCCTTTGCCCAGTGGCTATGCGCAGCGAGCTTCGCTCTGGCGAATGGTAAGGAAATCGCTATCATTGGCGAACTTGGTTCCCGAGAAGCGGATGTGCTCTTGGCTGTGGTCTGGAGCCGATGGCGACCGTTCGATGTGGTCGCCACATCCAGCTACCCGCCGCCAGCAGGAAGCCCGGCGCTGCTTGCGGACCGGCCGCTCAAAGATGGCAGGGCAACGGCTTATGTGTGCAGGAATTTTGTGTGCGAGCTGCCGCTAAACAAGCCGGCTGAGTTAGGAAAACAGCTCAGCTGATTTCCGTTCAAAAAGACGCCGTTATTTCAATTCAAGCATCGACGGGCAATGGTCCGAACCCGTCACCTTATCGAAGATGGTCACTGACTTGACGCGGGGGAATAACGTCGGGGATACAAGGAAGTAGTCAATGCGCCAACCGATATTGTTTTGGCGGGCGGTGGGAAAGCGCTGCGTCCACCAGGTGTATTGCACCATGTCCGGATTCAGGTGGCGGAAAGTGTCGACCAGCCCGGCTTCGTCGAAATAGCGCGCCAGCATCGCCCTTTCTTCCGGCATAAAGCCGGAAGTCTTCTGGTTCTCCTTCGGCCGGGCCAAGTCGATCTCGTTGTGCGCTGTGTTGAAATCTCCCGTAATCACCAATTGCTCGCCCGTTTTTTGCAGCTTCTTGATGTGCTTGAGCAAGGCCTCATAGAATTCCAGTTTGAACTTCACCCGTACCATGCCCGTGGTTCCGCTGGGGAAATAAACGTTAAGGAGAACGAAATCATCAAAGCGGGTCTGGATGACCCTTCCCTCTCTATCGAAACGCGGCACACCGAAGCCGATGATGTCCTCTTTGGTCTTCTTGGCCACCATGGTGGCCACGCCGCTGTAACCCGGCTTCTCGGCAGGGTTCCAGGCAACGGTGTAGCCTTTGAATTTCTCCATCTGGGCATCGGTCAGCTGCTCGGGCTTGGCCTTTAGCTCCTGCAAGCAAATGACATCCGGCTTTTGGGCGTGAATCCATTTCCAGGTCCCCTTTTCTTCTTTCAGATGGGAACGTAGCCCATTCACATTCCAGCTAATGATTTTCATCATGCCTCCTGGAGAATGCGGGCAATTTTACCGCGGGCAAAGCGGCCATGCTAAAATCACCGCGTTATGCCAAGCCTGATCCGGCCCGTGCGCGGAACCCAAGATTACTATCCCGAGGAGATGGCTCTGCGCACCTGGCTTTACTCCAAAATGCGCGCGGTCTCCGAAGCCTTCGGCTACCAGGAATACGAAGGGCCGATGCTGGAGCGTTATGAGCTTTATGCCGCTAAATCCGGTTCCGAATTGGTTGAGAAACAGTCCTACGTTTTCGAAGACCGTGGCGGCGAAAAGATCACTCTGCGACCAGAGCTGACCCCAAGCCTGGCGCGCATGGTAGCCACCCGCCAGCGGCAACTCAACTACCCTCTGCGCTGGTGGTCCTTCGGTCCTTTCTGGCGCTACGAGAAGCCACAAAAAGGCCGCACGCGTGAATTCTTCCAGTGGAACATCGACCTCATCGGGGACGACAGCCCCGAGGCGGACGCCGAAATGGCCGCCATCGCGGCCACCTTCCTGAAGGGGGTAGGCCTAAAAGCCAGCGAGACCCAGGTGCTAGTGAACAACCGGCAATTAATGCAAACAGAGTTGCAGGCCCTGGGTATCAAACAAAGTCAGTTTAAGGGCGTCTTCAATCTTATTGATAGGCGGGATAAGCTGAGCGCCAACGATTGGCAGCAAAGTGGCAAGGAGTTGGGACTGGATGCGACCCAGCTTATGGGTGTCCAGGCCCTCTTAGAGAACAACGATTTGTGGAAGGCGTCGGAAACTATGCAGCTCTTCTTTAAGGCCGTGGACGCGCACGGAGTCAGCGATTACGTGCGTTTTGCCCCGCATGTCATCCGCGGCCTGGACTATTACACGGGCACGGTGTTTGAGGCCTGGGATACAGCCGGCGAATTTCGCGCCATCTTTGGGGGCGGCCGCTACGACGACCTGGTGAACGCCGTCGGGGGCGATCCTGTGCCCGCTACAGGCTTCGCGGTTGGCAACGTGGTCATCAGCCTGATCTTACAGGCGTTCGGCCATCTGCCCGATTTGAAGGGCGGCGTGCCCATCTATGTCACTGCCTTCGACAAGGACCGCCTACTGCCCTCAATCAGCCTGGCGGCCGAACTACGCGCCGCTGGCCTAAAGGTCGCCAGCCATCTGGCGGCCGACAAGCTACAAAAACAGTTCAGGCACGCGGACCGCCTGGGGGCCAGGTTCGTGCTGGTGCTGGGTCCCGACGAAATCAAAAAGGACGAGGTAAGCGTAAAAGACCTTGCAAGCGGGGAACAGCAAAGTCTGCCGCGCCAGGGATTGGCTAAGTACCTGCAGGAACGCTTGGCGAAAGCCTGAACTGCCCATGATAGAATTTATCGCCTTGGTGGGTGTAGCTCAATTGGCAGAGCACCGCACTGTGGATGCGGTGGTTGCGGGTTCAAGTCCCGTCACCCACCCCACACCGATCGGCCGCTGAATCAGTGGCCGATTCATCTTAATTACCATGGAATTCCAAGTCGAACGCTTAACGGCCTCGAACCTAAGCGATTTCATGCGCTTCCACACCCGCGTGGGCGGCGAATGCTTTTGTACCGCCTGGTGGGTGCCTACCTGGGACGAGTGGCGCAGACGCAGCGCGGATGACAATCGGTCCTTACGCGACGAGCTTCTCCACCAAGGTGAATTTGATGGTTATTTGTTATATGCAGGCGCAAATGTTGTTGGTTGGTGCCAGGTTGGCAGGCGCGACCGGCTTTCCAAGTTGGTAGCTCAATTTGATCTGCACCCCGAACCCGACGTGAGGGCTGTTACATGTTTCCAAATCGACCCAGCTATTCGCAAACGCGGCCTGGCGTCCGAATTATTGCATGGAGTTCTCGCCGATCTCAGGGCCCGCGGCGTAAAGCGGGTGCAGGCCTTTGCCAAACTAGATGCGGCCCTGCCGGCCGAATCCCAGTGGACTGGCCCACGCGGGCTATATGAACGCGCGGGGTTCACTAAACTTAGGGACAACAAAACCCGAACTGTTTACGAAATTGGTCTTGAGGCATTTTCTCACGCCTAGACCATATCCTCTTTTCTCGCTATGAGCATCTGATTGAGCGCCTCCCGGGCCGCTGGCAGAAGCTTCATTGCCTCCCAGTTCTCCACGAATTCCTATGCCGCACCTTTTCCTATCAGCGCCAGAAAGGGGTCATATCGGACTGGTTCACCTTCTATTTTCGCATTCGGCCAAAAGAACCCGAGCTCCTCTTCCAAAGCATTGGAACCGGTTGAGAGGCGCTCCCGCAATGCGAGGAATTCCTCACGCTGGGCCAACGTCACTGATTTTTGCCTATAGATCTCCACAACGAGCGCTTCCAATCAATCCCAGTCCTCTACGAAGGAATCGAGCTGCGGTTCTTTGAGTTGCTTCAACAGGCCGTGAGTAACCGATTTCATTGGTTGCCTTTGGCAACCTTGGATTCCTTTTCCAGAACGGAACCCATCTCCGCGCCCAGCAAGAAAAGAGTAGCGACCACATATGCCCACAGAGCAAGAGAAACCATCCAGGCTAATGAGCCGTATACCGAACCGTAATTTACGAAAGCGGAGTTGATGAACATGTCAAAGATGATCCGGGCAAGCAAAAGGGAAAGGCCAGCCATCAGTGCGCCAATAAGAGCCGGCTGCCTGGGGATCTTCCGGTTTGGGAACGTGGTGTAGAAGACTGTAAGTACAAACACTAAAACGGAGAATGAAGCTAGGCTGCTCAGCCACTGCAATCCGGGCAATCGGATCAGCGAGAGTAGCCGCGGCAGGAATTGGCCCAGGGTAACGCTCGAAAGGAAGGTCACGCTCAATACCAGGATGGATACGGTGGCCACTAAGCGTTTACGCCAGAAGCCGCGCGGCTGTGCGCCCCAGATGCGATTGAGCGCCATTTCCAGCCCGGTGAATACCGACGAGGCGCTCCACAACAGGGCGACCACGCCGACCAGCCCAATCGACCCGCGCAGGTCGCTCGTGGCTGTAATCACCTGCGAGATCGTGTCGCCCCCCGTTGGCAGGAACTCAATGAGACCCGAATTCAAAAAATCGTAAACGCCCGCGGGGGATAACACTTCGCTGCCCAGGTAAATGAAGAATAGCAGCAGCGGAAATATAGAAAAGAAACTGTGATAGGCCAGTGCCGCTACCAGCGTGGGGCAGTTATCCTGGTTATATTTGTTGTTCGTTTCGACAACAAGATGAAGTATTTTCTTTATAAGATCTGTCATCAACACGGCATGCCGCATTATAATTCAGCCGCATTTGGGCGAGAGAGGGCAGCTTAGACACTGGCAATTGATGGCCCCTTCGAAGAAGAAAACAACCGGAACGCTGTTACTGGCCGGGGATATCGGCGCCAGCAACACGCGCCTCGGCCTTTATCCATTGAACGGCGATCACCGTACCCCACTGCGCGTGGGCACCTACAAGGGCAGCGAATACTCAGGGTTGGGAGAGATCCTGCACGACTTCCTAGGCGAAGATAGCGACGCGGTCGTTGCAGCTTGCTTTGGGGCTGCCGGGCCAGTCGTGGCAGGCCGTGTCAAGCTGACCAATCTGGCATGGATTGTGGATTCGGTTGAACTGCTCGCCGAATTCTCCTGGCAAAATGTCTGGCTGCTCAATGACCTCCAGGCCATTGCCAATGCGGTCCCCGTGCTGAAGCACAACGAATTGCACACCCTGAATGTAGGCGTTCCAGAATCTCATGGCAACATTGTCGCCATCGGACCCGGGACCGGCCTGGGGATCGCCTACCTCACCTGGGCGGCCGGCCGCTACCATCCTCATGCCAGCGAAGGGGGGCACTCGGATTTCGCCCCGGCCAACGCCGTGCAGGATGAGTTACTAAGCTTTCTGCGCAAGACGTATCGCCAAGTTGCCATCGAGCATGTCGCCTCTGGCCTTGGTCTCCCCAATGTGTATGAATTTCTGAAAACTAGCGGCCGCGCCCGGGAACCACAATGGCTTGCGGCAGAGTTGGCAGGCGCCGAGGATGTCAATCCCATCATCGTGAAGCATGCCCTAGCCCAGAGTCCGCGTAGCGAGATCTGCCAAATGACGGTGCAGATTTTTGTCGATGTGCTGGCCGCGCAGGCAGGCAGCCTGGCCTTGCTCTTCGGCAGCACCGGCGGCGTCTACCTTGGAGGAGGCATACCTCCACTCATCCTCCCTGCGTTTGAACGTTATAATTTCGTGAAGACGTTTATAAGCAAGACCGCCTACGAATACTATCTGGAACGTTTTCCTGTCCGCGTGATAACCGCTTCGGAACCGGGCTTGCTTGGTGCCGCGGAATTCGGCCTTCAGCAGGTCTTGCGGAGCAAAGGGTCATAGATCAGGAGCATCACCGAACCATGCCGAAAGCAATTTGGAGGGGCACAGTCTTAGCGGAAAGCGACCGGACCGTGATGGTGGAGGGCAACCATTACTTTCCGCCTGTAACCGTAAAACGGGAGTTTTTTGCCGAAAGCGAGAGCCATACGGTCTGCCCCTGGAAGGGGGTTGCTAGTTATTACAATGTCCAGGTGGAAGGCCAGGTCAATTTCGATGCGGCCTGGTATTACCCCCAGCCCTCGGAGGCCGCGAAAATTATCCAAAATTACGTAGCCTTCTGGCGGGGAATCGAGGTTATTCCCTAAGGGGCCTGCCGATTGTAAGAGTACGTCCTTAACCTGCGTCTAATCTACGGCACATAAAGCTCTAATGCGCGCGACGCTAGAATGACCTTTAGTTCCTAGTTCAGCCGTTCGCCGCTCCTATTCCGCCCTTACGCTGAAAACTGAGCCGCTTCGCTTGTCCGCCAAGCGAATTGAGCTGCGCCATTTTGTAACGCAGGGTATACGGCCACGTTTCCCATCATATGAGGTTAAGGAAACGAGGCTACTCTAGAGTAAAGGAAACCACAAAAGAATGGAAATCAAGACGATCGAAGCCTTTGAGCATGAAATGACCGAAGAAGAAGCCCTTGAGCGGCTGATCAAACTTGGCCGCAAGCAGGGCTATGTAAGCATCGACGATGTTCTCCAGGTAGTTCCGGGTGAACAGCGCCAATCCGAGCACCTGGAAGAAATCATCGAGGCGCTGCTCAGCGCCGGCATTCCCCTCGTCGAAGACGAGGAAGCCGGGGTCGATAGCGCCGAGATCGAAGAGGTTGAGGAGGCAGATGAGCCCGGGAGCGATGTCATTTACTCCGCCGAGGATCCCCTCGCCGAAGCTGAGACCGGTGACCTAGTGCGGCTATATTTCAACGAAGCCGCCAGCGTCCCTCTGCTAACCGGGTTAGAAGAAGTGAAGCTCGCCAAGGCAATGGAGCGCGGCAACAAGGCGCGCGCCAAGCTGGCGGAAAAAAATCTGAGCTCTGTCAAACGCCAGCAGTTGCTGAAAGACGTCCAGGAAGGCTGGGACTCACGCCAGCATCTCATTGTGGCCAATTCCCGCCTGGTCATCAGCATCGCCAAGAAGAACATGAACCGCGGCCTGCCTTTGATCGATCTGATCCAGGAGGGCAACATCGGCCTGATGCGCGCCGCCAAGAAGTTCGACTACCGCCGCGGCTTCAAGTTCAGCACTTACGCCACCTGGTGGATCCGCCAGGCGATTACCCGCGCCATCTCCAATAAGTCGCGCACCATCCGCATTCCCGCCCACATGGGCGATAAGATCGCCAAGATGATGCGCGCCAAGAATATGATGAAGCAGGAATTGAAGCGCGAGCCCAGCCTGGTGGAAATGGCGGACGCCATGGACTCCACGCCTCAGGAGATCGAGTTGATCACAAAGGCGGCTTACCAGCCGCACTCGTTGGAAACACCCATCGGCAGCGACGAGGATTCGGTGCTGGGGGAATTGATCGAAGACGAGACCTCGCCCTCCCCTGAAGAGAGCACCGCGCTGACCTTGCTGCAGGAGGACCTGGCCCGCACCATCGAAGACATCCTGCCGCTGCGCGAGGCGCGCATCCTGCGTCTGCGCTTCGGGTTGGACGACGGTCGCGTACACAGCCTCAGTGATGTTGGCCGCCGCCTGGGAGTGACCCGTGAGCGCGTGCGCCAGATCGAGGCGCAGGCCCTGCGTAAGTTACGCGACCCGCGCGTTCGCTCTCGCCTGAAGGATTACGTAGCCTAATAAGTAAAGACGAGGTGTAAAGACGGGATAGGCCTAAGGCCTATCCCGTCTTTTCTATGTTCCCAGCACATGTTGTATCGTATCAAAGTCAGGCAGCCCGGCGCTAAACTCGAAGAATTCCTTCCAGGGGTCACCGCCCATCTTATCCAGACGATAGATGATATTGAGAATGGTATACCGTTGCGGGGTCAAGTCCGGGTCGTCAAGTTCATCCCAGGTTAGCGGGGCCGCAACCGTAGCGCCCGGCCGGGCGCGGATGGTGTAAGGCGCCCCGCTGGTATGGGCATAGCGATTGCGCAAATGGTCCAGAAACACGCGGCCTTTGCGCTTTTCCTTGCGGAACTGGGTGGTGAATTTTGCGTCACCGCGCTCAAGCTTGCGGCAAACCGCCTTCGAAAATAATGTAATGGCCTCGTATTCATAGTCTGGTTTCAAGGGCACGGCCACGTGCAAACCGCGCGAGCCCGTGGACATCAGGAACGACGGCAGTCCCATGAGTCGTAACATATCGCGCAGGTCGCGGGCGCCTTCTTTCACCACATCCCAGCTATCCTCAGTCGAAGGATCCAAATCGAACACGATCTTGTCTGGCTTGTCTAAATGCTGCTTGCGGCTCATCCACGGGTGTATGGTGAGCGCCGCCATTTGGGCCAGGTAAACCAGCGTGGCCGCGTTGTTGGCCATGCTCTGCATCTGGGTCTCGGTCTCCGAAGTTCTCACCTCGACGAGGTCGATATACTTCGGGAAATAGTCCGGGGTCTCCTTGTGATAGAAGCCCTTTTCTCCGATCCCGTTGGGGAAGCGCTCCAGGTTGAGCGGTCGGTCTTTGAGGTGTGGCAGCATGTAAGGAGCAATGCGTTCGTAATAATCGATCACCTGCCCTTTGGTGATGCCGTCGGGGAACAACACTTTGTCCAGGTTGGTCAGCTTGATCTTGTGCCCGTCCACGACGCGGGTCGCCTCGCCCGACAAATTGCGTTTCTCGGGTTGGGTTTCCTCCGGCTCCCAGGCCGAAGATGGTCGCGGCTCGTATTCCTGGTCATCTCCGTTCGGCCCCAACACATCCTGGGGAGGCTTATCGCTCCTCAGACCCAGGTAACGTGGGTGGCGCATTTTGTTGGCCTTGGTCCATTCTCCATACCCCACCTCCACCACCAGTTTGGGTTCCACCCAGTGCACGCCCGTTTTCGGAAGCATGTCATCGGGCGCAAAGGGGTTCACCTTGGCCATCATCTCCGCCAACCGCTTCCGCATCTCCTGCATGGAGCGGTCGTTGAAGCCGGTGCCCACGCCGCCAGCGAACTGCAGACGCTCGTCGCCCGGCGCGTAGTAGCCCACCAGCAACGAGCCAAACCCGCGCATGCCGGATTTCCCCTCCGTGTAACCGCCCACCACCATTTCCTCGCTGCGCACGCATTTGAACTTGAGCCAGCTTTGCGAACGACGATGCTGATAAGCGGCGTCGGCTTCCTTGGCGATCACGCCTTCCAAGCCTTGCTTGCAGGACTCAGCCAGCAATTTAGCCCCATCCCCTTCCTGATATTCGGTATAGCGGATGGGATCTTCGTATGTGAGCGCTGCTTTTAGGATCCGCTTACGTTCAGTAAGAGGCAGGGCGGTGGTTGCATAACCCTCAAAGTAAAGAATGTCGAACAGGTATAGAAAAACGGGAACGTCTGCCAGCAAGTCCTTTCCCGGCTTGACCACGTGCATTCTTTTTTGCATTTCCTCGAAGCTGGGTTTTCCCTTTTCAAAGGCAACGATTTCTCCGTCTACAACCAAGTCCCCCTCCCCTTTTTCACTTAGGGCCACCACAAGTTCAGGATATTGTTCCGTGATCAGGATCTTATTGCGAGACACCAGTTGCACCTGCCCGCCTTTGCGAAAAACCAGGCAGCGCTGTCCATCTAGCTTTTGCTCATAGATCCAGTTCGGCTTGTTGAAGGGCTTGTCAGCGGGTGTGGCCAGCATTGGTTCCTGCCAACCGGGAAAATCTGCGGGCTTCAGATTATCGCGCTGCGCCTCGGGCAACTCGAGGAAGACTTCGTGCAATGGTTTGCGGCCGCCCTCCGCCTCGATTTCTTCAATCGTCCTTCCGCTCTTCACCGATTCGGGATAAGCGTTGACGATGTCCAATTCAGGGTCAGCCTTGCCGTCTTTCATTTTGACCATCAGCCAGCTATTTTTGGCGTCCCGGAATTTGGTGCGCACCAATGCATAGGCGCCTTTGAGCTTCTTCCCATATAGGCGCACCTCGATCAGGCCTTCATCATAGGATTCCCGTATGGTCAGGGGTTTGCGTTTCTCCCCGCGAATGTTTACATACGTTCCCCAATCCCAAACGATGACCGGCCCGGCGCCATACTCCCCTTTGGGGATTACGCCCTCGAAGGTCAAATATTCCATGGGGTGGTCTTCCGTTTCGATCGCCAGGCGCTTGACTTGCGGATCTGTCGATGGCCCTTCCGGCACCGCCCACGACTTGAGGACTCCGTCCACTTCGAGGCGAAAATCGTAATGCAGGCGTGTGGCGTCGTGCTTTTGAACCACAAAACGCGCCTCATCGGCGCGCCTTTCGGGGGCCGCGGCTGGTTCACCGCTGCCCAGGGGTTCAGAAGTCCGGGTGAAATCGCGCTTCTCGCGATATTCCTTTAACTGCTCAGGTTCGGGCGCCACAAATCAAGTTACCGGCTCGCAAGGCGCGCTTAGGCTTCGACCTTGGCTTTGCTCTTGGCGATGCTGGCCTGCAGGATCTTCAGCAGGTCGCTGTCATCTGTGGGCTCGGGCCGCGCAGCCACCACTGCGGTGATGTCGATGCCCTTCGCTTTCTGCTCGATGATCGTCTTGATCTCATCGGTAAAGGTGTCCCGATACTGCTCGGGTTTGAACTCCTCGGTCAGCTGGTCCACCAGGTTGATGGCCAGATCAAGTTCCTTTTCGCTCATTGCCTCCACGCTGGGCAAGTTCAGGTTGTCGCGCTCGCGAATCTCGGATTGGAAGCGGAGCTGATTCAAGATCAGCGCATCACCTTCAGCTTTCAGGATGGCGAGATTCTCCTTGGTGCGCAAGATGAACTTACATACCGCCACCTTTTTGGATTTGCGCAGCGCCTCGCGCAAAAGTACATAGGCCCGAGCGGCATTCTTCTCCGGGGCCGTGTAATAAGGCTTCTCAAAGTATATGCTGTCTATCTCATCTTCGTTAACAAAGGTGAGGATCTCGATGGACTGTGTCTTCTTTGGGCTTGCCTTTTTGAGGTCCTCATCATCGATGACCACGTAAACGCCTTCTTCAATCTCATAGCCCTTCACGATGTCTTCGTATGGGACTTCCTGCCCGTCGTTTACGGCCACGCGCTGATATTTGATGCGCGATTGGTCGCCTTTCCGCAGCTGGTTGAAGGAAAGCTCGTGTTCCTGCGTCGCCGAAAAGAGCTTCACGGGGATATTGATTAAGCCGAAGGCTATGGCCCCGGACCAAATGGCGCGGGCCCCCCCGGCGGCCTTCTTCTGGCCTTTTTCTTCCTTCTTCTCATTCTCTTTTTCCTTGGCCATGTTTTCATCCTTGAAAGTAGAAATTTACGATTGCCTAACTATTATATTGGCTTCTTCCGGTTCCTTGTGACAAAGTTAACGAAGCAGCATGGTTCGCGTTGCGGTTTTTCTCCTGACCCGTCATATGGAGTTTGTAGAGCAAATTCCAATAGGTCCGGCGAAGCCGGACGATGGGGAACTGGAACACTTCCTGCAACGTTGTGTGGTACGAACGCGCACGGGGATGGGCTTTCCATGCCTGCTCCCAAAGTGCTAAAATCAACCTATATTGCGATTCCCGCAGGGAGAGTGAATATGTTGTTTGGAGAAAAGTCGATCCATAAAGTCTTAATCCTGGTGTTTGCCCTGGGTCTGTTGCTGGCCGCCTGCCGGGCGCCCGCAGCCGCCATCGAGGAGCCGAAATCCCCCACTGAGGATATCAATGCCCTTTACACCCAGGTAGCGGGCACCCTGATCGCTCAGGGGCAGCAACAGCAGACTGCTACCTCGCAGGCCACGAACACGCCATTGGTGGTAACAGCCACCGCCTCGCCGACCTCGTCCGCGCCCACGGCCACGCCCAGTAATACGGCTGCGGCGGCCACCAACACCCCGGCCGCGGTGTGCAATCAGGCCGCCTTCATCAGCGATGTCACCATTCCGGACAACACCCAGATGGCGAAAGGCCACGATTTCACCAAGACCTGGCGCATCAAGAATACCGGCACCTGCACCTGGGATAACGATTACACCGTCGTATTCAGCAGTGGGACAAACCTGGCCAGCAAGTCCAGCTTTGACCTGCCCGAGACGGTGAGCCCCGGCGAGACCGTGGACATTTCCATCCCCATGGAAGCTCCGGATGAAAATGGCACCTACAAGAGCAGTTGGGTGATCCGCAGCGACAGCGGCGCCACATTTGGCGTGGCTGGCTCTGGCGGCAGCGCCGGCATACCCTTCTTTGCCTTGATCAGAGTCGGTGCTTCAAGCGGTGGCAGCGGGAACGTAAAATACGATTTCGCAGCCAACTTCTGCGATGCCGATTGGGACAGCCATTCCAAGAATAACCTGCCTTGCCCGGGAGCCAACCAGGGCGACGACGGATTTGTCCTCGTCCTACAGAATCCTGAGCTGGAGAACCGCAACGAAAATGAACCAGCGATCTGGATGCGTCCCTCCCATGAGGGCAACGGATGGATCCGGGGTGTTTTCCCGGATTACACGGTCAAAGACGACGATCACTTTGTGGCCACCATCGGCTGCCTGGATAACAACCCCAATTGCCGCGTGACCTTCACGCTTAGCTACATCAAGCCGAACGGAGATGAGGTCGTCCTTGGCACCTGGGATGAAAAATTCGATGGCCTTGTACGCGACATCGATATCGACCTGTCTTCGTTGGCCGGCAAAGACCTTAACTTTGTGCTAACTGTGGATACCGGAAACAACAACTTCGCTCAGGCCAACGCGTTCTGGTTCGTCCCCGTAATAGAGAACCAGTAAGACTCCAAGAAAGAGGCGCCCTTAGAGGCGCCTCTTTTTTTTGCCTGCGATTGGTTCACGATCACTTTTTCTCAGGAGGTTCCCATGGCAAGTTTTCACATATTCAAAGACTCAAAGAACGAATTCCGCTTTAGCCTTAAAGCCGACAATGGCGAGAAGATCCTGCAAAGCGAGGGGTATAAGGCTAAGGCTAGTGCGCAGAACGGCATCCAGTCTGCCAAGGTGAACGCGCCAATTGATGCCCGCTATACTCGCGAAACATCGTCCAACGGCAAGTTCTTTTTCACCCTGCGGGCCGCCAACAACGAGGTCATCGGCACGGGCGAAATGTACGACTCAGCCGATAATCGCGACGAAGGCATCGCCGATGTCAAGCGTCTGGCACCTGGAGCGACGGTAAAGGATATCGAGTAGAAGAGGGCTTTCAAAAAGGGCCGCCTGTGGGCGGCCCTTTTGTTTGGCTGCCTAATGCGGCTCCTCGGCCTTCACCGGGTTCCGCAGTTCCCCCAGGCCTTCGATGCCAGTCACCAGTTCATCGCCATCCTGCAATGGACCAACGCCGGAAGGCGTGCCGGTTAGCAGCAGGTCGCCGGGCTCTAGGGTCATCACCGAGGACGCGTAGGCGACGAGTTGGCGAACCGGGAACACCATGTCGCGGGTCGAACCCATTTGGCGCAATTCATCATTGACCTTGCAGGTAATTACGGCATCGGCGGCATCGAAATCCGTCTCGATCCATGGCCCGACCGGGCAGAACGTGTCGAAGCCCTTGCCGCGCGTCCACTGCCCGTCCCGCCGTTGCAGATCGCGAGCGGTGATGTCGTTGGCCACGGTGTAGCCCAGGATCGCGTCTTTTGCTGTCTCCAAGTTAAGCCAGCGGCTGCGCTTGCCGATCACAACCGCCAATTCGGCCTCATGCTCCACGCGCTGGGATTGCGGAGGCAGAAGGATGGTTTCGCCAGTGCCGATCAGGGAAGACGGGGGCTTAAGGAACAGCAGCGGGACTTCCGGGACTTCCGCGTCGTGTTCCTGGGCGTGGGCCACATAGTTGCGGCCTACGCAGATAATCTTAGTGGGTGCAACCGGGGGCAACAGTCTTACGTTTTCCAAAGGAAACTCCAGCGACTCACGCTTAAAGGCCGAGAAGGGGTCCCCTTCGATGCCGCCACCTTTGCCGTCAAGTGTCCAGCCGTAACGAGGAGTTCCAGCTGCATCCAAATACCGAATTATTCGCATGGCCGGCCCTAAGTACTCCTGCCAGGCTTGGCAGCCGCCAGCCGTTTATAAATTCTCTCGAATTTAGATTGGTTTTCTTTGAACTCATCGGCAAAGCGCCAGCGCAGGGCGCGGCCCAATGCGTGTACCAGCGCGGCCAGGACTACCGGCGCGCTGTCACTATGCTCCTGGCTTTGCACCTCCAATACGATATCCGCGCGGCGCGCAGCTTCAAAGGACGCGCTGCCAACGAACGCTCCGCTGCGCATCCCGGCCGTTTTGGCTTGCGCCAGTGCTCCCAGGATCAAGGGGGTCTCATCTTGCATATCGATGATCAGCAAGAAATCTTTCTCGCGGGCCATGCCAAGATGGCCGGCGACGCCCCGCACATCAGAAGGCAGCCGCACACTGCTAATGCCCACGGCCTGCAAGTGGCGGTGCAACTCGTCCACAATGAATTTCCCTTGCGCATCGCCAAGGATGAGCACCTGGCTGGCTGCCCCCAATGCCTTCAGTATCGCCTCCAAGGGTGCCCTATCCAGCATGCGCCGTTTGCGTTCCATCGCCTCGCCCAATTCCTTAAAAGCGACGTCCGCCAGCGCCGGCAGGCTATCCGGTTCAATCTTTTCCTTGGGACGCAGCAATAAGTCCTGGATGACGCGCGCTTTGATCTCGTCCTGCAGTTCGGGGAAACCGGAATAATCCAGCGCCTGGGCAAAGCGCACCACCGTGGCCGAGTCGACGTCTACCTGGTGCGCCAATTCTGTGGCGGTCATTAACGCGGCCTGCACGTATGAATCCAGTATATAATCAGCCAACCGCTGGAAGCTTTTGGATAGATTGGGGCGCGCCGCCCGGATTCGTTCCGCGTACGAACCTGTGACCATGGAACCGAAATATAGCACAGATAATTGCGGAAAGCAAAGCTTCTGCAATTAGAATTGCACACCAAGGGCGATATAATTCGCAATCGCGGGCGAGTAGCTCAGTTGGTTAGAGCGCTTCCCTTACAAGGAAGAAGTCGTAGGTTCGAGTCCTATCTCGCCCACAGGAAAATCGTGGTCATGCCTAAATGGGAGTACCTGGAGCTGAAGATTACCCACGGCGAAGTAGAAGTCGTCGACGGGGATTTCTTGCCTCCAGCCAAGCCAAGCAACTCTGACCCGTACGAGTACGTCAAGCGCATGATTGCCGACGGCTGGCAGTTGGTCACCCGCTCGGGCAGCCTGGGCGGCGACTTTTCCGTAGTCCTTAAGCGCCCGCTGGAAGAATAAGTTACCAGTTCCCCGCAAGCGGATAGGTGAAGTATTTGTTCCCTGTAAATGCTTGGACCGTGTTTTTTGCTGCATTGATCACAGCCATTGCCACCGGCTTGGGCGCTTTGCCCTTCTTTTTCGTGCGAAAATTCTCCCCCCGCTGGCTCGGCATATTCAATGCCGTCGCAGCGGGCCTGATGCTGGGGGCCTGTTATGGCCTGATCAATGAAGGCCTCTCCATCAACATGGTTCTGCTCGTAAGCGGTATAGCTGGCGGGGTCATCCTTATTGCCTTTTTGCACCACCGACTGGAGCATGACGAGGGTGCCGCGCTCACCGCGATCCGGGAATCGGGGCTAAACAAGGCCTTAATGATCGTCGGCGTAATGACCTTGCATTCTTTTTCTGAGGGAA
The DNA here is from genome assembly GCA_040882365.1 of Anaerolineales bacterium. Lineage (GTDB taxonomy): Bacteria > Chloroflexota > Anaerolineae > Anaerolineales > UBA11579 > JAMCZK01. The sequence continues at coordinate 43,880 of JBBEBI010000063.1, forward strand.
TAGGGGTCGGGGTTGCCTACGGGGGCGGGCAAAGCCTGGGCGCCTTTATCACCGCAGCCATTGCCATCCACAATATTCCTGAGGGCTTGGCTATCAGCCTGGTTCTGGTGCCCCGGGGTACCTCGCCCGCCAAGGCTGGCCTTTGGAGCATTTTCACCAGCCTGCCGCAGCCCATTATGGCGGTTCCAGCCTTCCTCCTGGTGACTATTTTCCACCCCTTCTTGCCTTTCGGCCTTGGCCTGGCTGCTGGAGCCATGATGTGGATGGTCTTTTCCGAGCTTATCCCGGATTCCTTGGAATCTGTCTCAAAAGAGCTGATGGGCGTGGTTTTAACGCTGTCCCTGGGGGCGATGATCGCCTTCCAGGCACTACTCTAGCCGCTCATGACAATTGTCCCCCAGGGAAGGGACAATCAGCAGATACGGCACCCCCCTAGGCAGGCTATAACTGAACAGCAAGGAACGCCGGAGCATTCCTCTAACGGCTGTCGCGGCGGGAACGGCTTGCGGGAACAGTCTACGGACTGAAGCCATACGCATCGCTTAATGCGATGAGCGACAGGGTTGGAACGGCAAAGGAAGCGCCATGCCGGCCAGAGGCGAACTGGTCTTAGCGAGAGCGTAACTTAGCCGAAAAACTCCGGCGTTTTCTTTTTAATTCCGCTTCTTTCGAGAAGAACCGCGTACATCTTCGAAGTATCTAACGTAGGCATCTTTCGGTACCTTTGCAATTGTTTCTGCGATGAGGTCAAGAGGCAGGTCCTCGGCCTTCTTAAAATGGATGCACGATTTCCCCATATCTAGTTTTTTCCCACTGGTCTTATAACGCGCCTTGAACCACTTCTCGATTTCTGGGTTTCCATAAACGGTATTCAAGTACAGCGAGTTGTAGTTCTTTTGAGCCGCTATTCCAGCCAAACCTAAAGGCAGCCCGTTATAGGTATCCGGGTAATCTTCTATGGGAATGTGATAGCTGATCATTCCATACGGCACGCCCTCGACAAACCCCTAGGGGTAAATTGGCTAGCACCAGATTGCGAACCTCACTGATTTCCCTGCGTTTCTCTTCGGGAAGTTCTTTTAAATATTCCGCTACTGTTTTTTCTTTGCTGCTCACCATACTTCCTCCTCCTACAATTAAGGCGAAGCTTGATTATATAAGCCGGATACCGGTACCTGTCAACTAGCTGCTGTTACAATTCCGACATGTCCCCCAAGAAGCGCGCACAAGACTTTCTGTTCCGCGGCTCGCTAGCCGCCCTCGATCCCGACGTTTACGAACTCACCCAACTCGAAGCCGAACGCCAATACCGGCACCTGATCCTCATCCCCAGTGAGAGCAGCGCCCCGCTGGCCGTACGCGAGGCGCTCTCCTCCGCGTACCAGAACATCTATGCCGAGGGCTATCCCGATGAGGACAGCCGTTGGTTTGACGAGACAGAGATTTTAGATTACGCAGCACGCTTGGGGCATTACCGCCGGGAGTCCGACCCGCGTTACTACAAGGGCGTTGAATACGCCGATGCCCTGGAAGCGCTGGCTCGCCGCCGGGTGGCTGAAACTTTTGCCACCAACGGCGTCAACGCCGACCAGCTTTACGTCAATGTGCAGGCTCTCTCCGGCGCCCCGGCTAATAACGCCGTGTACCATGCCCTGGTTCAACCTGGCGACACTGTGATGGGCATGAATCTATTGCATGGGGGGCACCTCTCCCATGGCTCGCCGGTCAACCGCTCCGGCAAGTACTACAGCATCGTCCATTACACGGTGAACGCTGACTCCGAAAAGATCGACTACGAAGAGGTTGCAGAGCTGGCGGCCAGCCACAAGCCGAAAATGATCATCGGCGGCTTCTCGTCTTACCCCTGGGCGGCTGATTGGGCCGCCCTGCGCCGCATCGCCGATTCGGTGGGCGCGTATCTGCTGGCCGACATTGCCCATGTGGCGGGATTGATCGCCGCGGGTGTTTATCCCTCCCCCGTCGGGTACGCCCATGTCATCACGTCCACGACACACAAGACCCTCAACGGCCCACGCGGAGCCATCATCCTTACTACCGATAAAAAGTTGGCCGAGAAGATCGACCGCGCCGTGTTTCCTGGCGAGCAAGGTGGGCCGCATGTCAATGTGTTCGCAGCCCTGGCGCTAACTTTCAAGATCGCCCAAACCAAGGAATTCAAGGCGCTGCAAGCACAAGTGATCAGCAACTGCGTAGCCATGACCGAACGTCTGCAGGCGCGTGGCTTTCGTATTCCGTATGGGGGCACCAATACCCACCTAAGCAACCTGGACTGCAAGTCGGTCAAGGGATCGGATGGCACATCCCTTTCCGGGGACATGGCTGCCCGCATCCTGGAATTGGCTGGGGTTGTCGTCAACCGTAACACCATACCAGGGGATAAGTCGGCGCTGAACCCATCCGGCATCCGCTTCGGTACCCCGTGGATCACCCAGCGAGGTTTCAGGGAGAAACAGAGCCAGCAGCTGGCAGACATCGTGGCCGACCTTCTGCAAGCTTGCGTCCCCTACCGCGATCGCTCGGCGGAAGGCCTAAGCCAGCGCGCCAAGGTGAGCTTCGATGCGCTGGAAGACGCTAAACGGCGTGTCCGCGCTCTGGCCGAAGCGGCTGGCATTGATTTCAAGCCGCCAACTCACGGTTACCCACATTTCTATTACCTCGACGACAAACCCAAGAGCAAGGCCGCATGGGCCGGCCTGGAAGTCAGCGGCCCAAATGCCGCGTCTTTGCTAAACATCGCTCTTAGCGCGGATGTTGAAGACATCCGGAAGGGCGAAAACCGACCTACCTCGCTGTACACGCCCAAGGGTCAAATCAAGGCCGGCGTAAAATCTCTAAGATCCGATCATTACTTGCTTAGCTTGCCGCGAGCCAAGTTCGGCTTGGCCGCTGAATGGCTGCGCGCCCTCTCCGATGGATATATCATCATCGATCCCGACGACCTGCAGCGCAGAGCTCCCGGCCCGGTGGCAGTGCGCGAATCGAAGGTTAAGGTCTCTGCGCCGAAAGGTAAACCGCGACCTTCTGCCAAGCCCTTCCACATTGGTGCTCATGCCAAATCAAGGTCCGCGCTGGCCGACTTCACCTGGCAACCGGCTGCCGATGCCCCACTGAAGCATACCCCCCTCTTCGAGATCCATCAGGTCCTGGGCGCCAAGATCGTGCCTTTCGCCGGCTGGGAAATGCCGTTGCGTTACACGTCGGTGCGCGAAGAGCACCTGGCAGTCCGCCAGGCGGCGGGCCTCTTCGACGTCACCCATATGGGCGTATACGATGCCAGTGGACCGCACGCGGCGTCCTTCCTGGATGCGGTGTGCGGCAATGACATCACGGGGATGGCCGTCGGCGAGTCGGTGTATACGCACTTCCTGGATCCCGACGCCAACGTGGTCGATGATTTACTGGTGTACCGTTTGGCGGCCGAGCATTTCCTCATCGTAGTAAACGCCGCCAACGACGACAAGAACTGGACCTGGCTTACCGCGGTGCGCCAGGGCAAGGTATGCGTTGAACGCAAGAGACCCGCGTCACTTGCCTTCGGCCGCGGTGTGCAGTTGCGCAACCTGCGCGACCCCAAATCTGGAAAGGACATGCGGCTGGACCTGGCGCTGCAAGGCCCTAACTCGCGGCGCATCCTACTGGTGCTGGAAGCCAGCGAAGCCGACAAGCAGCACCTCAAGAAGATGAGGCGCTTCGGTGTAATGCGGGGCAAATTCGGGGGCATTGACCTCATCGTTTCGCGCACGGGCTACACCGGCGAGCCGCTATCCTTCGAGCTGTTCGTCCACCCGGACAAAACCGTCGACTTGTGGAAGGCATTGTTCCAGGTTGGTGAGGCGCATGGCCTCAAGCCCATAGGCTTGGGGGCGCGGGATTCTCTGCGCATCGAGGCCGGGCTGCCGCTCTACGGCCAGGAATTAGCCGGCCCGCATGGCTTCAGCCCCGCCGACGCAGGCTTTCGCACCTTCGTAAAAACCTCCAAGCCCTGGTTTATCGGGCGAGATGCATTTTTGCCCAAGGAACAAAAGCGAACGCGAGAGGTGGCGCGCTTCCGCTTCCCGCAGGGGGTGCGCATGGCGCACCAGGGCGACCCGGTGACCGACAAAGACGGAAAGCCTGTTGGAGAGGTCACCTCTTGCTCCCTGGATCAGGGAGGCACGCTCACCGGTCAGGCCTGGGTCGATAAAAAATTCGGCAAAGAAGGCACCACCCTCTACATTTACCAGGGCATGCACGGAAAAGAGATCAGCGCGGCGACGCCTACGGAAGCCGTGGTGCTTAGCCGCTTCCTGAAATAACAAAAGGCCCACCTAGGTGGGCCTTTTTTGATGTCGTCTTATTGCGCCCGCATGCGATTGTTGCGCGGGTTGTGTTCCACTTCCGCCAAGCCCAGCGCTTCGAGGAGGGGCGGCATGTACATGCCGAAGCGGCCGCGCAGTCCCTTCTTGGTACCGTACCAACCCTTCACAGGGTTCTTCGGCGACCGGCCCCAGGCTTCCACCGTGCCCTCCTTGGCTGGCTTGTTTTCGTCGGCGCTGCCCAGTTCCATCCAGTCGCCGTGTTTTTTGAGCATAGCATGCAGATCATCCACACCGCGCCATAAGTAGCCTAGCTTCGTGGAGCCCACCTGGCAAACGATCACTGGTGGATTAACGCTATCGTCCTTGTACATCGCGTAATCACTGGTTCCCGGCGGTGTTTTCAGCACCCACGGATCCTCTTTTGTTCCTTTGCCTTTGGCGACCATACATCCTCCTGTATTGGGCGTTATATTGAATTATAAGTCTATCCCTTTTCGAAAACGAGTAAACTACGACCTTATGAAAATTCGTCCGATTGCAGCCATCTTCGTGATTATTCTGAGCACGGTCCTAGCCTGCAATACGGTCGCTGATCTCGGCTGGCCTACCGCCTCAGCCACTTCAACTACTCAGCCGTCTCGCACACCGGTCCCTGAGGACCCCATAGCGACCCTGGGCGAACCCACCCCAACGTTCGATCCGCCTCCAAATCCAAACCCCGGGGCTGAGGGCATCGGTGACCCTTATTTCGAGAGCCTTGGCAACGGCGGTTACGAGGTGCAGCACTATCACCTTATCCTTGATGTGGACGTAGAACTCAATGAGATCGCGGCCGTGGCGGCTATCGACGCGGTGGCCACGCAACCATTGAGCAGCCTCAACCTGGAGTTCATCGGGCTGGACATTGAGGGCATTACGGTCGATGGCGATGAAGCCCTTTTCCAACGCCAGCGCGGCGAACTCACCATCTTTCTGCCGGAACCGGCGGCGACCGGGGACGCGCTGCAAATAACGATCCGCTACCACGGCACGCCCGGAGAAGGCGTGAGCGGAGCGATGCCACAGTATTCCGAAGGATGGATCTATTACGGCGACGGCATCATGGTGGCGGGAGAACCAACCGGGGCCTCCACCTGGTATCCGGTCAATGAGCACCCGGCCGACAAAGCCACCTACAGCTTCGCCATCACCGTGGAAGATCCTTACATGGCGGCGGCCAACGGCATACTAACGGAAGTGGCGGACATCGGTGGCCGTAGCACCTACCACTGGGAGATGGATGACCCAATCGCCCCCTACCTGGTTACAGTTGGCATCGCCGATTTCGACGTAGAAGAATACATCGGCCCATCGGGGGTGCCCATCCGCAATTACTTTGGCGCGGGAGTTACCCAAGCTGTGCGTGATGATTTTGCGTTGCAGGGCGACATGATCGCCTACTTCGAGGACATTTTCGGCCCCTTCCCCTTCGATGCTTATGGCGTAGTGGTGCATGACTTGGAGCTGGGTTTTGCGCTTGAGACGGCGACCATGGCAGTGTTTGGCGACGCCTTTACCGCTGAATTCGTGGTCGCGCACGAACTCGCCCACATGTGGTTCGGGGACGCGGTGGGGTTGAAGAGCTGGCAAGACATTTGGTTGAACGAAGGCTTTGCCTCATACGCCGAGGAGTTATGGAACGAACACGCTTATGGCCGTGAGGTGATGGACGAAAAAATTCGCGGCTATTATGAATACGGTGCTCAATTCGGTCAATTCTTCGGCGACGCGCCGATTGGTGACCCGGGCCCTGATAATCTATTCAGCAAAGTGGTTTATGTCCGCGGCGCGCTGACCCTGCACGCGCTGCGCCTTGAAGTCGGCGAGGTAGCTTTCTTCGATATCCTGCAGACCTATTACGGGCGCTATAACGGCGGCAACGCCAGCACGGCTGACTTCATCGCCGTGGCGGAAGAAGTGAGCGGCCAGGACCTCGACGCGTTCTTCGACGGCTGGTTATACCAGACGGAGTTGCCCGATATCCCACAGATGGATCTGTTCGCTGCGGACTTCCAATAAAGATCATGGCGCACCCCTTTACCAGTGAAGTAGATTACTAAGACTGCGCCATAGGAATTTCTCGTCGGCCTGCGGCCTCGCTCGAAATGACAAGGATGCGCAGTTGCGGCGCTTTCTTGTTTATGTCTCGGGGAAGACGACGTCTTCTTTGCCGGACAACTTCTCTTCGATCTTTTCGATGACGATGTCGAGGTGCTTGGGGCGATTGACGAAGTCCAGGTCACCGGAGGGAACGGTGAGCACCGGGCACTGATCGAAGGCCGCCAGCCATTCGTCGTAATAACCTTCCAGCAGGTTGAGGTAATCCAGGGTGATGCCTTTTTCCATGGCGCGGCCGCGGATCTTGATGCGCTGCAAAAGTTCGTCGGCCGGGGCGCGCAGAAAGATGAGCAAGTCCGGCCAAGGGAGATACTCGATGACCATGCGGTAGACGCGCTCGTAGGTGGCCAGGTCCTCGGCGTCCATGTTGCCCAGCTTGTGAAGGGCGCGCGAAAAGATGTGAAAGTCCTCGTAGATGCTGCGGTCCAGGATGTAGGATTGCGGATCGCGGTAGGCTTTCAGGTGCTGCTCGGCGCGCTGGCCCAGCAGGAAGACCTGCAGGTGAAAGGACCAGGTCTTCATATCCCCGTAAAATTTGCTCAAGTAAGGGTTGTGCTCGATGGTCTCGAAGCCGGTGCGCCAGCCCAGCCTCTGGCCGAGTTTTCCGGCCAGCGAGGTTTTGCCGGCCCCAATGTTTCCGGCGACGAGGACGAGGCGTTTGGCAACCATCGGCGGTCGGCAGGCGGAGTATACCCTATATGTGGGGTAAACCGAGCTATGCTCCCGTACACGTGGGATGTCCAATACCACGATAGATTGTTGGGGAAAATGAGTATCAAACCTCTTGACATAGACCATTTGTTCTATTATGCTAAGCCTATGCGATACGAGGATTGGGTGCAACATGAGCGTGAGGCGGAGAGGGAGCGGGCTGCCAGGTTTGGCCCGCGGCCGACGGCGGACGGCGAGAAGATCGCCGAGTTGCGCGCCGAATTGGACGGGTTGGCCGGCCGCCTGAAAGCGGAGCTGCTGGCCGAGTTACGCGCCGAGGTCGAGCGCCTCATTGCCATGCAAGCCAGATCCGTAGAACCCAGCCAAATGGAGGAACATTATGCAAGCCGTTAGCCAGCAGACCACCCCACCTGCCCAGGCGGTGGCATTCGAGAACCTGCAAGCCGCCATCCTGCGGCTGCATACGAAACGCGATTATCGCCCCACCGGCGCCGAGCGCCACGAACTACGCGCCATGGTGGACCGGGCGCTAGAGGCCTACCGCGAATACATGCGGGTGGAGAACACCAAATAAGGAAGCGGGCTGTTCACCCGCTTCCTTATTTTCTGTTTATGGGGTTATCTTCTAGGGGGTTACCGTGAAGTCGGTGTGCATGCCCAACGTAAAATGGCCGGCAATGTTGCACAGCAAAACGTAGTGCCCGGGCGCCAGAGTTACGGTTAGATCTGCGCTGTCACCGGCCTCCAAATCCTCTACCTCATCGACCGGGGTAAATTGGCTTTCATCGACCAGGAGATCCTCGCCCACCGGCAGGTCAGCCGCCAGGGTGTCCGTTTGCACGACCACAAATTCGTGCACGGTTATGTCAGCATCATTCTGGATGTGAAAGGTGACCTCGCCGGCTTTGACTGAATCGGCCGATAATTCCATTTGGTAATCGGTCATGGTCACGTCGATCTTGGCCGGGCCGCCGCCGCAGGCTGCCAGAAGGACGGCAAACAATGCGATACAGACTGCGAGGACTCCCGTCTTGCGTAACTGCTTTTTCATTTCTTCTCTCCTATATAAAAGGTGAATCGGCACGGCATTCTACACCCATTTGGCCAACTAAGGGCCAGGGCTAACCAGGCGCCGGAGGTCTACCCGCAGAATACGTGCGAGCCGTGGACC
>JBBEBI010000063.1:52298-54234 GCA_040882365.1 Anaerolineales bacterium
TGCTTGCTGCCGCCCTAATACTGGCGTCTAACGACCCAAGCAGTGACCAACCCGAGGAGCGGCGCAATAAAGAGAGCTATAACCACTGAGCTGGAATCCGGATTAAAAACCAGAGACGAGATATAACTTTCTGGGAAGAGAGAGCGTATGACAACGTCATAAGGGCGGGTAAAAACGAAGTGGAGAATAAAAGATCAACACGCAGAGATCAAGTAAAACAAGATGACATTTAGGCCTTTTGCGATCTTGCTGATGGCCCAAGCTAAGATGGGAGCGGTTACCAAGGCATGCAAAATCTGAAACCCAAGAATAGCGGGCGAGTCATAAAGATGGAAGAATATCGTCGCAACAATGACTTCCAGGACGAACGCGGCTACAATGACGGTTAGCAGGGTCTTTTTCATAATCCCTCCCAATCTAGGGGAAGCCGAGGATCCTCGTTAACCAGCCTGTTTTTCCCCATGGGCGAATTCGGGCGAGTATACATCTAAAGCCGCCAGCCGCTGCCCACGCCTCGGAGAACCTGCAGACCGCCATCCTGCGGCTGCATGAGTGAAGCCGTCCAAATTTATCTAAGCAGATTTATTTTTGAATACCTGGAGCCGGTTGACCTACATATTCTGTAACTGGAATCATATCTGTATTCATCACTAATTCGCCCACCAACAAAAACGTAGACAGCGCTATCAACCTTGCTTCAGTTGCCTCAATCCTGCTATGGGCGGTTGCCTGCCTAGCTATCAATGAATCGAAGGATATTCCTAGCCTATCCATTTCGCTTGCATAATATTCACCTCTAGTTCCAGAAAAGCCTTTTTGATGTAGATACGCCTTTATCCTATTTTTGGTCTTATCTGACGTAACCTTAAGCTTCTCTTTTTTGTTCGTGCCTGGTAAATAGTCATAATAGTCTCTCGTGTCCTGCCACAACAAGTCAGCAAGATCCTTTACAATATTTCTGCATCCAAAAACCATGTTACGCAACGCTTCCGGATTGTCCGAGGTCAAGCCTTCGGTTATAGCATCAAGGCTTTTTGAGAATCCTATTTCTCCCATTTTTTTAACTACCGCTGAACGAACAATGTCCCAAGTCTTTCCCATCGCGTCTCCATACCTAATTTGGACATAAGTTTTGGACGCGAAATCAAATGTTCGGTTCTCTATATAAGCGATAGCATTAAGAAAAGCTCCGGGCAAAAATCTTTTTTCTCGCTTTAATTGAATTTTCCTTCCCCGAGGACGAATCGTTCCCATTTTCGTTTCTTGAGTCTTTTCCGTATATCCAGAGACACCTGCCGCAAGCAACCAGTCAATTCCCCCATAGTAATCTAGAGTAACGCTTTCAGTGACCACATCCTCGGGTTCACAGCCATAGACCATTCCGCTACTAGTCCAATCAATAATATCGTTTTCTTCAGCTGGTTCCCAAACTAATATTCCGTTTATCTTTCTATAATCAGGCAATGGTCTCCCCGCATAAAGGCCTGTCAACTCTTGATGAAACCAATTTCTGGTCGATACCCAGCCCATGAGCTCACACACGTGTTGGCATTTTCGTAAAATGGATTTTAAATTTTTTATTGGTAACGTCAGTTCATTAACAATTTGACCTAATAACTCCAACGCTTCGGTCTGGGGATCAGTCATTAGTGTGATTCCACTGTAGTGAATATCCGGTTACTTAGATAGCCAAATTTATACAGTAGTTCGCCCAGATACCGGAGCTCCGGTGCTGCTCTATACAACATCAATTCTCATCACATCTGCATCTTTTGCAGATTCCATCCTATCACTTCGCCACCAAGGCGAATTCGAATCCGGAGTAAATTAACGCCGAGCGATGGCCCTAGAGAGCGCCATGGCACAGTCAGTCAGCCCGCCGGCTACCGCTTGCCTCCGTAATTAGGATTCTTCACGTAATGGCCCTTGACCCGGC
>JBBEBI010000064.1:0-3677 GCA_040882365.1 Anaerolineales bacterium
TAAATAATAGTACTGCAGCCACGCATTAGGCAAACCAACTTCAACCCAGTTCGAATCCAGAATCCCCATATGAATCAAAGAGCTTGTCATTCGACAAGCTCTTTGATTCATGCAGCTAAATTCTTATTCTGGGGCTACGTGTTGACTTCCACGATCATGGTCCAGCTTACATTTCCGTTGAAACCGGAGGGCAGGGTCATGCCGATAACCAACTCATTATCGCTTTCTTCGATCTGATAGTCCCAATCTCCGTTGCACTCGTTACTGTGATTCGAGCGAGGAATGCTCTCGCTGAGTTCAACATCATTCTCGCCAGCCGAGCAGATCAGTATGACCCGCAGATGGCCGGTGTCGACGCTCCCGCCAAAGCCTTCGAAATGCACGGTGACATAATCCGAGTCGCCCGGAGTAAGCTCTCCGTCGACGGTGCGGCTCTCGCCGTCATTACTGACGTCAAGGGTGAAGGAATAACTGTCATCCCCACCGCCGCCTCCGCCACCACTTCCACCACCGCTGTCACCTCCGGAGGAGGGGGCTGCAGACGGCGTGGCAACGGGCAACCCAACCGGAGTGTCGCCGGTCGTAAAATCAACGGAGATCCAACCCACCGCGTCGTGATAGGACACTTGGTACCAGGTGCCCGCGGCATTGATGCCGATGACGTGCACACTCTCGCCGCCGGGGATCACGGTCATGATGCCATAAGCGGTCGAATCGCCGGCGCGCATGTTAAGGTCCCGGCTGGTCTTTACCTCCGGGGAAGCGGTTTCCGTGGCCTCAGCGGCCGTAGGCGGGGCTGCGGGGGTAGCGGTGCTGGCGGCGCCGGCAGCGGCGGTCTGGAGCTCGCTGATCTGCTGGGTCTGGGCGATGCCTGTAGCGATGGCGGATTCGGTACTGGGACCACAGGCTGCGGCCAGGAACAGGAATAGAACGAACAGAACTAATGGGGCGAACCTTGACTTGATCACTGCGCTCTCCTCTTGCGGGTTGATGGAACGGTTCAAGCGAATTCGTCAGAGTATAAACGGAATACGCGGGAGAGGCGTTACCGGTGCATACACGGTTTTGAAAGCTTGGCGGCCAAGCGAAAGGGGAGGACGCAGGACACGGGGTCCGGTTGCGTGGAGACTAGCAGCTTGCGTGGAAACGACCTAGCATTCAAGGTGGTGCTGCCGGTGACAAAAGCATAGGGGGGGCAGAAAGGCTAACGCAAGAGACCCTGAGATGAGATGATTCCTATGTAATCCTTTAGGCCAATATTGCAGTCAAACATTCCTCTTAGATTTTTTGAAGTTTGCGCTCGTATTTCACGGGCAATTAACATGAATAGGGTATCGTCGACATCGGAATTCCTCCTCATTCCTCGGGAAAACCCTGTCGATGCAACTTGTTTACCATTGTGGAATAAGGCCAGTCGTTGGTGCGGGTTTCTTCCGGACCCCACCTTCCAAACAAAACCAAATTTGGATTGCAGAATATCTTCCGCTTGTTGCCTCGTGTATGGCATCAGATACCCACCTCTTATTGAATTAAGTAGCTTCTTAAGGCCTCTAGATCTTCTTTTAAGTGCTCAGCAAGCTCTGTCTCGTTGCCTGCCAATTCATCGCGCAAATCGCGCATCATAACAATAAAGTCGAGCGCAGCCTCTGTAACAGACGCTCCATAACCATGCGTGAGGATAGACCCGTGCTGAGCTATATATTGACCGCTGCTTTCCTGTTTGACATCAAGAAAAATCGGTCTAGCCAAGTAAGAATGGGTCACTTGTACTGTCTGGATTTTATCAATCCGCAGCCTCTGGGCTTCTCCACCATTGGAAAGAAGGGGTAAGGACGGTATATGAATTTGTGTTGCTGTGGCACTAGCTAGCGTCATTCGTCGTTGCCTTCTTCTTTTTGTAGTTTTCCAAGTTTTCCGTGAGTACACGTACAATGACTTCCATAACTTCAGGAGTTACTGCCACACGTACTCGGGGAGAAACACGTAAGTCAGCCGGAATTGATTCTCCCGCGAGAAACGGAGGAAAGGGTAATTCCCCAAGGTAAATATAGAACTCCCCGCCGCCATGAGTAACACGAATTTGATTAATATAGGCTGTCTCGACAGGATGCGTCCAATCCCAAACGACCTGGAGGACCTTTCCCTCTTCTTTAGCAGTATTAGCCACTTCTTTCCCCTTTCCTATCTAGGGTCAACTTCTCGTACAAATCGCTCAACTGACCTCGTATATACCACATATTAGCGTACTTGCGGTGAACATGGACACCTGGTCAACCTACTGATCGGTTTTTCAACAAATCTCCCTAACCAATTGGCCTGGTACATCGGACATAAATACGCCCGCTACTGAAATGGGCAAAAGCGCCCACGCGGAAGTGCTACGCTACTCCGCAGGGTAACGCAACTCCAGGTTAACCCCCTGACACTCATGAAACCCGCGTTGGGATTGCCACGCTCGCAGAGCTCACTCGCAATGACGGCAGCCGTTGGCATTTTTGGGCGAAAATGCGGGCCTCGCTGTCCTACATTAATACGGCTATCGGCGTGCCGCAGCGAAGGCAGGGTTCGTCGGTGCGCTGGTAGGCCTTGAAGTGGTTTTGGAAGTCGCCAGCGCACTTGAATAGCCGCACCCCCCAATAGCATCTTAATTTCGCAAAATCTTCTCCATAGCTTTTCCTTTCGCCAGCTCATCAATCAGCTTATCCAGGTAGCGGATTTCTTGCATAGTTGGTTCTTTGATGTCCTCCCCTCGAACACCGCAGATCACGCCCTTGATCAAGGCCCGTGAAGGATTGAGTTTAGGGGCTTCGGCAAAGAAGGTCTCAAGGTCTGTCTGCTTTTTTAGTTGGGCTTCCAACCCTTTCTGGCTATATCCTGTCAACCAACGAATGATCTCATCGACTTCTGCTCTCATACGTCCTTTTTTCTCAGCCTTAGCATGATAAAGGGGATAGACGCTGGCGAAACTGATTTTTTAGATCCGAGGTTTGGTCACCATACATGCTCCTATATTTTCCATTTGTTTGCAAAAATCCCGGCGCTCGTTGACAATATTACATTGCTCATTTCGGTCTTTAGTTCAAGATTGCCACGCTCGCTACCGCTCGCTCGCAATAACGATAGGCGGCGTGGCCGCCGCTTATCGTGGGCGCAGCATGCTGCGCCCCTACGGCAGGCGTTGGCATTTGGGCAGAAATGGGCCCCTTTGCGTGGGCCAGGCGCTGGAGCAGCGCCTAAGCGGCCCAAGCGTTGGAGTCGCTGCGCTGCTTCGCATCGCGAAGCAACTCCAGGTTAGCTCTGCCTTTGGCAGTTTGGGCAAAAATGGGTACCTCGCTGGCCAACTAAAATCCGACTGATAGCCGTCCCACACCGTAAGCAAGGTTCGTCAGTCCTCTGGTAAACACGGAAGTGGTTTTGGTTTTCTCCACCACGATAAACCCAGTCTATAGTTGAGCCGTTATGCAGGATAGCTCTTTTTAGCACCTTGCGGATCGCCCGCAACAAGGCGGTTGCCTGTTGCTGGCTGACCCGGCTGGCGGCCGCCAGGGGGTGCAGGCGGGCCTCCCACAGCGCCTCGTCCACGTAGATGTTGCCCAGGCCCGCCAGGAAACTCTGGTCCAGCAGCAGCGGTTTTAGCTGCCGCTTGCGGGCCGCTAACATCTTATGGAAGAGGGCCG
>JBBEBI010000064.1:3777-10262 GCA_040882365.1 Anaerolineales bacterium
AGCAGCGGTTTTAGCTGCCGCTTGCGGGCCGCTAACATCTTATGGAAGAGGGCCGAGGTGAGCGCCGGGCTTGTCCCGAGCGAGCCGCTTCGCGGCGACGAGGGATCGAGCGGTTCGGGGCCCAGGGCGCTAAACAGGTCGCCGGGGTCGGCCACCAGCCAGACGCGGCCGAACTTGCGGGGATCGTTGAAGGAGAGCTGCAGGCCGTTGTCGAAATAGAGCTCCAGGCGGGAGTGGCTGCCGATGGGCCGCTTGGCGAAGCCCAGCAGCAAGTCGCCGGACATGCGCAGATGGATCAGCAGCGTGTCACGGTCCAGGTCGATGCGCACCAGCTTGCCGCGACGCCCGATCTCGATGATGCGCTGGCCCTTGATGCGGCGTAGGAAGGCCGCCGCCGAAGGCGCGGCCACGGTGCGCGCCCAGCCCACGCGGGCGCGCAAGATGCGGCGGCCGAGCAGCTGCCCGCCGCGCTGCGGCAAGCCTTGGCGGAGCATGCGGGCGATGGTTTCGACTTCGGGGAGTTCAGGCATGGGACAGTAGACAGTTTATAGTGGACAGTTGACAGAAAGGGCGGGTGAACAGTGATTAGTGAGGAGTGATTAGGGGCAACACCTTGACGAAGGTGGTTATTTTCCCACAAAAGGAACATGGGCTGCTATTAATGTTACGCATACAAAGCATGTTGTCATTCCGAGTGAGCGGAGACAACTCCGTTGGCGAGCGACGAGGAATTCCTATGAACACTGTCCCTCCAGTGAACTCACTGGAAACAGCACCTCATCAGGAATTTCTCGTCGGCCGGAGCCTGCCCTGAGCGGAGCGAATGGGGCCTCACTCGAAATGACAAGGATAGGTAGGGAATCTTGTCAAGTAATGAGGACCCCTCCCCTCCTGATAATAATTGATCCTGGGGCAAGGCAGCTTGCTTCTTACTGTCTACTGCCCTCTGTCTACTGTCAACTATTCATTGAACATCTCGCCCACGCTGCGGCCTTCGTGGGCGCGGCGGATGACCTCGCCGAGCAACTCGGATACCGAGAGGATGGTCAGCTTGTCCGCCAGGAGTTTGCGCTTCGCCTCTGGCATCGGCACCGTGTCGGTGGTGATGATGCCCGCCAGCGGCAGCTTGGCCAGCTTTTCGGCGGCCGAGGCGGAGAGCACGGCGTGCACAAAGAGCAGGTAGATCTTGCGGGCGCCTGCATTAACCAGCAGCTCAACATCTTCCACGACCGAGCCGCCGGTATCTACTTCGTCGTCGATCAAGAGCACATCATGGTCTTCCACGTCCCCCACCACGCGCAGGGCTTCGGCCTTGGCGTCATTGGCCACGCGGCGCTTTTCCACCAAGGCTAGGGGCACGTTGATGCGCTCGGCGAAATTGCGCGCCCGCTTGGCGAAGCCCAGGTCGGCGCTTACCACGACAGGGTCCTTCAGGGTCTTGCACAATTTTTGGGCATGCGCAGCGAGCATGTGGAAGGTGGTGAGCACATCGCCCGGGATGGAGAAGAAGCCCTGGATCTGCCCGGCGTGCAGGTCGAGCGTGATGTAGCGGTCGGCGCCGGCGATCTGCACCATATCCGCCATCAGGCGGGCGACGATGGGCACGCGCGGCTGGTCTTTCTTGTCGGAGCGGGCGTTGCTCATAAAGGGGATGACGGCGGTGATGCGCGCCGCGGAATCCAGGCGCAGGGTCTGCAGCATGATAAGCAATTCCATCCAGTTGCGGTGCACCGGGCTGGCGGTGCTCTGGATCACATAGACATCCTGGCCGCGCACGCTTTCGCGCAGTTTTACGATCAGGTTCTCGTTAGGGAACTCGATGATGTCCCGGCCGCTCAACTCGACGCTCAAATATTTGGCGATCTTTTGGGCCAACTCCGGGCTGGCCGTGCCGGCGAACAGTTTGATGTCGCCATAAAGACTCTTTTTGGGGCTTGGGCTCATTGAGATCGCCTCACGGTCTTGGTTTTTATATCCCATTCATGCTGCAGGACGCCCATGATCAGGCCGTCACTGTAGACCCCGTTGTCAAAATGAGCCTCGCGCTGCCGTCCTTCCAGCACAAAACCAACTTTTTCGTAGGAGCGAATTGCGCGCGGATTGGTGGCATACACTTTCAAATAGATCCTGTGCAAGTTCAAGGTCTCGAAACCGTGCTGCAACATCAACAGCATGGTTTCCGTGCCATAACCTTTGTTCCAATAAGATTTGTCTCCAATCATAATGCCGATTTCCGCCTTGCGCGCCCGCCAGTTGAAATCAAAAAAACTTGTGCTGCCGATGTGGATCCACTTGCTTTTTTGTTTGACTTCGATGCAGAGATTCCGCTCCTCAGGCGGCCGTTCGAGGGATTTCTCGAACCACTTCTCTTCCTCCGCGGTCGAGATGGGCAAATAGGCAGAGATGCCGGCGCGCACTTCGGGGTCGTTCAGCCATTTCACGAAAGTAGGAATGTCGCTGCGCTCCGCATGGCGCAATCGGATGCGCTTGCCATAGATCATGATGCTTTTCTCCCGTTCAGCAGGGCCGCCGCCGCTTGGCGCGGCGAAAGCTTGCGGCCGAGCATTTCCTCCATTACGGAATTATAGACCCGCTCGTCGACCTGATCGCGCCAACGTTCCATCAACTGGCTACGCAGAAGGTCCTCGACTTCGTTTTGCAGGCGGGCCAGATCGCGGCGCTGCCAGTCGCCGCTACGTTCCAGGTGCAGACGGTGGCCGGCAATGGCCGCGGCCAATTCGGGGATGCCCTGGCCTTCGGTGGCGATGGTACGGCGGATGGGCGGGATCCACTCGTTAGCGGCGGCCAGCTCGGCGTCGGCGGCGGGCACTTCACCGGCCAGGCCGTGATGGACGACGCGCTTGGTGGGATGGCCCAATTTCAGCATGCCGAGCAAGGCGCGCTCGGCGGACTCAACACCGGGGCGGTCCGCCTTGTTGAGCACCAGGATGTCGGCGATCTCCAGGATGCCGGCTTTGATGGCCTGGACGTCATCCCCCATGCCGGGGGCATCCACCACCAGGACGGTGTGGGCCAGCTTGGCAACCTCGACTTCAACCTGGCCAGAGCCGACCGTCTCGATGAAGATGAGGTCGTAGCCGGCGGCATCCAGGGCCTGCACCACGCCGGCGGTAGCGGCGGCCAAGCCGCCCAGCGAGCCGCGGGTGGCCATGGAACGGATGAAGACGCCGTTGTCGCCGGAGAGCTCGCGCATACGGATGCGGTCGCCGAGCACGGCGCCGCCGGTAAAGGGGCTGCTCGGGTCGACGGCGACGATGCCGACACGGCGGGGCTGCTCTCCCGTGGGAGGCTTTCGATAATATTGGGCTAGCTGATTTACCAGGGAGGACTTGCCGGTGCCGGGGGCGCCGGTGACACCGACGAGATGGGCTTTACCGGTGCGCTTGAAGACGGCGTTGAGGGCTTCCTGGCCGGCCTGGGTATCATTCTCGATCTCGGTAAGCAGGCGGGCCAGGGCTAAGCGGTCACCTTCGAGTGCGGATCGGTGCAGCTGCATGCGCCGCAGACCCCTAAGCCGCCTGGCCTACGGCGTTGCGGATATCGTCGATGATCTTTTGGGTATGAGAGCCGGGCCCATAGATGCCGGCCACGCCCAATTCCTTCAGCTTGGGCACATCTTCGTCGGGGATGATGCCGCCCAGGAAGACGCGCACCTTGTCCTGACCATTGCTGCGCAGCAACTGGATGACGCGGGGAACGAGAGCCATGTGGGCGCCGGAGAGGATGGAGAGACCCACGGCATCCACATCTTCCTGCAGAGCCGCCTCGGCGATCATTTCGGGGGTTTGGCGCAGGCCGGTGTAGATGACCTCCATGCCGGCGTCGCGCAGGGCGCGGGCGATTACCTTGGCGCCGCGGTCGTGACCATCCAAGCCGGGCTTGGCCACCAACACGCGGATGCGCTTTCCATCCGCACGGGTCTTCTTTTGTGGCATCCGTCCTCCGGGAATCAGGATCTTGGGGTGATTATACTGCCTCGGCAAGCGGAGCTTCCTGTGCCGGCTAAAGCCTCGACTGCGCGCTTGAGTCGGGGCTTAGTGTGGAGAAGTCTTTTCAGACCTCGCCCTGTTCGGTAGACATGGTTTTAGGGATTCCTCGCTGATCTGTTTCTTACTTGGGCACAACTTTATTACCTGCTCGGAATGACACGGAGGGCGCATGATATACTGCCGCGTGACCACCTACCGGAGAGGAAATGCAGAATTTTCTGGCTGTTTCAGACCACACATCTGAAGAAATCCAAGCGCTCATCGACCTGGCGATCAAGCTGAAAGCCGAGCACTCCAAGGGCGGGAACAAGCCCATTCTCGAAGGAAAGGCGCTGGCGATGGTGTTCCAGAAGCCCAGCCTGCGTACGCGCATCTCATTCGAGATGGGCATGCGGCATCTTGGCGGCCACGCCATCTACATCTCCCCGGCGGAGATAGGCCTGGGCCAGCGCGAATCGATCGCGGACGTGGCCCGCGTGCTGGATGGCTACGTAGACGGCACCATGGCGCGCGTTTTTGCCCACGAGCATGTGATGGAACTGGCCAAGTGGGCGGAGAAGCCGGTGATCAATGGCCTGAGCGACTACAACCATCCCTGCCAGGCGCTATCGGATGCCCTGACCATCTATGAGCACTATAAAGGGAAGGTCAGGGGCCTGAAGGTCGTATATGTAGGCGACGGAAATAACGTGGCGGTGTCGCTGATGCATGTGTGCGCTAAGCTGGGCATGAACTTCACCATCGCCAACCCGCCGGGCTATGAGATCACCTCGCCGGCAGTCGAGATTGGCAACCAGATTGCGGCCGAAACCGGCAGCACGCTCGAATTCCTCACCAACCCGAACGAGGCTGTGGCGGGAGCGGATGTGATCTATACGGATACCTGGACCAGCATGGGCCAGGAGGAAGAAGCCAAAAAACGGGAAGCGGCGTTCCTGCCCTACCAGGTGAACGCCAAACTATTGCAGTTGGCAAAGCCAACTGCAATAGTAATGCATTGTTTGCCGGCGCATCGCGGCCAGGAGATCACCGACGAAGTGGCCGACGGGCCGCAGTCGCTGCTGTTCCCACAGGCGCACAATCGGCTGCACGCGCAGAAGGCTCTGCTGGCCCGCTTGATGGCGTGAAGTAGGCAATAAAAAACAGCCCGAAACGGGCTGTTTTTTTGTCGTCGACTATTCGACGGATTCGTCGGTGTAGGACAGGAGCGCCAAATGGCGGGCGCGCTTGATGGCGCGGGCCAGCTTGCGTTGGTTGCGGGCGGTGACGCCGGTCTGGCGGCGGGGGCGGATCTTGCCCTCGGGCGTCAGGAAGCGCTTTAGCAACTCCACATCTTTGTAGTCAATCTTGAGGGTCTTATCGGCGGCAAACGGATCGATCTTGGGCCGGCGGAAGTAACGCCCGCCGCCCTGGGAACGTTCCTCGCTGCCTTCTTCCTGGTGCTCATCCGAGCGGCTGCGTCGTTCGTTATCTCTTTCCTTCATAATTAGCCCTTCACTCCTAGGGGTAAATTTCCTTCAGTACTGGTTCATAGGCGCAAATACAACCACCGGGACGGGAACAACCTTCGACGGGCAGCATGGGGACTTCCAGCTTGCTGTAAACACCTTGCACCGTCTGGGCCGTGCTGCAGTCGTCCGGGCCGGCCACGCGCACCAGCTCGACACGCGGGTTGGCCTTTAGCGTGCTCAGTAGCCGGCTTTGCTGCTTTGCCTTGTAAGCGACGTGTTCGGCCATGTCCATGGTCAGTAAGACTAAGCGATGTCACTCAGGGTCTTGCCGTTGCTAGCCAAATAGGCGACGAGACCCAGTTTGTCAATACTGCGCAGGTCGCGAGTCGACACGCGCAATTGGATATAACGGTTCAAGTCCGGCACCCAAATACGCCTATCTTTCAGGTTGGCGTTCCAGCGGCGGCGGGTCTTCTTCTTGGAGAAGGGTACGTTGTTGCCGAAGCTCGGACCCTTGCCGGTGATGGTGGATTTTTTCGACATCAATAAGCTCCTTAGCAGCGGGCGATTATACCTTAAGCAAGCCGAAAAGCACGGCTTGCTTTTGGAGTTACTAGTCGGCTGCGCCGACTAGCGTAACTCCAGGCCTTATAGCAAAACACATGTGGGTCCGGCTGAGATGTTCTGCCCTGAAAGCAGCGGCTTGCTTTTGGAGATCCTTAACCAAGGGCAAGCAGCCCTTGGTTTCAAGAGTTCTAGTCGGCTGCCGCCGACCACGAACTCCACGATTATTTTTTTGTTTTTAGGTGCGGGTGATTTCCCAGGCGAGATGTTCCAGCTCGGGAAGAATAAGCTTCTCCCAGGCCAGTCGAACGGCCGCCGGAGAGCCCGGGGTGGAGATGACCAGCTTGCCGCGGTATACACCCGCGATGGCGCGCGAGAGCATGGCGGCAGCGCCCACCTGCTCCCAGCTCAACATGCGGAAGAGTTCACCGAAGCCAGGCAGGATCTTCTCTAGGGCGCG
>JBBEBI010000065.1:0-50174 GCA_040882365.1 Anaerolineales bacterium
AAACATGCGACCCCCACTTCAACTACCGGTGTGACATTTTAAAGTGTACATTGCACTCGCTTGACAAAACTTTCTGATTTCCCAGCCATCTAGCTTTCCGTGCTATATATGCGCTCGTGGGGGACGAGATTCGCTTTTGGGAAGCCGGCTGCGGTTGCTCTTCTCTACTGCGAGCTAAGGCGCACGGCAATGAGTCAGCATGTGGCCACATGGGAGCTCAAGCTGCGCGCTAACGGACAGCCTGTCACACTGCGGCCCAGTTGCCAACTTGTCCGGCCTCATATGCGAATCCTTGGCATCTCTGCGCGTGGGCAACTAGAACAGCTACCACAACTACCACAGCCACCACAGTGACCATGGCTACCAAATCGCCCAGGGCTACCAAATGTACACACCTACCACACCCGGGTCTTGCAGGGCAATTGCAGCGCGCACTACACTTGCAACATCTGCAACGCGCGCTCCATGTACAACGGGGGGTTTGATTAGCGGATTAACCGATTAACTGATCGCTGATCGACTGCTCTTCCGGTCAACTTTCCCTAGCTTGCGGGTTGATAGCGCTGAAAGACCACACCAGTCGGCAGGGAACTTGCTTCAACGAGCTTCAAGTTGATGCGCTTCCCTTCTGGAAACAAACGTTTGCCGCTCCCCAGGACCAGAGGGTAAACATGTAGGTCATATTCATCGATTAAATCGTTCTCGGCCAAGGCATGAATCAACATGCTGCTGCCGTCAATGAGAATATTCTTGCCGGGTTGCGCTTTCAACTTGCGCACTTCGTCCAACACGTTGCTGCTGATGATGGTCGAATTCCTCCACAGCTCGGCGCTTTTCAGAGTCGTGGAGACGACGAACTTCTGCATGGCGTTCATCGTATCGGCAAACGGATCGCCGGTCATCGGATCGAAAGCGGCGCCGTGGGTCTGCCAGGTTTTGCGGCCCAACAGCAAGGTGTCGGCCTCCTCGAAGGCTTGAGATAACTGTGGGCCGATGTCATCATGCCAGTAGGGCAGGGTCCAACCGCCGTGGGCGAAGCCGCCGTCGGTATCCTCGTCGGCGCCGCCGGGCGCCTGGATCACGCCATCGAGAGTGATGAATTCATGGACAATGATCTTTCTCATGGCCTCGCTCCCAGGGTCAATTCGATGTCCATCTCTTCGCCGGCGCGGATCACGGTAAGGGTCACCACCTCACCGGGACTCTTTTGCTTGAACAGATAAGAGATCATCTCGTCGAAATTATTGATGTCGATGCCGTCGATGGCGATGATGAAGTCGCCGTCCTGTAAGCCAGCCTCAGCTGCCGGCCCGCTCGGTGCCACATTGCTGATCAAGGCGCCATCCGTGCGCTCCAGCCCCAAGTCCTGCGCATCCGCCAGGCTCAGATCAGGAAGGCTGGAGATGCCCAAATAGGGATAATCGAAATGGCCTTCCAGGATCAGGCTGGGCACCACGCGGGCGACGATGTTGCTGGACACGGCGAAGCCAATGCCGGAATTCAAAGCGTTGCCGTCTTCGGCGGAGCTGAACGTGCGGATGGCACGGTTCACGCCGACCACTTCGCCGTTGAGGTTCAACAGCGGGCCGCCCGAATTGCCCGGATTGATGGCCGCATCGGTTTGGATCAGGTCGCCGGCGGTGAAGAAATCCCCGCTATCGGCTTGATTCATGGAATCCAAGGATCGGCCCAGGCTGGAGACGATGCCAATGCTCATGCTGCCCTGCAACCCGAACGGGTTGCCGATGGCCACTACGTATTGGCCCACGTGCAGGGCATCCGAGTTTCCCACGGCCAGCGGATGCAGCTCCTCAGCAGGTACATCGACGTGGATGACTGCCAAGTCTGAATCTTGATCTTCGCCGATCACTTCGCCCACAGCCTTCAGCCCGGATGGGAAGGCCACTTCGATGTACGTGGCGCCCTGCACCACGTGATAGTTGGTCACAATATTCCCATCACTGTCATACACGAAGCCGGAACCCTGGCCGCCGCCCAACTCCGTGGCCACCGAGATGGAGACTACCCCGGGATTTACCGCATCGTACAGCGATACCAGAGCGTCCTGCTGGGAAATAAAATCCTGGGAGATTGCGATGTCGGCGGGCGCCGAGGAGATCCCTTCCGGCGCCGCCGTGGCGATCGCATCCGAGGGGCTGAGCGCGAACTGGCAAGCCATGCCCGCCAATACCAGCATGGTGAACAGCAGAGTCATGGGGCTAACGAAACTCTTCTTCATGGCGAATCCTTGTCTCCAGTTACTTGAGTCGGGCAAGCTTTTCAAACAGCTCGCGTTGTTCTGCGGTGAGTTTTTCAGGAAGGCGCACCTTTATTTTAGCAAATAGATCGCCGCGTTCCTTGCTGTTTTCCAGCCGCGGCATGCCCCGGCCCTTCAGCCGGATCGACTGTCCCGGCTGGGTCCCAGCGGGCACCTTCAGGATTACTTCGCCGTCCAGGGTGGGCACGCGGGCTTCGCCGCCCAGCACGGCGGTGGTCAGGTCGGTTTCGACCTCGGTGTGCAGGTCGTCACCCCGTCGCGTGAAGCGCGGGTCCTCAGCCACGTTGACCACTAAATAGATGTCGCTGCCCTGCGGCCCGGCGCCGGCCATGCGGATCTTGGTGCCATCTTTGGCTCCGGCCGGGATCTTGAGCTCCAGGCGCTTGCCGTCCACTTGCATCAGGCGGTTCCCGCCTCGAAAGGCTTCCTCGAGACTGATCGTCACCGGCTGCTCATAGGCGGGTTGGGCCTGCGGGCGGCGTGACCGGGCGGAGCCGCCCATTCCGCCGAAGATCTGCTGGAAGAAATCCGAGAAGCCGCCCATGCCTTCGAAAAGATCCCCCATGTCGCCGCTGTATTCCACGCGCACGTTGCCGGGGCCGCTGGCGTACTGGCCCCAGTTGAAGCCGCCAGCTGGGGCGCCCTGGCGCTGCCAGCGCGTGTAATCCGCGCCCAGGCGGTCGTAGTGGGCGCGTTTCTCGGGGTCACTGAGCACCTGGTAGGCCTCGTTGAGCTCTTTGAACTTGTTCTCGGCGTCCTTGTTGTTTGGGTTCCGGTCGGGGTGGTGCTGCAAAGCCAGCTTGCGATAAGCCTTTTTAATCTCTGCTTGGCTAGCTTGCCGGCCCACCCCTAGGGTCTTGTAATAATCCTTGTATTCCATATGGGCCGACTTGGTGCCTCCCATTGTAAGACGGGTGTGACGCGAGTCAATGACCCCTAGTTCGGATTAATAGAACTCTAACAGCTCAACCGTGCTATGATGACAACGCTTGTCCAAACGTGTGCTCCTTGCTCTGACCGCCGCGGCTAATACTGAGGCCAAAGAGGCCTTGGCATCGGCTGGCTACGCCGTAAGCGAAGCCCGGAACAAGGAAGAATTGCGCGCCGCGTTGCGCGAGGGGAGATTACCCGACATCATTCTCTTTGAAGATGTATTTCAAGATGTGGATTCCCTGCAATTTGCCCAGGAGCTGAAGAAAAAGTACCCCGCGATTCCCGTGGTGCTGGCCGCGGTGAAGCCCTCGCCGGCTTTGCTGCTGAACGCATTGCAGGCCGGTGCGGTGGATGTGATTGGCGTGCCGCTGAATCCAAAAGCAGTTGTTGCAGCCGCGGACCGGGCGCTGGAGCGAAAGAACCTGTGGGAGGGCTGGCTCAAGCGCGAGACGGGGCGACTCACAGGCCCGCTGGCGCAGCGGCTTTCCGAGATGGAAGCCATCCTGCGCCAGGTGGATGACGGCGTGCTGGTATTGGATAAACAATATCGCATTCTGATGGTCAACCGGGCGCTGCGCCAGAGCTTTGGCTTGGGCGCAGACGATGTGGCCGGGAAGGCGGTAGAAGAAGTGATCGCCAACCCCGGCCTCCTGGAATCCTTGCGCGACCAAGGGGAAGTAGGTGACCGCCATGAGGTGCAAAACCAAGCGGGCAGGATCTTTCATGTGCGCGCCTCGCACATCCCGGAGGTCGGCACCGTGGCCATCCTGCACGATATCAGCTATCTAAAGGAGCTGGATAAGTTAAAGGGGGATTTCGTGAATACCGTCTCGCACGACCTGCGTTCCCCGCTCACCGCCATCCTCGGCTACGTGGAATTGATCGAGCGGGCTGGCAAAGTGAACCCGCAACAAGCGGAATTCATCCGCCGCGTGAAGGGCAGCGTGCACGCCACCACCAACCTGATCGATGACCTTTTGAAATTGGGCCGCGTGGAGGTGGGCGCCCTGGATGAGTTGACTCCCGTAGATATGCGCTTGCTGGTGGCGAATGCAATGGCCGGTTCGCAACCCAAGATCCAGGAAAAGGATCAGACCTTACGCATGCGCCGAGGCAGGAGCCTGCCGCCCGTGCTCGGCAGCCGTTCACAACTAAGCCAACTGGTGGACAACCTGCTGGGCAACGCGGTCAAGTACACGCAGCCGGGCGGCAAGATCTTCGTGACGCTGGAGGAGGAACAAAACCAATTGATCGTGCGCGTAGCGGATAACGGCCCCGGCATTCCGCTGGAGGAGCAGGGCCGCATCTTCGAAAAGTTCTACCGCGCCAGCAATGTGGAAGGCGCCATTCCCGGAACGGGTTTGGGACTCGCCATTGTCAAGACCATCGTAGAGAACCACCGCGGTCGCATCTGGGTTGATTCGAAGCCTGGGGAGGGCGCCATGTTCACCGTGGTGCTGCCCATTCAAGATCAGGATCGGAAAGGAAAACCCATCCAACGGGCCACCCAAAAGATGGCCAGGTCAAAGGCGAAGTGAATCCTGTAAGAATGGTCTTACGTTCGGTTAAAGCGGGCTCAGAAACTTTCGCATAATCTAAATCCCCTCATCTGGATTCCCATAATCCGAAATCTGCAAACCCGGCATGGGGTTGCCGGTCAGCATTTTGGATACGCGCACACCCCGCCGGTAGATACACAGTACGGGCTTGCCGCGTTCCAGGGCGTAGCTAATTTCGTAGCCCACGCCATGTGACGGCGTGCTAATTTCGGCGATCATCACCCGGCTTTGGTCGATCCAAGCGGTGTCGCGGCGGTACACTTCGTGCGGGTCGGGCGAGCCTTCCATGCTCTGCCATCCCGGTCCGGCGTTCATGGCCGTGGGCACTTCGTGCCCGTCGGCCAATAGGGTGGCCACCAACTTCTCGTAAACGGCCTCTTCCTGCCGGCCG
The DNA here is from genome assembly GCA_040882365.1 of Anaerolineales bacterium. Classification (GTDB taxonomy): domain Bacteria; phylum Chloroflexota; class Anaerolineae; order Anaerolineales; family UBA11579; genus JAMCZK01. The sequence continues at coordinate 5,162 of JBBEBI010000065.1, forward strand.
CCCACGATGGCGCAAGCGAAATAGATCTTCACGCGGCTTGGCTGTAGCCTTTGGGATGTTTGCGGTGCCAATCCCAGGCGCTGCTGATAATCTCCTCCAGACCGGAATGCACGGTCTGCCAACCGAGTTCGCGTTGGATGAGGGCGGGCGAGGCCACCAACCTTGCCGGATCGCCCGGGCGGCGCGGCGTCTCCATGGAGGGGATAGGATGTCCGGTCACTTTGCGCGCCATTTCAATTACTTCCAGGACCGAATAGCCGTGCCCACTGCCTAGGTTGTAGACCAGTTTGTCTCGCTGGTCCAGGGCCTTCAACGCCAGCACGTGCGCCGATACCAGGTCGGCCAGGTGAATGTAATCGCGGAGGCAAGTGCCGTCGGGGGTAGGGTAATCGGAGCCGAAGATGGCCACGCTCTCGCGCTGGCCCAGGGCCACTTGGAGAGTGAGCGGGATGAGATGGCTTTCCGGCTGGTGAGCCTCGCCGCGATCCGGCAGGGCGCCTGCCGCATTGAAGTAACGCAGAGCGGCGTAGCCCAGCCCGTGGATCTGGTGATAGCGCGTCAAAATGTGCTCGATCATCAGCTTGGTTTGGCCATAGGTGTTCTGCGGCCCAAGGGTCGAGTCTTCCTCTAATGCCTCCTCGCTGGTCTTGTAAACGGCAGCTGAGGACGAGAATACAAAGCGCTTGACCCCAGCTTGATGGACGGCTTCGATAAATTGCGTTGAAGCCTGCAGATTGTTGCGGAAATATTTCCCGGGATTTTCCATGCTTTCGCCGGCTTCGATGAAGGCGGCGAAATGCACCACGGCGTCAAAGGATCCGGCGAGGGCTTTCGCCAGCGCCTTCTCGTCCAGCAAGTCGCCTTCCACGAAATCTGCACCCTCGGGGATTGCGGCGCGGTGGCCGGTCACCAGCGAATCGAAGACGGTGACCGCGTGGCCTTGCGCTAGGAGTTCGGCAGCCACGGCTGACCCAATGTACCCGGCCCCTCCGGTAACGAAGTACTTCATTCGACTCCCTACTTCTTCTCGATGGCTTCCAGGTTGGCGAAGGCGGCCATCACTTTCTTCAGGCCCGCGTCTTCGAAGAAGATATCCACCACTTCGTCGTCATCCTGCATGCGGCTGTTGAGCACCATGCCCTCGCCCCAAGTAGGATGGCGCACGTTCTGCCCCGGCCGGAATTGCGGTTGCAAGATGGCGGCGGTCTGCTTCTGGGGGCGGTCCCAGCGGTCAGGCCGGAAGGGATGCTCCAGGCGGGTCTGGTTGCCGCCCTCGATGAGTTCGTTGGGCAGGTCGTCCAGGAAGCGCGAGGGCTCCACGGCTTCGGCGTACCCATAACTATTGCGATAGATATCGTGGATGAGGACGAGTTCGTTCTTGGCGCGGGTGATGCCCACGTAAAACAGGCGCCGCTCCTCAGCCATTTCTTCCGGATCGTCGAACGAACGCGAGTGGGGCAACATGCCCTCATCCAAACCGGCGATGAACACGACGGGGAATTCCAATCCCTTGGCGGCGTGCAAGGTCAGCAGTGTCGGCACCTCGGCGGCCTCGTCGCTCAAGGTATCTTGATCGGAAATGAGCGCGATAGTTTCCAGGAATTCGCCGATGGTGCGGCCTTTGTATTCAGAAGCCAGGCGGCGCAGCTCCTGCACGTTGTCCCAGCGGTCCACCCCTTCTTCCTCCGGCCCCTCTGCCAATAGATAGTCTTGATAACCCACATCGGCCAGTATGCGGTCCATCATTTCCATTGGTTCACCTTGAGCCGCCATGGCGTGCCATTTGGACAGCAGCCGGCCCAGCGGCGCCATGGATTGCAAGGCCAGAGATGGGATGCTCGAGAAGATCGGGTCTTGTGGATGATCGCCCAGGCGCATCAACAGCAAACCGGGCGTGGTCTTTTGCGCCAGCGCCAGCGTGCGCAGCGCGGCCTGCGACTTGATGCCGATGCGGCGCGGCGGCACGTTGATCACGCGGCCCATGCTGGCTTCATCGCTGGGGTTATATGCCAGGCGCAGGTAGCCCAGCACGTCCCTCACTTCGCGGCGGCCATAGAAGCGCAAGGCGCCCACGAGTTTATAAGGCAGGTTGGCTTGCAGGAAGGCCTCTTCGATGACGCGGGATTGCGCGTTGACGCGGTACATGATGGCGAAATCGCCGGGATGCGCCTTGTTCTGCGCAACGGCGGTGGAGATTTGATCGACGATATAGCGGCCAGATTCTGCCTCGTTGAGCGCCAGGTGCAAGCGGATTTTTTCTCCCTGCCCACGCTCGGTGAAGAGTTGTTTGCGCGTGCGGTGGGGGTTGCGGTCGATGACTGCCATGGCCGCGTCCAGGATGCGCTGCGTGGACCGGTAATTTTGCTCCAGCAGGATCACCTGCGCGTTTGGGAAATCATTTTCGAAGCGCAGCACGTTGCGGTAATCGGCGCCGCGCCAGCGATAAATCGACTGGTCTGTATCGCCTACGACGTAGAGATTTTCGTGAAAGGAGGCCAGGTGTTTGAGCAGCACATATTGGGCCTGGTTCGTATCCTGGAATTCGTCCACCAGCACGTGCTCAAAGCGCTGGGCGTACTTCTTGCGTACGTCCACATTGTCTTCCAGCAGCTTGGCCGTCCATAGCAACAGGTCGTCGAAATCCACCGCGTTGCTGGCCAGCAGCATTTGCTGGTAACGCTGGTACACACGCACCACGATCTCGTCCCGGTAGCTGTTGACGGGCAGGTCCTCGGGCAGCAGCAATTCGTTCTTGGCCTGCGAGATGCGGCCGAGCACCCCGGTGGGCGGGTGCATCTTCGGGTCGATATTGAATTCGCGGATGGCGTTGCGCACCAGGCTGATCTGGTCGTCGGTATCGTAGATGACGAAATTTTCAGTAAACGGCAGGAAAGCCGCCTCCACACGCAGCAGCCGGGCGCATATAGAGTGAAAGGTACCCAGGCTAAGGCCGCGCGGCTTGCCGCCGAGCAGGTTCTCCACTCGGGAGGCCATTTCCCGGGCGGCTTTGTTTGTGAAAGTTACCGCAAGGATGTGGTATGGCTGGACCCCCAGCTGGCTGACCAAGTAGGCTATGCGGTGGGTTAGCACCCGTGTCTTGCCTGACCCGGGCCCGGCCAGCACCAGCACAGGCCCCATGCCTGCCGTGAGAGCACGTTGCTGTTGCGGATTAAGGCCGCTGGACAAATCCACCATGGCGAGGATTGTACTTTATAGAACAGCCGTATAATATAATCCTCTTGACGGGCAGTCGATAGTCTGTATAGTTGGGAAGAGGATTCGGAGGATTACGGAGGTCTTATGGAACGCAAAGTAGGTGAAGTAACTCATTTCTTTGCCGGTCCCAGTGCGGCCGTGCTGAGGCTTTCGGCCCAGCTAAAGACCGGGGACGAAGTCCACATTGTCGGTGCCACGACCGATTTCATCGAGAAAGTCACGTCGATGCAAATCGACCATAACGATGTGGAAACAGCTTGGCCAGGAGACGATGTGGCCATTCTGGTCAAGGATCGTGTGCGTGAGGGCGACGAAGTCTTCCTGGTGGAAGTGGACACCGCGGTGAAGGCGCCTCTGATGGGCGCCGCCCCCAGTTCAACTCCGGCAACCGTATCGGCGCCCAAGCCGGTTGCCCCGTCCGCGCCCGCCCCCAAGCCTGCCGCTCCCGTGGCTCTCCCGGCCAGGGTGCAGCCTAAACCGGCGGCTATGGCGCAGCCCAAGCCCGCGGCCAAGGCGCAGCCCAAGCCCGCGGCCAAGGCGAAGCCCAAGGCCGCCAAGCCAAAGGTCAAGCCCAAAGCTAAGGCCAAGCCAAAGAAAGCCGCCAAGGCAAAAGCCAAACCCAAAGCAAAAGCGAAAGCCAAGCCCAAGGGCAAGGCGAAGGCCAAACCAAAAAAGAAGAAACGCTAATTAAGAATTCGATTTCGAAGAAGAGAAAAAGCCTGGAACTCGGTAAAATGAGAGCCAGGCTTATTTCTTTGCCAGATCACTCAATTGGAGCGTCCCCGAACAACGATGCTAAGTAATAAACCAGCCGGCCTTTTCTTATTGGCATGGGTCGCCATCCTGCTTTCTTCGTGTGCGTCCGCGGGCTTGAGTCTCGAGCAGGCCGCGGAAACCGCGCACGATATCGCAGCCACCAGCGTGGTACTTACTCTTACAGCTCTTCCAACAAGTACAGCGATCCCAACGAAAACCCCACAGCCTTCCGCCTCTCCCTCGCCGGATCCCAGTGAGACCGCTACTTTAGCGCCCTCCGCCACTCCTCCCTTAACGCCCACATTCGCTCCTACCTGGACGCCTTATGGCCGATTGCAGCCAACCGAATTTGGAACGGCTCAGGCCGACAAAGACGACAAAAATGCGCCGCTGCTGCTCGAAAACAAAAGCGGTGAAGATATTTTATTTGTCTTACTTTCACCGATCTATCAGGAATACCAGTTCAGTAAAAGCATGACCATTATTCTGCCGGAAGGGCAATACACCTATCGCGTCTGGATCGGAAATTCCAGCCCCATGAACGGCAGTTTCAGCATAACCAATGGAGACAAACATATTCTCACTTTCTACGTTGACAAGGTCCATTTTTCCACGCCCTGATGAGAGTTAACTGGAATCTGCTGGGGCACGATTGGGCAGTTGAGCTGTTGAGCGGGCAGATTGCCGCTAAGCGTTTGCGCCATGCGTATTTATTTACCGGTCCGGCCGGCGTGGGCCGGCGCACACTGGCGTTACGCTTGGCCCAGGCGCTGAACTGCACGGCTCCGCCTTCTCCTGGTGAGTTCTGCGGGGTCTGCCGCCCGTGCAAGGGTTTCGCCCGCATGCAGCATCCGGACCTGTTGCTTCTCGAACGACAGGAAGGCGACCGCGAGATCAAAGTGGGGGTTGTGCGCGAATTGAGTCGACAGCTTTCGCGCACACCGCTGGAAGCCCGCTATCAGATCGCCCTGTTGCTCGATTTCCATCAGGCCAGCGAAGAAGCAGCCAACGCGCTTTTGAAGACCCTGGAAGAACCAAATCCGAGCGTGCTGATTTGCATCACCGCGCCGGATATCGATAGCCTTCCGGAAACTATTGTCTCGCGTTGTGAAGTCATGCGGTTGCGCTCCATGCCCCTTCGCCAACTCGCCAACGATTTGGTGCGAATTCTAGGTATTGAGCAAGCTCACGCGGATGCGTTGGCCGCACTTAGCGCCGGGCTTCCAGGGCTGGCCATCCGCCTGCATGAAAACCCGGCGGAACAAGATCAGCGCGCCCAATGGCTGGAATCGTGCGAGCAATTGCTGGCAGCAGATCGCGTGCAGCGCTTCGCCTTTGCCGAGAGGGCTAGCAAGGACCGCGAAGGTCTGCGTTCCTTGCTGCTCGTTTGGCTTTCCTTTTGGCGCGAGGTACTCTTGCGCGCCGGGAGGTCCTCGGCTGCCTCTTCAAACCCGCTCCGCAAAGACCGCCTCGATGCCTTGGCTGAACGCTTAGGCATGCAAGCCGCGCGGCAGTGTGTGACTGCGCTCGAAAACACCCTGGACCAGCTGAATACTAATGTGAACGCACGCCTGGCCCTTGAAGTACTGTTGCTTGAATTCCCTCTGATAAGACAGTATTAATAGACATACCAACAAACCGAGCAGCGTGCCTTGCGTTCTTCTACTAGCAAGTTACCCTATGCTATACTCGATTGAGCGCTGCTCCTCTCTTTTTCAGGCGCTCTTACTCATAGTATGACGGCGACCAATGCTATACGAGAGGGAGGGCGTACTCAAGCCTCCCTTGACCTGCTGTACCACATCAGCCGTGAGCTGGCCGCCGCGCTGGAGTTACGCGCCGTCCTGGAGCGCGTGATCAAGCTTTCCCTCGAGAACGTCAGCGGCAGCAGTGGCAGCATCATCGTTTTGGATGATCAGGGCGATCCCGTAGATTCGATCATCGTCGTCCAAAACAAGGTTATCCCGGAAACCACAGAGCAACTGAAATTCACTCTGGAGGAAGGCCTGGCAGGTTGGGTGCGTAAGCACCGCCAGGCGGCCTTGATTCGCGACACCAGTCAGGACAAGCGCTGGCGGCGGCCCTCGCGCGGCGAGGAAACCAAGGCCGGCCCGAAATCGGTGGTCAGCGCTCCATTGATCGTGCGCGACAAACTGATAGGCGTAATGACGCTGACCCACCCGGAGCCGAGCTTCTTTACCGAAGATCACCTCAACTTAGTGCAAACCATCGCCGACCAAGCCGGTTTTGCGGTGTTGAACGCGCGTTACTATGCCGAGACCAAACGGCGAGCGGCCATTATGACCGCCATTGCCGATAGCGCCCGGGCCATCGGGGCCAGCCTGCAACTCGACGAAGTGCTGCAGACTATCCTGGAACAGACGGCGCGGGCCCTGGATGTCGAAGCCGTCTCTCTGGCTCTGGTGGAGCCTGGTGGAAAAGACCTGGTTTTCCGGGCCGCCACTGGCAAAGAGGGAAAAAAGATCGTTGGCTTAAGCGTCAAATTGGGTCAGGGAATTGTGGGGTGGGTAGCGCAAAAAGGGGAAGGCATTATCGTCAAAGACGTGGGTACTGACCTGCGCTTCTACGCCAAGGTGGACGAGACCACCGGGTTCAAGACTCGCGCTGTGGCCTGCGCGCCCATTCGCGCCATGAATAAAGTGATCGGTGTATTGGAAGCCCTCAATCCACGGGCCGGCGCCTTCGACAGCGAAGATCTGCCCGTGTTGGAGGGCATCGGTAACCTGGCGGGCACGGCCATCGAACATGCCCAGCTTTTCGAGCAGATGGAAACCGCTCGCAGCCGCTATCGCGAGTTGTTCGAGGACAGCATCGACCCCATCCTCATTACGGACCCGGCCGGCAATATTGTGGAAGGCAACCGGCAGGCAGAATTGCTGCTTGGTTTCGATAAGCAGACTTTGCATCAGATGAGTGTGCACCATTTCCACCAGGCCGATTACAAGGCCTTGGGGAAAGACCTGGCCAATCTCAAGGAAGGCAAGACGGTTTCCTATGAGACTCTCTTGCAAGGCAAGGGAGATGACCAGGTCAATATCGAAGTATACGTGCACCGCATCCGCGTGGATGGGGTGGAGCAATTGCAGTGGATCTTGCGCGACATCACGGAACGCATCAACCTGGATACCCTGCGCGAGGATTTGGCGTCAATGATTTATCACGATCTGCGCTCACCCCTGGCCAATGTCGTTTCGGGCCTGGATGTGCTGGAGATGATGTTGCCGGCCAACGAAGACCCGACCGTTCGCTCAGTGCTCGACATCGCCATGCGTTCCACGGAACGCGTGCAACGCCTGGTTAATTCGTTGCTCGATACTTCTCGCATGGAGGCCGGCCAGCGCCTTGGCAACCCCGAGCCGAATCCCGTTGCGGAATTGGTGCAATCCGCCCTGGAAGCGGTGGCCCCTATCTCGCAGGGCAAGGAGGTCAAACTCGAAGCGGCCGTGCCCAAGGGCCTGCCGAGGGCGATGGTGGACAGCGAAATGATCCGCCGCGTGTTGATCAACTTGCTGGAAAATGCCATCAAATATTCCAATGAAGGCATGAAGGTGACTGTGGGTGCCAAGCGCGCCGGCGACTTTGTGGAGCTGTGGGTGCAGGACGAGGCGCGCGGCATTCCCAAGGGCGACCAGGAGCGCATCTTTGAGAAATTCGCCCGCGTGCAGTTGGGCGCCACGGGCAAGACCAAGGGATTGGGATTGGGGCTGGCTTACTGCAAATTGGCGGTAGAAGGTCACGGTGGGAGAATCTGGGTAGAGAGCGAAGTGGGCAGAGGTTCGCGCTTTGCTTTCACTGTTCCCCTCGCCCGCACCGGTCAATTGCAATGAAGAAGATCAAAGGGAAGGCTTATTACGAGACCACCTATGCGGGCGCCACCGCCGGGGCCATTCTGTTTCCCGAGGCCACCGTGCTGGTGGACGCGCCTTTGAAACCGGAGGACGGGCGAGCCTGGCTGGCGGGCCTAAACAAGGCGGGTGCCAGCAAACGCCGCCTGGCCATCCAACTCGATTCGCATCCTGACCGCACCCTGGGAGCCCAGACTCTGGAAGCCCAGATCCTGGCCCACTATGAGGTGGTGCGCCAGATCCGCAGACGGGCCACGATTTTCAAGGCGCTCAAACAGGAAAGCGGATCGGAATGGGAGGAAACTCCCGGGCTCAGTGGCTTGCGTTGGATCCTGCCCCGGCTCACTTTTACCGATCACATCTTCCTGCATTTTGGCGGACAAGATCTGCGCCTGGAGCACCATCCCGGCCCCGGCCCGGATGCTTGCTGGCTGGTGCTTCCCTCAGAAAAGATCGTCTTCGTCGGGGATGCCGTAGTGGTCGGTGAGCCGCCCTTCATAGGACAAGCAGACATCCCGGCCTGGTTGAAGCAGCTTGACCTGCTCAGGTCGCGCCAATTCAGGGATTACGTGATCATTGCTGGGCGAGGCGGTAAGGCATCGGCCAGAGATATTGCCGCACTGCGGCGCCTGCTTGGAGATGTGGAGGGACGCCTGAAGCGGCTGGCAAAGAAAAAATCCACCTCGGCAGAAATCGACAAGCTGGCCGCCAAACTGGCAAATAAATATAAGAGCACTGCAAAGCGCCACACGCTTTACGTGCAGCGGCTCAGGCACGGCATGCAGTCTTACTTTACCCGGCATTACCGGCCTTCCGGAAAATCCCAGAACAGTCGCTAGCCGCGCGAAACTATGTCTGCCTCGGCCTACCAACCCATCTATGCGTTGAGCCGGGGAAGGCACCAGGAATCCCTCCATTATGGCGCCATGGCTGTGGTCAGCGCGGCGGGTCAACTCGTGGCGGCCTGCGGTGATGCGCAGCTGTCCACTTTTCTGCGGTCCTCAGCTAAGCCGTTCCAGGCGCTGCCGCTGGTGATGGCCGGGGGCATTGAGCATTACCACCTGTCCACTCAAGAGTTGGCGCTCATCTGCGCCTCGCATTCCGGCACCGATGAGCAGGTGGCGATGGTTTCTTCGTTACAGGCGAAGATAGGCATTGCAGAAAACCAATTGCAGTGTGGCATTCATCCGCCGCACCACCTACCAACTGCTCAGGATCTTGAAAAAAAAGGGGAGGCTGCTACCCCCAACCGGAATAATTGCTCCGGCAAGCACACGGGTATGTTGGCCTGCGCGAAGTTGCGCAAGTGGCCGCCAGATTCTTATTTGGATCTGCAGCATCCTTTGCAGCAAGAGATCATCGCGCTCTTCGCACAGATCGCTGAGCTGCCCGCCGGGGAGCTCACCTTGGGCACTGATGGCTGCTCGGCGCCCAATTGGGCCGCGCCGCTTTTCAATACCGCCCTGGCCTATGCTCGCTTGATGGATCCGGCCGGTTTGCCCCCGGCCCTGCAGAAAGCCTGCGGCCAGGTGCGGGGAGCCATGCTTGCGCACCCGGACATGGTGGGCGGCCCGGAACGATTTGATACCGCCCTTATGGGTGCAGCGCATGGGCGCCTGTTGTCCAAGGGAGGGGCGGAGGGTTTCCAGGCCCTCGGGCTGCGCCCGGGCGCCCTGGCACAGGGGTCACCCGCCATGGGCATCGCCATCAAGATTTCAGATGGCGATGCGCGCCGCTGGGTGAGCCACGCCGTAGCCCTCGATGTACTGCGACAGTTAGACGCGCTCTCCGCAGATCAAATGGCGCAGCTCTCTGCTTTTGGGCCGAAGAGAACGATCACGAACTGGAGGGGATTGGAAGTTGGGGAAGGTCAGCCTGTGTTTCGCTTGGAGAAACGATGAAAGACCAGGCCAGGCGCGCCCGCGCCGTGCACCAACGCTTACTGGATTTCTACGGGCACCCCACCTGGCGCAACCCTTTACCTCCGCTGGATGAACTCGTTTCCACCATCCTTTCGCAGAATACCAATGACACCAACCGCGATGCGGCCTTCAACGCGCTCAAGGCGCGCTTCCCCACCTGGGAGGCGGTGCGCGATGCACCTCTGCGCCAGGTGAAAGCCGCCATCCGCACCGCCGGCCTTGCCAACCAGAAGGCGCCGCGCATTCAGGGCGCGCTGCGCTCCATCACCAAAGCGCGCGGCGAGCTCTTCCTGGACTTCCTCGGAGAGCTGTCTGCCCCTGAAGCCAAAACCTGGCTGCGCCAGTTCAAGGGCGTGGGGCCCAAGACGGCGGCCATTGTGCTGCAGTTCTCGCTGGACAAGCCTGCCTTCCCGGTGGACACGCACATTTACCGCGTGACCGGCCGCATCGGCCTGCGGCCTGCCGGTATGAACGTGGAGAAGGCGCACGATTATTTCGAGGAGCTGTTTCCGCCGGAAAGCTATTACGCCGCGCACCTCAACATCATCCGCCTCGGCCGCGAGATCTGCGCGGCGCGCAAGCCCAAGTGCCCGCTGTGCCCGCTCAAAAATCTGTGCGATTATTACGCCGAGAATTATGGAAAGAAGGTTCAATAAGGTATACTGGACGCCTAAATATAATGCACGGGGAGCTTTTGCGATTGCAGCACCGGCAAAGCCGAGTCTGACAATCGCGTTGGCTGAGAGGCAGGCTGTGGCCTGCGACCCGTACCCAAGTTTGTCAGCCCGCACAGCGGGCCGCCAACCCTTGGGATACCTGATCCGGGTAATGCCGGCGGAGGGATCGCTGAAATTGTCTCGTCCAACCTCCGGCAGCCCAGCGGAGGTTTTGTTTTGCAGGCACTGATCGTCGCCAATGGGGAACTGGACCCGCCAAGAGACCTGGGTCAGCGCCTTGCCTCGGCTGACCTGATCATCGCCGCGGACGGCGGCGCCCAGCATTGCCGAGCACTCGGCATCCTGCCGCAGGTGATCATCGGCGATCTGGATTCCCTGGACGCCAAGCTGCGCGCTGATTTTGAGCGACAGGGCGTGCGCATCCTCACTCACCCTGCAGATAAGGATCAAACCGACCTCGAGTTGGCTTTGCTGCACGCCAAGGATGCCGGCGCGCAGCAGATCGTTGTGCTCGCCGGCCTGGGCCATCGCTGGGACCACAGCGTCGCTAACCTCTTGCTGGCGGCCCACGCGCAATTCGCAGACCAGCGTATCGTCTTCCTGCAGGGCGAGCATCGCCTCTTTGTCATCCGCCAAGGCAGCCCCTTGGCGGCGCGCGTCGGCGAGCGCGTGTCTCTGCTTTCACTTGGCGGCGACGCCAAAGGCGTCTCCACTTGCGGCCTTAAGTTCCCGCTTGCCAACGAGACTCTCGTTTTCGGTAGCAGCCGCGGCGTAAGCAATGTTGTTCTCGCTGAAGACGCCGCGGTCGAGTTAAAAGAAGGCTGCCTGCTGTGTGTAATTTCACCGGCCACTGATTAGAGGTAAGGAGTTGCCATGAAAGCCGTTGCAAAGATCCTACTTGTTGTTTTCTTGTTCGCCTTGGTCGCCTGCCGTCCGGCCGCCGTCACTTCGACCGCCGAGGAAGCAGGCCCGCGAACGCTTACCGTGATGACCCACGATTCCTTTGCCGTCTCGGAAGAGGTCGTGGCGGCCTTCGAGGCCGAGCACAATGCACAGGTGGTGTTCCTTAAATCGGGTGATGCCGGCGAAGCCACCAACAAGGCCATCATTGCCGCCGAGGCGTCCTTTGCGGACGTCTTCTACGGCGTGGACAACACCTTCTTGAGCCGCGCTCTGGAGGGAAATATTTTCGAGCCGTATGAGTCGCCTATGCTGGCCGAGATCCCCGATGAGTTCGAGTTGGACGCCGAATACCGCGCCTTGCCGGTGGATTATGGCGATGTGTGCCTGAATTATGACATCGCCTATTTCGAAGACAACGATCTGGCTCCGCCAGCCAGCCTGGAAGATCTTCTGGAGCCTGAATATGCCAGCCTGCTGGTCGTCGAAAACCCAGCCGTGTCATCGCCTGGGTTGGCGTTTCTCTTCGCCACCATCGGCCATTTCGGCGAGGACGGTTACCTGGCTTACTGGGAAGGTCTGGTGGCCAACGATGCGAAAGTGGTCAATGATTGGGAAACGGCCTTTTACACCGAATTCAGCCGCTGGGGCGGGGAGCGGCCTATCGTGGTCTCCTACGCCTCCAGCCCCCCGGTCGATCTGATCTTTGCCGAGGAGCCGATGAAGGCCCCGGTGACGGCCGCCGTAGTTGCTGACGGCTCCTGTTTCCGCCAGATCGAGTTCGTCGGCATCCTAAAAGGCACGCCCAACCGCGATCTGGCCGAAGACTGGGTGGATTTTATGTTGTCGACCGCTTTCCAGGAAGACCTGCCGCTGCAAATGTTTGTCTTCCCGGTGAATCCCAACGCCCAATTGCAGGCGGAGTTCGTGAATTTCCTGGTCGAGCCGCAAGTCACCTCCTTTGTGAGCCCGGCGGATATCGCCGCGCATCGCGAGGAATGGATCCAGGCCTGGACGGAGACCGTGCTACGGTAAGGCCATGACTCCTGCGAAACCCAGTCGACCGGACATGCCGGGCTACGGCATCGTGGGCGAGAAAGAAGGAGCCGGCCTGCTGCCCTGGTCTTTCGCGGAAGAGCGTATGGCCAAGGCGCGCAATTATTGGATCGGCACCGTCTCTCCAGATGGTAGGCCGCACGCCGCCCCGGTGTGGGGCTTATGGCACGCAAGCGCCTTCTACTTCAGCACAGGGTCGCACTCGCGCAAGGGACGCAATCTGGCGGCTCAGCCCGCGGTGAGTGTGCATTCAGAAAGCGGCGACGAAGCAGTGATGTTCGAAGGGCACGTTGAGAAAGTGAGTGACAAGGCCTTGCTCAAAGCGCTGGATAAAGCCTATAAAGGAAAATATGGCCTGCCCATGCAGGTGCCTGGGATCATCTTTCAGCTGAACGCGGAGCGCGTCTTCGCCTGGCGCGAAAAGGATTTCCCCGAAAGCGCCACCCGGTGGATCTTTGGATAGGAAGCGCCACAGTTGGCTGCTGCCTGCGCTCTGGCTGCTGCCGCTGACTTTTCTGGCGATCTTCTATTTCTACCCACTGGCCAGCATCCTGGGTTTCAGCTTCGCCCGCGGCGATGGCTCTTTGCAGCCCGTCGCAGCCGTCTTAGCCAACGAGTCACTGCGCGGCGTGGTCGGTTTCACCTTTTGGCAGGCGGCGCTTTCAACGCTGCTGACCCTGGCGGTGGGTTTGCCCGCCGCCTATCTTCTGGCGCGCTATCGCTTCCCTGGCAAGAGCCTGCTGCGCGCCCTCAGCGGCGTGCCCTTCGTACTTCCAACACTTGTTGTGGCTGCGGCCTTCGATGCATTGCTGGGCCCGCGCGGCTGGGTAAACCAGGCGGCCATGGCCTTGTTCGGACTGGAAAGTCCGCCCATCCATTTCGTGAACACTTTCGGGGCCATCCTCATCGCCCACGTCTTCTACAACACGACCATCGTGTTGCGGCTGGTGGGGGATTATTGGGCGCGGCTCAGCCCGCGCATCGAGCAGGCTGCGCGCAGTCTGGGCGCCAACGCCTGGCAAACCTTACGCCAGGTCACACTGCCCATGATCGCGCCGGCGCTCTCAGCGGCCGCGCTGCTGGTGTTCATTTTCGATTTCACTTCGTTTGGCGTGATCCTGGTTCTGGGCGGCCCGCGCTTCGCCACGCTGGAAACCGAGATCTATTACCAAACCGTAGCGTTGTTCAATTTGCCCACCGCCGCTGTGCTGGCCCTCATCCAATTGCTGTGCACCCTGGCGCTGACTATCATTTACACACGCATGTCCGCGCGACTCTCGCATCCACAGGAGCTGCGCACCCCGCAGGTCACGGCGCGGCCAATTACGTCGCGGCGTAATCGTTTGCTGGCCGGTGGTTTCCTGGTCCTGCTGGCTTTATTCTTTCTTGCCCCGCTTGGCGGCCTGGCCCTCCGTTCCGTATCCCGCGTGGGTCCAGAACGCGGCCAGACCAGCGTCGAACCCGGCCTCACTCTCGATTATTACCGCGCCCTCGGGGAGGACCCGCGCGGCAACATTTTCTTTGCGAATCCCCAGGATGCCATCGGCACCTCATTGATCTATGCGGGCTCCACAGTTGCCCTGGCGCTGGCCATTGGCTTGCCCGCTGCCTGGGCGCTGGCGCGCAACGAGCGCGCCCTGCTAAGCCGTCTGCTCGATCCGCTGCTCATGCTGCCTTTGGGCACTTCGGCGGTCACCTTGGGCCTAGGATTTATCGTTGCCCTCAACGCGCCGCCTCTAGACCTGCGCGCCTCGCCAGTCCTGGTTCCGTTGGCGCATACGCTGGTGGCGCTGCCCTTCGTTGTGCGCAGCCTGGCGCCTGCTTTGCGCAGCATCCGCCCGCGCCTGCGCCAGGCGGCTGCGGTATTGGGCGCTGCGCCGGGGCAGGTCTTGCGCCACATCGATTTGCCTTTGGTGGGCCGTGCCGTCTTGGTATCGGCCATGTTCGCCTTCGCCATCTCCATCGGTGAGTTCGGCGCCACTGCGCTCATTGCCCGTCCGGAATATCCGACGATCCCAGTGCTGATCTACCGGCTGCTGTCCCAGCCGGGCGCGCTCACTTATGGGCAGGCCCTGGCTTTGAGCACTATCCTGATGCTGGTGACCGGCGGCGGCATGCTGGCCATCGAGAAGCTGCGCGTCGCCGACGTGGGAGAATTCTGACATGCTCTCCGTGCGCAATATCTACAAGTCCTTCGCGGGTAAGCCCGCCTTGAGCGGCGTTTCCTTCGATGTAAGGCGCGGCGAGATCGTTGCCTTGCTGGGCCCCAGCGGCAGCGGTAAATCCACGTTGCTCTCCCTCATCGCCGGCCTGGAAGTTCCGGACCGCGGCCAGGTGCTGTGGAATAAGAAAAACATGGCGGCCGTGCCGGCGCACCGCCGGCTCTTTGGCTTGATGTTCCAGGACTACGCGCTCTTTCCCCATCGCGACGTGTTTGGCAACGTGGCCTTCGGATTGCATATGCGCCGTGGCGCCAAAAGCAGCGTTGATGCCCGCGTGAATGAAGTTGTGCGCCTGGTGGGTCTTTCCGGCTTCGAGCACCGCGATGTCAGCACGCTCTCCGGCGGCGAGCAGCAGCGCGTAGCGCTGGCCCGCGCCCTGGCGCCACAGCCGCGGCTGCTTATGCTGGATGAGCCGCTCGGCTCGTTGGACCGCGCCTTGCGTACTCGCCTGTTGGAGGATCTCGCCGCCATCCTGCGCCAGGCGGGGCAAACCAGCCTTTACGTGACCCACGACCAGGAAGAAGCCTACGCCATTGCGGACCGCATCGTGCTGCTGAACGCGGGTCGCGTAGCACAGGTGGATAGGCCCGAGGAACTCTATCGCCGTCCCGCATCGGGCTTCGTGGCGCGCTTCCTCGGTCTGGAGAATGTGTTTGCAGCCACCGTGGTCAGATCTGCTAAGCGTGTGTGGCTGGAAACCCCGCTAGGTAAGCTGCCTGCACCCAGGACGGGGCTGAAGGGCGAAGCGAAAGTACTGCTGCGCCCGGAGGCTTTCCAGCTGGGTGGCAAAGGGCCGCTGAAGTTCAAGGGCAAGCTGTTGAGCAAGCGCTTCCGTGGCAAGATGTTGCGCGCAAAAGTATTGGTGGGCAAAACTCAACTCGTGATTGAATTGCCTTCGGCGGCGGAATTGCCCCGCGCCGGAGCCCGCGTACAATTGAGTTTCGATCCCAAGAAAGCCATCCAGGTGTTTCCGCGTGAAGAATGACATCGCCATCAGCAAACAGAATCCTCAAGGGGTCGAGGTCTTTCGCTACGAGGGAAAAGTGCTCAAGCGCTCGGCGGGTGAGATCCTTATCGAAGCCCGTTTTGGTTTGCAGGGCCGCAGCCTGCTGGATATCCCGCTGGACTTAGGCGACCGTTTCCTCGAGACCTATTTTTCAGGTCATTGGTACAACATCTACGAGATCCGCGGCCGGGACGATGACCGTCTAAAGGGCTGGTATTGCAACATAACCTACCCGGCCGAGATCAGCGACGGCCTGATCGCCTTCCGCGATCTGGCGCTGGACCTAGCGGTCTATCCCGACGGCCGCCAGGTGGTTCTGGACGAGGACGAATTCCGGGCGCTGGGCTTGCCTCCCGAGGTCCAGCAAAAAGCGCTGGACGGATTGCGCGAATTGCAGCAGATTTTCGCCGAGAGATTTAAACAATAGGGCCACGCGCCAGCGCGGCCCCGGTAAGTATGCATGACGGGTCTCCCGCCCTTAATTTGCGAACAAGCTGCGCAGCAGGTTGACGACGAAGTCGCCGGCGTACCAGCCAACTGCCAGAGTGCAAAAACAACACAGGGCTGCCAGCAAAAGCAGCCCGCCAACCGCCCATAGAACGATTCTCAATATGCGGTTAGTGTCCGTGCCGTTCTGGAAAGTACTTTTCATTGGCATAACCGCTCGCTCAACTTTCCCAATTTCGTCCGCATTTTATCACCCAATTCTTGGCAGCCTCCCCATCTACGCGAATCTAAGCTAGTAATATTGTGCCCGTGTTTCGCTCTTTCCTGCGCGCCCCTCTCTTTCTCTTCGTTGTGGCCATGTTGTTGTCCGCCTGCCAGCCGGCCCTCCCCACGCCGACGGCCAAAGCCAAGGCCGCCACTGCAACGCTAGCGAACACCGCAACGCCGCTTCCGTCCGCAACGCCTTCCCCCAGCCCTGAAGTGACAGTTCCCGTTCGGGGCGCGGGTCTGGAAAAAGACCCCCTATCTTTTCCAGCGGATGTCAATCCGCTGACCGACCTCCCGGTGGCGGACCCGGTCATATTAGAGCGCCGCCCGGTGGCAGTGAAGATCAGTAACTACCCGCGCTCCGTTCGCCCGCAATGGGGTCTTTCGCTGGCCGATATCGTGTACGAGTATTATCACAACAACGACCTGACGCGTTTTTACGCCATCTTCTACGGGCAGCGTGCACCATTGGCTGGCCCCATCCGCTCGGGGCGGCTCTTCGATAGCATCCTGACCGACATCTATCAAAGCATATTGGTCTTTGCCAGCGCCGATTACCGCGTGCTTGCTCGCCTGGATGCCAAGCACCCAGCCTGGCAGTTGATCGGGCTGCTGGGTGGGGGCGATTGTCCGCCGCGCCCCGTTTGCCGTTTCGAGCCGGAGGCCAGGGATTACTTGCTGACGGATACGGACGCGGCGGGCGATTATGCCGCGGCGCGCGGGGAAAACGATACGCGACCCGAGCTGCGCGGCATGACCTTCGCCGCGCAGCCGCCCGCCGGCGGGGAGACGGTGCCGCGTATATACACCTACTATTCCTATTCAGCCTATTCTTATTGGGATTACGACCCCGACAGCGTCCGCTACCTGCGCTACCAGGATACCCAGGAGGACTTGGGCCTGCGCAATGAAGCTTACGCGCCGCTGACAGACCGCCTTAACGGGCAACAGATCGCCGCCGACAACGTGGTGGTGCTCTATGTGCCGCACTTCCACTTCTATTACCGGCCCGCCACAGATGCGGAGCCCGCTATCGAAGTGGTCGACATGGACTTCAGCGGCCACGGCCCGGCCTACGCGTTCCGCGATGGGCTGGCCTATGAATTGGAATGGGTGCTCGAGGATGGGCAGGTAGTCTATCTGGTGGATGCGAATGGGGAGCGCTTTCCGTTCAAGCCCGGCACCACCTGGTTCGAGGTGATGCACGAAGACAGCCGCCTGATCCCCGGCAAAGGCAACTGGCGTTTCGAATTTGTTTTCCGTAGGCCATAAAAAAGCCTCTGTGCCATGCTGAGCGAAGTATCCACTCTTATGCTGGTCCAAAACCCCTCCTCGATTAATTAAGTCCGGCCTAGAGGATTCTCGCGGCGTCAGGGCAAGCTTGGCCCGCCCTCACCTTACCGCACGCCAGACGGCGTCCAGAGCTTCCAGTGCGGAGAGGCGGTGGATTTCCTGGGCTTCTTCGGTTAATTCCCAGGTGCTGTCGGGCGCCAAGCCATCGTCGGGCAGGTGCTGCACGGTGGCCCAGAAGTTCCATACCGGTAGGTCGAACTCCTCGGCAAGCTTGGCTATGTCTTCGTTGACGCGTTCGTCCAGTTCGCGGTTATCGGCTTTGGTCGCCAGCATGGGGATGGCCCCATGCTCGATGATCTTTTCAACGATGATGGTCAGGTAACGGTAATTGCGCGTTTCCCAGTGGGTGCCGATATGGATGATTACAATGCTGGGTCGGTGAACGCGCAGTTCGCAATCCAGGGGCGTCTCACCGGGCTGGCACAAGCCTTCCTTGTTATCATTCCACTCGCCCCATAATAGGGCGCCGGTGGTGCTACCGTCCTTGACGGCGGGACTGTAGCGGTCGAAGGAACCGGAAAAATTCTGCACGGTCTCCTGCAAATAATCGGGCAGGGCGGTTACCGCTGCAAGATCGTTATCATATGGCCCCAAGAACACGTCTGGCTGGCTCTGGCAGTCGCCGAGGATGGAGAAAGCGTGTGGGTCGTTGCCGTTTTCCAATCCCAATTGATATATGGCTCTCATCTCATCGGAGACACCTGGCAGAACCGGCCACGATTTCCAGTCAATCGCCGTGGCTTCTGCGGTTCCGCTTGTTGCGCTCGCGCTGTATCCTTGCGCATCCAATTGCTCCTGACCTCTGGCCGTGGGGGTAGCGCTAGGCAGGGGAGATTTAGTGGCCGTTGGCTGCCGGGTAATGGATTTTGTGATCGTCGCCGTAGCTTGCGGAGTGCTGTCCCCACTCGGCCCGGTTGCCGATACAGAGTTTCCGCTGCAACCTGATAACAGGACCCAAAATAACAGTGCAGCCAATATGAGCAGCCTGCGCATGTTGGCCTTGAATCCCCCATTGAGATTCTCTAGTAACCGCAAACCAACCAATCGCCGCCTTGCTCTACCATTTTGTAGGTCCGCTCGCTAAGGTCGAACTCCTGCATCTCGCCGCCGTAGCTGGTGACGATGACTCCTTCACAGGCAACGGTCACAGAGCCGTCATCCGCCACGTTTTCGCGGCAACTCAGCCCTTCCAGCCTGGTCTCAACAGCCTGAAAAGAATCTAGTTCCAGCAGGGCGTTGGCTTCCCAGTCCGCACACGAGAGCATTGTAAGCGTTGCCTCGTCCTTTTCTACCAGGGCGTTCAAATGATCCTCTAGCGCTTCAATCGCCGGGGAGGTTGTTACTGATTCCTGAACTTGACATCCGGCGGCGATTGCAGATACCAGGATCACAATAAAGAAAAGACTCCGCTTCACTTGCTCATCCTATCATAGCAACTTGGGCGTTCCGCGGCTATTCCCACTTCCATTCTGCTAGCTCCGCCATAAAGTTGTAAGCGGTCATATCCATGTGCAGCGGCGTCACGGAAACGTAGCCTTCGTTGAGCGCGCCGACGTCCGTGCCCTCTTCGGGCACGCCGGTGGGCGCCTCGCCGCCAATCCAGTAGTAGGGATTGCCATGCGGATCATCGCGGCGCACCAGTTCGTCGCGGTACACGCGCAAGCCCAGCCGCGTCACACGCACACCCTTGATTTGCTCCAATGGCAGGTAAGGCACATTCACGTTCAGCAGCGTGTTGCGCGGCATGCTGCCCGCGGCTGCTACGCGGCGCACAATGCGCTGGGCAAAGGCAGCCGCAGCGCCGAAATCTTTATCGCCTTGTAAATTGATCGGCGCATCCAATGAGACTGCCACACCCGGCAGCCCGCCTATGGCGGCCTCCATGGCGGCCGTCACTGTGCCGGAGTAGGTAACATCGTCGCCAATGTTGGCATAGGGGTTGATCCCAGAAACGATCAGGTCGAATTTCTTATCGAAATAGCCCAGCAAGGCAAGTGCCACGCAATCCGACGGGGCGCCGTCGCTCATGAAGGCCGGCGTACCATCGGGGAGTTTGGTGGGACGCACGCGCAAAGGACGGTGCAGTGTCTTCACGTGGCCGGAAGCCGACCAGTTGTGGTCCGGGGCCAGCACGGTGATTTCGCCCACCTCTCTCATGCTGGCCACCAAGGCCAGCAAGCCGGGGTGCGTGATGCCGTCGTCGTTGGTGACCAGGATATGCATTTTGGGGGGTTTCTAAGGAATCTCCGCCGGCAAAGGGGTTAATATTATACTTAAGCTCCTAAAAGCGAGGTTCCCGCCTATGCAAGCGATGAAAACTCCAGCCAAGGTCGCCAACCCCACGCATGCGTGGTTGAAACAGATCGAGGTTTCCTTTGTTCCCGGCCCCATGTCTCCGGTGCTGGAAGAATTCACCCAGGGTTTGCTGGCCCGCTTCCGCGATCTGGGTCATACCGTGGCCGAGGTACCCGGCAACGGGACGACCGTGTTGTTCACCACGGCTCCATTTGGAAAATCGATTCCGTGGCGCGAAGCGCTGTTCTTCTCGGCGCGCCGCAAATTTGGCCTGAAGCATGCTCCTGTCCTTTACACCATCATTCAGATCACACCCAAGGATTTCGACGAACGTATGAAACATTTCCGAGAGGCCTTGGCGAACCAGCCCATCGAAGAAAAGGATTTCCTTTTCGAGGGACTTTCACCCACGGCGCCGCGTGTCCTCATCGACCAGGGCGCGCGCGGCGGACCCATCCTCTCGCTCTCGCGCATGTTGCAGGCCCAGGCCAAGAGCATCCGCATCCTCTTGCTGGTGGGCGACAAGCATCCGGAGTGCGTCTACCATTTCGATCTGGTGGGCGCCTTCCCAATAAGTAAGAACACCAGCCCCGAAGCCTTCTACACCGACATCGCTTTGCGCATCGTAACCACCGAAAGCACCACAGAGGTCACCGACCACGAACTCATCGAACCGATCATCGAGCGCGAGCTGTGGGAATCCATGAGCACGCCCGAAGCCATGCGCCGCGGGGGACAGGAGATCGGCGCGCGAGGCTTTTTCACCGACATGGTGCGCATCGAAGACTTAGTGCAAGTGCCCGCGGTCAACGAAGGCGTGGCCAAGCAGTACAGTGAGGGCTGCTTTGCCACCTGGGACCCGCGCGTCGACGCGTTGATAGCCACTGTCACCGGCAGCGCCAGGCCGGTGCACAAAGGCCGCCTCACCGACGACGACCTGGCGGTCATCATCGGCGTGCGCCCCAACGGCGCCGGCGCCCAGGTGCGCTACGTGGAAGGCAAGCGCAACGATCCGCCATCCTCGGAGGCGGTTGAGATGATGGACATGGACAATCTGCTGCCGCGCATTCCCCACCACACCGTGGGCGTGAAAACCGAAGTCCCTGTGGTTCGTTCCAAGCTGCACGGCCACCGCGGCGTCAAGGCATTCAATCCCAAGTCGGTCGAATACGTTCCCCTCGACCCACCTTATTACCATTACCTCGTTTCCTGCGCCACGGAGGCGCAGGCGCGCGGCATCAAATCCGCCTTCAGCCGTTCTGAGGCGCTGCGCAATGCCGAGGACCCTCGTCAGATCGTCTTCACGGTGCTGCCGGGCCATGGTGTGGTGATGGCGGAGAAATGGCAAGCCGACAAAGTTCCCTTCCAGATCATCTGGGAGGCCATGGATTCCGGCGACTTGGAGATCGATCCGCATGTGCCCCAGGGGCCGATGAGTTATGAGCCGGGCGCGGACGGCCGCGATCACTTGAAGGAGCATTAGCAAAAACTCCGCCGGGAGGCGGAGTTTTTTTTGATCCAATTCCCTAAAGCATTTCTCTAATTACGGCGGGCAAGATGCCGCCCTGCTTGTAAATCTCCACATCCTGGGCGGTGGTCAGGCGTGCCGTAACCCAGAAGGTGGTTTCCTTGCCGGCCACGCCCAGGGCGCGCACCTTGATCTCGGTGTTGGGTGGCATGTCGGCGCGGATGCCCTCGATCTCGAAGAGCTCGTGGCCGGTAAGGCCCAGGCTGAGGCCGGACTCGCCGGGCTTGTATTGCAGCGGCAGGATGCCCATGCCCGCCAGATTGCTGCGGTGGATGCGTTCGTAGGATTCGGCGATTACGGCTTTCACCCCTAGTAGCAGCGGCCCTTTGGCGGCCCAGTCGCGGCTGGAGCCGGCCCCGTATTCTTTGCCGGCCAGCACGATGAGCGGCACGCCTTCAGCCTTGTATTGCTGGGACGCTTCGAAGACGGTCGTCTGCTTGCCATCCGGAAGGTGCAGAGTAAAGCCGCCTTCCACTCCAGGCACCAGCCCGTTCTTGAGGCGGATGTTGGCAAAAGTGCCGCGGGTCATCACGTGGTCATTGCCGCGGCGCGAGCCGTAGGAATTGAAATTGGGCACAGTAACCCCGTGCTCCAGCAAGAACTCGCCGGCGGGGCTATCGGCCGGGATGGCGCCGGCGGGCGAGATATGATCGGTGGTCACCGAATCGCCGAGCCAGGCCAGCACGCGGGCGCCGTGGATGTCTCGCACGGGCGCCGGCTCGCGGGTCAAGCCCTCGAAAAAGGGCGGGTTCTGGATGTAGGTTGAATCCTCATCCCACTCGTACAACTCGCTACCGTGGGCACTGATGTTGTTCCAGGTCTCATTTTCGGTGAAGACCTTCGAATAGCGTTCGGCGAACATCTCCGGCCTCACGTTGGCGGTGATGGCGGCGCGCACTTCGTCGTTGGTCGGCCAAATGTCTTTGAGGTAAACGGGCGCGCCGGCCCTGCCGATGCCCAATGGTTCGCTGGTCAAGTCGATGTCCACCGTTCCCGCCAGCGCATACGCCACCACGAGCGGTGGTGAAGCCAAATAATTGGCCAGCGCATAGGGATGGATGCGGCCCTCGAAGTTGCGGTTGCCGGAGAGCACGGCGGCTGCCACCAGATCCGAACCAGTGATGGCCTTGACCACTTCGCCGGCCAGCGGGCCGGAGTTGCCGATGCAAGTGGTGCAGCCGTAGCCCACCAGGTTGAAGCCCAATTCCGATAGCGGCTCCATCAGGTTGGCTTTTTCCAAATATTCGGTGACCACGCGCGAGCCTGGCGCCAGGCTGGTCTTCACATAAGGTTTCACCTTGAGGCCGCGCTCAACAGCCTTCTTGGCCAGCAGGCCTGCGCCGAGCATGACGAATGGATTCGAGGTGTTGGTGCAGGAGGTGATGGCGGCGATGACTGTGGCGCCGTGGCCCATCTCTGTCCGCGAGCCGTTGGTGCCGAAACTGACTTTCTTGTCGAGCTGGTCGGCGGCCAGCGCAAAGCCACGCTCACTCTTGGGCGATATCAGCGCCTTGCGGAACTCGGTGCGCATATTATTGATCGTCACGCGGTCGTGCGGACGCTTGGGCCCCGCCAGGCTGGGCAGCACGCCATCCAGGTCAAGTTCCAAGGTGTCCGTGAACTCAGGGTCAGGTGTGCTGCTGTCGCGGAATAGTTTCTGCTCTTTGCAATACGCTTCCACTAAAGCAATCAGCTCTTCGTTGCGCGCCGTGAGTCGCAGGTAGCGCAGCGTCTCGGCGTCTACGGGGAAGAAGGTAATCGTGGCGCCATTTTCCGGCGACATATTGCCGATCATGGCGCGGTCCGCCAGGGTCATGAAATCCAGCCCCGGGCCGTAGAATTCGACGAATTTATCCACCACGCCCTTTTTGCGCAGCATTTGCGTGATGGTGAGCGTAAGGTCAGTGGGCGTCACGCCCTCGCGTAAACGGCCGTGCAGTCTGAAGCCGATCACGTCTGGTGCCAGCATGTCGATGGCGCGGCCGAGCATGGCGGCTTCGGCCTCGATGCCGCCCACACCCCAGCCCACCACGCCGAGGCCGTTGATCATGGTGGTATGCGAATCAGTGCCCACCAGCGTGTCGGGGAAGGCCACGATCTCATCGCCGTCCTGGCGGGTCATCACTACCTGGCCGAGGTATTCCAGGTTGACCTGGTGCACGATGCCGGTGTTGGGAGGCACCACCCTGAAATTATCGAAAGCTTGCTGACCCCAATGCAGGAATTCGTAGCGCTCGCGGTTGCGCATGAACTCGATCTCGGCATTGCGCTGCAAGGCATCTGGGCTGGCAAAGAAGTCCACTTGGACGGAGTGATCGATGACCAGGTCCACTGGCACCAGCGGGTTGACCTTCCTCGGGTCGCCGCCCAGTTTGGCCATGGCGTCGCGCATGGCGGCCAGGTCCACGATGGTTGGCACGCCGGTAAAGTCTTGCAGGAGCACACGCCCTGGCCTGAAGGGTACGGGAGTGCGTTCGCCGGCCTTGGGCTGCCAGGCAGCCAGGTTGCGCACATCCTGCTCGAGGATATCCACGTTGTTGCAGTTGCGCAGCACGGATTCGAGCAGGATGCGGATCGAGATTGGCAGGCGATCCAGCTTGGTAAGACCGTCCTGCTCTAGTTTGCGTAGGCTGTAATAGCTATATATGTGCTTGTTTACGCTAAGATTTTGGTGTGTGGCGAAAAAATCAGCTGGCATTCAGTCTCCAATCTGATTATACCGCCTAGCCGTAAACTTCCCCTTTGGGTAATCTTTTCCATCGGGTTCTGAGTTAGTAACTAAACTTATCAATTAAAGATGAAGGTTTACAGGGTAGAATGAATCTAATCCTTAGGGTTCGCCCCTGGATCGAGTTCGTTACCTCGCGAGGAGAGACCATGTTTAGTCAAATAAAATCCAAACCGGTTCTTTTCCTGGCCCTGATGTCGAGCGCATTGTTGATGTCTGCCTGCGTAGGTGCGGGGAATTTCGTCTGGCTGGACGAAAACGGCAACGGCATTCAAGATGCGGGGGAACCCGGGGTGCCTGAGGTTGCCGTCACCTTGTTCAATGGCGATACCGAAGCCGCGGTAGCCACCACCAATACGGACGCCAGTGGCGCTTACAGCTTGGTGCAACAGGGCGCCTCTTCCGGCTCCTTCTACGTGGGCTTTCAGTTGCCGGCGGGCTTTCAGTTCACCCTTCAGGACCAGGGCAGCAGCGACGATGCCGACAGCGATGCGGATCCTGCTACCGGTCTGACGGCCGTCTACTCGCTCTCCGGCCAGGTTGAGCATGTGGATGCGGGGCTGGTGACGAGTTCGGTAACCGAAGAGGAAATAATTGTGGAGCCTGAGGTTGAGCCCACTTTTGCAATCATCCGAGGCTATGCCTGGGTCGACGGGAACACCAATGGCCTGCAAGATGAGGATGAAGCCCCGCTGCCTGACGTAGCCGTCGATCTCTTCGACGCCGACGACAATCTCGTGGCCGATACGGCTACCGGTGCGGATGGTCTGTACCAGTTCGAAGATGTGGCAGTGGGCCAGGAATACCATTTGATCTTCACCCCATCCAACGAATATCTGGGCAGCTTAATGGACGTGGGCGATGATGCCCTCGATAGCGATGCCGACCCGGATGCCGGCGAGACCGCCCCATTCACATTGGAAGAAGGCGGCATGGATCTAGATGCGGGCTTCTACACCCAAGCGGCGGGCCCCGCCTGTATCGGGCCTTTGGCTTCCGAATTCCCTGAAGGCTATTCCCCGCTCTCCGGCCTGCCGGTTTCCGACCCGGCGCTGTTGACCTACCGGCCGGTCTTCTTATCCATCTCCATCTTCCCGCCGTCCGTCCGGCCTCCGACCGGGCTGGCGGTTTCCCCGATCATCTATCAACTTTACATCGGTGACGGCGATACGCGCCTGATGGCCGGCTTCTATGGCGAATTCCCGCAGCCTGAATACGAAGGCAGCGAGGGCGAGGGCGAAGCCGCACCCACGGATTTCCAATATCTGATCGGCGACCGCGTGTGGTTCGACTCGAACGGTAACCACCTGCAGGACCTGGGCGAACCCGGCGTGCCGGATGTCCCCGTCCGCCTGGTGGACATCAACTTGAACACGGTGCAGACCACCACCACAGATTTGCTGGGCAATTACTATTTCGCTTTGAATGACGTCGAGATTAACACTGAGTTCCAGATCCGCTTCGGGGCTCCCCCCTCCATTAGCGAATACTACTGGGTCAATAAAGACATGGGTGACGACGCCATCGACAGCGATGTGACCGGTTTGGGTTACACCGATTTCTTCGATCCTACCGATGAAGACATCAACGAACAACTCAATTATGACGCCGGCGTGCGCCGGGCTTACCGTATCGAAGGACTGCGCTCAGGCCGCGTGGCCTACCAGGATCTGCAGGTGAACTACTGCGGCTGCCTGGTCACTGCAGGCGCCGACCCCACGGTGGCTCAACAGATCAACACCTGCGGCTCTGCGTTTGGTGACGATCCCAACAACATCGGCGGAGCCGGGCTGGATGTGACCCGCCTCCAAACCATTGCCGCCAACAACACCGAAGGCGTCTGCGCCGAGCCTAATTTGAGCGGCAACCTGTTCTGCGAGGATCTGCCCTCGGAGTTTGGCGAGAGCGGGGAGCCGGGACAGGAACTCTTCGTTGAGTACAACGTGAACAACATCAGCCACTTTGTCTACGACCCGGCACTCGGCTCTTACCTGTGGGAGCTCATTGAACCCGGGACGGAGAACTACGATGTGATGACCGACCGCCTGAGCGGCGAAACGCTGACCTTTGAGAACGTAGTGGTGCTTGTCGTGCCGCATACGGCTCAGAACGAAGAGGTCACGATCATCAATCTGCAAATGACCTCCTCGCGGGGCAAGGCCTACCTGTTCCGCAACGGCCAGATGTTCGAACTCGAATGGTCCACGCAATTCCCCGATTACGTGACCGACCGGGATCAACCTATCCCCGTGCATTTCGAACTCAACGGAGAACCGTTCCCGCTAGCTCCAGGGCAGACCTTCATCAACCTGGTGAACGTGACCGGCGGCGTGATGTCAATGATTGGTGACGGCATCTGGCGAGCAGACTTCGACGCCCCAGCTTTCCAATAGGCGTAGCCACAAAGAAAAAGAGAGCCGCGTCAGCGGCTCTCTTGCGTTTGGCGGCGAATGCGCCGGTAAAACGGCACCGCCGGAGAAAGAATGAGGGCCGAGGTCACCAGGGCCGCCCGTGTCGAAAGGAAGCGGCCAATGGCGCCCAGGAAAGGCCCCGCTAGCATCTGGCCGAAGGCATCCAGCTGCCCAGCCATGAAAGAACCGTAGCGCGCACCTTCGAAGCGATCTGCAAATTCAACCAGGCCTCGGTGAATGGGAAACTCACGCTGCGGATGGCATCAAACAAGAGCATGGCGCCCAGCGAGAGATAGAACGAACGCGAGAGCGCAAAGTTGAGAATGAGCAGGGCCATCGAAGTGTACACGGCTTGCAGGGCGCGCAACAGTTGTGCATTGTTATTGGTGTCCACTATGCGCTTGGCGATCTCATTCGAAAGCAGGCTGTATAGAATGAAGGCCACATCGATCAGGCTGAACCAGGCTACGGTGTCCAGCTGCAGGCTGCCGATGGAATGGAAAAGTGAACGTCTCCAAAAGGTGGGCCTGCCGATACGGTCCCAGGCCTCGCTGTAAAAACCGACGAACAGGGCAATAAAGGCGAATGTGGAAAGCACTCGACGTTGGCGCACCAGGGCCACGCCTGCTTTGAAGGTATCAAACATTGTCGACCATCCGTGGCGCTGCTCCCTGGGGGTCGGTGTGAAGCCGGTCTGCGGCATGAAGAGGAGCAAGAAGACGGCCACTTCCCAAGGCAGTGCCGGCCAGCACCAGTTGCAGCGCGTCCATGCCCACGACCTGCACGCGGTAGATGACGTGCGTGGTGAACACCACCTTGGTGGTGAACCCGGTGACGAACATGGCCAGCAGGTAAATGAAAGCCGCGTTGAGTTTCTTTAATGCGCGGGGTTGCATACCGGGCGCTTGGCAAGCTGGCTCGTTTATACTTTCCGCATGGCCGCTCGCAAGAGGCGCGCACCGCGTTGGATCTCCGAATACAGGGTAGAGATCTTTTTCTTGGTGCTTGCCTTGCTTCCCGCTTTTTATATTGCCTTCGGCAACCCCAACACCATCCTGGATTGGTACAGCTCCGATGATGGTTTCTATTATTTCCAAATGGCGCGCAATTTGGCCGCGGGCCAAGGCTTCACCTTCGACGGGCTGAACCCCACGAATGGCTTCCATCCCCTTTGGCTGTTCCTGATCACGCCGCTCTTTCTCTTCGCTCAATTTGATCCGCTGTTATCGCTGCGTTTGTTGCTCGTCGTATGCGCGCTGTTGAGCGCGGGCACCGCCATCCTGCTGTATCTTCTGCTGCGGCGCTACGCCTCGGCGTGGGTCGCTGCCTTCGTCGGCCTGCTGTGGATCGTGGTACCGCGCATCCACGACCTCACGCTGCACACGGGCACCGAGGCCGGGCTGAACGCCCTTTGCATCCTGCTCTTCTGGTATTTCCTCGTGGCCTTTGCTCCCAGTAAAGACGGCAGGGATACCCTGCGCCGCTTGGCTTGGCTTGGCCTGCTTGGCAGCCTGGCCATCCTGGCGCGGCTGGATAACGTATTCATCGTTGGCTTTGGAGGCCTGTGGCTCTGGCTGCGACTTTGGCAAACTACAAAAAAGAAGAATGCGTGGCCTTGGCGTTTCAACATTGCCCTCGCGCTGTTTGGTCCGATTGCAATTGTGATGCTGGTCTACCTGGCCTGGAATCTGCTGGCCTTCGGCACGGCTACCCCGGTCAGCGGGCAGGCGAAACTTTGGTGGGGGACCTTGCGCAACACGGTATACGGCTTCCCGGTCAATGGCGTGGTGGACTTTGCGGGCCAGTTCGTTACCGACCATCCGGAACTGGGCCCTTGGTCATTGGCCACCGCGCCGCTCTACGCTGGCGCCGAGTGGTTGCTGGCCGCTGCGGGACAGTCGATTTCTGTTGGCACCCGGCGCGTGGTGCTGCTCGTGATTGGTGGACTGCTGTCTGTCCTAGGCGGGGCGCTCATTTGGGCGCAGCGTATATTCTTAGCGAGCTCGGCCCGCGGCCTGGGGCTGCTAGCTTTTTTCCTGGGCTGCTTTGCGCAGGTCGTGTACTACAAGGTTTCAGGCTCGGTGGCCCAGCAGCCCTGGTATTGGATCGCCGAGATGATCTTCCTTCTGATCCTGCTGGGCTTGCTGCTGGAAGCCCTGCGGCGCGTCGTGGTTGGTGCGCTCCCGCGCTCTGAGAGCGCTGGCGCAGCGGTTGCCTTGATAGTTGTGGCCGTTTTGTCTTTCATCTTCTTGGCCTTTATTCAATCTGCGGTGCGCGTCCCCGGCGATGGCAGCAATAGCTACTACATTCATCGGGCGCGCTGGCTGGAGGCCAACACCGAAGAAGGCGCCCGCGTGGCCATCACCGGCGCCGGCAACCTGGCCTACTTCAGCCGCGGGCGCATCATCGTCAATATGGATGGCCTGATGAATACCGTTGATTATTTGGAGGCGATGAAAGCGGGAGCAGGCGCCGAATACCTGGCCGACCTGGGCGTCAATTACATCTTCGGCAACGAATATATCCTCACCGAGACCAACCCCTACGCCCCGATGTTGGCCGGGCATCTGGAGCCATACGCGCTCTATACCTTTGGCGAAGACCGCCAGCTGCCCCTTTGGCGATTTGTCCCCTAGCTTTCTAACTCTGCAGATACCACGATGCGCTGCGTGTCGACGCGGTAAGGGTAGCAGCTGATCAGCGTCAGCGTGACGTGTGGCGTCGGCTCCATCACGTGCACGTCGGTAGGCTCCACGATCTGTGTTTCGGTAACGATATAGGTATAGGTCTGCGTGGCGGTGAACACCGTAACTTCATCGCCCGGCTCCAATTGGTCCAGGTCCTTGAACACCTCCCCATAAATATCATCGTGCCCGGTGAGCACCAGGTTGCCGTTCTGGCCCGGGTTGGCCGTACCGATGTGCTGGCCTACGCCGCGTTTCAGCGCCTCCCAATCGTCCCCCTGCACGATGGGCGCGTTGACGCCGATGGCCTCGATGCGAATGCCTAGCGCATGTTCCGGCCCCGGTGTAGGGATCTGGATGCTGGCGCTGTAGATCTGCACCTGCCCCCGCAGGTGCTCCGGGATCTCGGCGTCGTTAGGCCGCGCCGGCGCTCCCGCCTGCGGGGGCGTATGGCCCGAAGGCAGCACTACCGGGCCGATGAGCGGGGTGGGGCTGGCCGTGCCGGGGGCCGCCAGTGCAAAGGCCGAAGCCAGCTCACGGTTCAAGGTATCCAGCACGCTAAGGCTATTGAAGAAGATGTAGATAAGTCCCGCCGCCGCCAGCAGTTCGACGGCCAGCAGCAAGCGGTCGACCCAGGTCGCGGCGCGCCGCGCTTCGAGATGCAGCGCCGGCGCGTCGTGCACATTCAGCCCTTTTAGCGGGTCACCGGCGGCAGATTCGGCGCGCTTGGCATCGACCCCCAACAGTGCTCCGCTTTTCTTGAAAGCCTGCAGACGGCGCGTACGGTCCTGTTGGCGGCGTTCCATGAGTTGGCGGCGCAGTTCGCTTTCGCTTAACTCCGGAACCTTGCTCTTTTTCGCCACGCTGTGATTATAGCTTGGGGCTTAACTTGGCTTTGTCGCGATGGCTTCTTCGATTACTGTCTGCATGAGCCGCGCCAACTCGGCGCGGTTGAAATGTTGCTGCAAATAGGCGCGGCCGGCTTGGCCCATGCGCCGCGCTTCGACGGGTTTGCTCGCCATAGTGCGTATCGCCTGTGCCAACGCCCCGGGATCCCCCGGCGGCACGAAGACTCCGGCTTGTGCGTCCTCGACTACTTTGCGCATCACGCCATTGATGGCCAGCAGCACCGGGCGTCCGGCCGCCATGTAGTCGAACACCTTATTTGGGTACACCCTAGCGTATAGTTTCACTGGCTTCAGGATAGCCAGGCAGGCATCCGCCGCGGCCAACACCTGCGGCATCTTTTCTTTGGGGACCGGCGACAGGAATTGCACGTTAGTCAGCCGCATATCTGCGGCTCGCGCTTGCAGAGCCGGTTTGTCTTTCCCATCTCCGATGAGCACAATGTAGATTTGTTTTTCGTCTTTCAGTAGCTTGGCGGCTTGCAGCACAATGCCCAGGTCATTCGACAGCCCATGCGCCCCCGCGTAAAGCACCACGAACTTATCCTGCCATCCCTGTTTGTTTCGAAATGCGACCCCATCCGCATCGAACATGGCCGCATCCGCCCCGTTGGGCACCACGGAAATATTGCGTCCGCCGCGCGCCTGCACGTGCTCGACGAACCCAGGCGAATTGACCACGATGCGAGCTGCCCGCCGGTACAGGAAGCGCTCCAGCCATTGGGAGGCGCTGATCAACACGCGGTTGTGCAGTACGCCCACTTCCACGGCGAAGGCCGGCCACAGGTCGCGCACCTCAAGAAGGAAGGGAACTCGTTTCAAGCGCGCCAAGGCCCAGGCGGTGACGGCTTGGAAGATGGGCGGCGTGGTACCCCAGATGATGTCCACGTTTCTTATGCGTAAGCCCAGAAGAAAAGAGCTCACCGTGAAACTAAAAAAGCTAAATAAACGGTGCACGAAGCTGCGATGTAGCCCGCGATATGTGGCGGCTCTGAAAATGGTCAACCCTTGCGCGGGCGTCGCCCCAACAGCTTGCACCTTGCCTGTCAGATAGCTCACCCGGCTGGCGATGACGGTGACGCGGTGGCCGGCCGCGGCTAATGCCCGGGCGAACTCGGCATGCCGCGTGCCTCCCGCCTCGTCCAGATCCACGAAGGCCTGGTGGATTAGCAAGATGTGCAGTGATTTCATGCCGGCAGGGTCCAGGTGGTGGTGATCGTGAACGGCGGCGATCCGCTCACATCAATATTGAATGAAAGCGCGGGCGCTTTGACTCCGTAAGTGGGCGAGACCCAACCTAGTACCGGGTCTGCTTGTGCCGTGCCGTGGATCAGTTCGCCAGCTCGGAATAAGTAAAAATTCGCTCGCTCACCCACGTTGTTTTCAACGCTCAGCTCCAATCGCCCGTGCGGCGATTTGAGGCGCAGTTCGCCGCTCTCGAGTTGCCAGCCCCAATCCGGCAGCAGCCAGTGCAGCCGGGCGTTGACGACCCTGCTTTTCTTCCTTGTTGGTAACACGTGATCGCTTACTACCCAGCGATTAGCTTCGCTGTCCACATCTCGGCGGTGGGTAAGGCCGAGGTGTTCGTAGCCAACATGTTCAGCCGATACGAATCCGAGCCGTCCGTCTTTGCCATTGCGCGTTGCTAAAACCCTGGCCTGCGCCCAGTCCAGCCACAGGAAACGGTCGGCGCGGGTCATCTGCTCGCCGCTTGTTATCGCCAGCGTGTTATGTACCTTCGTAGCCGCCAGTGCGTTGTCCCACGGTGCCGGTGCCGCATACAGATAGCTCCCCGCATCCTGGGCGATATTCAACCCGCGCCACCACAGATCGAGATGAAGTTGATCTGCGTGCCCGGGCCGCTCTCGAAACTCGGCCGCGCGCAGATAAGCCCACGAATCCATGCCCTCCAGCCGCAGCGGTGAATTGGCAGTCCGAGAGACTACTTGGCGCCGGCTTGGCTGGACGCCTAGCCAAAGCGCCATCTCATCCCAAGGGCCGGCTTGCAGGACGGGCGCCCCGACCGCGGAATTGGCAGCCTGCAAGGCTGGCCGGTAATCAGCAAAGGGCAATACAGTCAGCGGGAGGATATAAGCGCCATCGTTTGGTCCTAGGTTGGGTACCTTTCCGCTTTCCTTGTCTAGCAAGATCCCCAACCACGCGGTTGCCTTGCGCAGCTTGTCGCTGCAGGGTCCCGGCAGGGTTTCGCCTTGCGATTTCGCCACAGCGACGGCCCATACTCCCAGTTGCAGCATGAGGCGGTGGTAGTTGCTGCTGTGTTGTGCATAGGCGCCGTCATCGTGGACCTGTCTTTCGATTCCCTCAACAAATATCGCCATCCCCTTTTGCTTCCAGCGGTCCGCTTCCGAATGCTCGGGAAGCAGGGTCGCAGCCGTATATAAGCCCAGCGCTTCGCTTAACAAATGGTTGTTGTTCTGCGCCCGCGCATAGTCTAGGGTGGGCGGAATGCGCTGCGCGTGCTGGACCACTGCCGCGACCAAAGCGGCCTTTCGCGCCGCAGTGGTGCTGGCAGCGTTCGCCAGCAGGCTATAGCAGAAGGCCCAGGAGATGATGCGCAAAGCCACTTCCTGGGCGGAACTCCAATGAGGACCCAGGTTGGGCGGGTTCGCAGCGACAAATTCTTCGAAATACTTCCAAAAACCTTCCGCGTAACGGTCCTCACCGCTCAACCAATAAGCCCGCGCCAACACGGTAGCCCAGCCAAAGCGTCCCGCCTCCCAGACCGGTTTGATGCCGCCGTCCTCCGGCATGTTGTTGGCATAGGATGTCCAGTGCTTCAACTGGCCCGGCAGGCGCAGTTCTAACTTGCGCGGGGCCGCGTCAAATAAACGCACCTGACCACCTAACACCTCGTCCGCCTCGGTGAACAGCTCCTTGGCTCGCCCGCCCAGCACCTTTTTGATCCCTTCTTTGTCTGCCGGTGTCACAACAATCCGCAGATGCGCACGCCTGCTGATCTTCCCGTCGCCGCCTGGAGGGGTTTTCCAGCGCAGCCAACCGCTGCGAAGCTTGAGCTGGTACTTGGCATACAGCCAGATCGGCCCCATGCCGAGTTGCGCGGCGGCCTTGGGCAGCAAGAGTATTCGATTTAACAGGGACATGCGGAGATATTTTACGGTCATCTTACCATTCTGTTTCCTCGTCAGCCGCACAGGCCCTTGCTCCAGGCCACCATCTTGGCTAAAATCGCGGCGTTGAATAATCGTTACATCGTTGCGGTGGCCCTGGCCTGCCTCGCGCTGTTGCTGCCTAACCTGGCGGCCGCCCAAACGAGGGTCAGGCTTTCCGTACGCCACCTCGAAACCGAGGCCTTCCCGATCATTGCCGGCTATCTGGACGCCCGCGATGCGGCTGGCGCGCCCATTCCCGATCTGCAATCGGATGAACTGCAGGTCCTGGAGGATGGCTCACCACTGCCGCTTAGCGGACTGCGCACGATAGAACCCGGCCTGCGCGTCATCCTAGTGCTCAACCCGTCCGAAGCCTTCTCCATAAATGATGCCACGGGAACCAGCCGCTACGATTACGTAAAACAGAACTTGCTGGATTGGGCCGAGTCGCTGCCCGCGGACTCCTCGAATTTATTGACACTCATATCCCCGCAAGGCGCCCTGGTGGAAGATGGCAATCCCAACCAATGGATCGGCGCTTTGGAATCCGTAGCGGCCGACTTCGGCGGATTCCAGGTGACCAACCAGGCACTCCTCCAGGCGCTGGCCCTTGCCGCGCAACCGCCGCCCCAACCGGGAATGAATACAGTCATCTGGTGGGTCACCGGTTCGCCGGGCACGGGGGTGCTGGCCGCGTTGCCGGAATGGCAAGCGGGACTCGTTGAGCGCGGCGTTCCGTTGTTCGTCTGGCAGATCGATACGAAAGCAGCGTTCAATTCCGAAGCCACGCTTCTGCTGCAGGGTTTGGTACAGGCCAGCGGGGGGCAGTGGTTCGGTTATTCCAGCGGTGAGCCTTTCCCGGACCCCGCAGGTTACTTTTCGCCGTTCCGCAGTGTGCATTTCTTTCAATACACTTCCCAGGCGCACACGGGCGGTACCCATCAGATCCAGGTGCAATTGCAGCGCGAAGGCGAAACCGTGCTTTCCCCGGCTGTCAGCTTCGATCTCGACATCCGGCCACCCAACCCGGTGCTGGTCTCTCCCCCGGCTCAGATCCAGCGCGGCCCTTCGCCTGCCGACCCGCAGCAGTTGTCGCCGTTCAGCCAGCTCATCGAGCTCCTGGTGGAATTCCCCGATAACTTTCCCCGCGATGTTGTGCGCACGACCCTGTACGTGAATGGAGAGCGGGTAGCCGAAAATACCGGCGCCCCCTTCACCCGTTTCGCCTGGGATCTGCGCGATTACACCGTTAGCCAGCAGGTGGCCTTGCGCGTGGAAGCCGAGGATGCCTTTGGCTTGGTGGGTTCCAGCGTGGATTATTCCGTGCAGGTGCTCATAGAGAATCCTTTGACCTGGTACCAGGCGTTTCTTACCCAGGGTGGGCCTGCCTTGGCCCTTGCAGGTGTCCTTCTGGCCGCGGCGACCTTGTTCCTGGTGATGGTCCTGTCCGGGCGGCTCAGGCCCGGCCAAGCGCGCACCAGGCAGCGCGCCCGGCGCCTGCGTCCGGCCGCTACCGACCCCTTGAGGGATTCACCTTTACAGGAGGACCAGGGCGTGGCTTGGTTGGAGGCCGCTTCGGCGGCAACAGCGGCTGAGGCGCCGGCTTACTTGCAGCGCCTTGCTATGCAAGAAGCAAATGCAGCCGTGCGGATCGTGCCTTTGCCTGGCCAGGAATTCCTCATTGGGTCTGACAAGGCCAACTCGATCGTCCTCGACGATCCGTCGGTGGATGCCCAGCACGCTCGGCTGGTGCGCCTGGAGGATGGTACCTATCACGTGTCCGACCTGCACAGCCAGGCGGGCACCTGGGTCAATTATGCGCCCGTCTCCGCGGAAGGCGGCCTGCTTCGCGATGGCGACCTGCTCCATATCGGACGCGTCGCCTTTCGTTTCCTGTTGAAATAGAACAACGAAGCCGATAATACGGCTCTATAGTTTCCAGTCCCCCAATCGCACAATGAGTGTGCACGCAATCACAAAAAGACCCCACCCCGGTGTCATGCTGAGGCGACAGCAAAGCCTTTACCCATTTGAGAAGCCCTAAAGCCGAAGAATCCATATAACCAAGTCTTCGGCATAACCGCATTCTGCAAACCAGGGCGAAGTATGTGGGGAAGGAAGGCCTTTCTACTGATGGCACGGTGCCTGCCTGTATCCCTTTCTTACGCTATGATTAATTCATGGCGCGTGCTATGCCGTCGCTAGCCGTAAAGCTGGATCGCTCGGGTAAAATCTTGCCGGACGCCGTCCTGCGCAAGACTTTGTCTTCCGCAACGCGGGCGTTGGTTCGCGCCGTAGTCCAGGAGGCCGAGTGGCAGGGAGCGCCGATTTACTTGGTAGGCGGCTTCGTGCGCGACTTGATGCTGAACCAGCCGAGCCTCGACTTGGACTTGGTCCTCGAAGGATCTGCAATCCGCCTCGGGCGCGCTCTGGAGAAACGCTTTGGCGGCCGCCTGTTGGTTCACAAAGCGTTCGGCACTGCGGTCTGGTGGCTTCCGCGGGATCAGGACTTGCTGCGCCATTTAGGCATGCCGGCCCGCAAAGCGGCAGAAGCGGTTTTGCCGGCCTTTATTGATCTCATCTCTGCGCGCAGCGAAACGTATGCCAAGCCGGCCGCATTGCCCAGCGTGCAATTCGACGGTATCCGCGCCGACCAATTTCGCCGTGATTTCACTATCAACACACTGGCCTTGCGCTTGGATGGCTCCTCGGCCGGCCAGTTATTGGATCCCTGGGGAGGCCTCCGCGACCTGAAGGCAGGGCTGCTGCGCACGCTCCACCCACGATCATTCTCCGACGATCCCACGCGGATTCTGCGTATCCTGCGTTTCGCAGGCCGCTTGGGATTCCGCGTAGAGCCCGAAACTCTGACGCAACTCAAGCGCAATCTTGCTGGCCTGAACCTCCTTTCAGGGGAACGCATCCGCAATGAATTGGAGTTGATCTTGCTCGAAGAACGGCGAGTTGGGATTTTGCGTCAGCTGCAACGCCTGGGTGTGCTGCATCAAATCCATCCCACCTTGCGTTTCATTACTGGGACGGCCGCGTCACTCGAGCGCGCCGATTTCGAATCGCCTCCTGCTTATTGGGAATTGGCAACTGTGTCTTCGGCTGACCTCGGCTTGGTTATCTGGCTTATGCACCTTGCCCCGCAGGATGTGGCAGATATTGCCAGGAGGGTGCGTTTCACTGCGCATCTGCAGGCCGCTGCTCGGGCAGCCTCCCGGCTGCGCCAGGAGCACCGCGCCCTCAGCAGGATGCCGGTCAGCCGCTTAGTGGCGCGGCTGGAAAAGGAACCGCAGCTCGCTGTTTACGCCTTGTTTCTCGTGCATGAGCGTAAGGTGCTTGGTAAGTCGCTGCAACAGTACGCCAGAGCCTGGCGCCACGTTCGCACCTCCATAACCGGGTCGGACCTGCGCAAGCGCGGTCTACCTCCTGGCCCGGAGTACAAAAAGATCCTGGAGCGTCTGCGGGCTGCCCGCCTGGAT
This sequence comes from Anaerolineales bacterium, assembly GCA_040882365.1. Classification (GTDB taxonomy): domain Bacteria; phylum Chloroflexota; class Anaerolineae; order Anaerolineales; family UBA11579; genus JAMCZK01. The sequence goes on from JBBEBI010000065.1 coordinate 42,020, forward strand.
GGCAAAGTGCGCACCGCAAAGCAGGAACAAACCTTGCTGGGGCAACTGTTGCATGAGCACAACTGACCTCGACATCCGGCCCGGCTGGTTGGCCCAAGTGAGCATCCGCCTTGCTACCCGGGATGATTTGCCTGCCCTGGAATGGGAAGGCGCTTACACCCATTTCCGGCGGGTTTACGCCCGCGCCTTCGAGCGCGCTGAGCGCGGAGAAGCCCTCTTGTGGTTCGCCGACCGCGGCGACGGTTACGTGCTTGGCCAGCTCTTTGTGATGCTGAAAAGCGATGTGGATCCGCAGGCGGCCGATGGCCGCCTGCGCGCCTTTATCCACTCCTTCCGCGTGCGGCCGGAACTGCGCGGCCGCGGCCTGGGGACTCGCTTGATGCTGGCGGCCGAGGCGGACCTGTTGCGCCGGAATTTCCGCTGGGTATACCTGCATGTCGCCCGGGACAACGCGGCCGGCCTCCGCCTCTATGAGCGGTACGGTTACCGGCGAATTTCCTCCGTTTCGGGGGATTGGTCCTACGAAGACCATTTGGGGAAGGTCCGCCATATACACGAACCGGGCTGGCGCATGGCCAAGCAACTGAAGCAATCCTACGGCTGACTTCCAGCTACTTGCCATTGACAAATGTTGGTGCTACAATCTTCATGTTTCAGCAGTACCCCATAGCAGCGTCACAGAAAGTGGGCCACCCCCACTTTTTTGCTTAGATGGGGTAATTCTCGAAGGAGTATCACCGCAATGAAAAAAGAATTCTCTCTGGCGTTCAACGAAGTCCTGGACGACAAGCAACTGCCGCGCGAGGTCATCTTGCAAGCGGTCAAGGACGCCTTGGTCCAGGCCTACCGCAAGACGGTCAACGCCTCCCTGGCCCAGCTGATCACCGCCTCCATTGACGAGCAGACCGGCGAGGTGCACATCTTCGCCGAGAAAGAGGTCGCCGATGAGGCGCAGGACGAACGCACCGAGGTTTCCTTGGAGAACGCCCACAGGGTCGACCCCAATGCCAAGGTGGGTGATATCGTCATCGTAGAGAGTACGCCCGAGAATTTCGGCCGCGTGGCCGCCCAAACCGCCCGCCAGATGATCCAGCAGCGCATCCGCGAAGCGGAGCGCGAAGCCCAGAAGGAATATTTTTCACAGTTGGTCGGCGAGATCGTCAACGGCATCGTGCAGGCCTCCAATCCGCACATGATCACCCTGGCGTTGGACCGCAAGGCCGAGGGCAAGATGCCGCGCAGCCAGCAGATCCCCGGCGAACGTTTCCGCGTGCATGACCGTGTGCGCGCTCTGCTCCTGGAAGTTAAAGACACCACCCGCGGACCTGAGATCATCCTCTCGCGCGCCCATCGCGATTTCCTGCGCCGCCTGTTGGAAGACGAAGTCCCCGAAATTTATCAGGGCCTGGTAGAGATCCGCTCTATTGCTCGCGAACCCGGTTACCGCTCCAAAGTGGCCGTGCTGGCCTTGCAGGCTGGCATCGATCCGGTGGGTGCCTGCGTGGGAATCCGCGGCGTGCGCATCCAGGCCATCGTGCGCGAACTGCATGATGAGAAGATCGACGTAATCGAGTGGAACTCCGACCCCGCCCAGTTCATCGCCAAGGCGCTCAGCCCGGCCCGCGTTACCGGCGTCTATCTCGACGAAGACACCACCGGCAGCAAGACCGCCACCGTGGTGGTTCCCGAAGACCAATTGAGCTTGGCCATCGGCCGCGACGGGCAGAACGCCCGCCTGGCCGCCAAGCTCACCTCCTGGCGTATCGACATCAAGAGTCTCACCGAGGCCGCCGCCGACGCCTTGCACGAAGCCCAGTCCAACGCCGCCTTCCTGGCGGAGAATCCGGACCAGACCGAAGTCCTGTCGCAGCTTGAAGCCGTCTTGGCCAAGAAAGCCGAAGGCCGCCCGGTGACACCGGAGGAGTACACGCTGCTCAATCGCTTCGTGGACCGCATCGAGCGCGGCGCCCAATACCGCCGCGAGGCCGAGCTGGATGCCCAGCTGGAAGAACGCGCCGCTGTGGAAGCCACCCTGCCCAAAGGTGCTTTTGAAATACCTTTGGAGGACCTTGGCTTGCCGCCCAGCCTCAGCATCAAGATCACCGGCGAAGGCTTTTCCACCATCGGCGATCTGATGCTGCAATTGAATCTTGATCCCGACCGCATCCTCGCCATCAGTGGCGTGGGGCCGGCCGCGCTGGCTACGATCCAAAAGACCTTGGCTGACTTTGAATTCCCCGAGGTGAAAGCCGCGCCCGAGCCAGTGGCCGCAGAGCAGCCCCAGGCCCAGGTCGAAGTTTCCGCCGAGCCTATGGAAGGCGAAGTCGAAGAGCCGGAGAACCCCGTCGAACTTTCGGAGGAGGATGCGAAGTTGCTGGCCGAGCTGCAGGGCGGCCCGGCGCCTGAAGCGCCCGTGAAGCCTTCCGTCGAAGAGGTATTTGCGCGCACCGCAGAGCAACTGCTGGGCGTGAAACCCGGGACGACTGGCAAGGCCCAGCCGCCTGCCGAGGACCAGAAAAAGAAGAAGGCCAAGAAAAAGAAATTCCGCGAGCTGGAATACGATCCCGACCAGGACGTAACCTTTATACGCAGGCACAAGGACGAATGGGAACAGGAATAAACACTCGCTTTGCGATTAGTTCGTAGCAAACAGAGTTAGACTCACTCGCAAGGCTGTGGGTGCCATGGCCAAACATAAAGCTCCTCGGGTAAAGCACATACCCCAGCGCACCTGTGTGGCCTGCCGTGAAGTGCAGGCCAAGGGCACTTTGGTCCGCCTGGTGCGCACACCGGAAGGCGTGTTCCCGGACACGCAGGGCAAGCGGCCGGGCCGCGGCGCCTATCTTCACGCCCGCCGCGAATGTTGGGAGAGCGGCCTAACAGGTGCCCTGGCCAACGCCTTGCGCACCACGCTTACCGAAGAAGACACCCAGCGCTTACGCGCCTTCTTCGAATCGAGCGCAGAATAGAGGGGCCGACCCCGAAGCTTGGTAAAATATCTGGCCCGCTTTAGAGGGTTAGGGGAATAGGGGAGAAGGATGATGACTATGACCGACAATGTGACCGAAAAAGAAACTAAAAAAATTGAACTTCCTGCCAACCTAACCGTCCGCGAGTTAGCCGCTTTCTTGCAGGCCAGTCCAATCCAGATCATTAAGAACCTGATGGCCAATGGCGTGATGGCCAATATCAACCAGCAGATCGATTTCGATACCGCTGCTGTCGTGGCTTCAGAACTCGGTTTCGAGGCCAGCATGCAGCAGCTAGACCAGCTTGAAACCAAGGAAATCGGCGAATTGCCCCTGTGGCGCCAGCTGATCGCCAGCGAGGATAAGAAGGACCTCAAGCCCCGTGCCCCGGTGGTCACCATTTTGGGCCACGTGGATCACGGCAAGACAACCCTGCTCGATGCCATCCGCCAGACCTCCGTCGTTGCCGAAGAGGCCGGGGGCATTACCCAGCATATCGGCGCTTACCAAGCCAAGCACAAAGATCGCCTCATCACCTTCCTGGATACCCCCGGCCATGCCGCCTTCACCGCCATGCGTTCACGCGGCGCCCAGGGAGCTGACCTCGTCATCCTCGTGGTGGCCGCCGACGATGGCGTGATGCCCCAGACCAAAGAAGCCTTGTCGCACGCCCGCGCCGCCCGCGTGCCCATCGTGGTGGCGCTCACCAAGATCGACAAACCCAACGCCAATCCCGATCGCGTCAAGAAACAACTGGCCGACAATGGGCTCATCCCCGACGATTGGGACGGCGACACCATTGTGGTTCCCGTTTCCGCCAAGCAGAAGAAAGGCTTGGACGATTTGTTGGAAGCCATTCTACTGGTGGCTGATAACACGGAGATCCTCGCCAACCCCAAGGGCCAGACCATCGGCACGGTGATCGAAGCCCAACGCGACCAGTCCCGTGGCATCATTTCCACTTTGCTCATCCAGAATGGCTCTTTGCATGTCGGTGATATCGTCGTGGTGGGTACCGCCTACGGCAAATTGCGCGCCATGTTTGATTTCGCCGGCCAGAAGATCCAGGAGGCCGGCCCCTCCACCCCTATATCCGTACTGGGCCTCAACGACGTGCCCGCCGCCGGCGAGCCCTTCCGCGTCGTGGAATCCGAACGCGAGGCGCGTGCCCTGGTGACCGAGCGCGCCGAAAAAGAAAAAGAGGACAAGAGCTCAGGCGGCCCACTCACTTTGGAGAGCATGTTCGAGGCCTTCCAGGCCGGGCAGGTGCGCGAACTGCGCCTCATTGTGAAGGCCGACGTGCAGGGCTCGCTGGAACCCATCGTCTCCTCATTGGAGCAGCTCACCGCCGGTGACAAGGAAGGTGAGATCGGTGTGCACATCTTGCATACCGGTACCGGTAACATCAGCGAGAGCGATGTCGCCCTGGCTGGCGCCTCTAAGGCCATCGTGCTTGGCTTCAATGTGCAGGCCGATAGCACGGTCCAGCGCCAGGCCGAGACCGAAGGCGTGTCCATTCGCCTCTACGACATTATTTACCGCCTCACGGAGGACGTGCAAAAGGCTCTCAAGGGCATGCTGAAGCCCGAACTCCGCGAGCGAGTGATCGGCAAGGCAAATGTCCTACAGATCTTCAAGATCAGCCGCTTTGGCAAGATCGCCGGCTGCCGCGTGCTGGAAGGCGAGCTGCGCCGCAATGCCTTCGTTCGCATCCAGCGTGATGGCAAAGTCATTTTCGATGGCGAATTGACTTCGCTAAAGCATGAGAAGGATGATGTGAAAGAAGTGCGCGAGGGTTTTGAGTGCGGCATCAACTTGAAGGAATTTGATGATTTCGAAGAGGGCGATATCATCCAGTGTTACGTGCGCGAGCTAGTGAGCGCCTAATCACAATTTCCTGCCATCCACGTTCTCTTAGACGGGATCGCCATGGTTTCCCAGAGTCGGGCCGCCCGCATCGCGAAAGGCATTCAGGAAATGCTTTCCGAGCTCCTGCTATTCGAGGTAAGCGACCCGCGTCTGCAGGGCGTGTTCGTAACGGATGTGCGCGTGGATCGCGAACTGACCCAGGCCAACGTTTTTGTCTCCGCTTTGGAAGGTGCAGCGCGCAGCCGCGAGATCTTGGAGGGATTGGAACACGCCTCCGGGTACTTGCGCAGTTCCTTGGCTCAGCGTAGCGATCTGCGCGTGTTCCCCCACTTGCGCTTCGTCTGGGACCCGACCCCGGAAAATGCGGAACGCATTGAAAAGCTGATCTCATCTTTGCACGAAGAAAAGAGTAATGAGGGTAAGAGTGAATAAAGACCTTTTACGCGAAGTGCGCGAGAAAATAAAGGGCGCGCAACATATCCTTATCAGTTCCCACGTCCGCCCGGACGGGGATGCCGTTTGTTCGGTGCTGGCGCTGGGCCTGGCGCTGCAGCAAGCGGGCAAGCAGGTCCAGATGGTGCTCAGTGACGGAGTCCCGGCTGGTCACGATCATTTGTCCGGCGTCGACCAGATCGCCCGCCGGAGCGTCTCCCCTGTGAACCTGGTTGTCAGTGTGGACGCCGCTGATCCGAATCGCATGGGGGACGCCCTGCGCGAATTCCCCACTGTCGACATCAATATAGATCATCATGTCACCAATACGCGCTTTGCCTCCATCAACCTTATCGACCCAGGCTCGGTGGCCACCTGTGCCATGCTGGCGGAATACCTCCCCGAATTTGGGTTGTCTTTTTCTCCGGCGGTGGTCGATGCACTCCTCACCGGAATCCTCACCGACACCATGGGCCTGCATACGTCGAATATGAATCCCAAGGCGCTGCGTATCGCCGCCGACCTCGTGGAGAAAGGCGCCGACCTGCCCATGCTCTACGAACGGGCGCTGCTTCGCCGCTCGTTTGTTGCGCTGCGTTACTGGGGCGCCGGACTCTCCAAGTTGCAGCGTGAAAAGGATCTCGTATGGACCTCTCTTACCCTTGCCGACCGGAAAGAAGCTGGATACCCCGGCAACGATGATGCCGAACTGGTGAATAACGTTGCTTTTGTGGAAGGAGCCACTATCGTCGTCCTATTCATCGAGCAGGTTGACAAACAAGTGAAGATCAGCTGGCGCAGCCAGGGAGACGTGGACGTCTCCCAGATCGCCGCCCAGTTTGGCGGCGGGGGGCACGTGCCCGCGGCTGGCGCCGTGGTGGCTGGCAGCCTGCAAGAAGTGCAAGAACGCGTGCTACAGGCCACCCGTGCAGCTTTGCAAGGTGCGCCCGCTTAATAAACATTGGCCCAGGTGTGGTAAAACACATACAGGGAATTTGAAGCAAACAAAGGATGAGCCTTAGATGAACGATAATTTTCAGCCTCTCCGCTCCGGGGAAAGCCGAGGTCAGATGGATCAGAATGTGGTGAGCAATTTGGTTTCGGGCGTGCTGGTCGTAGATAAACCGGTCGGCCTCACTTCCCATGACGTGGTGCAGATCATCCGCCGCGGCACGGGCATCCGCAGGGCTGGCCATACCGGCACGCTGGACCCGCGCGCCTCGGGCGTGTTGGTGGTGCTCATCGGCCCGGCCGTGCGCCTCAGCGAATTCATTTCCGCCGAGGACAAGCGCTACCAGGCCACCATTCGGCTGGGCTCTTCGACGGATACCTTCGACTCCGAGGGTGTTACCACCCAGCCGGAGGTCCCCGTCAACGTGACCCGGGAACAATTCTCTGAATTGTTACAGCAATTTGTGGGGGAGATCGAACAAACGCCGCCGCCGTACTCAGCCGTGAAGGTGCAAGGCCAGCGCGCCTACGAATTGGCGCGCCGCGGCGAAGAGGTGGATCTGGCCCCGCGCATCATCCACGTACACAGCCTGGAATTGCTGGAATGGGCCGCGCCTGAAGTGGTGGTGGATGTGCATTGTTCCTCGGGCACATACATCCGCTCGCTGGCCAACGACATTGGCGAGACCCTGGGCACCGGCGCCCATTTGGTGGGTCTGCGTCGCACACGCAGTGGCCGCTTCACTCTGCGAGACGCCGTCTCCTTGCGCCGCCTGCGCGATGCTTTTGAGACCGGCACCTGGGCGCAGCATCTCATCCCGGCTGCCGAGGCGCTGGCCGACTGGCCCGCCATCGAACTGGACGCCGAGATGCTGGACAAGGTGCGCAACGGGCACCGCATCCCCGCTAAAGAGGGTGACAAAGGGCTGGCGCGCGCGGTGAGCGAACAGGGCGACCTGGTGGCCGTCATGGAAGTGGCCGGCACCGAGTGGCAGCCGCGTAAAGTCTTCATGTCCTGACCGGATCGCCATGCAGCACCTGCATTCGCTGCACGACGCGCAGGTTAAGTCTGCCTGGCTCACCATCGGAGTCTTCGATGGTGTTCACCTTGCCCATCAAAAGATCATCAAAGAGCTGACCGCCGCAGCCCACGCACAAGGTGCTCCGGCGGTTGTGCTATCTTTCTTCCCCCATCCGGTTGAAATTCTACATGGTGAGGTAGCTTCCTTCTATCTCAGCGATCCCAAGGAGAAAGCCGAACAGATCGCCGCCTTAGGGGTGGATGTGTCAGTCACACATCCATTCACTCACGAGGTGGCTCACACCTCTGCGCGCGATTTTGTTACCCAATTGAAAAATCACCTGGGCCTTGTGCAGCTATGGGTAGGTCACGATTTTGTTCTGGGCCACAATCGGGAAGGCAACGTGCCAGTGCTGCAGGCTTTCGGAGAGGATCTGGGTTTCCAGGTGCACCTCATTGAGGCCGTGAAGCTGGATGGCGAGGTCGTCTCTTCCTCTCGCATCCGTTCCCTGCTCGCCGAGGGCAGGGTCGAGCATGCCGCCCGTCAACTGGGTCGCCCCTACTCGCTTTCCGGATCAGTGGTGGGCGGCGCCAAGCGCGGTCAAACCATTGGTATTCCGACTGCAAATACCGCAGTTTTGGAGAAGCGCGCCATCCCTGCCTTGGGCGTCTACGTCACCTGGGCGACCGTTGGCCGCCGCCGCTGGGGCGCGGTGACCAATGTTGGCGTGCGTCCCACATTTGAAGATAAGCCCGCCGCCCCAGTCGTTGAAACTCATATCTTGGATTACGGCGGCGGCGATTTCTACGGCGAAACCCTCCGTCTGGATTTCATCGCCCGTTTACGCCCCGAACAACGGTTCTCTGGCATCGAAGAGTTGGTTGCGCAGATCCACCGCGATATCGCCGCCGG
>JBBEBI010000066.1:0-4627 GCA_040882365.1 Anaerolineales bacterium
AATTTGCCTGATCGGACCTAAGCCTCGTTGAAGCCGAAGACATCTAGCAGGATGGTTTTGCCTTCGGGGGAAAAGCGCCGTGCGCCATCCTGGATCTCCGCCAAGTGTTGCAGGACGGCGTCGCGTGCGACGCCTTCGGGGGCGTAGACGACGAAGAGGGCGGAGGTGGTGGCCGGGGTGAGGCGCGTGCGGGCGTCCGGGCCATAGAGGACGCTGGAGATGACGCCGGCGGCGTCGGCCATGCACATGTCGCCCGCCTTGAGAGTGGCTTCCTTCCCATTCATCAGGGTATAGGTTTCAGTGCCGGCGGCTACGTCGATGGTGATGGGTTGCTGGACGGCATCCAGATCATGGCCAGCGGTGAGCAGGCTGTTCTTGAGCTCGGCCAGGAACATGGTGTCCACCAGGGCGGAGACGGAGGGCAGCGATTTGCCCAGCAGGACCACCGACTCGGTTTGCATCTGGACGTGATAGGTCTTGCCGAACGGCTTGTAGAAGGCGGCGTAGGCCTGCATGGCGGGCAGGGCGCGGATGGCGGCCTTGCCGTATGCCGATACGGCAGTCCCCGCCTGGTAGCGCTGACGCAAGCCAGCTTCCAGCTCGCGCTTGGCGCGCTCGAGTTCGGGGTCGGCGGCCGGGTTGAGCAGGCCGCGCAGGGCGAGGACGCCGACGCCGGAGTGGGGGTAGTGGGCGGGGAAGCGGGGGGAAAGGGTGATGTCGACCATGGACGGAATTGTAAATGGAAAGCAGGGCTGCAAAATACCATAGAGTTGCTGGCTATAAATCCTCCATAATCTAATGTCGACACCTGGATAACAACCTTATAATATCGGTAGGCAATAATATGGCACAACCATTCCTCAGGTGGGCTGGAAGCAAAAGGAAGCTAGTCCCGACACTAAAAGAATTTTGGACTTCTAATTATCAAAGGTATGTGGAACCGTTTGCTGGATCCGCCTGCCTGTTTTTTGAAATATCCCCTAGTCGTGCCTTGTTGGGAGATGTAAATATTGAATTAATAAATGCGTACAGACATATGAAACGTGCCCCATATGCAGTTTTGGAAGAACTAAAGAGTTTTAAGTCGGGGAGGAAGAACTATTATGAAATTCGGGGTTTGGATATAAATTACCTCACTCCTCTTAGGAGAGCGGCCCGGTTTATTTATTTGAATCGCTATTGTTTTAATGGCATATACCGAACTAATAAATCCGGACTATATAATGTTCCATATGGCGGCGATAAAAACCGATTCCCGTCGAATTCAGTTTTTCTAAACTGCTCTGATGCCTTGAAAAAGGCAAAACTTATATCGGGGGATTACAAAGAAACCCTTGATTTAACGTGTGAGGGAGATTTTGTTTACCTTGACCCACCATTTAGTGTAAAAAACAGACGAATATTTACTGAGTATGACGCGACCAAATTCGGCTTGGACGAGATCTTTATGTTAAGGCAATGGATGAAAAAGCTACGCGCTAGAGGCGTTTCATTTTTAGTAAGTTATGCAGCCTCAAAAGAAGCTAGGTTTTTAAAAGACGGTTTCGAGTGGGACGTAAAAAAAGTTCAAAGAACAATTGCCAGCTTTTCGCATAAGAGAAAAATGGCGTACGAGCTTCTTATTTACAACAACAGGGCTTGAGGAGCATTCCATGAAAAGAAAAGGAACCGACCTTTCATCAAGTACAAAGGTTTCACCGACAGGAATGCTTAAAGAACTTAGCATTACTCAAATAAAGCCAAGCGTAAACAATCCCCGCCAGCTTTTCGACAGGAAGCCATTAGACGAACTGAAAAAAAAGCATTGAGGAACATGGTGTACTGGTACCAATTACAGTGTTTAAGATAAGGGGTCAAGATAAATACGGAATTCTCGACGGAGAGCGAAGATATCGCTGCTGTGTGGAGTTATTTGAAGAAAAAGGAGCGGACACTAAATTACCTGCAAATATAGTTGCGCCTCCCACAAAAGTTGCCGGCCTCATTTACATGTTTTCAATTCATAATTTTCGTGAACAATGGGAACTAATGCCGACCGCTCTAGGTCTAAAAACGGTCATGGAGGAATTAAACGAAACCGATAGTGAAGTCTTGTCAACAATAACGGGTCTAAGCGAGCCCCAGATCGAACGCTGCAAGAAATTGCTGGAATTTCCCAAAAAGTATACCGATTTATCCATGGATTCTGATCCGGATACAAGAATCCCCTCCAACTTTTGGATTGAAGCGCTGCCCGTGATCAATCTTGTTGAAAAAGAGCTCCCCGATTTAAAAAAATCTCTTGGTAGGAACGGGGTTATCGAAAAGCTTGTTAATAAATATCGAGCGAACAGTATAAAAAGCGTAATTCACTTTAGGCGGATTATGGAATCGTACGAGGTTATTGCGGATCGACGGAATGAGATTCTAGATACTCTCAGGAGATATATTCTTGATCCCGCGCTCGAAACACGCGAGGCCTTTGATAGATTTATTGTTGACAATATGAGAATTGAAGGGGCAATTGAAGCAGCAAATGATTTTGTTAAGCGACTGGAGCGCGCTAAGCTCGAATTTGTGGCTGACAGAGAAAAGCTAGTGCCGGCCCTTAAAAGGGTTGTGAAATTTGTTGACAAGTTGTTGATTAAGTTACAGGGTAGTGACCCTCCTGGTGGGAAAGGTGGAGAAATTAGATAGAGGGGACCAACTGAAAATGAATCTTCTCCGACTCCCGATATTAATATGGAGCATGCGAGATTATAGGCCAAAGCGAATTACCGCCGCCTCCTTCATCTCTTGGATAAAACAATTTGAGCGACGTGATTGGGGTTCGATTATCGGACTATTTCTAAAGCTCCGTTATTTTTCTAGGAAGAGAACCATTGAATGCTTGATACAACTAAACGACGAACTTCTGACAAATCTTCATGCCGCCGGGTACAGCAACCAACAGATAATTTATATGTCTGTTCATGATGCCGGAAGTAGTAGCCAAGTCATGTTGAATCTGCTGCGAGATTACCACAAGCTTGCTCAGCGGGGCTTTAGATTAGTGGATTCCAAAGATCTAACTCAAGTAATTGAAATAGCCGGGAAATTGGACGAGTTTGCAGTTGTGTACGTGGATGATTTTGCTGGGACAGGAAACCAGTTTGTCGAGGCAAGGAACTTTTTGGTGGAGTTTCTCTCGTCAAAAATCTCGGAGTTTTTCCTTTTGCCTGTTATTTGTGAAGAAGCGGAGCAAAGAATCTCGCAGTTGGGAGTAGTTCCAGTTTATTCCTTTGTGCACACAAGGGACCAAAGACCATTACACCCGAATAATAGTAATTTGTCTGAGCGAGAGAAGATGAAGTTTTTGGACTACTCTACCCAAATAGGAGGAAAATTTGGTTTGGGATACGGAGACGCGGCAACTATGGTGATTTTTTATAGAAACGCACCTAATTCTACGCCCCTAATATTTAGGGGTAAGAAGAAACAAGCTGGGTGGATCGGGATCCTGCCTAGATTTGATGATCTCTAATCTAATTTCCCTTCACCATCCCCGCGTCTAGCGCTTCGCGCAAGGTGCGGGCCTCCTGAATGCTGATGCCTGACGGCATCGCATCCCCGCCGCGCAGGCGCTTAGGCAGCACGGCGGACTTGAAGCCGAGCGCGGTGGCTTCTTTAAGACGGGCGGCGGTGTGCGGCACGGCGCGCAGTTCGCCGCTGAGGCCCACTTCGCCGATCAGTACGCAATCGGCGCGCAGTGGCACATCTTTGGCGGAGCTGGCGATGGCGGCCGCCAGGGCCAGGTCAGCGGCCGGCTCGCCGATGCGCAGGCCGCCCACGACGTTGACGAACACATCCTGCTCGCCCAGTTTCAGCCCCAGGCGGCGGGTGAGCACGGCAGTGATGAGCAGCAGGCGGTTCAGATCCACCCCGTTGCCCGAGCGGCGCGGATTGCCGAAGGCGGTGGGGCTGGTGAGGCCCTGCACTTCCACCAGCAGCGGGCGGGTGCCCTCCATAGTGACGGCAATGGCGGAGCCGGGCGCGTTGACCACGCGCTCGGCGAGGAAGGCTTCGGAAGGATTGGGCACCTCGGCCATGCCGTCGCCGCGCATTTCGAACACCCCGACTTCGTCGGTGGCGCCGAAGCGGTTCTTCACGGCGCGCAGCAAACGGTAGCTTTGGAAGCGGTCCCCTTCGAGATAGAGCACCGTGTCCACCATGTGCTCTAGCAGGCGCGGGCCGGCGATGACGCCTTCTTTGGTGACGTGGCCGATGAGGAAGATAGCCAGGCCGCTAGATTTAGCCAGGTTGCGGAAGCGGTCGGCGCATTCGCGCAGCTGGGTCACGGAGCCGGCGGAGGAGTCGACTTCGGGGTCGTAGACGGTCTGGATGGAGTCGATGATCAGCACGCGGGGCTTGACCGATTCCACATGGCGTAGGATCGAGTCGAGATTGGTTTCGGTGACCAGGAAGAGCGAATCGGTTAATCCATTAATCGGCTGATCAGAAGCAAGTCGATTGGCGCGCATCTTGATCTGCGCAGCGGATTCCTCGCCGGAGACGTAGAGTACCGGACCGATAGGGGCCAGCTCGATGGCGGTTTGCAGCAGGAGGGTGGACTTGCCGATGCCGGGGTCGCCACCCACCAGGACCAGCG
>JBBEBI010000066.1:4727-9371 GCA_040882365.1 Anaerolineales bacterium
TGCAGCAGGAGGGTGGACTTGCCGATGCCGGGGTCGCCACCCACCAGGACCAGCGAGCCGGGCACGATGCCGCCCCCCAGCACGCGGGCGAACTCGCCGATGGAGAGGGGCAGGCGGTCGGTTTCGGGGCCTGCTTCGATGTGCGAGAGGGGCCGCGGGGCCGCTGAGGAGGCGCCGTTGGCAGAACGGCGCTTGGCGGGGGCGCTCTCTACGACCTCTTCGACGTACGTATTCCACTCGCCGCAGGCAGGGCAGCGGCCCAGCGGCTTGGCGGCCGCCCGGCCGCAGGACTGGCACACGAAGCGGGTGAGGGTCTTGGCCATGAAGACAGTTTACTACGAATAGAACATTTGGGCTAGTAGCCTAAGCAGGGTTGAGGAAGTTTTTTTCTAGTGGATGACCAACAATACAAGCCAAGAAGGGATTCCTCGTCGAGCTGCGACGCTAAAAGCGCCGCAAAACGCCCTCGCTTGGAATGACAAATAAAGGTTACGCGTGCGGGCCGACACGCACTTTGCCGATGGTGAGCTTGGGCTGCGCATCCAGGAATTCCCCTAGGCGCGCCACCTGCGCCTCCAGTTCGCGCTTTTGGGCGACGCTTAGCTTGGCGAGCGGCTCTACGGTAATTTGCAGCTTGTGACCGGAGCGGCGCTGGTGCCAGACACCCGCGACGATGCCGTCGATGAGCAGCACCGGGAAGTTGCCGGCCTGGCCGCGGGCCATGGCGCGTTCGGCGGCGCGGCCGGGGTAAAGCCATTCGCGGGGATACGAGCCAACGGCGTAGGCGTCGAAGTAAGGCAGCAAGCGCACGCCGCGCGGTTTCTCATCCGGAAATAGCGCGTCGCCGGCCGACACCCAGGCCTGCACATCGTCCATTATGACCGGCTGCAGATCGTCTTTCAAACGCGTGAACAATTCTTCGGCCCAGCGCCGCGGCGCGGCAAGCCAGCGCGCAAAGTGTTGTGGTGTTGCCGGACCATAAGCGTGCAGATAACTGCGCACAAGCCAGCGCAACGCGGACTTCTCGCTGGCGGGCTTTAGCTTTGGCAGCCAACGGCGCGGGTTGGTGTAGGTGACGTTGCGGCCGCGGTTGGGACCAAAACACAGCACGCCGCGGTACGCGGCCGTGCTGATGGCCTGGCGCCAGCGCGGCCAGTAGGTTTGGAAGGCCGGGATCACCAGGTCACCGGCCCAGGAGCCGGTGCGGGCCAGCACGGCTTCGCCGAGTTCCTCGACGGTCAGTTCAGCGTCGCGCAGCGCGTAGGCGATGGCCTCGACGACCTCGTCGCGCTGCTGGGGCGTGAGGCGCATTCCATCGGGATATTGATCACCTTCATTGGGCAGCGCGCTCAGCGCGCCGTTCCACCAAGGCAGATCCTTGGACGGCAGCAGATGGACGGTGCCGCGCGGGCCCACGGTCTTGATGAGGCTGTGCTCTTGCCAGAGGGCGCGCTGGACGTCGGCGCGGGAGCTGCTGGCCAGGCGCAACCCGATGGACCACTCGGCGGCGGTGAGGACCTGCGCGTGGGCGCCGCACATGGCGGAGGCGGCGTCGGCAGGCGCGGCGCCTTTTAGCGGAGTCAACAATCCGTGGCGCTCGAGGCGACGGGCAAGGACTTGGCTCCAAGTAAGTGAAGCGCGTTTTTTCACAGGACGAATACAACTCGCACAAGACATCTTATCAAGGAAATTTTCAGTGGGAAATAGTTCTGCGATTGGAGAATGTAAAAACAAAGAGCGCTCGGGTTGAGCGCTCTTTCGTGCGCTAGACGGTGCGCGGCACGCGGCCGAAAAGCTGCAGCAGCCAGCACATCGCCTTGTGGCCGGCATCCGGGGCCAAAAACATCATCGGGCAGCCGCCGGGGATGACGCCAATGGCATTGTCGCGCAACAGCTTCACCGCGTCCTGGGATACGGAGTCGCCGAAGGAACGGTGCATCCACACCCACTTCACGCCGCTGCCCACGCAATCGCGCGCTACGCGGGCGCTGGCGGCCGGCGAGGTTACCAGCATCACGGCGCCCACGCCGCCGGGGATGTCCTTCACGCTGGCGTAGCACTTCACGTCCTCGACCTCCGCGGCGGCCGGGTTCACGGGGAAGACGGTGTAGCCGTTGTCCTTGAATTTCTTATAAATGGCGTTAGCCGTTTCCGCGGGATTGCGGGAAACCCCGGCGATGGCGACGCGTTTCTCTTCGAGAAAGCGGCTGGCGGCGGTCTTTAAGTCGATCATAGTTCTCCTTTTTGAGCAGGGCGTACCCTAAAATAACCAAATCCTAGAACAGCAATAGTTGCAAATAGCCCGTCGGGGATGGGCTATTTGTACTCCAACTAAAAAGAGCGCCCGATTCGAGCGCTCTTTCTGAAGATTGACTACGACTTTCTGGCTTACTTGCCGCCAGAGCCCATAGACGCATACAGCGCCCAGGCGCCGATGACCAAGTGCAATATCAAGTCAGCGGGGTTTTGCAGCGTGGCGCCCAGCAGTGAGGTGCTGAACAGATTGTAGCCAGCCACCAAAATGCCGACGACGCCCAGCAGCAGCACCAGGTTCTTCCTCATACCGGCACTAAGAACATAGGCGGCGGCGATGGCGACTACACCGAGCACGGTGTGGGCCAGATTTTCGGCGTCGTCAAAATACCAGGCCTCGCCAAAGGGGCTTTGGGCAGCTGTGGGGCCAATGACACCTACATAACCCAAAATGCCGACGAGCAGTAGGACGCCGCCGCCAATGGTAAGAAAACCTTTTGGAGTAAACAGATTCATAACATAACCTCCTCACATCATTTAGCTGTATGATTGAAAAATGAAAAAGGGGAAATTGAGAACCGATCGGTGCCGGCGATAGATCCACCTCCTTCAATATAGCCATTATATGTTCGAAAACCCCCGTCCGCCTGTCAGGTTACAAGCTGTTAAGGATGCTCGAGTAATTCCTCCTCGTGATGAGCCTCATCTTCAAGGAAGGGCATATAAGGTTCCACTTCATGGGCCACCATGTAGGCGCCGAAGCCGAAGAAGGCGCCAAGGATGAGTGCTTCGCCCATAAAGCCGACGAGAGAGCGCTTAGCCAGACCGGCGATGCGGCCCTGGGCGGCAAGAGCGAGCAAGGCTCCTAGACCAACCAGCTCGCTGAGTTTACAGAGGAGGCCAGCCAGGTCCACTTCGCCGACCTCGTGTTCGAAGGGCATGGGGACAAAACGGGTGGCAACCCACAGGATCAGCAGGGCGCCGGCCAGCGAGATGCCGGCGTAATACATGCGCTCGCCGGGCCAGCGTAGGAAGGCAAGAGCCCAGGCGAGTTCTGCGACACCCGCCAGGGCAAAGAAAAGCCCATGCGCGGGCGCATGGGCATAATGCTCGGGGGCCAGGACGAGGTGGATGAGGCCGGCGAAGCCAAGGGCAAGGCTGGCGATAGTTTTCATGATCGGCGAACTTTAATCGGCGTTCGGCTCGGGCGCCAGCAGGCGATTGGCATTGATGAAGGCTGCAGCCTGGGCGGCATCAAATTGCAACATGCCCAGCAGATACCCCCAGGATGTGAGCGTAACCGGCGAAAGCCCATCCGGCCATGGGAAGGCGATCAGCTTGCGGATCGGGGAACCGTTTATGAAGCCGCGAATCTGGTCCATGAGCTGTGTGCAGGCCGCCTCGTCGATGACGGAGCAGTTGTACCAAAAGACGATGTAGCCATGTTCCAGGTTGTGGACGGCGTGTGCATGGGGGAACGGCCCCCAGGCTGCCAGGTCGGCTTCTTCATAGAAGCCGGGAGGCAGCGGGTCATCATAGTGGGGACCGGAGGTGGGCGGGTTGCTGTTGTACGGCCCAGGGTCGGTATCGGTTGTAATGTGATTTTCGCCTTGAATAGGGATGGCTTCGCCCATGGCCTGGCTCGCATCCGTGTTGGCCGAGGTGACCGGCGCTAGGCGAAGCGCGTTCCAGACCAAAAAGCCCACCAGTGCCAGGGCGGCGATGCCGATGAGGGCCCAGATGATAGTGGTGCGATCTCTTTGCATCCGCCGGCGCGCCTGGCGGCGTTCTCGTTGTGGCGAAAAGTTACTCATGTTTACTCTTTTCGCCCAATTATAGTAGCCAATCGGGGAATCAGCTGGAGCTGGGGATTGCTTCGCCCGCTGCGCGGACTCGTAATTGAGCTATGAATGGATTCTTCACTCGTCATGCCTGCCTCCGGCTGGCTTACTCCCTCAGAATGACGAAGCGCCCAGAATATTCTGGGCGCTTTTCGTCAGTTAGCGGCCACCGTAGCGGCGGGCGGGGCTGGCGGAGCGGCTTTCTTCTTGCGGCCCTTGGCCTTGCCTTTGCGCAGCACGATCTCGGGTTGCTCTTCGCCGACTTCGGCGTCAATGACCACCGTTTCTCCGTCGCTGAACTCGCCGTTGAGCAGCGCGTCGGAGAGTGGGTCTTCGATCTTGTTCTGGATGACGCGCTTGAGCGGGCGGGCACCGTATTCGCGGTCGTAGCCGAGCTCGGAAAGCAGATCCAGGGCGGCGTCCGTGGGCTGCAGGGCAAGCTGGTGCTCGTCCAGGCGGTGGGCCACTTTTTCGATCTCCAGGTTAACGATCTGACGCAGGTTCTCTTTGTTCAGCGAGCGGAAGATGATCACCGAGTCGACGCGGTTGA
>JBBEBI010000067.1:0-37685 GCA_040882365.1 Anaerolineales bacterium
TGGCCTCGATGCCGCTTTTGCCGGGCAGGCGGATGTCCATCACCACCACGTCGGGGGTGTATTCGTCGGCCAGGCGGATGGCCTCGTCGGCGTTACCCGCTTCCGCCACCACCTCGAATTTTGGGTAGTGGGATAACAGCGACTTTAGCCCCAGGCGCACGACTTCGTGATCGTCAACAAGAAGTATCTTCAGCATAAGTGGGAATCAAATGGGCGCAAGTATAATTTTGTCCGTGGAACATTATAGCATGGGGCCGTATTCGCCATGACGACGCGCCGGCTCAAATGGATTTCCGTCGTCCTGCCCGTGCTTTTCGTGACCGGCGTGCTGTTGGCGCGCTTCAATCTCGTGCCGCCTGGGCGGGAACCGGAAGGCAACCTGTATGCCATCCTGGCGGTGGCGCTGGGAGCCATCGTTTTCTCGATCGTTTTCTTCGCTATTATCGAAAAGCGCGAAGAAGAGACTCAGATTAGCAACCTCCACCTGGAAGCGCTGCACCAAGCCGCCCTGGCCCTCACCACCGAACTGGACTTGCAGTCCGTGCTCCAAAAGGTAGTGGATATAAGCCGCGAGCTGCTGCATGCCAAATACGGCGCTCTGGGCGTGGCAGATCTGGAGACAAACCGCATCAAACAATTCATCACCTCGGGGGTCACGGAAGAAGAGCGCGCTCGCGTAGGCGCGCCTCCCCAGGGACATGGCCTGTTGGGCGTGCTTAGCCCCGGGGGCAGCACGCTGATCGTAAACGACATCAGCCAGGATCCTCGCGCGGTTGGCTTTCCCCGCAATCACCCGCCCATGAAATCGTTGCTGGGTGTCCCCATTAAATCCAAAGGGGAGATCTTTGGGAACCTGTACATAGCAGATAAATACGAAAAATCGCCCGAAGGCGATGAGGTGTTGCTCAATTTCGATCTGGGTGACTGCCAACTGCTGGAGAAATTCGCCACCCAGGCCGCCATCGCCATCGAAAATGCCCAGCTCTATCGCAAAACCCAGGAACTGGCCGTGGTCCAGGAGCGCGAACGGTTCGGCATGGCGCTGCACGACGGCATTATGCAGCAGGTCTACGCCACCGGCCTTTCGCTGCAGGAAGCCTCGCGCCTTACCCAGGAGCAACCTGAAGAAGCCGAGCAACGCATCAATCATTCGATCCAGGACCTCAGCCAAGTGTTGCGCGATTTGCGCAATTACATCCTGGGCCTGCGCACCGGACGCTACCAGGGCCAGGACCTGGCCAGCAGCCTGGGGCAGATGGCCCAGGAGCTACACGCCAACACATTGTTGAATGTGCACTTCACCCCTCCGCCAAGGGTATCTGTGTTGGGCCTGTCTGAAGAACAGACCGATGAGATGGTTTACGTGGTGCGCGAAGCCCTAAACAATATTCGCAAGCACGCCTTTGCGCGCAACGTCGACATCAGCCTGAAGCGCGATGGAGACCGCGTCCATCTCATTATCGACGATGATGGCATAGGCTTCGACATGGGGGATGCTTCGGATGCGGGCGGCAACGGTTTGCGCAATATGCGCGAGCGCGCCCAAATATTGGGCGCCGATATCAAGATCTGGTCACAAAAAGGAAAAGGGACGCATATCAACTTCAGCGTCGCCATCGCCTCGAAGGAAGCGATTCCCCAAGTTTAGATTACCAGCCCTGTTGACGGGCGAAATAGCGCAGTTCCTCGCGATGATCCGGGTGGGCAATGCGGATCAATTCGTTGGCTCGTTCGCGCAGGCTCTTGCCGTGCAGCGAAGCGATGCCGAATTCAGTGACTACAAAGTGGGCATCCCCGCGGGAGGTCACGACGCCGGCATTGTCTTTGAGGCGCGGCACGATGCGTGAGAGCCCACCTTTGGCCGTCGAGGGCAGGGCAATGATCGGCTTGCCCCCCTTGGAATGGGCCGCGCCGCGCATGAAGTCGACCTGGCCGCCGATGCCGCTGTAGATGCGGTCCCCGATCGAGTCGGCGCAAACCTGGCCGCTCAGATCGATCTCGATGGCCGAATTGACCGCCACCATTTTGTCGTTCTGGGCTATGACGAACGGATCGTTCACGTAATCGGTGGGGTGCAATTCCACCATGGCATTATCGTGCATGAATTGGTAGAAACGCTGGGAGCCGAAGGCAAAGCCGGCGATGATCTTGCCGGGGTGAATGGTCTTGGCAGCGTTGGTAATGACGCCCTTTTCCACCATTTCGATGACCCCATCCGAGAACAGCTCGCTGTGGATACCCAGATCGCGCAGGTGATCCAACTTGCAAAGGACGGCATTGGGCAGGGCGCCGATGCCCAATTGCAGCGTAGCTTCATCCGGGACCAACTCGGAAACCAGTTCGGCGATCTGTTCATGCTCCGCGGAGATGGAGCTCAGGCCCGCCTCAGGGAGGAGGTAATCCACTTCAACAACGTGGTCGATGCGGCTCAGGTGAATGAACGAATCGCCCAGGACGCGCGGCATCTGTGGATTGATCTCGGCGATGATGTGCTTGGCGCTCTCCGCGGCGGGTTTGGTGACGCCTACTTCAATGCCATAAGAACAAAAACCATGGCTGTCGGGGGGCGAGACCTGAATCAGGGCAACGTCCACCGACAAGACACGGCTTTTGAACAGTCCGGGGGCTTCGGAAAGGAAGACAGGCACGTAGTCGGCGCGGCCGGAATTCACCGCCTCGCGCGCATTGGGCCCCACGAAGAGAGCCCGGTGGCGGAAGCTTTTCGCGTGCTTGGGGTCCAGGTAATCACCGCCGGCGAAAGTAAGGACATGCACGACCTCTACGTTTTCCAGCTGCGGGCCGCGGGCGGCCATGGCGCGCTCCAACACCTGGGGCACGCCAGCTCCTCCGCCCAGATACACCCGCGTGTTGGAACGGATAGCCTGGACGGCCTCTTCGGCTGTCACCAGCTTGTCGTCATATAGGGTTTGCAGCTTGGTGTTCATGCTTCAAGTAGATTATCCCTGTCAATCCGTAGGCTCGCATTGGACGCTTGCCCCCTGATTGGCCTGTCGTTTGTCCATTGTCTTATATTTCACAAATGGGGATTCTGTCACCTCTAGTAAGGACATGAGTCCGTACAAGTGTACCTTCCAGTAGAAGCACCCAGCGACTATTCTATGGCCAACTTGATTTATAGATTCGCCAAATGCGAATCAAGGAGGCAGAAATGTCTGCAATGATTCAAAGAGGTCGTACTATCCAAGATCCTGGCGTCATCCGCACTCTGTTCAATGACCCGCGTGTGGCTATCTTTTGGCTGGCTGTGCGTGTATGGTTGGGCTACCAGTGGATCGAGGCCGCCCTGCATAAGGTGGAAGACCCGGCTTGGACCGTCACCGGAGAGGCCTTGAAAGGCTTCTGGACCCGCGCCGCGGCCATCCCTGCAGAGGGGCGCCCGCTAATCACCTTTGATTGGTACCGTTCCTTCATCCAGTTCCTGCTGGACACCAACGCCTACACCTGGTTTGCCAAATTGGTGGCCTATGGTGAGTTGCTGATCGGGATTGGGCTGATCCTGGGCGCGTTCACCGGGTTCGCCGCCTTCTTCGGCGCACTGATGAATTGGAACTTCATGATGGCCGGGTCGGCCAGCAGCAACCCCTTGCTATTTGTGGCGGCTTTGGGGCTGGTGATGGCGTGGAAGATCGCAGGCTATGTCGGCTTGGATTACTTCCTGCTCCCGCTGATCGGCACCCCCTGGGGCTGGGTGACCGGCAAGCAGCTCAAACCTGCAGGGGCTAAAGCGAAAAGCTAACCCATTCCCCTACGCTGAAAAAATAAGAGCCTGCGTGTACAGGCTCTTATTTTTGTTTCACCAGAACATGGATGGCATCAGCCAAGCAGCCTTTCGTGGTCCACCATGATGCAGCGGTCCATCACCATCTGGAGGCCGGCGGCCTCGGCCCTGGCCGCGGCGGCCTCGTCGTACACACCCAACTGCGCCCAGACAGACTTCGCCGCGGCGGCAATGGCCTGGTCCACGACTTCACCTAGAAATTCCGAACGACGGAATACATCGACGATATCAATGGGTTCCGGCACTGCGGCCAGGTTAGGGTAAGCGGGTTCGCCATTCACCTGCTGAATTGATGGGTTGACCGCGTACACCTTATATCCGGCGCGGCGCAAGTAATTTGCGATGCGGTAGCTGGTGCGATTCGGCCTATCCGAATGGCCGACCACCGCGATCACGCGCGCCTCCTCTAACAAGCGGCGAAGATCGTTTTGGCTTTTGATAAGCATATCAGGCCTTCCACGGATAAGACATCCAGATCAGTGTGCGGGCGGCAGTGAAGCCGGTACGCGGGAATGCAGCTTGAGCCCGGCCGCTGGGGTAATTCAACGCCAGCTCTCGGCCGAGGTGCAGCCGCGCGTGGGCGTGCGCGGCCAGGGCAAGGATAGCGTCGTCTTCGGTTTCCGGAGCGGCGGCCAACCAGAGCCGGTCGGTTTCCAGCGAGGATGATTGCCAGCTAAGCACTCCCAGCAGATGGTTACCGCGTTGGGCGCTCCATTGCTGCAATTGGCGCTCGCTGAAGGCGCGTTCCAGTGCTCCGCGCCATCCGGGCTGCAAGACGTTGACGTCCAGCGGCAACTGCCAGCGCACATCTTGCGGGTAGCACCCCTCCAACCAAGCTCGCTGCGCGGCCCAGTCGCCGGAGCGACGCGGGCGCACCTCGACATCCTGGGTCAATCCAGTGTTGAAATCGCGCAGGGGCTGTAAGCGCCAGGAAGTGCGGCGCATTCTTTCTGCAAAGCCCATGCCGCGGTACAGGTTTATCGCCGCGGGGTTCTTTTCGTCCACCTGTAACCAGGTCTCGGGCCGTCCGCGGCGCTCGATCTCGCGCAAGGCGGCCAGGGTCAACTCGCGGGCAATGCCGCGGCGGCGGTATTCGGGATACACGGCCACGTTGGCGATCAGGTAGAGCTGGCGGCCGCGGTAGCGATGGGCAACCATGCTGAGGTTGCCCACCAGCTTGTCCTCTTCCACCCAAACATAACCGCTCATCGGCACGTCGACTCGCCCAACGCCAGGCGGATCCAACAAAGGGCCGCCGCGGGCCGCGCGGCGCATCCGGCGGATGTAAAGCCGTCCGTCCGCATCCAGCGTTTCGGCAAAACACAGCTCCACCAGGTCGGCAACCGCCAATAGATCGCGGCGGATGTCGAACGGGCGCAGATTGCGCGGCGGAGACACCGGCATGGCTATGGCCTGGGCGTTCATAAGCTGCCTGGGCATCAATTATAGTAGCCCGCTGATATAATTTTTTGGCATGAAAAATTCCCTGCTGCGAGTCTTGGGGACAAGCTCTGTCCTGATCCTGTCCATCGTTCTGTTGGCCGCCGGGCCGGCGGCAGCCTCCAACCTGGCGTTGCAGGATACACCACAGCCTACCCCCACGGCCGGCGCGGATGGCCGCATCTTATATACGGTACTGGCCGGCGAATCCCCCTGGAGTATCGCTGCAAAATTCGGCTTTGACCTGATTGCACTGCAAAACTTGAATAATTGGACGGATGACGAGATCCTGGTGGAAGGCCAGACGATCTTGCTGGGCCTGGCGAACCAACAGGAACCTACGGCTACCCCGGGACCCCAAGACCAGGTAGCGGCAACCAATACCCCTCAGGCGGCGGGCACGGGCAGCATCTGCGTGCTGCTGTTTGACGATGTCAATGGCGACGCGTTGCGGAATGCCACCGAGTTCGGCATTGCCGACGGGCAGGCCAGCATCAACGAACGCAGCGGCAAGGCGTCACGCACCTCGGCCACCGTATCCGCAGTGGATGAGGAAGGCGAACCAGTGCGCACCTGTTTCGATGAGCTACCCCTGGGTGATTACACCGTCAGCATCGCTCTGCCCACGGGCTACAACCCCACCACGGCCCGCGACCGGCAACTGCAGATCACGCGTGGCGGCGAAGTCCAGACCGTGAACTTTGGCGCGCAGGCCTCGGGTGACCCGGCTGGTTCCGGCTTCCTTTCGCTGCAGCAAGGCAACCGCTCGCCCCTGGTTGGTTTGTTGGGCGTCCTCCTGTTGCTGGGTGGCGCGGGGCTGGGTTTCTACACCCTGCAGCTTTCCCGCCGCCGTTAATTTAGATCCTTGTAGATTTCCAGTAATCTGGCTTTGAAGGCGCCCGCATCCCAGCGGGCGGCTTGTTTCCTAGCGGCGTCCTCCAGTTTCTCGCGCGCCTTTTCATCCACCACCACAGTGATCATGGCGGCGCCGAAGCCGCGCAGATCCTCGGCAGAGATCAGATAGCCGGCGGCGCCAACGATGGCTTCTGTGTGCGGCTCGCGGTGGGCGACAATGGCTTTGCCGCAGGCCAGCGCATTTCTCAGGGGATTGCCCCAGGCCAGCGGCTGGCCAATATGCACCAGCGCGGTGTAGGCCTGATAAAGGGATGGCAGGTCTTGCGGAGGCAAATCGGTCAGCACGCGCACCGAACTCTCGATATGGAAATCCGGCAGCCGCGCCTGCACAAAGCCGCGGATTGCTTCACCCAATCCCACGATGACCAAGGGGTAGAACTCGCCGATGGAGGCCGCCGCCCAGGTCCAGCTTTCCAGCAAGCTCAATGCATTCTTTTCATCCGGCAAGCCATGCACCAGCAGGAATTCGTCCGGCAGGCTTAGTTTGTTGACCACCCTTTGACTGGTGTTGAATTCCGGGTGAACGGTGGGCGGGATTGCGAGCAAGCGGCCAGGAAACTTTGGCTTCGGCAGGTCGTCGGGCCACAGGATGGTGGCGCGTGCCAGGCCGCCGCGGCCCTGCGCCTCCGCCAGCCGGCCGCGGCCGCGGCCGGAAACCTCGGCGGGGCTCACCAGCGTTGGTACTTTGCCGAACAAGGATGTGGCCAAAGCCGTGGAGTGGATGGCGGCAGCCTGCTGTTGTTCTGCCAGCCTTTGCAGGATATGTTGTTCCCAATCCCCGCGGGCATGCGTATGGGAATAAACGACTTCAAGTTCCTGCTGGTCAGCTTGCGGCTCGGTCGGCATGGCCAGCACCGGCGTTACTTCCGGGTCGCGCATCGCCAGCAGGGCGCGCAGGTGCCACGCCGCGGCGCCCAACGGGTCGTATGCCAGCGGCCATCCATCGTAAAGAATGCGCATCGGCATACTGGGATTATATGCTTCCACTCCCTGTGTCATTCCGAGGCGACGATATAAATCTTCACCCAAGGGGAATCAATAAAGCCGAGGAATCCTTAGAACCAAATCTCCCGAATTACCGCATTTCGCAAGCCAAGTACCCATTGCGCTCGTATAATGTCCCTCAATGGCCAAGAAGAAAACACCGAAATCAAAGAAACCAACGCAGAAATCGACGGCGCAGCCCAAGGACTTCCAGTCCATCATCCTTGCCCTGCAGCAATATTGGGCCGATTGGGGCTGTGTGCTCTGGCAGCCCTATAACGAAAAAGTGGGCGCCGGCACTATGAACCCGGCCACCTTTCTGCGCGTGCTCGGCCCCGAACCCTGGAACGTGGCCTACGTCGAACCCTCCGTGCGCCCGGACGACGGACGCTACGGCGAGAACCCCAATCGCCTACAGCAGCACACTCAGTTCCAGGTCATCCTCAAACCCGACCCCGGGGACCCGCAGGAGATCTACCTGCGCTCCCTGCAAGCGTCCGGCATCGACATCCACAAGCACGATATCCGCTTCGTCGAGGACAACTGGGCTGCGCCCGCCCTGGGCGCCTGGGGCCTGGGCTGGGAAGTGTGGCTGGATGGATTGGAGATCACCCAGTTCACTTATTTCCAGCAAGCCGGCGGCATCACGCTGGACCCCGTTTCCGTCGAGATCACCTACGGGCTCGACCGCATCGCCATGGCCCTGCAGGGCGTCCCATACGTGGGCGACCTGCGCTGGGACAAACAACGCAGGTGGGGCGACTTGCTCCTGCAGGGCGAACGCGAGCACAGCAAATATTATTTCGAAGTGGCCGATGTGAGCCGCCTGCGCCAAATGGTCGAGCTTTACGAAGCCGAGGCTAAGGCCGCACTGGAGGCGGGCCTCATGCTGCCCGCCTACGATTATGTGCTCAAGACCTCGCATGCCTTCAATGTGCTGGATGCGCGTGGCGCCATCGGCGTCACCGAGCGCCAGGCTTATTTCCGACGCATGCGCGGCCTCTCCGCCAAAGTAGCCGAGGCCTATGTGGCCGATCGCCAGCGCCAGGAATATCCCTGGCAGGCGAATGCCAAAGTGATGGCGGGTTTCAAACCCGCCCGCCCCGCTAAGCTTAGCGGCCCCAAGCAGGCCGCCGATTTCCTATTGGAGATCGGCACCGAAGAATTGCCGCCGAGTGAAATAAGTATTGCAAAAAACTATTTTGAAACAATATTCAAAGCACAAGTGTTTGACGTGAGAAAGCTTGATTACAAGAATTACCAAGTCCTGGCTACTCCCAGGAGGCTCGTTGTTTTTGTTGAGAAGTTAGAGCATGAAAAAATGATCGACTTCCCTTTGATAAAGGGTCCGGCTGCACACGTAGCCTTTGATGCAATGGGAGAACCAACCAAAGCACTTATAGGCTGGGCAAAGCAAAATGATGTTGAAGTAAAAAAAGTCGATATAGCAGAGCTCGATGGTGGGAAGTACGTAGTGAAGAAAAGAAAGCCTGAACTTGTGCGCACCTTAGATATGCTGGCTCATGTGTTGCCTGCATATGCATGGGATATTAAATTTGAAAAGACAATGCGATGGAATCAAAGTAAGAATGTCTTTTCGCGACCAATACGATGGATTTTGGCATTGTATGGTGAAGGCGTTGTCCCTCTTGAATATGCTGGCCTGCACAGCGGCAACGCCAGCCGCGGCCTGCGCCTGAGCAAGGCCGAGCATTTCAAGGTTGCCTCGCCCAAGGACTATTTTGCGCAACTTAAGAAGCAGGGCATCCTGTTGGATATAGACGAACGCCAGGCGGCCATTCGCCGCCAGGTGAAGAAACTGGCCGCGGCGGCTGGCGGCCGCGTGCCCGAGGACACCGAGCTGCTGAACGAGGTCACCCATCTTGTCGAGGCGCCCACCGCACTGCTCGGCGACTTCGAGGCCACTTATCTCGATCTGCCGCGCGAAGTGCTGGTGGCAGTGATGAAAAAGCACCAGCGCTATTTTCCCGTTGAGAAGAACGACAAACTGCTCAACAAATTCATCGCCGTGGGCAACGGCGACTTCGACGCCAAGGCGGTCACCGCCGCCAATGCCGATGTGATCCGCGCCCGCTTTGCCGACGCGGCCTACTTCATCAAGCGTGACCGCGAAGCCCAACTTGTCGACTTTGTCGACAAGTTGCGGCAGCTTACCTTCCAGAAGGACCTGGGCTCGATGTGGGATAAGACCCAACGTATCGTGGCGCTCACCAAGGAGCTCGCCGGCAAGCTGGGCCTTCCCGCTGAGGAAATGAGGGCCGCCGAGCGCGCCGCCCTGTTGTGCAAAGCCGACCTGGCCACCAAGATGGTGGTGGAGATGACCTCGCTTCAAGGGGTGATGGGCAAGTACTACGCCCTCGATTCCGGGGAGCCGGCCGCGGTGGCCGAGGCCATCTACGCGCATTATCTGCCGCGCTTTGCCGGCGATACCACGCCTGCGAGCAAAGCGGGTTTGGTTGTCAGCTTGGCGGACCGCCTGGATACCCTCACTGGCCTCTTTGCTATGGGCCTGGAGCCCACCGGCGCCAAAGATCCCTTCGCCCAGCGCCGGGCGGCCGTGGGCCTGGTGCAAAGTCTGGTGGGCGCTAACCTGGATTTCAATTTACGGGATGGTATCGGCGAAGCCGCCGCTCTCCAAACCGTGCTGGTCAGCGACGAGGCGAAGGACAAGGTGTTGGCCTTTATCGTGCAGCGCCAGCGCGCCCTGCTGCTGGAGGGCGGCGCCCGCCACGATGTAGTGGATGCCGTGCTGGCCGCCCAGGGCCACGACCCGGCAGCGGCGACCCGCGCGGTCAGGGAATTATCAGCCCAGGTGGCTCGAAACGATTGGCCGCCGACCCTCGATGCCTTTGCTCGCTGTGTGCGCATCACGCGCGATCTCAAAGAGACATATGCCGTTGACCCGACTATATTTGCGGAAGAAGCTGAGAAAACCCTTTATACCGCGCTCCAGGCTGCCGAAAGCGCTCAGCGTGGCCGCGGCTCTGTGGACGACCTCGCCAAGGGCTTCATGCCTATGATTCCCGCCATTAATACCTTCTTCGATCAGGTGTTAGTGATGGCCGAGGACGAGAATCTCAAACGCAACCGGCTCGGCTTGCTACAGCGCGTCATTGCCCTCGCTGAGGGCGTGGCAGATTTTTCGAAGCTGGAGGGCTTTTAGAAAAAAGTAGGGGCGACGCCTGCGTCGCCCCTACATCACCTGAGTCATTCCGAGCGGGTCATAGGTTTAAACCCGTTAAAGAATCGGTATCAGCGAGGAATCCCTCGTTGCATATATTCCGAATAAACCACATTCAGCAAGATGGTCTTCTTGCTTTTGCTGTCAATTGCCTACTTAATGTTTCAGCGAAGCGTTGATCTCGATCAGGTTGCCTTCCGCGTCCCGCAGATGCGCCACGCGCAATACCCAGGCTTCCTGGTCGTGGGGCGGCGTGACGAACTCCACGCCCTTGGCGGTTAGTTCCGTATAGGTGGCATCTACATTATCCACATTGAACGTGAGAGCAACTCTGTCGGCGACCAGCTCCCCGGCCATCGTGACTCCGGCCACGCTTTCCATCAGCTCGCGCTTATACAGCGCCAGGATGCAATCGCCGGCCGCGAATTCGTAGTAGACGCCTTCCACGACAGCGAGTTGTTCCTCGAGCCCAAGCTTGTCCTTGTAGAACGCGCGACAAGTCTCAATGTCATCGACTAATAGGCGAACATGGGTCAGTTTCATTTCTGGTTCTCCTCAACTACCAACTTTGTTGCGCACCCTTTGTAAAAATCGTGGGCTGTTCAAGCTGCGCTCCAACAGATAGGTCACATACGCGTTCATCAACGACTCCAATTCCAGCTGCACGTTTGCGCTGGGTTTCGCCCGCTGGGCTTCCTCGTAGCTGCTGCGCTGTAGGTGGCGCAGCACCTTGAGCGCCGCCAGCGAGATCGGCCGCGCCTCGCGGTTGCGCGGGCCACATTCCGGACACAACACGCCGCCCTGCCCGAACGAGAAATATTGGTTCTCCGGCTGGATCTGCTTACGGCAAGTCAGGCAATTCTGTAGTTCGGGGCGGAAGCCGACCTGGTCCAGCAGGCGCACTTCGTAATAGCGCACGGCCAGCCGCAATTCGTCGCCGCCTGTCAGCCGCTGCAGGGTGTCGCGCAGCAGGCGATATACGCCGCGGTTCTCGTCGTGGTCGGCGCTGAACCTGTCCAGCAGTTCCACCACATAAGAGGCGTATCCCAGCGCTTCCAGGTTCTCGGTGAGCGCCGAGTTGGTATCCACCGCTTCGGCCTGGTTGACCACGAACAGATCCCTTCCGACGCCGAGCTGCAGGCGCACGCGGCTGAAAGGCTCCAGGTGGCCGCCCTTGCGCGAGCCTGGCTTACGGGCGCCCTTGGCCAGGGCGCGCAGCTTGCCTTGCTCGCGGCTGTACAGCGTCAGCAGCCGGTCGGCCTCCCCGAAATCGGAATGCTTCAATATGATGGCTTCTACGCGCTGGCTGCGGGGTTCGCGGGGCATGCAGGGAGTATACAACCTCGCTTTGTGCCATCTTGAGCGAAGCGAAGGATCCAACCGGACCAAAATTGCGAATAGCCTTTTCCCTCTTGACTTATCTCTTAAGGCATAATATTCTAGTGCTAGAATATTATGACGAATGCGGAACTAGCCATCCTGGGCCTGGTGGCCGAGGCGCCCCGCCATGGTTACGAGATCGAGCAGCTCATCGAGCAGCGCGGCATGCGCAACTGGACCGAGGTAGGTTTTTCTTCGATCTATTACATCCTCAGTAAGCTGGAGCGGCGCGGCTTGATTCGCAGCCATCGGGAACCCGCCGCCGGCCGCGGCCCGGCGCGCAAGGTATTTGCCATCCAACCCCAGGGGCAGGCCGCCTGGTACCAGTCCACACTGGAAGCCCTGGCCGGCCCCGGCCAGCCCACACCCTTCCTGCTGGGCCTGGCCGGCCTGCCCGGCATTCAGCCCAGCGAAGCCGCTGCGGCGCTGCGCCAATATCGCCGCGGTGTGCTGGCACGGCGCGACCAGCTGCAACAAGCCTGGGTGGAAAGCGAAGATCCTCCGGTCTTCCTGGAGGGCATGTTCGAGTACAGCTACAACCTTTTGCAGGCCGAGCTCGATTGGCTGGACCGCTATATCCCTCGTTTGGAAAGCCAATTTGAACGGGAGCAACCGTGAAAAAGCTGGATCTCAAGAAACAGTACAAGAATCTCTATAATCCCAGCGCCAAGGAAGTCACCGTTGTCAAAGTGCCGCGCTTCAACTTCATCATGGTGGACGGCACCATCCCGGCCAACACGCCGGTGGACGAGGCGCCGGATTATTTGGGCGCCATCGAGACCTTGTATGGCCTCTCCTACACGCTGAAGTTCATGATCAAGAAGCGCAAGGTGAACCCAATCGACTATCCCGTGATGCCGCTGGAAGGCTTGTGGTGGACCAAGGATAGTCACCTGAAATTCACCGTGAGCCATTCGGACCCTTGGTTCTTCACCGCCCTGATCATGCAGCCGGAACCGGTGAGCGCTGCCCTGGTCGCCGAAGCCCGCGAACAACTGCGCGCCAAGAAAAATCCGCCCTTGTTGGATAACGCGCGCTTCGAGGTATTCGGGGAAGGCGCGTGCATGCAGGTGATGCATATCGGGCCCTACTCCGAGGAGCCGGCCACCATTGCCCGCATGGTTGCCTTCGCCGCCGAGAACGGCTACGCCACGCACGGCAAGCATCACGAGATCTACCTGGGCGACCCGCGCCGCACCGCCCCGGCAAAATTAAAAACCGTATTGCGCCATCCAATAAAAAAATGATCAACGCGACCCGCGCCGCGCAAAGCCGAAAACTCAAGACGGTCCTTCGGCGGCCGATTTAAGAAGGCAGAACAATCCTAGTTAATAATGTGGTTTTGTTATCGCGTCCGACGAAACGTATAGAAGGCGGCTCCAAAGGAAATAGCCCCAACAAGCCAGAGTATTAGTGTTTGGGAGTTATTTCCGCCAAGTTCAAAAGCCGTGTAAATGGCTAGAATGCCGATTAGACCAAAGAGAAATAACTGTATATACCTTCCATTCGAATTTTGACTGGCATCCTGCTGCTTAATCCTTGGTTTTCTGGAAGTGGCAATTTGGCCGATGCCTATTAGTATCAAACCTGCCGAGACCCAAGTCTCCGTATTAAGAGAGAAACTCAATATGCCTGCGACAATGGAAAAGATACCAGCCCAGGCTGTTGTTCCAGGGCTTTTCGTAATACTCTTTGACAGACTTGTTTCTTTTGGAAGTACGACCTTTGGAGATTTATCTGTATCATATCCCACTATGGCTGAATCAAGTGAGTGGGGGGAAGTTAGCTCAATAGGATTTCCTTTTGCATTTACAACAAGAACGGCTCGACCCGTAGGTGGAATTGGCACCACGTCAAAGTGGCGACTTATCTGATGCGCCGTAGATGCTTGAACACCATAGTTGATGAGAGCCCTCTCGATACTTGCGCAAAGCAGATCAACGGTGGCTTGGTCTACGGCGGCAGATTGAATTTGAGTCGAATTCCAATCATCGTATTCAAACAGAACAACTTCCGAAAGGGCGGAAGCATTAAACAGTTCCTTTATCTTTACCTTCCATTGGTCAGGAGTATTTAAGCTACTCACTCTCGAAGGATCTTTACCTGCAATATTGGGAATTGTAAAAAAACCGAATATTATCGGCTTGCTCATAGGCTCCTCCATTCCTTAATGATCAAAGATTATATATCTATCTATGCGACCTAAGCATGTGCCATTCAGGCGAGGAAGATGATTCTGCAGATAGAGTCGGTTGGGCACCATTGGCAAATCTAAACGTGTGCAAGGAAATAGCAAACCAACACCTAAAAACGAGGTGGGAATGGAGAGGGCAGTTGCTCTAGAATGCTAAGTGCGTTCTTCTTGTCTTGCCATCCACGCCTGGTACAGCGCCAGGTTGCCAAGCTTGCCATCCGAGAAAAAGCTGTCCACTTGTTTAAAGCCGCCTTTCTGCGTGAGTTCCGTCATCTCCCTCTCATTGAAGTGGTGCACGTAGCGCAGGCCAGTTCCGCCGCTGCGCCAGTCCAGCAGAAAGTCTCCCTCGTCCATGGCGGTCGCGCTCAGCCCCACCGTTTCCCAGGGCTGGATGCGGGTGCGCAGGCGCGGACTATTCAGGAATTGCCAGTTGGAAAGCACAAAGCGTCCGCCGGCGGCCAATAGCCCGCGCACCTGGGCAAGGAAGAGCAGGCGCAAGACGCGGCTGGGGATATGGTGCAAGACGGCAAAAGCGAAGATGAAATCAAAAGGGCCAACGCTGGGTAGCTGGTCCTTCCAATTGATCGCAGTAAGATCTGCCTGGAGGAAAGTGGCCCTCAAGTCGTTAACCTTGGACCGGGCTACGTGCAGCAATTCCTCGCTGGAATCCACCCCCGCGTATTGCCCCTGGTGCCCGCGGCGCTCCAGCTCGGCGGCCACGCCGCCGTTGCCACAGCCCAGGTCCAGGATGTCCGCCTCGACTGGCACGCCATCCAGCACGCGCAGCACGCCCGGTTGCAGGCGGCCGCGCGTGGCCGAGAACGGCCCAGCCAGGCTTTGATAGAATTGTTTGTTCAGGGCGACGAGTCGCTGCGCGATGGCGGCATCCACACCTTGATTATAGACAAATGACCCTGCTCAAAGACCCCGAGCCGCGCATCCAGGCCTGGGAAGCGGCCAAACAGGCCACTCCCGAGCGCATGTTGCGCGCCCGCGCCGCGCTCGAAGAGATCCGCGCCGGCGCGCTGGTCTTCGAGGCATTGGCCCGCCACCCAATGGAAGGCGGCGGCTTCGTGGGCAAACAACTGCTGGTGGCCGCCTATCGCCAACTGGTGGAAAGCGGCGCCTGGCCCGAAGACCCCGCCTTGATGGCGCGCATTCGCCTCAAGCCCATGCGCACCCTTTCCGGCGTCAGCGTGGTCACCGTACTCACTAAGCCCTATCCTTGCCCCGGCAAATGTGTGTTCTGCCCCACCGATGTGCGCATGCCCAAGAGCTACCTGCCCGACGAACCCGGCGCCATGCGCGCCCTGCAGCACAATTTCGACCCCTACGCACAGGTGCGGAGCCGGTTGGATGCCCTGGAAGCCCTCGGCCACCCTACGGACAAGATCGAGTTGCTCATCCTGGGCGGCACCTGGTCCTCGTACAAACGCGAGTACCAAGAGGAATTCATCCTGCACATGTTCGAGGCGCTGAACGGCGTACCCAGCGGCAGCCTGCCAGAGGCCCAGCGCCGCAATGAGAACGCTGCGCACCGCTCCGTTGGTCTGGCCATCGAGACCCGGCCGGACCATGTCACCTCGGAGGAATTGGCCTGGCTGCGCTACCTGGGCGTCACCAAAGTGCAGATCGGCGCGCAGAGTTTCGATGACCACATCCTGGAGATCAACAAACGCGGCCATACCATTGAGGAAACCCGCCGCGCGGCTGATCTGCTGCGTGCGGCCGGCTTCAAGATCGTGTTGCACTGGATGCCCAACCTGATGGGCGCAACGCCCGAAAGCGACCGCGCCGACTTCGCCAAGTTGTGGGATGGCTATTGCCCCGACGAATTGAAGATCTATCCCACCCAACTGCTGGAGAACGCCGAGCTGTACCTTTATTGGCAGCGTGGTGAATACCACCCGTATTCCACAGAAGAAATCATTGAAATGCTGGCCGACCTCAAGGCCACCATTCCCGAATACTGCCGCGTCAACCGTGTCATCCGCGATATCCCTTCCACCAATGTGGTCGAGGGCAACAAGCGCACCAGTCTGCGCATGGATGTGCACGAGATCATGAAGGCGCGCGGCACGCGCTGCCAGTGCATCCGCTGCCGCGAAGTGAAAGGCTCTGACGTGGATGTCAACGAACTGGAACTAAGAGATATGCCTTATGCCGCCGGGCACGCCGAGGAACATTTCCTTTCCTTCGTCACGCCCGAAGACAAACTCGCCGGGTTCTTGAGATTGTCGCTGCCGGGACCAGGCTCCCCGGCCATTGGATTGCCGGACCTGATGAACGCAGCCCTTGTCCGAGAGGTGCACGTTTACGGGCAATCGCTCGAGGTCGGCGGGGAACAGAGCGGCGCCGCCCAGCACATCGGGCTGGGAACCCGGCTGCTGGCCCGCGCCGAAGAGTTGGCCCGCGCGGCGGGCTTCACGCGCATGGCCGTCATTGCAGCCGTGGGCACGCGGGCATATTACGCTGCCCGCGGCTACCAGATGGGGGAGACCTACATGGTGGAGGACCTATAGGTCGTCATTGCGAGGAGGGCGTCTGGCGCCGCCTTTAGCGACGCTGCCCGACGTGGCAATCCCCACCTTCATTCTCCATGGCCAAAAAGGATTTCTACTCCCGACTCGTCTATGCCCGCCGCGGACCCCTGGGCCGGCCGGCCTACCTGCTGTTGAAAGCGCTGGGCGCCGAAGTGCCGCGCCCGGTACAGATCGGCGAAGGCTTTAGGCTCGTCCACGGCGGCTTTGGCGTCGTGATCCATCCCAGCACCGTTATCGGCAATAACGTCAAGATCTATCCAGGCGTCACCTTGGGCCGCGCCGACGTCCACTTGCCCATCGAGCAATCCGAGTTTCAGGGCATCGAAGTGGGCGATGACGTGATCCTGTCCCCTGGCTCCAAGGTGCTCTGCAAAGAAGGCGTGTTGCACGTGGGGCGCGGCACGGTGCTGGGCGCCAACGCCGTGTTGCTCGAGTCCACGGGTGAGGGCGAGATCTGGGCCGGGCTGCCGGCCAAGAAAGTGGGACGGCGCCAAGGCTGGCGCTGACTTGTCTTTGGGAACTTAGGTGAGCGAAGCAATCCTCCTGATCGATGTAGGAGATTGCTTCGTCGGCCTTCGGCCTCCTCGCAATGACGAAAGGCTTGGCTTTTCTTGACAGCCCTTGTGCAGGCTTGTACAATGACTGCCCTTCGCCGAGGTAGCTCAGTTGGTAGAGCACGCGACTGAAAATCGCGGTGTCGCCAGTTCAATTCTGGCCCTCGGCACTTGGCAAAGACAAAAGGAAGCAAGGCTTCCTTTTGTCTTGCCTTAGGAGTGTGCTACTCGGCTGGCGCCGAGTGACGCAACTCCGGGCTTACGATATAATGAGGTTCCTAGCGGGCGTGGCTCAGCGGTAGAGCGTCTCCTTGCCAAGGAGAAGGCCACGGGTTCAAATCCCGTCGCCCGCTCAGAACAACGAACAGGCTATGCCTGTTCTTTGTTTAAAGCTCAGGGGTAAAGTTGCGTAACTTAAGCTCGGTATAATCCCCTTTTGCAAAGCATGGCGTTTATGCTCGGCGACGTGGCCAAGTGGTAAGGCAAGGGTCTGCAAAACCCTCACCACGGGTTCGAATCCCGTCGTCGCCTCTCGTAACGAATTGTTGCATTGACTCGCCGAGATGATGAGAAAAGGCCGGTGATCGACCGGCCTTTTCGATTCTTTGTGTCTGCTCCGTATTATTTCCCCAACATCGCTTCCCGCGCCAGCCGGTCTGCCCTTTGATTATCCCTATTGGTTGAGTGCCCTTTCACCCAGTGCCAGCGGATCTCATGGCGCTGGATGGTTTTCCCCAACGCCTGCCACAGTTCAGCATTCGCCAGCTTGCCCCCTTTACGCTTCCAGCCGCGTTCCTGCCAGCCCGGCAGCCACTCGGTAATGCCGCGGCGCAGGTATTCCGAATCGGTATAGAAGTCGATCCGGCTTGGTTTCCTCAGTGCTTCGAGCGCCCGCAGGGCGGCGGTTAGCTCCATGCGGTTGTTGGTGCTTTGCGCTTCGCGGCCGCTCAGCACCCGCTCACGGTTCCCCTCGCGGATCAGGGCGGCCCAGCCGCCGGGGCCGGGATTGCCCAGGCAAGAACCGTCGGAATAGATGGCGACATGAAGGAGCACAGGGGCATTTTATCAGCGGGCTACTGGGCTTATAATGAATAAAACGATCTTTCGGAGGAGGAAGAACGTATGAACGGGTTTCGTAAGGAATTCACGACTTTCAGCATAGTTCTGATGGCGGTGGCCATCGCCATCAATATCGGCGCTGGGCAAATTCCGCGCATGGTGGGCTTGCCCCTCTATCTGGACTCGATCGGTACAGTACTGGTGGGTGTTCTCGTCGGCCCTTGGGCTGGAGCGCTAACCGGGTTCCTTGCCAACGTGGTGTGGACCCTGACCGGCCTCTACCCTCAGGCCATAGCCTGGGCAGGTGTGGCGGCCATCATAGGCGCCCTGGCCGGCGTATTTGGCCAGTCTGGCTGGTTCAAGCAGTGGTGGAAGGCTGGCCTTGGCGGCCTAATCACCGGTGTCATCGCGGCCATCCTCTCGGCGCCCATTGCCGCTTACGTCTTCGGCGGTGTGACCGGCAGCGCAGGAACCGACGCGATCGTGGCAGCTTTCCGTGCCTCAGGCTACGATGCACTCTTCTCCAATGTGGCTCAGGGGACCATGTCTGATCCCTTGGACAAGATGATCACCTTCCTGGTCGTGTGGGCGGTGCTGCTGATTTTGCCCGCGCGCCTCAAAGCGCGCTTCAGCGGTAAATAGCTGGAAACCTGTGCACATAAAAATGGCCCGCGCAAGCGGGCCCTTTGTTTGAGTATGGTTTAATCAATCGAATGGCCGGCAACACGCTGTACATCGAAAAGGATAGCAGCCTGCACCGGCTGCACCCGCTCACCAAACTCAGCGTCACGCTCTTTTGCCTGATCTGTGCATTTACCCTGCCCGACTTGCTCTGGCTGCTGGCTGTTTATCTGGTGATCTTGTTGCCCCCGGCGGCCTTGGGCGGCCTGTTGCGACCTTTTCTAAAAAGCTGTGTGACCGTAATGACGCCGTTTGTCATCTCGCTGACCCTGATCCAGGGTTTTTTTACTGGCGGCGAAACGATATTGCTCGAAGTTGGTCGCTTTGCCTTCACCGCCGAGGGGGCGCTGGCCGGGCTCACGGCTGCGGCGCGCATCTTGCTGGCCCTGGGCGGGGCCCTGCTACTGATGCTCAGCACGCGGCCCGACAGACTGATGCTGGCGTTTACCCAGCGCGGGTTGCCGAACAGCCTGGCCTACATCGTGCTCACCGCATTGCAGATCTTTCCGAGTTTTCAAAAACGCGCCCAGGTTATCCTCGAGGCGCAGCAGGCCCGCGGCCTGGAAACGAAGGTCGGCGTGGTGGGACGGATGCGCCTGTTGCTGCCGCTCACGGGGCCGCTGGTGCTCAGCAGCATTGTGGATGTGGAAGCGCGCGCCATGGCGCTGGAAGCGCGCGCTTTTAGTCGGCCGGGCCGCAAAACCAGCCTACAGGTCCTTTATGACAGCCGCGGCCAGCGGATAATGCGTTTTGGACTGATTGTGCTGAGCCTCGGACTGATAGCCGCCCGCATGTGGCTGATCTTCTATGATTGAGCTGCGCAACTTCAGTTATCGCTATCCGAACCAAACGCGGCCCGCACTGGCTGGCATCCAACTGAAGATCCCCAAAGGGCAGTTTTGCGGCGTGGTGGGCGCCAACGGGGCGGGGAAGTCCACGTTGTGCTACGCCCTCAGCGGTTTTGTGCCCCATTTTTATCGCGGCGACGTAAGTGGAATATTACGCATCGGCGGGCGAGAGATCGCCCAAACCACGCTTGGGATCTTGGCCGGCGAGATCGGTTTGGTTTTTCAGGACCCCTTCAACCAGATCAGTGGGGCGCGCTTCAGCGTGCGGGAGGAAGTGGCCTTTGGCCTGGAGAACTTGGGCCTGGCCCGAAGGAAGATCGAAACGCGCGTAAGTGAGGTTCTGGGATTAATGCGGCTTGCAGCCATTGCTGACCGTTCGCCCTTCGAACTCTCGGGCGGCCAGCAGCAACGCGTGGCCATCGCTTCCATCCTGGCTATGCAGCCCAAGGTGCTGGTGCTGGACGAACCCACCTCGCAACTCGATCCCCACGGCACAGCCGAAGTATTTGAGGCTTTAGACGAAATCACGCGCGACAGGGAAACCACCGTTGTGATTGTAGAGCACAAATTGGAATGGCTGGCCGAGTTTGCCGACCGCGTGGTGGTCCTGGATGCCGGAC
This sequence comes from Anaerolineales bacterium, assembly GCA_040882365.1. Taxonomy (GTDB): domain Bacteria; phylum Chloroflexota; class Anaerolineae; order Anaerolineales; family UBA11579; genus JAMCZK01. Next base: position 20,220 of record JBBEBI010000067.1, read on the forward strand.
GCGTCGTGATGGATGGACCGGCGCGAAAGGTGCTTGCCGATGATGGGCTGAAAAAACTAGGGATCGGGCGTACTCAGTACAGCGAAGCAGCGGCAAGCGCGCAAAAGAAAAGGCTGTTCCGCCGTTCAGGAATCTTGCCGATCACACTGAAGCAGGCGCGGGCATTCTTCAAATGAAGCTGCGCTTCGAGAACGTGGCATTCACCTATCCCTCCGGGGTGCGCGCCCTGGATGGGATCGATCTAAGTATCGGAGCGGGTGAGTTGGTGGCGATTGTCGGCGAGAATGGCGCAGGCAAGACCACTCTGGTCAAGATGCTGAATGGTTTGCTACACCCCACCTCGGGAATTGTCTGGGTGGGCGCTTGGAACACGGCCGACCATTCCACGGCAGAATTGGCCGCCAGGGTGGGCTTCCTCTTTCAAAATCCCGACGAGCAGTTATTCGAGCGCAGCGCGGAACGCGAAGTGGCTTTTGGGCCGCGCAATTTAGGTTTTTCTGAGCGGAAAACCAGGGAGCGCACTCGCAAGGCGTTGAAGCGGGTTGGCTTGCTGGCCAAGGCGCAGGTAAATCCGTACGATATGATGCCCTTTGAGCGAAAACTATTGGCCCTGGCTTCCACCTTGGCGATGGATCCGCCAGTTTTGGTTCTCGATGAGCCCAGTGTAGGGCAGGATGCGGCCGGCCGCGCCCGCATTGGGCGCATTCTGCGAAACTTGCATAGAATGGGAAAAACGATCCTGCTCATCAGCCACGACTTGGATTTCTGCGCCGAGCATGCGAAAAGAGCGGTAGTGATGGCGAAAGGTTGTATCTTGGCCGACGGCCCGGCGCATACGGTTTTCGGGCAAGCTGACTTGTTGCGGCAGGCAGCCGTGTTCCCGCCCCAAATAGTCCGCCTGGCGCAGGCGCTGAAGATGCCCGCCTCGCCGCTGACGGTGGGACAATTCGTGAGCGCCTATTCGAAGGAGCGCCGAAAGGGAAAGCGAGCTAATTGAAGATCCAAATCCTTGGCGACCTGATCGCCGATATCAGCATGCGGTTGCCGAAGTTCCCGGTGCAGGCCAAAGACATCCATCGCCTTTCCTACATGGAAGTGGGGCCGGGCGGCGCGTGCAACGTGGCCATCATGGCGGCTCGTTTCGGATTGGATGTGGGCGCCATTGGTGAGGTGGGCGACGACGGTTTTGGGCTGGTGGTGCGCGAGGGTTTGAAACGTGAAGGCGTGGACATTTCCCATCTCGTAGTTACGGGGGGGGCGCATACACCGGTAGCCGGTGTGGTAGTGGATCACGCCGGGGAACCCGGATATCTGGGTTATCCCGGCAGCTTGCGCATCCGGCAATGGCCTGCTGAATGGGACGCGCCGATCGGAGGTGCTCATGTTTTGTTCGCTGACGGATGGGCCGAATACAAAGAAACGCCCGCGATGGTGTTGCATGGCTTTGAGAAGGCCCGGGCGGCCGGTGTGCGTACATTTTTCGATCCCGGCCCGGGCAACCCGGATGTGGATAACGGGTGGATGAAGGACGCGGTGGCCTTGAGTCAAGTCGTTATGCTCAACCGCGCTGAAGCGCGCAGGCTGCTGGGCGAAGTGGATGAAACGAAAATGGTTACAGCCCTTCAGGGACTGGGGGCGGAGTGGGTGGTGCTAAAGCGCGGCGAAGAGGGCCTGCAGTTAGCTCGCGGGAAAGAACGCATCGAGGCGCCGGGCATCACCGTGCAGGTGAGAGATGCGACAGGCGCGGGGGACAGCCTCGCGGGCGCAGTGATCTACGGAGTGTTACGCGAAATGCCGTTGCAAAAGTTGGCGGTCTTGGCCAATGCTACGGGCGCCGCCAAGGTTACCAAGTTAGGCACCGGCCATAATATGCCAACGCTGGAGGAGATTGCGGCGGTGCTTCAAGCCAACGATTACAATCCAGCCGAGTTCCTTCCGGAAGTTTGAAACTATGACCGATCTCAGCGCGGATCTCCTGCCCAAGCTGCGTGCGCAGCGCATTCCCAACCTTGATCTGGGGGCCGGTTTTCTCTACCCGGATTATCTTGGACATTCGATCCTGAACCTGCCCAGCACTGTGTGTAGTTTGTTCGGCATTCCGGCCTTCGGCGCGCCGCCGCTGCATCCCGAGATCCTCACCAAATTGGGAGGCCCTTATCAACGCGTAGTCTTCCTGCTGGTGGACGCGCTCGCTTTTCACCGTCTGCAAGCCTGGATGAATGAACCCGACTTTACGGTGTGGCGGCAGCTTGCTGAAAACGGCCTGTTGGCGCCGCTTACATCTGTCACACCCAGCACGACCTCGGCCGCGCTTACCAGCCTATGGACAAGCCGCGCTCCGGGAGAGCACGGGATCGCAGGATACGAGTTGTGGCTTAAGGAATACGGCCTGGTGGCCAACATGATTGCCCATTCGCCATTCAGCTTCGAAAGGCAAGCCGGCTCCCTGGCGCATGCCGGCTTTGTCCCCAGGGATTTTCTGGGCTTGCCGACGCTAGGCATGCACCTGGCGACTCACGACGTAAACCCCTACGCGTTCCAGCATTACAGCATCCTAGGCTCCGGGTTATCCGATCTCTTTTTCCCTCAGGTCAAGCGCACGGGTTACCTTGCCCACGGCGACCTATGGATCGGTTTGCGGCAGATGATGGAAGCCCAGGCAGCAGAACGCGCCTTCTATTGGATCTATTACGCGGACGTAGACACGCTGTCGCACAAATACGGACCGGATGACGAGCGCGTGCATGCGGAATTCGCGGCCTTCAGCCGGGCGTTCGAACGACATTTCCTAACTCGACTTAAGCCTGAATTGCGGGCGAACACGCTGTTCCTGCTGGCCGCTGATCACGGGCAGGTGCACACCGAGAAGGACCCGCACTACGATCTGCGCAATCATCCCAGCTTGACGCGGCGGCTGCACATGCAGCCGACCGGGGAGAACCGTTTGGCTTATTTATTCGTAAAGCCAGGGCAGATCGAGGCGGTGCGCGAGTATATCGAGCGCACCTGGCCGAACCAGTTCGCCGTCCTCGAATCGGCCTTTGTCCAGGAAACCGGTCTGTTCGGCCCGGGTCCCGCCTCGCCCAGACTGGCTGAGAGGTTGGGCGATCTGATCCTGATAGCCAAGGGGTCTGCCTATATGTGGTGGGGGGTCAAAGAGAACCCCCTTATAGGGCGGCATGGCGGCTTGTCGGCGGAGGAGATGCTGGTGCCGCTGTTGGCGGCAAGGCTATAGTCTTAGGGGTAGAGTTAGCGGACCGTAATGCGCTCCCCGTAGAGCTGCTCACGCAATCCGGATACCTGGCGGCGCAGGGTTTCATCCCTTTCCAGCAATTCACCCACTTTGTGGCAGCCGTGCATGACGGTGGTATGGTCGCGCCCGCCCAGCAGGGCCCCGATCCGGGGCAGGGATAGCTGCGCCTCTTCGCGTAAAAGGTACATGGCCACCTGGCGGGCCAAGGCCACTTCGGCAGAGCGGTCTCGAGAGAGCAGTCGTTCGCGGGAGATGCCAAACGCCTGGCCCACGGCTTCGGCCAGCTGCTCCGGCTCGAGAGCCTGAGGTTCCGGGATAAGGTCTTGCAGGGCGCTGTCCACCAGGGACGGCGTCAAAGGCAAGCCGCGCAGATAGGCATAGGCGATGATGCGGTTCAGGGCGCCTTCCAATTCACGGATGTTGGATTGCATGCGGCGCGCAACCGTCTCGAGTACTGCGGGATCCACCTCTTTGCCAAGGCGCTCGGCGTTGCTGCGCAGGATGGCCAGGCGCGTCTCGTAATCGGGAGACTGGATATCGGCGATAAGACCCCACTCGAAGCGGGAGCGCAATCGCTCTTCCAGGGTGACGAGACCTTTGGGAGAGCGGTCAGAAGAGATGACGATCTGTTTGTTCTGCCCGTGCAGAGTATTGAAGGTATGGAAAAATTCTTCCTGGGTGGATTCCTTGCCGGCGATGAATTGGATGTCGTCGATCAGCAAGACATCGGTGTGACGATACTTGTCGCGGAAGGCCTGCGTGCTGTGAGAGCGGATGGCGTGGATGAGATCGTTGGTGAATTCTTCGGATGATACGTAAAGCACATGCAACCCGCCCTGCACGGCTGCATTGCCGATGGCGCGCAGTAGGTGGGTCTTGCCCAATCCGACGCGGCCATAAAGGAAGAGCGGGTTGTACGATTTGGCGGGGTTCTCGGCCACGGCCAGTGACGCCGCATGAGCCAGCCGATTGCTATTGCCGACGACGAAGGTATCGAACGTGTAGCGCGGGCTCAGCGTGAAGTTGCTCGAGCCTCGGTGATCCACAGATTCAACAGGCGATTCAATCGCGGGAGTTTCTGTGGGAATCTCAGCCAGGGTTTCGGCGGGCTGCGCCGTTTGCCAAACGACGAAACGCACTTCGACGGTGCGATTCATCATGCCGGTGAGCAAGCGAGTGATGGTGCTCTTCAGCCGGCTGTCCAGCCAGTCGCGAGCGTAGGCGTTGTTGGCGCCGATGACAAAGGAACCGTCCTCGTAAGCCACAAGCTCGGCATCGCGTACCCAGGTATCGTAGGTGCCTTTGGGTATTTCCACCTGAAGCTGGCCCTGAGCGGCTTCCCAAGCTTGGCTCGCGTTCATCATGAGTCCTCCTCCAATGTTCGGTGTGTGTCCAGGCAGGAGATAGGATGGCAGGGCAGACTGTCGCCCCTAAGCCGACAATCCGGCCTCCTGGCTGTTCAACTATTTAATTTTCGCGTGAGGCGATGTACGGTTGCGCACACCTTGCGCTGAGAGGCGTGATTCTAACAGAAGATCGCCAGCGGACTATGCGATTGCCCTACGGCTACCTAAAAAATAACGATTCTTTAAGACGGCCCTTTGTTAAAAATTTGCGCGTTAATAGAAGAGAAATCATGTAGAGGCGATGGTAACTTTGACCCCCGCCACAGGTGGGGTTTCTTGCGCTGAAAGCGCCAGAGGCATCGATTTGACGGTGTGGGCGAGATTGTCTGGAGGTATAAACAAAGCGACCTTAAAACTCTTTAAGGTGAATAGGAACGAAAATCCATCAAATATTTACTCAGGTTGGGAATCTCGCCGGATTTTCGATTTTAACTGCCAATCTTCGAGGGAACAGCAGAATTCGGGAGCGAGAACAAGGAATCGTTCTACAAGCATCGAGAGAAATTTCTACATTTAAGGATCTCACCCGTGTTGATTGTATGTCGCAACTGATGGAAAATGTATGTTTCCGGCCTGGCCTTGATAATTGGCCGCGCAAGATGACAATAAGTGGTACAACTTGGCGCGATTGAAAGTGAGGAAGCTGTGAAGAAGAAATCTAAGACCAAATGGAGCACACGCGACCTGATGATCTCCATGGTCATCGGCCTTTCTTTTGGTGTATTGCTGGTGCCCGTTACATATGCATACGCCGCGTTGTTGAGTTTGGGTATCCTATCGCGCGCCTTGCTGAGCGGCGTCTATTACCTGCCGGCTGCTTTTGCTGCGTATGTAGTGCGCAAGCCCGGATCGATCCTGCTGGTCAGCTTGGTTAGCGCTGTGGCGGCTATGCCGTTCACCCCTTATGGCTTTATCATTCTCCTGGTGGGAGCCCTGACCGGGGTAGTGGGTGAACTGGTGATCTGGCTGTTCACGCGCTATCACAACTTTCCATCCCTGCGTTTTATCGCAGCCGGCGTTGTTGCCGGACTTATTGAATTCGGACTAATACTGGCCAGTTTACGCAGCACGGAAGAGCTCGGATTGGGTATCCTTGCCATCGCCTTTTTGCTTTCTGCTTTCACGTTTGGCTTGGCTGCCGGCTTAGCCAAACTCTTGGCCAATGCGGTAGCAAGGACCGGTGTGCTGGCCAATACGGCCCTAGGACAGGTGAATGCTGACGAAATCTGAGCTGGCGGCCCCAAGCCCGGCAACTAAAAAACGCAGCGATCGGCTTACCGGCGGCTATCTGGTCTTTGTGGCAGTGCGCTGCACGCTGCAATACGTGGTTTTACCCTTCCTGCTCCCCTTTTTAGGGCTAAGTGGGACGCTTTCGGTGGGGATCGCGGCAACCATCGACATCCTGGCCCTGGGCTTGATCGCCTATAACATCGTCAACTTATGGAACACATCCTGGCGTTGGCGCTACCTGGCGCTCAGCTTGGCGATGATCGCCATTTTGCTGATCTTTCTATACCAGGATTACAAATATTTCTTTCCCAGCTAGCTTCTTTAATGATCGAGATTAAAGCCCTGACGGTCAAATATGCGGGGCGCAAACGGCCTGTTTTGCGCGACCTATCTTTGGAAGTATACAAGGGGGAAACCCTGCTTATCCTGGGGCCCTCAGGTTCCGGGAAGAGCAGCTTGGCGTTGACGGTGAACGGCCTGATTCCCCATTCCATCGGTGAAGTGCTGGCCGGGAACGTGCGCCTGGCGGGCCTGGATACCCAAGAACATCCCGTTGCGGAACTGGCTCGGAAAGCGGGCATTGTGTTCCAGGATCCGGATTCCCAATTCGCTACCATGAAAGTTGAAGACGAGATCGTCTTTGGACTGGAGAACCTGCAAGTAGACCCGTCCCTGATGGGTGCCATGATCGAGCAGGCGCTTCACCAGGTGGGCATGGACCACGCCCGGCTGCGACCCGTGGCGGCCCTCTCCGGCGGGGAGAAGCAGCGGGTAGCGTTGGCTGCCTTGCTGGCCATGCAGCCGGAGGTGCTGGTATTCGACGAGCCGACCGCCAACCTGGATTCGATGGGCACCCAACTCGTGTTCGCCCTTCTGACACAACTGAAAGCGCAGGGGCAGCACACGCTGGTGCTCATCGAGCACAAGCTGGACGAGCTCATGCACTTGGTGGACCGCGTGGTGGTGCTGGACGATGAGGGCCGTATCTTTGCCGCGGGCGTCCCGCGGCAGATATTCGATAAACAAGGGGAGGCTTTGAAGCGCTTGGGAGTGTGGATGCCACAGATCTGCCTGCTGGCGCATGAATTGCGCAAGCGGGGAGTGCAGATGCCGAAATTCCCCATCACGTTGGGAGAGGCAGTGAAGGTGCTGGACCCTGCTCTGCTTGGTATCCCGGATATGAACGGCAGCCAGCCGGGCGGGAAACAGAATGAGGTCAAACCCTCTCGGCTGCCGGTTTTCGATGTACGCGATCTTTCGTTTGCGTACGGCAGCTTGCCGGCCTTGCATGGCGTGCGGCTGGAAGTGGCCCCCGGAGACTTCCTGGCCATCGTTGGCCCCAACGGGGCCGGTAAAAGTACGCTGGCCAAGCATCTGATCGGCCTGATCCGGCCGCCGGCCGGCACCGTGATTTTCGAGGGGTTGGACATGAGCCGGATCCATGCGAAGGACCTGGCCCACCGCGTGGGCTATGTGTTCCAGAACCCGGAGCATCAGTTCGTCACCGAGCAAGTGGCGAGTGAAGTGGCTTATGGGTTGCGCGTCATGGGACTGGCGGAAGAGGTCGTGCAATCGCGCAGCGCCGACTTGCTGGAGATGTTCGGACTGGCGCGTTACGCCAAGGCCAATCCATTTACGCTGAGCCATGGCGAGAAGCGCCGCCTCAGTGTGGCGGCCATGTTGGCTATGGGGCAAGACACGCTTATCCTGGACGAGCCCACCTTCGGCCAGGACGAGCGCAACGCTGGGGCGCTGATGTCTTTGCTGCAGGAGTTGAACGCGCAAGGCAAGACCATTGTCATGATCACTCACGATATGCGCCTGGTGGCCGAATATGCCACCAGGGTGGCGGTGATGCCGCAAGGCGGCGTCGAGTTCCTTGGACCCCCTGCAGAATTATTCGAGCAAACGGAACTGCTGGCGCGGGCCAACCTCAACCTGCCGCCGCTGGCTCGGCTGGCGGCACTGCTTTCCGCGCGGCACCCGCAGGTGCGAGGTTTCGCCAAACTGGAGGATTTTTTGGGACTGGAGTACCGCGCCACCCGCGCGCAAAGCGTGGAAGCCTAAAAGCCGATGCAGACGATCTATTACGAAGGCCATTCCTTTCTGCATCGCCTCAACCCGCTGAGCAAGTTCGCCGTAAGCCTGGCTCTGTTCGGCTTCATGCTGCTGACCACGGACCCGTGGACGCCATTGGCCTTCGCGCTGCTGACCTGCGTGGTGTTGTTTTGGCTCGGGCAAATCTCGTTCCAACGCCTCCTGCGGGTCCTATGGCCCATGCTTCTGATCGCACTCGTATTCTTCCTGTTATATCCCCTGTTAATTCGTCCGAGCCTGGTGCAGGACACGCCAATGCTTTTCGAATTGGGGCCTTTGCGCGTGTACCAGGGCGGGCTCAATTATGGACTGGCCGTTTCGCTGCGCGTCCTGGCCTTGTTGGTCTTATCACTGCCGTTCTCGCTAACTACCGATTCGGCAGACTTCATCCGCGCTCTGGTGCAACAATGGCGGCTGCCCTATCGCATCGGTTACAGCACGTTGGCCGCTTTCCGCTTCGTGCCCATGTTGCAGACGGAGATGACCGTCATCGGCGCAGCGCACCGCGTGCGCGGCGTGAACGGCGCCCACGGCCTGCGCGGGGCCTATGAGCGCATGCGGCGTTACGCTGTCCCCTTGCTGGCCAATGCCATCCGCCAGGCGGAACGCACCGCGCTGGCTATGGATGGGCGCGCCTTCGGCGCTTTTCCTCAGCGCACCTATTTCCGGCGCATTCGTTATTCTGCGGCGGACTGGACCTTTGTATTGGGCATACTGGCATCGTCTGCTCTCCTTCTGCTGGGTTTGCAGGCCCTCGGCCTGCTGGGTCCCTTGGTCTTCCTTCAAATTCTCTAAGTGGGTGAAATCCAGGTTCACCACCCAAGTTGTGCAGGCTGCCTGGTCCCATAAAATAGGACCTGAGGTCTTCGCCCTATGGTATTGGAACAAACCTTACTGGCCTTGGCCGGACTCAATGAGATCGAGCGGGCGGCGGCCATCCGCGAAACCTTCGACCGCGACCGCAAACAAATGGTGCTGCTGCTGGCCCGCCAACTGGGCGTACCCGAGGGGGATGTAGTGCGCGCCATGCCCGATGAACTTGTGGATGAGCTCGATTTTTCCCAATGGCTAGAGATCATGCGTGCCTTCGAAAGCCTGGGTGAGGTGCACGTGATCGTTTCCAACGGTGCAACCACGTTGGAATGCGCGGGCCAATTCGGCAAGTTCAGCACATCGCAGGGATTCTTCAATGTGCAGACTAAATCGCTGGATATGCACATCCGCTCCCAGGCGCTGGCCTCCGTGTTCGCCGTGCGCAAACCCAGCCATACGGATGGCAAGGAAGCGTTGAGCTTCCAGTTCTTCGACAACCAGGGGAACGCGGCGTTCAAAGCGTCCTAACCTTCGGGGGCAAGGATCCTTCGCCTGAGCGCCGGGCGCAGTACAGCGAGATCATCGAGCGCTTCCGAATGAATTAATGTTGAGCGGGTAACCCACCCCGATAAGGAAAAATAAGAGCGGCGAAAGCCGCTCTTATTAGTCGCCGTTCAAAGGGAGCTATTTTTTAGGTGGAGCCACCGTTCAGGTGGAAAGGTACATCCACGATCACCTGTTGGAAACCCTTCTTGCGTCGGCGATAGAGTAGGGCAAACTTGATCGACCAGGCCACTTGATTGTGTAAGATGTTCGACCAGAATCCTTCTGTGACGAATTCCGGCAGGATGACGCCGGCCAGCGTGCCGTCATTGACTTCAATATCGTAGCGATCCAGAAAATCCAGGAAAGGCCCGATGATGGACCGATAAGGCGAGGGTTCAATGTGCAGCGGGATATCTGGGAACCACTCCGCCCAGCGTTTTTTTACTTGATCGCTGCTGCCCGGCTCGATCTCGATGTACACCGCGATCAGGTTCGTCGTGATGGAGCGGGCGAAATCAATGGCTTGGAAGATGCCGCGGTGCACGCCCGAAATCGGCATCACGAAACGCAACGGGGGATAGGGTTTGAGCGAGGGTGGCAAACCCTTTAAGGAAAGCCGGTCGCTGATGCCCTCATAATGACGGTGAATACGTCGGAAGAGCAGGATGGTCAGCGGGATGATGATGAGAGTGATCCAGGCGCCTTGAGTGAATTTTCCTGCACCCACGATCATTACCACAGTGCCCGTGGTCAATGCGCCTAACCCATTGATCAGCGCTTTTGCCTGCCAACCTTTGGATTTCTTGCGAATCCAATGCCGTACCATGCCCGCCTGTGAGAGAGTGAATGCCAAGAAGGCGCCGATGGCAAACAGCGGGATCAGCGAATGACTATCACCACGGAAGAGCACGATGAGCAATGCGGCGCCACCCGCCAGCAGCAACGTGCCATTGGAGAAGACCAGTCGGTCGCCCAGGGCGCGCAGTTGGCCCGGCAAGTAGCGATGTTGCGCCAGGATGGCGGCGATGCGGGGGAAGCCGGCGAAGGCGGTGTTAGCGGCCACCGCCAGCATGGCCAGCGTGCTGATTTGTACGAGGTAATAAAGGAATGAGTTATCAAACAATTTTCTGGATAACGCCGATAGGATCGTCTCCTCTCCGGCGGGAACCACGCCTAAATACTGAGTGAGTCCCAAAGTACCCAGGAACAGGAGACCCATTAGCACCGACATCACAATGAGGGTAATACCCGCATTTTTGGATTCGGGCTTTTTGAAGACCGGCACCCCGTTGCTGATAGCTTCGATCCCGGTCAACGCAGTGCTCCCTGAAGCAAAGGCGCGCAAAAGGATGAAGATGCTCAAAGGCTGTGCCGGGTTGATGACGGACGATCCGAATGGAATAGAAGGGCGGTTGAAAGACTGAAAGACGCCATAGAGTATAAGGATGAGGAATGAGCCTATAAACAAATAAACTGGAATGGACATGAACGTACCAGCTTCGTGTACCCCCCGTAGATTAAGGAGGGTAATGAATGCGAGTAGAGCCAACGAAATCAGGATCTTGTGTGGCCACAAAGCCGGAAAGGCGGATGCCAGCGCCTCTGCCCCTGCGGTGAGGCTCACAGCCGCCACCAACAAGTAGTCGAGCATGAGCGCGGCCGCAGCTAGCAGGCCCACAAATTCGCCCAGGTTCTCCTTAGCGACCACATACGAGCCGCCGCCGCTGGGATATTCGTGGATGGTCTGCAGGTAGGAGAAGGCGACGATCGCCAGGATGACGGTGATGACAATGCCGAGGGAGAAGGTGTAGCCGAGTCCAGCGGCGCCAGCCACCGCCAGGCCCAAGAAGATCTCCTGGTTAGCGTAGGCGATGGAGGACAGGGCGTCCGGGGCGAAGGTGGCCAGGGCCTTGAACTTGCCTAATTTCTCATGCCCAAGCCGGGCGGTGGGCAGCGGGGATCCTAAAAGAAGCGTGCGAAGACGATACAAAGTGGCTCGATGTTACTGCATCTGATATTTACCATAAAAAACGCCTCCTTACATTGTAAGGAGGCGTTAAGCCTTTTAGGGATTTACTTTATGGGCTGACCGTAGGCAGCTCGTCGCAGGTGCCGCCGCTCACGTTCAGGTCGGATTCCTGCATCCAGCCGATGCCGGACTGCCCTGTGTTGCCGGCGCCCAGGTCCACCTGGGCCCAGCCGTTATTGGTGAAGCCGATTACGGCAGCGAAGTCTTCAACCGACAGGGTGGCGATCACGTTGGCAGTAGTGTTAGCGCCCGAGTACACGTTCACGTTCTCCATTGGCATCACGTAGCACACGTCGGGCTCGGGCACCCAGGAAGCCTGGGGGACACCTACACAGTCCCCGCTTAGGGACACCTCATCGAAGTGCACCCAGCGCAGGCGGAAGATTCCGATATTGGCCGCCTGGGCGATGCCGGGGTCGAAGCCCACCCAGCCGTCCGCGGTGCGCCCGGTGACCACAGCCGTGAAGCCGGCCTCGACTTCGGAGAACACCTGGGCTTCGGCGCTAGGCCGGTCGTAAAGGACGGTGACATCATTGGTCACCAGCGTGCAAGTCCCGGATTCGTCCGGCCAGGGGTAGGCGCTGGCGGCCGTTGGCGTAGCTCCCGTGGTGGGCGTCGCAGCGGGGCCTGGAGTCCCGGTAGGGACCGTAAAGGTGAAATTGAGATTGCAGGCCGCCAAAAGTAAGGCCAGGCCTGCCATAGACAAATAGGTGATTGTTTTCATAAGTTCCTCGCTTTGCTGGCAATAGGTTCTATGGCAAAGAACGATTCGCCCCCTGGTTAGTTACTGGGAAATTAGCAGGAAAGCGAACAAATATTCGCCATCCGCTTCTTGATAATAGACGCGGATAGGCAGAACGCGGATGGCCGAAAAGCCCCGCGCGGCGATGTTGGCGGGCACGACGACCTGATGGATCTCTATGCCTTCGCTTTGTCTGCTCAACAGAAGCTGGGATCCGAGTTCATTGCCGGATGCATCCAGGAAGGAAACTTCGAAGTTGTCGCCCGCGCTGACACCCAATTCGAGGGTGGTGGCGTGGATCGCCTGTGGAAATTCGACCTGGGCAGCGCTGCCGCCTCCGGCAAAGGCGAGGTTAAGTTCCGCGCGTTCGCCAATCGGGATGCTTTCGAGCGAAACAAGCTGCAGCCGCGGAAACCGAAATCGGGCAGCAACTCCGGGAAGAAAGGCTTCGAATCCACGCGTGTTCAAGTCCCAGATAGCGCGCCAGCGCTCGGCAGAAAATAGTGGGCCCTGTGTGACCAGGCGTATCTTTTGGTAGTAGGCATCGAGAGCTGGATCGTCCAAGGTATCTTGCAGCCCCGCCTCGAGTTCCAGGTAACCGGCGGGGATGATGCGCATGAAATGTCCACTGCGCCAGTTGGGATCGTAGATGGGCGGCAAGCGCGCCAGCAAGGGGTCGGTGAGGGCCAGGCCGTGGGCGAGGTACACACCCGGGCCGGCGTAATAGCCGGTGAAGCCGTTGGCGCCCTGCGACAAATAGAGCCGGCCCTCGCTCTCGGCTTGGGCGCGCAATTCGCGGCCCAGGTCGATCCAGTCATGCTCGGCCTCCCAGCGCAAAGCCGTGCCGCGCAACAGAGAGCGCACCAGGAAAGCAGTCTGGTTCAGCAAGTTGTGAGCGCGGTCGGCGTTGAAGGTGTGGAGTTCCTCGATGCGGATGAAGTTGGTGGTGTAGTACACCATGCGCTCATCTACTACGCCGTTCCAGCGCGCCACCTCAAAATTCTTTGCATACAAGAAATACGGCGGTGAACTGGCCAATAAACTGACCAGCAACAATCCCGGGATCAATATCCAATGTTTTCTGAGGCTGAGCTTGGGCACCAGGAAAACCAACAGCAAGAGTACCGCGGCCAGGTAGGCCGCCGAGAGAAAGCGGCCGCCCATAAAATCACCGCCGATCTGCAATATGTAAAGCAGGTAAAGCAGAATGCCGGCGGTAATGGCGATGCCCTTCGTCTGCCGTTGCCAGAGGACAACGGCAGCGGCCGCTGCGATCACCACCCAGGTGATCGGATCGAAGCAGAGCGTGAACAGCAGGTAATTGAGGCCGGCCCATATTTCTTGCGATAGAGGCACATAGTTGTAGATTTTCGCGTAATATGTGTTAGGGAAGGGGAAGCCGTAGTAAATGATGGAAAAAAGTTCCCAGGCGATGAGCGGTGCAAAACCGAGAGCGACTTTACCTGCCGCTCGCCAGCGATCCTTTTGCCGCCACCACACATAGACAAGGGCGGGGACGAAGAACAGGATGGTGTCCAAGCGGTTCACGGCCGCCAGGGAAGCGACCAGTGAGAGCCAGAGGAGCTTGCCGGGATTATTGTCTTCTCGCAGTAAGAGCAGCAGAAAGATGCCGAGCAGCAGATGGGTAAGCGGATTTTCCAGTCCCGAGGTGGAATAGTCGATGAACGCGGTGGACAGGCCGAGCAAAAGAACGGCAGCCGGGCCCAGCCAGCGATTGGGTGCGATCTTGTAAATAATCAGCCAGGCGAGTGCCAGGGTAAGCGCCAGGCTTACGAAGATGGTGGTGAGATAGATCTCGTGGGTGAAGAAATAAAACGCGCTGAGCAAGAAGACCCACAGCGGGTGCGTGTACCCTTGCACGCGCTCCTGCACGTTCCAGGTGAGGCCATAGCCGTTGATGAAATTATCGATGGTGCGGAAGGAAAAATAGGCGTCGTCGGAGAACCAGGCATGGGAGAGCACGAGCCAGGCTATAAAAAGGAAAGTGAAAGCGATGGCGATAGCCAGCCAAAGCTGGCGGTCGCGGAACCAGGCCCTTTTCGATTTTGCCATTCTTACTCGGGTTAGTTTACTGCGAGTCGCAGGCGGCGAATTCGTTCACCTGTGAGAATGCATCCCGCGCTGCAGCTGAATCCTCTGCGTTCGCAACGATAGCCTCCCAGGTGGCGCAAAGCAGCCCGTCGTTGCGAGCGTGCATGGCGTGAACGCCCTGGCTGGTCTCCACAGCCAGCGGCCAGTCTCCGGTGGCCGCGGAGGCCTCCACCAAGGGCAGCCATTCGCCCCCGTAGTTGGGGCTCAGACTCTGCTGCTCGGCCGCGGCCATCAGATCAAGCACTTGCGCCCAGTTCCCCTGCTGGCGGGCGAGGTCTGCCTTTTCGAAGTAATAGCACCAGGCGTGCTGCGGCTCGGCGCCAAAGATATGCGCGGGAGGATAGTTTTCGTTTTCGGGGATCGCCAGGACATTGTCTAGATTTGAGTGGATTGCCAGCTCGCGGTGCTCGAGGGGCAGATAATCGTTTTCCGCATCCAGGGGGCTGAGCATCCAAAAACAGCCGTCTTCAGGCAGGTAATAGAAAACCAAGTCCTCTGGCGATTGGGCGCTGAAGGTGAGGCCGCGGTAATCGTTTTGGAGAACCTCGCCGTTTTGAATGCGGTTGACCGTTTGTGTACGCCTCAGCTCAAAGTTCCACAGGTCCACAGCCGGGGGATCACTGTCCAACGGGTAGAGTACATTGAGGGCATTGCCGGTCATTGGGTCTCCCAAGTAGATCGACACGCGGTCCAAGGAGACCAGGGCGGTGTGATCTTCCAGGGCCGGCGCCCGCCAAAATAGCTGCCAGTAGAAGTCGCGCTGGGCCTGCCAGTCCAGGCGGTAATTGTTGGCCACGTTGATGTGGCTGCCGAGTGCGAACGCCACCAGCAGGCTGAATAAAAGCACGCGGTGCCGCCTGGCCGGCACGAGGAGGACCAGGACCGAGGTCACCGCCAGCGAAGCGCCCAGCATGGCCACCAGGATGTAACGCAGGTTGTAATCCCCCTGCGAGATCGTTTCCCCGATCGCCCAGACGGGAAACATGCCGAGCAGAAAAGCGGCCAGACCCAAGAGGATGCCTTGCCTGGCAAATTGGTCGTCGCTGAGATCCCCCGATTTGGCCTTGCGCCTGGGGAGGGCCGAGAGGACGACGAAAAGTACGACTGCTGCGCCCAGCGAGATGGCGGCATCGATCAATCCGAAGCTGGTGGACAGGCTGGCCACCATGGGTTGGATCAGTTCGGTCCACGCTTGAATAAATATGTATTCGATGTCGTTCAGGATCGTCAGCAGCAGTTGGGCCACTGCAGCCAGCGGATCGCTGCGCAGTCCCGACACTAGCACAAGCGGATAAGGCTCCGCAGGGAGCTTTAGCAGGAAGAGGCGCCAGGCCAACCAGGCGGCGAAGACAATTACATACGGTGACCAGATCTTCAGGATTTCCTGGAATTTTGGTTTTTTGCGCGCGGCCTGATTTTGCGAGCAGGATACATAAATAGATCGGACGGAGCAGTTCAAGCCCGACGAAATATTCCACCGTGAACATATGGATGGCCGCGGTGGCCAACCCCAGAAATGTGTACGGCCAAAAGAGCCCCTTACCCGTAACCGCTCGGCCCATAGCGCCTAGAGATACTAAATACAAGGCCAGTGCGGCCAAATGGGGAATAAAAATAACCGAGGAGGGCTGTACGTAGTACCCGGGGTAAATGGCAAAGACCAGGCCGATGTAGAGGATCTTTTTGGCGTGATCTTTCCACAGTGGTTTGAGCGCCCAGGCCAAGGCCACCACCCCCGCCCAGTTGAGCAGCAATGCGCACAGCTGCCACACCAGCGGAGAGGTGCCCAGGCGGCCGACCAACCAGTAGGCCCACACCGAGAAGGGGCGGTCGTAGGAGAAGTGATTAATGAGTTGGGCGATGCGGTCGTCGAAGGTGTAGAAGATGGTCGGCCAGTCATCCCAGTAGAAGCCCAGAAAGGGGATGAACAAACCGAAGGCAAGGATGCAGACGAATAGATAAAGGAAGGGGCCCAGGTTTCCGTGGTGTGCTTCGACGAATTTGCGAATCGATTTCATAAGCGAAAGCCTATTTAATTATGACGCGAGGGCCGACGCAAGTTGCCCGCCTCGCGTCGATGTTCGCCTCCGGAGACCAGCTTATTCCCCGTCCCTGATCCACTGCAAGTGTGTGCGCGCCAACTCGGCGAAAAACTCGTATTGGTCCACCCCATCGCCGGGCCCGGTGAATAAGATGTACAGGTTGCGGTAAACGAGCTCCACGCCCACTGCGCCCTCAGCGGTCTGCCAAATGAGGTGTTCCGCATCCAGACCCTCGATCTCCGGCAGCAGGGTCAACTGGCCGCTGTCGATCGCCGACCAGACATCCTGATGCCACTCGCGGTTCAGCACCAATTGGGCACCTTCGGCGTGCTCATACATATTCACCACATTGACCACATAGGGTGGCGTATCGCCTTCACCGGCGCGATTGAATTGGATGCGCCAGCCCATCAGGCGGCCAGTCGCTTCGATATAAGCCTCGCCGTCCGCTCGTGCCTGCAAAAGGTCCATATTGGTGGACCCGCTGCCGGCGCCATCGGCTTCATAGGCGCCAACGAGTTCCTCTTCCGTGAGCAGGAAATCGTCAGGCTGCCCGGTGAAGATGCCGTTCTCCATCGGGAATGGCGTAGGCGTGGGAGCCGTGGTGGCGGTGGGTTCGATGTCGAGTAGTGCGGCGGCCGGTGTTTGCGGGGCGGCGCAGGCACTTAGCAGAAGCAAGGAAGCGATGAATATGAATGGCGATTTCATAACCACTCCTTGAGATAGGGACGAGGCCGTTTTATTATCCCCGTTTTTAAGCCAATAGCGTAAGCTTGGCTGATGCGAAATAAGTTCTATACGGAGGCGAGTCGGGGCGAGAGGATTTGAACCTCCGACCTCACGGTCCCGAACCGTGCGCGCTAACCGGGCTGCGCCACGCCCCGAATTTTGCGTGGAAAAAGATTATATCTTGATTCATTATTCCCCTTGACAAAGGCTCCTGTTTACCCTGTTGCCCGATCCTCTGTGTAATTAATGTGGAGGTGGGTCTTAGACCCGCCCCTGCAATCTGCTGACAGCTTGTCAAAGTGTATCGAGGGCGGTGTGTTTCTCTGGCTATTACAACTTGACTAGAGCCAATCGGGTGAAGATGTCCAGGGCCGCGATGATATAATTTTTCCCCGCAGAAGAGCAGGTGCCAATGTCCGGTCACAGCAAATGGTCCACTATCAAGCGCAAGAAAGGCGCCACCGACG
>JBBEBI010000067.1:37785-49838 GCA_040882365.1 Anaerolineales bacterium
ATGTCCGGTCACAGCAAATGGTCCACTATCAAGCGCAAGAAAGGCGCCACCGACGCCAAGAGAGGCCAGGCTTTCACGCGGCTGGCGCGCGAGATCACCATGGCCGCCAGCGAAGGCGGCGGCAGCATCGATACTAATTTTTCCCTGCGCGTTGCCGTCGAAAAGGCCAAGGCGGAGAGCATGCCGGCCGCTAACATCGAACGCGCCATCAAGCGCGGCACCGGCGAAGATAAAGAAGGCGCCGCCTTGGAGCAGGTGACCTACGAAGGTTTCGCCCCCCATGGCATAGCCGTCATAGTCGATTGTGTAAGCGACAACCGCAACCGCATGGTGTCCGATCTGCGCCATGCGCTCACCCGCCATGGCGGCACCCTGGGAGAGGTCGGTTCGGTAGCCTGGCAGTTCACCCGCGTGGCATTTTTCGCCTTCTCGGCTGGCGGCCGCAGCGAGGACCAGGTGTTCGAGCTGGCCGTGGAGGCCGGCGCCGACGACGTCTGGTATGAGGATGGCGAGGTGGAGATCACCGGCCCCGTGGAATCCTATAAGCGCATCGGCGACGCGCTTAGGAAAGCCGGCATCCTGGTGGAAGACGCCGGGTTGCGCATGCAGGCCAACCAGGAACTGGAGTTGGGGCATGAGGAAACGGTGCAAGTGATGCGCACCATCGAAGCCCTCGAAGAAGTGGAAGGCGTGCAAAGCGTCGCCTCGAACCTCAAGATCAGCGACGCAGCCCTGGAAAAGATCGCCGCAGCCTAGGCCATGCTGGCGATCGGCATCGACCCCGGCACAGCCATCACAGGCTACGGCTTGGTGCAGCGCACCGCAGCCGGCGACCTCTCGGCCGTCGACTGGGGCGTGATCCTGACGCCGCCCGAGATGCCCGCCGCGGAAAGGCTGGCCACCATTTACCAGTCCCTCTCTGACCTTTTGCAAGCCCGGCGGCCCGAAACGGCAGCCGTAGAGTCCCTTTATTTCCAACGCAACGTGCGCACGGCGATGAGCGTGGGCCAGGCGCGCGGCGTGGTGCTGCTGGCCTTGCAGCAGGCCGGCATCCCCAGTTACGATTACAATCCCAATGCGGTGAAACTGGCCGTGAGCGGCTATGGCGCGGCGGACAAAGTGCAGATGCAGAGTATGGTGCGCACGCTGTTGAACTTGCCGGAGCTGCCCACTCCGGACGATGCCGCCGATGCGCTGGCCATCGCCATCTGCCACCTGAACACGCAACGCACGCGGCAATTGATCGATCAGGGATCGTAACTATCATGGACGAACTAGACCTCTTTATCCGTTTCGGCGTCGCCTTGGCTATTGGCTTCTTCATCGGCCTGCAGCGCGAATTCTCGCACGGCGGCGAAGGCCGCACCATCCCGGCTGGCGAGCGCACGTTCGCCTTGCTGGCGCTCAGCGGCGCCCTGGCTGCCATGGGTTCGGACCAGTTCCGGCAGCCTATTATTTTCGTCGGCTTGCTGCTTGCAGTGGGCCTGCTGGTAGTAGTGGGTTACGTGTTCAAAGCACGCAACGAGCATTTCGGCATGACCACCGAAGCGGCCATCCTCGTCACCGTGCTGTTGGGCGGCCTGTGCTATTGGAACTACGTGGGCCTGGCGGTGGCGCTGGCCGTCGCCACCACTTTGCTGCTTTCCCTAAAGTTGGAAACCGACAAGCTGGTAGAAGCGCTCACTCGCCAGGACATCAACGCCGCGCTGCAGTTTGCCGTGGTCAGCGCCATTGTGCTGCCGGTGCTTCCCAATCAAGCGCTGCTTCCTCCACCCTTCGACGTGCTCAATCCGTTCAAGATCTGGCTCATGGTGGTGTTCATCTCCGGCATTAGCTTCCTGGGCTATGTGCTGATCAAGTTAATGAAGGCCGAAAGTGGCATCATGGGGACCGGCTTCCTGGGCGGCCTGGTGTCCAGCACGGCGGTCACGCTCAGCCTCTCCAAACGCGCCGGCACGACCAGCCATTTTGTGCGCGCCCTGGCAGTGGCTATCGTCGTAGCGTGGTCGGTGATGTTCATCCGCATGGCTTTCCAGGTGGGCGTGCTCAACATAGCCTTGCTCCAATTTGCCTGGCTGCCTTTGGCGATCAGCGCCCTCGCCGGTTTTGCGTTTGCCGCTTTTCTTTTACTTTCTAAACGAAGCGCGGGCCAGGGCAACGTGCAATTCAACAACCCCTTCGATATCCGCGAGGCGCTGCGGTTCGGCCTGCTGTACGCGGTGATCTTGCTGATCTCGCGCAGCGCCCAGCTTTACTTGGGCGACCAAGGTGTGCTGGTATCCAGCTTCCTATCCGGGTTGACGGATGTAAACGCCATCACCTTAAGCCTTGCCGAACTATCCCGCGACGGCCTCAGCCTGCAAGTGGCCACCCAGGGCCTGGTCCTCGCCGCGATGACTAACACCGTGTTCAAGGGCCTGATCGTCTTCCGCCTAGGCACGCCCGGATTGCGGCGCGCCATCCTGCCCGCCATGCTGCTGATGCTGGCGGTGGGTATTGGCGCCGTGTTGCTGATCTAGCCGGCTGTGATCTCCAGCCTCAGCGGCCGCGTGGCCCACATCGACGAGACGAGCCTGACCCTGGAACTTTCCGGGGTCGGTTTCAAAGTCAGCGTGCCGCGGCCCTTACTGCAAGGAGCGCACGTGGGCCAGATCCTATCCCTGCATACTCATTTGGTAGTGCGCGAAAACGACTTGAGCCTGTATGGTTTCGCGACTATGGAAGCGCGCAGTCTTTTCGTGTTGCTGCTGGGCGTGGACCGGGTGGGCCCAAAGCTGGCGTTGAACATATTATCCAATCTGACGCCCGCGGCCCTGCGCGCCGCGGTGGCCGGCGGCCAGAGCAGCGTGATCAGCAAGGTGCCAGGGGTGGGCAGCAAGACGGCCCAAAAGATCTTGCTGCACCTGACAGACCGCGTGCTGGCGGCGGAAGGCGACGAGGCCGCCCTGCAGAGACAAACGAGCGATGGAGATCTGCTAGAAGCGCTGACTGGGCTGGGTTACAGTGTGGTGGAAGCCCAGGCGGCCCTGCAATCGCTGCCCAAGGACGCACCAGTTGAATTGGAAGAGCGGTTGAAACTGGCGCTGCAATATTTCAAATGAGTGGATCAGGAAGATAACCAGCCGCTTTTGCGCCGCGCGCTATTCAATTTCCATTCCAAGGCCCAACAATTGTTCCTGTAACTCGCTGATGCGGGTCCGATAATCGGCTTCCATTTCGGCCAACACATCGTGGCGGCCGGGGCGCTCCCCGCGCGTCTCGCTTTGCATTTGCATGGCTGGGGAGAGGTCCAGCTCGCGGATGGTCTGTTCGATCTCGAAGATCATTGCATCCAACTGGCGCAGCTCCAACTTCAGGCGCGCCCACTCCGCCTCGGGAAGCTTGGAGCTGCGGTGACCTTTGGCCTGGCAATTCGCCAAGGCTTGCAGCATTTCCAGATCTTTGGCCTGATAGGCGCGGTTGATCTCCGCCATCACCTTTTCGCAGCGTTCTTTACTCTCGGCGTCTTGGGCCAGGTCAGGGTGATATTGCTTGGCCAGCCGCCGGAACAACTCGCGAACCTTGCGTTCGTACTGGGCATCTTTGTTGGTCGAAGGTTTCTTTTTGGGGAACGGGTCGGCTTCCTGGTTTCCGTTGGGCGCCGCTTGGCGGGGGCGCGGGCCACGGCCCCGCCAGCCGCTGGCCGGCGGCTTCTGGTCGGCGGTCAGTTGATCCAAAAGACGGCTCAGCCGCTTTTGTTCATTATCCAGCGGGCGGATGCGTTCCTCGTACAAGCGGGTGAATTCCTGCACGATGGCGCGCGTGTTTGCCAACTCGGTTTCCAGCAAATCCAGGTATTCGCGGCGGCGCATCACCCGGTTGCGCAAGGCGCTCAAGTCACCGTTAGCTGGGTAGGCAAGGCTTTTCTTCTTTTTCATGCGGTCACCCGAACAAAAAATTATACCAACCGCTTGCCGCGGGGCTCGAACGGCCTTTGCTGATATTATTATCGGATTCCAGATAATAGGAAGTAATGGCTAAAAATTCCAAAATAACCTTCATTGGGCCAGGCGTAATGGCCGAGGCCATGATCGCCGGCCTGATTCGCACCGGGGTAGCTAAGGGCCAGGATCTACTTGCGGCTGGCCCGCGGCCCGAGCGTGGCGAGCAATTGGCCGCTGCCTATGGGCTGATTTATACGCCCGACAATGCTGAAGCCGCTCGCCAGGCCGGGGTGCTAGTCCTCTCGGTCAAACCTCAGCAACTGGATAAGGTGTTGGCAAGGATTACTGGCTCTCTTCCTCAAGAAGCGCTAGTCCTATCCATTGTTGCCGGAGCACCGATGACCCACATTGCAGCTGCCCTGCAGCACCCGGCCATCGTGCGCGCTATGCCCAATACCCCGGCGCGCATCGGGGCCGGTATCACCGTTTGGACGGCCTCACAGGAGGCCAGTCCGGAGCAGCGCAAACAGGCCGAAGGCATTCTGAGCGCCCTAGGTCAAGCAGTTTTCGTCGACGAGGAGAGTTTCCTTGATAAAGCGACCGCGCTGTCAGGGACCGGGCCTGCTTATGTTTATCTTTTCATGGAAGCCATGGTGGATGCCGGTGTGCATTTGGGTTTCCCGCGGCGCGTGGCCGAACAGTTGGTGGTGCAGACCTTGCGCGGCTCCGTGGAATTCTATAACCAGATCGAGGAGGGTCCCCGCCACCTGGCACGGCTCCGCAACCAGGTGACCTCGCCCGGAGGAACCGCGGCCGAGGCGCTCTACTATCTGGAGAAAGCTGGATTCCGCACGGCTATTTCTCGGGCGGTCTGGGCCGCTTATGAGCGTTCTCGTCAACTCGGCAGTGGCGGTGAGCAAAAGCCTCCGGAGTAGCCGAGCCCACCCCTATAGATTGTGAATTACTGGACAAACAAATGTCTTTCAGTTATCATCAGCCAAATCCGTTCGCCTATCTTTCTCACACGGAGTCATCTTCATGTCTGATCTGATCAAAGATATTTCTTCCAGCTTACAGAAGCAGATCGAGGGCTTTAAGCCCGAGTTCGAGGTGCGCGACGTCGGCTCCGTCACCGAGGCAGGCGACGGCATTGCGCGCGCCTCCGGCCTCGCCAAAGTGCAGGCGCAAGAGCTGGTGCAGTTCGAGAACGGCGTGATGGGCATTGCCTTCAACCTGGAGCAAGATAGCGTCGGCATCATCATCATGGGCGAATTCTCCGGTATTGAGGAAGGCATGATGGTCCGTTCAACCGGCCGCATTGCCTCCGTTCCGGTGGGCGACGGCATGGTGGGCCGCGTGGTCAACGCCCTCGGCGAACCCATCGACGGCAAAGGGCCGATCGCCTCTGACCATTTCCGCCCTATCGAGCGCATTGCCCCGGGCGTCATCCAGCGCAAGGATGTGGACACCCCCGTGCAAACGGGCATCAAGGCCATCGATGCCCTGACCCCGGTGGGCCGCGGCCAACGTGAGCTGATCATTGGCGACCGCCAGACAGGGAAGACGGCGTTGGCCATCGATACCATCATCAATCAAAAAGGGCAGGACCTGCTGTGCATCTATGTGGCCATCGGTCAGAAGAAGGCCGGCATCGCTCGCACGGTGGCCATCCTCGAAGAGCACGGCGCCATGGACCACACCGTGGTCCTGGTGGCCTCCGCCGAGGAGCCGGCCGCGCTGCAATACATCGCGCCTTACGCGGGTTGCGCCATCGGCGAAGAGTTCATGGAGACGGGACGCGACGCGCTCATCGTTTACGACGATCTCTCCAAGCACGCCTGGGCTTACCGGCAGGTATCGCTTCTGTTGCGCCGCCCGCCCGGGCGCGAGGCTTATCCCGGCGACCTGTTCTATCTGCACTCTCGTCTGCTGGAACGCGCCGCGCGGCTGGCGGATAAATATGTGGCCGTGCCCAAAAGCTTCAAAGAAGACACCGCCACTGAGAAAGATTCAGTGGACAAGCAGGTCTATGGTGGCCCACTGGCCAAACATAACGCCGGGCAAGCAGCCGGCAAGGATAATAAAGCCGTCAAACTGAAAGGCTCCGGCGGTTCGCTGACCGCGTTGCCGATCATCGAAACGCTGCTGGGTGACGTTTCCGCTTATGTGCCCACCAATGTCATTTCCATTACCGATGGGCAGATTTACCTGGAGGCCAATCTGTTCTACGCCGGCATCCGCCCGGCCATCAACGCCGGCCTCTCGGTCTCCCGCGTGGGCGGCGATGCGCAGACCAAGGCCATGAAGCAAGTGGCCGGCGGCCTGCGCCTGGACATGGCCTCCTTCCGTGAACTGGCGGCGTTCGCGCAGTTCGGCTCCAGCCTAGACAAAGCCACGCAAGACCAACTCGGCCGCGGGCAGCGTTTGCAGGAGATCCTCAAACAGTCGCAGTATGCGCCGGTATCTTTGGAGCATGAAGTCGTCGCCATCTTTGCTGCTACCAGCGGCCTGGCTGACAAGATCGATATTGAACGTGTCACCGAGTGGGAAGCGCAGTTGTTGCGCGATATGGATGCATCCCACGGCGATCTGCTCAAAGAGATTCGCACAAAAAAGGCGCTTAGCGATGATTTGAAAGCCAAGCTGAAGAGCGCTATCGAATCGTTTAACAGCACCTGGTCCTAATTAGTTGACAGTAGACAGTTGACAGAGAAAATGCAAAAGATAAACCAACCAGATGCCAAGATTCTGCCAGGTAATGGACAAGAGGATAGGCAGAGCTATAAAGATTTGCTTGTTTGGCAAAAAGGGTTGGATCTCGTGGGCCAGGTTTATTTTCTTACAGGTAAATTCCCCAATGTCGAAACCTATGGTTCAAAAAAAGTCAAATCCAGAGAGCTGTTGTTTCGGTCCCTTCAAATATTGCCGAAGGTCAGGCTCGGGGAGCGACGCATTCGGAATTCGGCAGGTTCATTCGAATCGCCCTCGGATCACTGGTAGAAGTGGACACTCAAGTAGAGCTTTCAATCAGGCTCGGATATATTACTGAAGCCGAAGCAGAAGGTACTTTTGGTTTGGCGCTCGAAATAAGAAAAATGCTGTTTGGTTTGCTAAAGAAGTTGCGATGACTTTCGTTAGCTGTCAACTGTGGACTGTAGACTGTCAACTGTAAAATGGCTAATACCCGCGAGATTCGCCTACGCATCCGCAGCGTCAAGAATATCCGCCAGGTCACGCGCGCCTTGCAAGCGGTGAGCGCCAGCCGCGTGCGTAAAGCCATGGATGCCGTGGCGCGCACGAAACCGTATGCCACCAAGGCCTGGCAAGTCCTTACGCACATCGCCGGACAACCCGGCCGTGCCACTTTGCATCCGTTGCTCACCGAGCGCAAAGAAGTGAAGAGCGTGATCGTGGTGATGGTGAGCGGGGAGCGCGGTTTGGCGGGCGCCTACAACACCAACATCTTGCGTTACACACTCAACCAATTCCGTGATTACGCCGTACCGGTACGCTACATTGCCGTGGGCCGCAAGGGCGCCGAGTTGTTGTTCCGCCGGGGGATGAATGTGATCGCCCAGTTTATCGGCCTACCCCCCGAGCCCAGGTTCACGGATGCCTCGCCTATCGGGCGCATCCTGGTGGAGGAATTCCTGGCCGGCAAAGCCGACGAGGTCTATTTGGTCTACACGGATTTTGAAAATATGATCCGCCAGACGCCGACGAGGAAGAAATTGCTGCCATTGGAATATGGAACCGGCGAGGGTCTGGTTCAGGCCGTGCTCGGGGCCACACAGAAGGGGCCGTCCGCGGCTTATATCTACGAGCCGGGGCAGATCGAGATCCTGGACCAGATCGTGCCGCGCTTCACCGCATTGCAGGTATACCAGGCGTTGCTCGAATCGATCGCCAGCGAGCATGCAGCCCGCATGGTGGCGATGAAGAACGCCACGGATAACGCCAATGAACTGGCCAACGCGCTCACGCTGGAATACAACAAAGTACGCCAGCAGAGCATCACCAATGAAATGCTGGATATTGCCGGCGGCGCTGAGGCGCTGGCCCAGGCGAGCTGAGTTTCGCGAGAGGACTTATTGGAGGAATGATGGCTGAAGCAACCGGCAAAGTGGTGCAGATCCTGGGCGGGGTGGTCGACGTCCAGTTTCCCCAGGGGAACCTGCCTGAGATCTATGATGCAGTAGAGATCCAACGTCAGGATAAAACCCCTGTAACGTTGGAAGTGCAAACTCACCTGGGCCAAGGCCAGGTGCGCGGCGTGGCCCTGGACGCCACCGAGGGGCTGCAGCGCGGCATGGATGTGGTGAATACCAATGCGCCGATCACGGTGCCCGTGGGGCCCACCACGTTGGGTCGCATGTTCGACGTACTGGGCAAACCCATTGACGGCCTGGGCGAAGTCAAGAGCGATATTTATTACCCTATCCACCGCCCGGCCCCCGCGTTCCAAGACCAGGCCACAGGGGTGCAGGTTTTCGAGACCGGCGTAAAGGTCATCGATCTCATCGCTCCCTTCACGAAAGGCGGCAAGACCGGGATCTTCGGCGGCGCCGGCGTGGGCAAGACCATCATCATCATGGAGCTGATCCGCTCCATTGCCAAGGAGCACGAAGGGAACTCGGTGTTCGCCGGCGTAGGGGAACGGACCCGCGAGGGCACCCAGCTTTATCGCGAAATGATCGAGTCCGGGGTGCTCAAGGACACTGTGCTGGTGTATGGCCAGATGAACGAGCCGGCCGGCAGCCGCCTGCGCGTGGCGCTGACGGCGCTCACCATGGCAGAGTACTTCCGCGACCAGGGGCGAGACGTGCTCTTGTTCATCGACAATATCTTCCGCTTCAGCATGTCCGGCTCTGAAGTGTCGGCGCTGCTTGGCCGTATGCCTTCGGCCGTAGGTTACCAGCCCACCCTGGCCACAGAAATGGGCCAGCTGCAGGAGCGCATCACTTCTACTCGCTCCGGCTCCATCACCTCCATGCAGGCCGTCTACGTGCCGGCCGACGATTATTCCGACCCGGCGCCTGTGGCGACCTTTACTCACCTGGACGCCACCATTGCCTTGGAGCGCTCCATCTCCGATAAGGGCATCTACCCGGCCGTGGACCCCCTGGCTTCCACTTCTCGTATTTTGGACGTCAATGTGGTGGGCGAGGAGCATTACCGCACGGCGCGCGAAGTGCAGCGCGTGCTGCAACGTTACAAAGACTTGCAGGACATCATCGCCATCCTGGGCATCGACGAGCTGAGCGAGGACGACAAGCTTATTGTGGCGCGTGCCCGCAAGGTGGAGCGCTTCTTCTCGCAGCCTTTCTTCGTGGCGGAGCAGTTCACCGGCATCCCCGGCCGCTATGTCTCGTTGACGGAAACCGTGCGCGGCTTCCGCGAGATCCTGGATGGCAAGCACGATGACCTGCCCGAACAGGCTTTTATGATGGTGGGTGGCATCGACGAAGCGGTCGAGAAGGCCAAGAAGCTGGCCGGAGCATAAGGACTAAACAGGGATTGAAATGCCAATCCGTTGCGAAATAGTTTCCCAAGATCGGCCCGTGTACGAAGGTGACGTGGATATCGTCGTCATCCCAGGCGCGGAGGGAGAGATGGGCATCCTACCCAACCACGCCCCGCTGCTTTCCACTATTCGCATGGGCGTGATCAAGGTGCGCAAGGGTGGGGTGGAGCAATTGTTCACAGTCACGGGCGGCCTGGTGGAGGTTCAACCCACCATCATTACCATTCTGGCCGATGCCGCCGAAGACATTGAAGAAATCGACATAGCCCGCGCCGCAGAAGCCAAGCGTCGTGCCGAGCAACGCCTGGCCGAGGGCGTGCCCAAGGATGCCGAAGCTTATCTGGCGGCCGAGGCCGCGCTCCGCCGCTCGACGCTGCGCCTGGAAATGGCACAGCGCTTTGGGCGCACCCGCCGCAAGTCTGAACTCCCGACTCCGCGCTCCGGCGAGTAAAATAACCCCCTAATGGCTGTTTTTTCGCGTGAACTAGGCATCGACCTAGGTACGATGTTCATCCGCATTGTTGAGGGCGGACGGATCGTGCTGCAGGAACCTACCATCGTGGCGGTGGATGTCAACGAACAGAAGATCGTGGCCGTGGGTGAGGAAGCCCTGGGCATGGTCGGCCGCGTGCAGGAAGAATCTATCGAGGTCATCCGCCCATTGCAAAAGGGAGTGGTGGCCTATTACGAACTTACCGAATTATTGCTGGACCATTTGGTGCGCAAGGTGGGCGGCTCCGTGCGCTTTTTCAAGCCGCGCATCATGATCACGCACCCCTATGGCATCACCAGTGTGGAACGCCGCGCCGTCCACGAAGCCGCTTTACAGGTGGGCGATGCCCACCTGGTGCCGCAGCCGGTGGCGGCTTCCCTGGGCATCGATCTGCCCATTGGCACACCCACCGGGAATATGGTGGTGTGCATGGGCGGCGGCTGCACACAGGCGGCTGTGATCGCCATGAATGATGTAGTGTCCGGCGAAACATTGCGCGTGGGCGGCTTTGACCTGGATGACGCCATCACTAGCTACGTGCGCCGCAAATACGGTCTGCATATCGGACAGCGCACAGCCGAAATGGTGAAGCTGCGCGTGGGCGCCGCCGTGCCGCAAGACGAGGAGCACAGCGTTGAGCTCCAAGGCCAGGACCAGGTCAGCGGCCTGCCGCGGCCATTGACATTGACCACCTCCGAAGTGGTGGAAGCCGTGCAACCCACGCTGGATGAGATGTTCGAAATGGTTCGCCGCGTGCTGGAGAAGACCCCACCGGAACTGGCCTCCGATATTATCGACCGCGGCGTGGCCTTGTGCGGGGGCGGGGCGCTGCTGCGCGGCATGGACCGCCTGATGACGCAAAAGCTGGGCGTGCCCACTTACTTGGTTGACGACCCGGTGAATGTCGTGGCGCTTGGAGCGCTGCAAGGGCTGGACATGGCCCAAGTGCTGCAGCGGGTCAGCAGGAATTGACAGGGTAAATGAAAGAGGCGGCGCAAGCGCCGCCACTTTTTGTTTTGCGAGAGAACTGCTGTGTGTCCTTCCTCCTGCTTAATCCAGGTAATAAGTCATGCGCTGCAAATGGATGGAGGGGTCAATATTCTGCACGCGGACTCCGGCGGGCACGTTGAGGTTCACCGGCGCGTAGCTGAGGATGGCGCGCACACCGGCCTCCACCAGTTGGTCCGCCACGGCCTGGGCCTGCGCCGCCGGCACAGCGATCATGGCCATTTTGATGCCCGCTGCCCGAATCTCATCTTTCATCGTTCTGGTGTCCTGGATCACAAATTCACCCGCCCGGCTGCCGATCAGTTCCGCTTTATTGTCGAAGATCATGGTGATACGAAAACCGCGTTCGCTGAAACCGTTGTAACCTGCCAGGGCACGGCCGATGTCGCCGGCGCCTACGATGGCCACATCCCACACGCGGTTCACCTTGAGGATCTCGCGCACCTGCTTGGCCAGAAATTCGATGTTGTAGCCGGTGCCTTGCTTGCCGAATTCGCCGAATTGCGAAAGGTCTTTGCGGATCTGTGCCGCCGAGATTCCCAGGCGTTCGCCCAATTCCTGTGAGCTGGTGACCTGCCGGCCCTCCTGGCTCATCTGCAGCAAGGCACGCAGATAAATGGGCAAGCGCCCAATGACGATGTCGGGAATCTGTTTAGGCATAAGCGGAACCTCCTCTTGGGTTGATTCCTCTGATTAATTTACCACCAGTTCCCAGTTTGTGCAAACGCGTACAATGCCTTCACAAGCGGGGCACAAACCCACTGGGTTGCTTGACTAATAATCCGCTTTAACCCAATTATTTGAATTGATGCTATATCAGCATTAAGGACCTTAACCCAGAAGATGTAATAGAAAGGTTTGACAAGATGTTAGTTTTCCTTAAGCCACCCAGAAACGTACTAACATCTTGTCAAGTAGTATCGACCCCCTCCCCCGGGAAAAGTAGCAATATCTTTACTGTGCTGCCATCTGATTCCCTTTGCCTCTATAATCTCCTAGCCGTGACGACGAATGGCTGAAACCCAGTTTTTGGATGAGGTTGAGATTACCGTGCGCTCCGGCAAGGGTGGCGATGGCATGGTTCACTTCCGCCGTGAGCTCTTTG